>CAZAFC010000003.1:0-161735 GCA_964484675.1 uncultured Candidatus Saccharibacteria bacterium | reverse complement strand
CCCCCGATCCTGGGACCAGAACCCAGTGCCTTACCGCTTGGCCAATCCCCAATGACGGAGATAGTATAGCAGTTTGACGGGTAAATTTCTAGTTAAATCATCGGCGAGTATTTTGGGGCGGCGTATGATCGCCAGAATCGGAATTGGGGCGTGGCTGATGCGTATCGATGGCTTCTGTGCGAAGCGACCCTTGCCAAGAACGCTGGGGCATATGCTGATTGCGATACTCGCCTCGCTGCCAGTCACCCAGGCCGTGCTGCTCGCGCGCGAGTCGACCCGCCAACGATGCTTTGCCGGGTGCGGGAAGCCCAAGCTCGCCTGCAAGGAGCGATTCGGCGGGCAAGGGAATAAACTGAGCGCCGCCCCAATCGAACTGCGGGTCGGTGGCAATGCAGAGCGCCCGCGGCACATGATACTGATTGGTGAGTACGCCAATGGTTTTCGCCCGTAACTGCGCATGGCATGTTTTCCAGATCGCCCGGAAATTTCCCGAAGTGTCGGGCTCGGAGGCGACACACAGGATGTCTTTTGGGGGCACGCCGCTGCGAATGAGGAATTCGCGCATATGTTCGGTTTTTTTCCAGCGCAAGCGGTGGTCGGATTGCTCAAGTCCGCCGCCTACCACGATATATTTTTTCACGGCCGGATCGGCACGATGAAAGAGGTCGGCGGCGGCTTGCATGCGTGCGCGGGCACCGATGTAGAGCCCATCTGGAGCATATTCTTCGAGCTCGGGGCCAAAGCCAATGTTCGGACAGAGGACGATAACGAAGTCGAGCACTTTTGGCATGTTGGCGGTTGCCTGCCCCGCTGCGCCGGTGTTTTGGTGCGCGCTGGCGCCGTGGCCAGCTGAAGATTCGCGTACGCTAGTGGATTGTTGAGCTGACTTGAGCGGCCGAACATGTGTGATGCCGCTGGTTTCGTCCGCACTCCGAGGCGCGCTCATTATTTATTTCCAGGCCAGTAACACGAGCAGGCCGGCTATGACGCCAAACACGCCGATGAGTTTTTGGCGAGTCAGCTCGTCCTTGAAGAAAACGGCCGACAGGAGTGTGACGGCGCCGATTGACGCGGCGTTGGTGGCGTTCACATAGCCGACGTTGGGCGCGATGCTCACTGCATAGAAGTTGAAAAAGTTAAAACCTGACGCCGCCACGCCCACAAGTGCGAACGGCCAGCTGTGTTGCGAAATGGCGCGGAAGTCGATGTGCCGCCGCCACATTTCGATGAGTACGCACATCGTGCCGATCGCGAACACGTACAGCAAGAACGTAATCGTGGGGATGCCGCCCGAGATAAGATGCTTGGCCATGAGCGACAGGAATGCCCAGCAGACGAACGCGCCCAGTGCCAAGGGGATCCAGGCGGTGCTTTTGGCTTTGTGCGTGCCTTTGGGATTGACGAGAATGGCGGCTGATGATGCGACAATCAGGCCGATCGCGAGCAATGCGTGTGCGGTAAGGTGCGCGCCGAACAGAGGCACGGCCAGGATGGACGTGAGCACTACATAACTTTTCGAGAGCACCAAGCTGTAGCCGGCGTTGGGCGCTAGCTCGATGCTCCGCACCGACATGGCATTGGCGTAATATGACAAAACGACAGCCGTGAATACGATCTGTGCGAATTGCCACCACGAGATAGCGAGCTTGGCGTGCGTTATGAAGTCTGCAAGGGCAAAAACAAACAACGGTACCGCGAACATCGCCAAATTGTTGCTCTGACTCGGCAGCTTGGCGAGCGAGGCTCGGCGCACGGCAAGATACAACCCCACCGAGCAGGTAAACATAATTAAATCGGCAACAAGCCAGTGCATAGCGTAAAGTATAGCGCTTTTTAGGCATTTATGGGTGATTATTTCTTCGCGGCAAGCTCACCAAGAATTTCTCGCTGTTATCGGCCGTCGGCGGATACTCAAACTGGTGTACACATCTGTACACCTGGTGCCTTTTATGGTATAGATACATGAGCTGATTACTGTTTTGCCGCGACGTGCGGTGATGATCGGCTGAGAAGAGGTCGCATGATGATGCGAAGCGAGAACAAGCCAGCTCCGGAAAAGCAAGAGGAGCTCACGCTGGTGTACGCGCAGGAAGATCTGCCTGATGTTGATTTCTCGGCGTCGATCTTCCTGATGGGCTCACTGGCAAAGAACGAGCCATCGTGGTACGAGGAGGCCATCGAGTTGCTGAGGGCTGCCGGCTACCGCGGTGTGGTGTTCGTCCCGGTGGACCGTGTGTATGGCGGGCATTACAAGCTCGACAATCTCGACTGGGAAGAACGCTGCCAGCAGATGGCCGATCGGATCCTCTGCCGTACCCCGGATGGCGAACTCAAGCTGCCCGACAGCCTGACGGCCGATGTGTGGGGCGGCTGGAAGCGTTCCGGCAAGATCGTGCTCTGCTCGCCAGAAGGCGGCTGGAATGGTGCCTACCAGCGCTGCTTCGCCCGCATGCTGCGCGTGCCGGTGGCCGCGACACTTGCCGAGGCTGTGCGCCTGACGCTCGACAAGATCGGCGATGGCGCCAAGCGGTCTGGTGGTGAGCGCGAGGTGCCGCTGCACATCTGGCGGACGCCGTCGTTCCAGTACTGGTACGCTCAGCTGAAGGCAGCTGGCAACAGGCTCGAGCACGCTTATGAGGTAAAAACGGTGTGGGCGCGCCAGGGCACCCAGGTGTTCATGTGGGAGCTGCACGTCGACATCTTTGTCACGGCCGAGAATCGCCACAAGGCGAACGAGATCGTGATCGGTCGGCCCAGCACTTCAAGCGTCATGCTGTATCGGCGGCGCGAGGACTCGGCCCACCCGATCAATGACCTCGAGTGGGTGAGTGTGCGCGAATTCCGGTCGGCGGTGGCGACCAACGACGGTTGGGTTCGCGAATTGCCCGGGGGCTCAGACTTCGCCACGGATCTGTCGTGGCTCGACATCGCCGTCATGGAGGTGTTCGACGAGACGGGTCTGCAAATCGACCCAAGTCGCTTCGTCTATCATGGGGCGAGGCAGGCGCTCGCCACGATGTCAGCCCACCAGGCTCATCTTTTCTCGGTCGAACTGACGGCCGAGGAAATGGCGTACGCCAAACTGCACGAGGAGCTGAAGACCGTGTTCGGCGACGGCGAGGAGCGCACCTACATCGAGGTGGTGACGGTGGGTGAGGTGCTGGCGAACAGCGCCTACGACCGCTCGACGGTCAGCATGGTCCTCGAAGTGGCCTTGGGACTCTAGCGCCTAAGCTCAATCGGCTCAGCGGGCCCGGAGAACAGCCTTGTTCGTTCTCCGGGCGTTGGCTTGGACATTTGCAACCCCGCGCAAAGTCCAAGCCAAAGATACTTCCGCAAGTGTGCTTGCGCTGACGAGTCCAGTAGGACGAAAAGTATCGAATTTTGCACAATATATTTGCATAAGCGCGAGCATGTGATATGCTTCGCTAGTACTAACTTAAATATACAGAGTGCAGCGAGAGATCTAGCTCTGCGACCTGCCAGCAACCTGCTTCGTTCGAAGCGTTGGTGCTCCATCTAGCCGCTTTACTTTAGCGGGAAGATATTTGCTTTGCCATATCCTTCCCGTTCGAGAGAGCAGAAAGGATATTTTTATGCCAAAAGTAACCCAGTTCGCGAGCGAGTCAGTGTGCGCCGGGCACCCGGACAAAGTCGCCGACCAACTGAGCGACGCCATTCTGGATGCGCTGCTCACCCAGGACAAATACAGCCGCGCCGGCATTGAGGTGCTGGTGGCCGACAATCGCATTGTGCTGGCTGGCGAGATCAAAACCAGCGCCACCGTCGACTTCGAGGGCATCGTACGCGCCGAGATTCGGCGGCTTGGCTACACCGACCCTTCGTGGGGATTCTCGGACCAATCGCCAATCGAGAACTACTTGCATCAGCAGTCCCCAGAAATCGCCGTCGGTGTTGACGGCCACGGCACGGGCGAGGACCACGGCGCCGGCGATCAGGGCATGATGTTCGGATTCGCTACCAACGAGACGCCGGAATATTTACCGCTGCCGATCACGCTGGCGCATGCACTGACGCGCGCTATCGACGAAGCTCGCGAGACTAAAAAGATCGCCTACCTTCGCCCGGACGGCAAAGCGCAAGTGGTCGTGAACTATGAGCAAGGCAAGCCGGTCGGCGTGGAGCATGTAACGATTGCCGTGCCGCATAACGAAGATGTGACGGTCGAAGAGGTGCGCAAAGATGTTTACGAACAGATCGTGACGCCGGTGCTCAAGAAGTATGGCCACGCTATTTCGCCCGAGCAGCTCATTGTGAACGGCACCGACGTATGGTACACGCCAGGGCCGTCATCTGACGCCGGGCTCACCGGTCGCAAGATCGTGGTCGATGGCTACGGTGGTTTTGCGCGCGTCGGCGGCGGCGCTTTCTCGGGCAAGGATCCAAGCAAAGTCGACCGCTCTGGTGCGTATGCAGCTCGCTATATCGCCAAAAACATTGTTGCCGCCGGATTGGCCGACGAGTGCGAAGTTGCGCTTGCGTACTACATTGGTGCGCGCGAGCCAGTCTCGTTCACGATCAATACTTTTGAGACGGGCAAAAAGCCCGAGGCCGAAATCTACGACTTCGCCAAGGCTCTGCTCGTGCCGTCGGTGAAGAACATCGTCGAGCAGCTCGATTTGCGCAAGCCAATCTACTTGCAGACGGCTGCGTATGGCCACTTCGGCAAGCCGGAACTGCCGTGGGAGCAGATCAAGAAATAGCCTTAGAAATAATGGAAATAGGCCGTGGCCGCCGGCCCCCCCATATTTCTGCTTATAAAAACAACCACCTCAGAAATGGGGTGGTTGTTTAGTGTTTTTGGCCGGAGCTTACTTCTAGCTGTCGCGGCGTTTGCCGAAGAAGTAGTGGGCTGCGGCACCTGCGAGGCTGACGCCGGCGAATACGCCGATGACGTCGCCAGGGCCAGTGCTCGGCAGAACTGTCGGAGGGGTTGCTGGCGGTGGGGTGGTGCACTGCGGGCTGCCCACAGGGAAGTTCTCTTTGCCAGGAACGGTGCACATCGGGATAGTCACGGGAACCTGCACCTTACATTTGTCGCTCGATACCGTCTGCTGTTTGCTGGTCAAGGTGTTTGTGAACGTGACGGTGGCAACGGCGGCGTACGTCTGGTTGGTAGCGGGGTAGTTGTGCAAAGTGCTTGGGGCTGCGCCGTTGTATGGCGTGCTGCCGTCGCCGAAGTCGATGTGGTAGCTGTCGATTGTGACGTTCTGACCCGAAGCATCAACAGTGAAGGTGACTTGCTGCGTGTTGTCGCTTGGAGCTGAGAAGACCAGATTGTTACAGGTCATGACGACGTTACATTGCGGGCTGCCCTCGGGTACGCCTGGCTTACATTCGGGTTGCGGAATGGTGATTTGCTTGGCACAGTTGGCCGAGGTCACACCATTCTTGGCGGTCGTATTGATTGCTGCAATGGCAGTGTATGTGCCGGGCTTGCTGTAGGTGTGCGAGGTAGTAGCTGAGGTGCCGTTGGTAGGAACGGTCGTGCTGCTGCCGTCGCCGAAGGTAAAGGTGTAGCCGGTGATGGTCGTGTTCTGGGCGTTGCCAGTCGCAGTAAAGGTGTAGCCGTTGCCGTTTTTGGTGAAGGTGAGGTCGTTACAGACTTCTGAAGCAGGGGGAGTTACAGGTGGTTTCGGAGGGGTAACGGGCGTTGCACGGCCAGCGTTGCCACAAGGGATTTCCACGAAGAACACCATTTGGCCGTTCTGCATGTAGACAATCGCTTGCTCGGTTGGGTAGTACTCATATGTCGTTGTAGCACGTGAGTATACATTGCCTTCAACGTGGCTGAAGCCGTTGCCGAGCGTAAAACGAGCGGTAACTACAGCGCTAGTGCCGACAGTTTTGCCGTTCACCGTGATGTGGCCGTCTTTGTAGACGGTACCGATTTGTGTGTTGGCGGTAGTCATGCCATTAACCATGGCTTCGCTTGCGCCCATCCAGTTGGCATACACGGCTTTGAGGTCGTTGTGGCCGTGGCCGTCGGTCCCGCTCCTATATGCATCTTGGAACGAGTTAATATATTGCTGATCGGTCGAACCACTCAAGCCGCCCCAGACAACATTACAAGCTGCCTCAGGGTTACAAAGTGATGCGGCACGAGTGCCTTGTGTGTGGCCAACCAGGCTGGTGGCGGCAGTCGCGAGCATTGCAAAGCCCAAAACGGCGCTTGCTGCAATTACGCGACCACGGTTGAATACGTTTCGTATCATGTAGTTTCTCCTCCTCACCAAAAGTGATTAGTATCATTCTATACTAATTGCTACTTAATGTCAATACCCCTTATGGATATTGATGATTTATAAACCTGCGCGCCCACCTCAAGCAGCTTTACTCTAGGGTAGCACAGGTTGATAAAATTCCAAGCGAAATAGAGCATAAAAACGGAGATCTCTGCAAGGATTATCATCTATAACAGAGGCAATAAAGGAATCGGGAGTTATGTAAGTCTGAAGTAAACGAACTTAAAAGGACACATTGAGCGCATATTCATGACCATGCGGATGCTATCTGTGATACCCTGGCAGACGTCGGTCTCGATGGCTGGCGTAAAGACGTCGCTGCCGTCACGCATTGTTTCAACCGTTCGAGCAAAAGCGGGGATGGTGTTTTCGGCGAGGCCGTGCTCACTCGCTTCGGCTCCGCCGCCACGGTGGGCGATAAGAAGTGGGTTGGCGTGGCTGGTGAAGGAGAATTCGTGATTTGCCATATGGCTGACATGGTAGCGGAGAATGCTCGGCTTACCAACTTTTATGTGGCAAAAAAGTCTTCGCCTTGCAGCTCGGGCGGCAAAAAACCGTCTTTGTGCTTGAAGTCGGGCTGCCACTTGTAACCCTTTTGATAGCCCAGGTCTTTCATGAGTTTGGTCGGCGCGTTGCGCAGGTGCAGCGGCACCGACAGATCGGGATGATCGCGAGCGAGTGTTTGCGCGGCGTGCATGGCACTGGCAACGGCTCGGGATTTGGGCGCCTTGGCGAGCACAGCCGCACAGTGGTAGAGATTGTACTGGCACTCCGGCAGGCCGATTCGCTCGACTGCCTGAAAGGTTGCCACCGCCAAATTGAGCGCCGCGGGTGCTGCCAGGCCGATGTCCTCTGAGGCGAAGATAATCATCCGGCGCGCCAAAAATTTCGGATCCTCGCCACCTTGCAGAATTCGCGCCATATAATACAGCGCCGCCGTGCCGTCGCTTCCACGCAGACTCTTGATAAACGCGCTGATCAGGTTGTAATGCTGCTCGCCACTCTTGTCATATCCGGGCACGCGCTTTTGAGCCGCCGTGGTAATAATCTCTTTGGTGAGCGCGCGGCCATGTGCCAGCTGAACGGCGAGCTCGAGGTTGCCGAGCGCCACGCGCGCATCGCCACCAGAGAGCTCCGCCAGCAAGTCCAGGCTAGCGGCTGGCAGTTTCTTGAGGGTGAGCTTCTCGGCTTTGGCGGCGCGCTTGAGAATTGCCACGATGTCGTCACGCGTTAACGGCTCGAGCACGAGCACACGCGAGCGGCTGAGAAGCGGCGTGATGACCTCGAAGCTCGGATTTTCGGTGGTGGCACCGATGAGCACCAGCGTGCCATCTTCCACATACGGCAGAAACGCGTCCTGCTGAGCTTTGTTGAAGCGATGAATCTCATCCACAAAAAGAATCGTGCGCATGCCGAGCCGGCGGTTGGCTTGGGCGAGCGCTACCACGCGCGTCACGTCTGCCTTGGCGGCCGACACGGCGCTGATCTCCACGAACTCGGCCTCTGTTTCTTTGGCAATAATCCGGGCCAGCGTGGTTTTGCCGGAGCCAGGCGGCCCCCACAAAATCAAGCTCGTCGGCTGCTTGTTGGCGATAATTTCGCGGATAATCTGGCCGGATTCGGTGAGGTGCTTTTGGCCAATAACTTCATCGAGTGCGCCGGGGCGCATGCGTTCGGCGAGTGGTTGCCGGGGTGTTTGGTATATATTTGTCATAATGACTGATTTCTTGCATAAACTATGCGCGCCGTAAGAGAGCGCGTCAATAATCAATGGCATAAAACATGAACGCGGGCCGGGAAAGTTGATAAAGAATCACCTTTCCCGGCCCTTCGGGTTGTACGTGCGTTCAGTCGGTGGCAGCCACGCTGACCAGGCTCGGGTAGCGCTCGCGGAGCATGGTCGGCGTCCAGTCGACATAGTTGGTCGGGTCGAGCTGGAAGCCGTTGGCGCGACGGAGTTCGGCGGCCATAATGGCACGGCTCACCACGTAGAACCGGGCGACCGGGATGGCGTGCTTCTTGTACTCCGCGTTCGTGCCGGGCACGCTGTCGGGGTTGACCGGGACGCGCCAGTAGATCTCGACGGCAGGGAAGCTCGGCTTGTCGGTGCCGTCGGTTGAGAGGTCCGAAGGCGTGAAGACGAGGGGCGTGCCATCTCGCCAGGTGTCGACGACGAAGCTCTCTCCTGCGCCGAGCTCCCACATGCCGGAGGCGGGCATCTTGTCAGGGTCGGTGACGTCGCACTGGCGGAAGACGTTGGTCCAGCACCCGCTGCCACCGATGCGCATCGGCAGGGCGGCTGTCTGGGCGCTGTAGTTGACCATGCGGAGGGCCACTCGTTCGCCGGGGACTACGGCCAGGTAGAACTCGCTGGTGGCGGTGTCGCGCACAATGGCGGCCGTGCTGGATTCCACTTCAGGGATGACGGCGATGGCACCGAAACCGCTTATCTCGCGGTCGAAGGTCTCGGCGAAGTCGTACTTGAGCTTGGGCTTGGGCATGAAGGTACCTCCTGCTTGAGCGCACATCTGCGCAGCGGAAACGAACGTACTAACTTATTTTAACATATTTATGGACTTAATTCAATTTATGCGGCTTGGTTGGTAAGCTGTTTTGCGCGATTTTTTGGTGATACGTGGTGGCGCCTCGATGGCGCAAGTAAGATGGCTACAAAAAGTGTTCCTGGCAAATATAAAGCAAGTATAAAGATCGAACATGGCAAACAGACAAAATAAAAGAGCACGGCGGCGCCCGCTTTTATTCTCCCCGAATGCCACGTGCGATCGGTGCCGCGTCAGGGCGTCTTGCTCTGGGCTGGCGTCGATTGTGGGCTGCTCGGCGCGAGCTGGTTCGCGCAGGCGTCGGGCTGCTGGACCGAAGACCGAACAGCGGTCAGGAGATCCGGGTAGATCTCGAGGTTCTGCTTATCGAACCCGTCGTACGTGATGTCGTACGTCACGCCTCTCTGAAGCGCGCCGTAGAGTTGTTCGGGGTTGAGGCTGGCGCCGTTCACGAGGTGGGAAACGATCTGGAAGATCTTAGTATCGGTGAAGACCTCGTAGCTCGGACCGCCGTTGGCGTTCGGGATAGCCTGCTTGTCGCAGACGGTCACGGTGGCCGAACGCACGGTGCTGTGCTTCTGAGTGGCGACCAGGACGATGCCGCAAATGCAAGCGATGGCCAGCGCCGCGAAAGCAACGAGCGCGTAGAAGCCGAGTTCATTGAAGTCGGGCCGCTTGAAGCGCCGACGCCTGGGCGTGGCCGCGTTCTCGGGCTCGTAATTGTACTCATACAGGTTGGGCATGCGTGCTCCTCAGAGTGCAAAATCCCTAGCGCGGTTTCGGCAACCGCCGAAATGACGCCGCAGAGCTCTGCGAGAAATGTGCTCTCACAAACTAGGGCAGCAGACGCCGGGCTTGCCAGATAAGGCGTCTCTTGTCCTAGTTTGGAATTTGTCTGTTTGCCAAATGTCATTGTTCTGCAAAACAAAACAACTGCAATACGATACAACAAGTACGGCGTTGTGTAAATATTGGCCGGTGGGCGCCATTCGCCAAAATGAGTATGAGCCAGGGCTTCTTGCGGTGGCAGCGCGAAAAATCGTATCACCACCATGCGGCAGACTAGTTGTCGCAGGCACCGGATGCGGCTACAATGGTGCGCATGAAAGTCCGTATGACGCGAATTCAGAAGCTCTATGTGAGCAATTTTCTGACTGGTGTGGTGTTTTGGTATGGCATCGAGAAGCTGTTCATGCGGAGCATCGGCATTGATGCGATTGGCGTGGGTGTAGCGACGGCATTTCTATCCGTTTTTAATCTCATGACTGATATACCGGCTGGCATTTGGGCGGGTCGTGTCAATTCCGGCCATCCTGCTCTATGGTTGGATTTTTAATCATTTTGGGGCATATGTGGCTGTGCGGTTTGCGGCCGCGGCTGGCGCGGGCATTGTATGTTACTGGCTGGTGTCAGCGCGCCATGCATCCGGAGTTTCCGGGGAGACGAGTGAAGCTGCAAATAGCGTGTGAATTGCATAAGATCCGCTCGCGGCTGGGAAGAATGGCTTCACGGCAAAGTACTTTCTCAAAACATCGCGCTTGTGTAAATCTAACTCTTATGTCATAATTAATACCAAGATTTGACAAATTCGGCCCAAAGGACCGTCATTATATATGGCTGCAACAACTCAAGACCCGGCATTTATCCGTAATATTGCGATCATCGCGCATGTCGACCACGGCAAAACAACTCTGGTGGACGGCTTGCTCAAACAATCTAAAACCTTCCGTGACAACCAGGCGGAGATGAACCAGACGCTGCTCATGGACAGCGGTGACCAAGAGGGCGAACGCGGTATCACCATCACCGCCAAGGTGACGGCTGTCCAGCACGACGACTATCGGATTAATATTATCGACACGCCGGGGCACGCTGATTTTTCGGGCGAAGTCGAGCGGACGCTGAACATGGCCGACGGCTGCTTACTGATCGTCGACGCGCAGGAAGGCCCGATGCCGCAGACCAAATTTGTGCTCGGCAAAGCGCTGGCCGGTGGCCTCAAGCCGATTGTGATTATCAACAAAATCGACAAGCCGGCGAGCCGGATTCAAGAGGTCGAAGACGAGCTGGCTGATCTGTTTTTGGAGTTGGCTGTGCACGAAGACCAGCTGCATTATCCGGTGTATTACGCTATCGGCCGCGAAGGCAAAGCCTGGAAGCAGCCGCCAGCCGACCCGACCGAACCGGCTAATCTCGACGTTGTGTTCGACGCTATCATGCAGGAAATTCCAGCGCCAAAAGTTGAGCTCGACAAGCCGTTCCAAATGCTCGTAACGGGCTTGAGCTGGGACACATTCAAGGGCAAGTACTCCATCGGCCGCATTTCGCGCGGGCAGGTGAAGCCGGGCGATGCGGTAACGCTTTGCAAAAAAGACGGCACGCTCGCCAAGGCCAAAGTCGATCTGGTATTTATGAGCCACGGCCTGACAAAGTTTGAAGTTGCGGGCGGTGTGGCGGGCGACATCGTGCAGCTCACCGGCATTGCTGATGCCAAAATCGGCGAGACAATTGCTGACGCCAACGAGCCCGAAGCGTTGCCAGTGATGGAAGTCGAAGCGCCGACGCTCCGGATTTATCTCGGCCCGAACACGAGCCCGTTCAAGGGCACCGAGGGCGAATTTACCACCTCGCGCCAGATTGGCGATCGCCTCAAAAAGGAGCTCGAGACGAACGTCGGCCTACGCGTGGACGAAGAGGGCATCGGCTTTTTGGTAGCTGGGCGCGGCGAACTGCACCTGAGCGTGCTGATTGAAACGATGCGCCGCGAAGGGTTTGAATTTGAAGTGGGCCGGCCGCAAGTCGTCACCCACGAAGAAAACGGCCAGACGGTCGAGCCGCTCGAAGAGCTCATCATCGAAGTTCCGGCTGAGCACGTGGGTACGGTGCAAATGGAGCTCGGCTCGCGCCGCGCCACGCTCAAGGAGCAATTCGCCAGCCCCAAAGGCGTGACCAAGCTGGTGTACGAACTGCCGACGCGCGCATTGCTCGGCCTGCGCAATATTCTCATGACAAACACAAAGGGCACGATCGTGATGAACAGCCTTACAACGGGTTATCAGCCGGTCGGCGCGCCACTCCAGCAGCTGAGAAATGGCGTGCTGATTGCTTTCGAGACTGGTACGACAACTCCGTACGCGCTGCAAAATGCCGAAGCTCGCGGCACGACATTTATCGGCCCTGCCGAAAAAGTCTATGCTGGCCAAATTGTCGGCCTCAACACGCGCCAAGAAGACATGGAAATCAACGTCTGCAAGGCCAAACACCTCACAAACATGCGCAGCTCGAGCAGCGATGGCGTGGTGCAGCTCACGCCGCCGACGATTTTGAGCCTGGAGCAGTGCCTCGATTTTATTGAGAACGACGAATTGCTCGAAGTCACGCCGAAAAACCTGCGTCTGCGCAAACGCGAACTCGACCCAAAGAAGCGCAAACGCTAGATTTTAATGAAAGAAAGACTTTCGTGCGGCGATGAGTCGGCGCCATCGGCTGAATATCCGGTAGCCGTCAGCGGCTCGTAGCGATATAGTAAGCGTATGATTTTAGTGAGTGATGAAGTTTTTGAGCAGCTAGTCGACGAAGCTATTGCCAGCTTGCCGCGTGATCATGTGCGCGCTGTCGAAAATGTGGCATTTGTGTACGCCGACGAGCCGACGCCCGAGCAGCGCGTGCAGCTCCAGCTGCGCCACGACCAAACACTGTTCGGCTTGTACGAAGGTGTGCCGCTGGCTCGCCGCAACGGAGTAACATCGTACGGCCCGGACAAAATCACGATCTTTAAAGGCCCGATTTCCAGCAGTGTGGAGACGCTCGATGCGCTGCGCGAGCAAATCCGCCACACTGTGTGGCACGAAGTGGCGCATTACTTCGGCCTTGATCACGAGCAGATCAGCTCGCTCGAATAGTCTTACATTAGCAGCGGTTTGGCGTTTGAGGCGCTCGACTGTTAAGGCGGGTGGACTCTGAAGTATGTGTGCATGCGGCTTCTAGCGCCAGCATGGTTTGTGCAATTTTCATGTTGCGGGCTTATTTCTCATTCTGAAATTTACTATATAGTAAGAATAAGAATGGAGGTAAGCTATATGGACGAAACATTGGTGATCGCGGTGTTGGCAGGCACGCGGCGCGTGAAGCGGGAGTCAATCAAAGCTGCGCGCTATGTGGCTGCGCAAGGGCGGCTGCTCGAAAATGTGGAAATTATTTTTGTTGATCCTGAGGATTTTGAATTTGCGGGCGATGGTAACGATCCCGAAGGCAAAAACCCGCGCTACACCGAGATCACGGCGCGGGCTGACGCGTTTTTCATCGTGACGCCGGAGTATAACCACAGTTTTCCGGGCACGCTTAAGCGCATGCTCGATAGTGAGCTAGCCAACTACAATCACAAGCCGGTCGCGCTGGCGGGCGCGAGCAATGGCAACTGGGGCGGCGTGCGCGCAGTAGAAGCGCTGGTGACGAGCGTGCGTGAAATGGGCTTAGTGGCAACGTCGTGGAGCGTGTATTTCCCCCGGGTGCAAGACATGTTCGACGAAGCAGGCGAGCTCAAGCCGGAGCTCAAAGAGCGTACCGACAAAAATATTGCCAGCGCGTATAAAGAACTTCTGTGGATGGCGCGCGTACTCAAATGGGGCCGCACGCAAGCTGGGAAGTAGCCTTTCGCATAGCTTGCGGCTTCACGGGCGCCGCCGAGCTGGTGTATACTGCTAGCAATGAATTCCTCTGACACTGGTGGGAACTGGCGCATTTTTGGCTTGTCGGCTATGACTACGGTGGTCGCATTGCTCGGCACGCTTGTTGCTGGTGGCGGAGCAGCGGCCGGCGTGACGCTGATTTTGATTGCCATCGAAATTGCTTTTAGCTTTGATAACGCTATTGTCAACGCCAAAACGCTCGGCACCTTGTCGCGCTTTTGGCAGTCGATGTTCTTGACGCTTGGCATGGTGATTGCGGTGCTCGGCATGCGAATGGTGTTTCCGATCGTGATTGTTGTCTTGACGGCTGGTTTGTCCTGGCATGCCGTGCTGAATTTGGCCTTGCATCACCCCGAACAATATGCAGACAAGCTCGCATTGGCGCATCCTCAGATTGCGGCGTTTGGTGGCGGCTTTTTGCTGGTGCTCGCGCTGGAATTTTTCATGAGCGACGAGGATCGGCCGGTGTGGTCGGGACGGATTGAGCGGCCGCTCAAAAGGTTGCGAAGGTGGTGGTTTCCGATTGTCTCCAGTGTGTTGGCCGTGTTTCTGACGGCCCTGATCCCTTCCAACCACTATCGTCGAACGACCATCGTTGCCGGCTGTCTGGGCATACTTGTGCATGTGGTGATCTGGCGTCTGACGCATCTACTCCAAACGCGGTCGGAGTCGGATGCGCCGGCCACACAATTACGGCCAAAATCACGTGAGCCCTCTCTGCCACGGACCGGCATGGCGGCGCTGTGGACATTTGTATATTTGGAAGTGCTCGACGCTAGCTTTAGTTTTGATGGCGTCGTTGGCGCGTTCGCAATCACCAACAAAGTACTGCTGATCGCGGCCGGTCTGGGAGTTGGCGCTCTGTGGGTGCGCTCGCTCACTGTATTTATGGTGCGCCGCGGCACGCTCGGCAAATACATATATCTCGAGCACGGCGCATACTACACGATTGTTATTTTGGCGTTTATTTTACTTGCAAGTATTATGCTCGACATTCCGGACGCGATTCCAGGGCTGGTCGGCATGGGCATAATCGGGGCGTCGGTGCTGGCTTCGCGCCAGGCGATGGCTGCTTCGCCGCCCAAAAGATAATTATCAGGTGAATGTTGAGAAGGAGTTGGACTAGCCGCCGCGGCACGCAAAGATGCGTTCACCTAACGGCGGCCCGCCCATAATCACGAGCTATGTGGTGAGCCGTCCTCAGCGCGTGAAGAGGATCGGCACCATCCAGGCGACGACCGCGCTGCTGTAGCAGGCGACCGCGAGGGTGGTCACGAAGTTGGCGTACGGGAGGTACACGTCGTTGATCTTGGTGAAGATCCGCAGCATGTCGTAGATCCGCTTCTCGAGCAGGATCCACTGGACGCCGATGAGCACCACCGTGAGGCCGAAGGCGCTGACGTGCTGCGGCAGCGGGTGCGTGCTCAGCGCGTGGTCGAGCGCCTTGACGCCGTCGATGGGCAAGCCCTGGCAGCTGGCGATGATGCCCACCAGCACGAGGCCGAGCACCAGCTTGAAGCGGAAGACCCACTTGCCCTGGCTGCGCCGCCGGCGCTGCTCGAGCTGGCGCGACTCGGGCTCGTACGCCGTCTGTGACGCGGGCGTGGCTTCCGGCTTCTCGTCGAACTCGGGCGCAAGCTCTTCGGTCACCGGCCTCTGCCGCGTGGTCGCCGCCATGTGGCCGGTCGACTTGGGCGCGGAGAGCGGCTGCGTCGCGATGGCGTCCGGGCCCTTGGTCATGGTGCCGTCGCCGGAGGTGACGCTGGTGATGGGTACTTCCGCGGAGGGGCTCGGGCTGGGCCTGCCGAAGCCTCGCGGCATGCCGCTAGGGCCGCCCGGGTGGGGCATGCGAAGGTGGGGCCGTTGGGCCTGGCCGAGCGTGTCGTTGGTCATGATCTTCCTTCGTTCGGGGGTGATCGGTCGGATACAACAGGCCATGCACGACAACATTTCTCGTGAATTGGCGGAGTGCAGAAGCAACTCCTTCTCAAGGATCGTTGCGGTGCAACCCTCAAACGGTACCATAATTTCATGGAAAAGGCAAAGCTGCGCCATCGTGCACAGCACCAGAGTATACTAACGGTATGAGCGCCAATGATTTGGGATTTTTGGCTGGCGATGTGGTGGACGTAGCGCAGCGGTTACTAGGGTGCGAGCTGGTGCGCGAGCTCAACGGCCGCGAGCTCGTTGCGCGGATTGTCGAAACAGAGGCCTATCATCAGCTCGATGCCGCCAGTCACAGCTACCGCGGCAGAACCGCACGCACCGAGGTTATGTTCGGACCGCCTGGCATGGCCTATGTGTACTTTACCTACGGCATGCACTTTTGTTTCAATGTGGTTTGTGGCCCGGCGGGCGAAGGCGCAGGGGTGTTGATTCGCGCTGCCGAGCCCGTTGCAGGGATTGCTGACATGCGACACAATCGGCCAAATGTGCGAGATGACCACCTGGCTAACGGCCCAGCTAAGCTCTGCCAGGCGCTGGCCATCGACCGCCGGCTGAACGGGCATGATTTGCGCACTCAGCCGCTCCGGCTGCGCGTCCGGCCGCCGCTCGAACCTTCTGAAATCACACAAACTACGCGCATCGGCATCACGCGCGACATCGGTCGCCCCTGGCGTTTTTATATCAAGCAAAATGCTTTCGTTTCGCGGACGTAAATCTTGTATACTAAATGAATGACTGAACGCGCACAAACAAGCAAGACTTCATTAGAAATAGAAAACGATTCTGGCCAAGCCACAGATTCGAGCGCGCCGACCAGCGGGCATCAACGGTGGTATCTGGTGAGCTTTGTTGCAGCGCTCATCTTCTTAATATGGAGCACGGCTGTGGCCCACACACACCGAATGACGGGCTGGGAAGTGTCGCTGTTCCGGGACATTAATGACTGGCCGAACAGCTTGCGCATGTTCTTTAAGCTTTGCAGCATTGCTAAGGACAGCTTCATTATGGGCGCCCTGGCTGTCGTGATTGTGTTTGTGCTGCGCAAATGGCGCTTGACGTATCGCTTGGCGGTGACGATTATCGGCGCTTCGGCTATCACGCTGCTGCTCAAGCACGAAGTCGCGCGCCCGCGTCCGGCGGTGCTGCTCCAGCATGTGCACTTGCGTTGGGCTGATAGTGGGGCTGGGTTTCCATCGGGACATTCTATGATGATAACGGTTATTATGCTGACGATTTTGCCGTACCTGCCGCGCATGTGGCGCTGGATTCCGTCAGTGGCAATTGTGCTCGTCATGCTTTCTCGGGTGTATTTGGGGCTGCACGCACCGCTTGACGTGCTGGGCGGATTTGCGGTCGGTGTTTTGGCGGTGTCTGCGATGCGAATTGCGCCGCTATCGCTCAAAAAACCATTGCATCTTGATTGAGCTTGTGCTAATTTGGCAGGCGAACAGTAGCTAGATATGATATATATTGCAATTATTTTGGGAATTTTGAACCTGGCGGCAATTGGGCTTGTGTGGCTGCGCCTTGGTCGCCAGCCGAGCGGAATGGGCGGCGCGTCAGAAGCTTCCGAGACGTCGCTTCGGGAAGAATTTGCACTGAGTCGTCGTGAGTTTGCTGCCGCCAATAAAGAGCTGCGCCAGGAAGTCACCGGCGGCATCGCGCAAACACGCGACGCCCTCGACAAACGCCTTGAGCAACTGCGCGATAAGAACGACGAAAAGCTGGAACTCATCCGCAAAACAGTTGAGGGTCGGCTCGAATCACTCCAAAAAGACAACGCCGACAAGCTCGAAAAGATGCGTGCTACCGTTGACGAAAAGCTACAAAGCACGCTTGAAAAGCGGCTTGGCGAAAGCTTTAAGCTCGTGGGCGACCGGCTTGAGCAGGTGCAGCGCGGCCTTGGCGAAATGCAGGGGCTGGCGAGCGATGTGAGCGATTTCAAACGGGTGCTTACCAATGTTAAGACGCGCGGTACGTGGGGCGAGGTGCAGCTCGAAAGCCTGCTCGAGCAAGTGTTCATCAAGGATCATTATGGTAAGCAGGTGATGCTGTCGCCGGATAGTCGCGAGGCAGTTGATTTTGCCATCAAGCTACCAGACAAAAGCAGCAAAAGCGGGTTTATCTATTTGCCGATTGACGCTAAATTCCCACTCGAAGATTATCAGCGCTTGCTTGCCGCCGAAGAAAAAGGTGACGCACCCGAGGCGGAACTGGCGCGCAAGGCAATGCTGGGCCGCATCAAACTTGAGGCTAAATCAATCAAGGAAAAGTACATTGTGCCGCCAGCGACCACAGATTTTGCAGTGCTCTATTTGCCGTCCGAAAGTCTGTACGCCGAAGTGTTGCGTACACCCGGATTGTTCGAGCAATTGCAGTCGACGTATCGCGTGACAGTTGCCGGCCCGACTACGATTGCCGCGATTCTAAATAGCTACCAGCTCGGTTTCCGCACGCTGGCGATTGCCGAACAGACGAGTCAGGTCTGGGAGCTGCTCACGGTGATTAAGGGCGAATTTGGCAAGTTCGGCGATTTGCTCGAAAAGACCCGCGACAAGCTGGTACAGGCGACGAATACAATTGATTCGGCCAGCCGCAAGTCGCGCACCATCGAAGGTAAGCTTGGCAAAGTACAGAAATTAGCCGACAAAACTTCAGATACAGCGAGCGTGCTCGACCTAGGTGATGGCCAGCCTAGCCTCGAACTTGACGATGCCTAGATACACAAGACACAAACAAGATCTTTGTGCGGCTCGAATGCTAAGTGACTGCGTTGCAGCGTCTACGCCAGCATTGTCCTAATAATCGCCAGCTTGCACTGTGAAAGTGCTACATGCCGAGCAAACGCGGCGGTGCTACGCCCGGCATAGCCAGGATGGGTCGGGCGGCAAGATTTTTGGCTATTTTTGGGCGGATGAAGTGTTCGAAGGCCCAGCAGAAGAGCGAGTCGAAGATTTCGAAAACTGTGGCGAGCTTTTGATCCAGTCCATGATAATCGCCGCGGTCCAGGAAAAATTGTGCGCCCCGAGTGGCGTGCCCGTGAGCGGCTGATAATATTCCGAAAAAATACTGGCGGGCTGGTCGACAAGCTCAAGCGAACTTTCGATTAGGGCATCAGCATGGTCACGGTAGCCGTAGCGCCGCAGGCCATCGGCGACGAGCCAGTTGATATTGAGCCAAGTCGGACCTTGCCAGTAGCGAACGGGGTCAAACCACGGCGAGCTCGGCGGCACACTGGGCAGCGGGAACGCCGGCCCAAACATGTGCTCGTTCTCGATGTGCTTGACGAGCAGTGCGGCCTTTTCTTTGCTGACCGTGCCCGCATACAGTGGTAGCAGCGTCGCGACGCTTAGCTCTTTGAGCAAACGATGCGTAATAAAATCACGCGAGTAATACATTTCCGTGTATGGATCCCAGAGATCCTCGAGTGAGCTAGCCGTTTTGGCCATGCGCGCAAGCAAATCGCTCGGCAGCTCCATGCGCAAGCTGGTGGCGATGTGCTCGAGGTGCTCGTTGGCTCGCGCCAAAATGCTGTTGAAGACCAGATCTTCGATGGCGAAGAGCGAATGGTCGAGAATTTTGTCGATGTCGTAACTCTTGCGACGCAATCGGCGCTGCGCATCGTAGAGTGCAAGGGCGTCAATGTTTGAGTAACGCTGAGCGGCCGGTACGAAGCGAGTGTCGCGCCGCATCATGCCGGTCATGCCATCAAGGTGCGTCTTTCGCAAGAGCCGAATCCACCACGGTAGCAGGTGGCCATGCAGTTCGGCCATCCAAGGCGGTGTGTTGTCGAGGCCGGTCTCCCAGGGGTGAATCTGCAGCGCCAGCCCTTCGTCGTGCGGATCACGCTCGGCATAGAGCCATTGATGATATGACAGCAGTGCCGGAAACACCTGGCGATACCAGCTGCGGCGCTCCACGATCGGCATCTTCTCACCGACCCGCACCACGGCTTCGGCGATCATCGGCGGCTGAGTGATGCCGCTTGTGACCATCCCGTCAGGGGCGAATGGGCTCACCCAGCTGCGCCAAATATTATGATCGCGGGCGAATTCGTTCCCCGGCGTAAAAATCATGTGCGGAATCATGCCGTTTTGCCATTGGCCGCGCAGCAGGCTAAGAATCTCGAGCTTGGCGCGCTCGACATCGATATGCCGCCAGCCAAGCGCCGCAAAGCAGCTGTCCCAGAGCCACTGATGCGGATACAGCCCCTGGGCAGGAATCGTGTACATGCCGCGGTCGTTTTGCTTGAGCACCTCGTGGGCGCGGTGAAAGATGGTAGACATGTCGGTCATGCTTTTAGTATACTGCAACCTTAGTGCGAAATGAACGAACTCAAAAAATGCGCGGGGCCTAGCGTGGGCGCGAGTGAGTATAGTGCATGGTTGGGCTTCGAGCATGAACCGGCGGATGTGCCCTCGAATAGTGAGTTGACGCCCGATGTGTGGGGCATGGCCGCTGCCTTGCGCCAGGCAGAGTCTGAGTCGGCCAATGAAGAATGCGCGCCATCTGACACAGAATTTGCGCCGCATAGCGATGACACCAAGCCCGATCTGATTTCTGCTGAAGAGCGGCCCCCGCATGCCATGGCCGAGCGGCGTATCGCCGTGCCGGTTCGGGCTGGCATGGGCCGGATGGCGGTGGCAGCGGCGTTCTGGCCGGGCATTGATCGGCGTGGTCTAGACGCGGCCGCGCAAGTCGGCGGCACAAGCGATAATTACGCCCAAACTGGCCGAGCGTATCTGCTCGATCGGCCGACAGCTGCCAAGCATGTGTGCAATGGTGCTGCCGAGGCGGGACCGCGCGCACTCATCGCGCGAGTGTGCATCCCCAATATGGCTCTCCGTGGCGTGTCGCGCCATGAGTTTGTATATGTGCCAAGCGAACAATTGGTGGCTCTTGGCCAATTGGCCATGCATACACCTGGCAGCGTGGCGTGGCTGGAAGCGGCGAGGGCCGAACTGCAACGTGCCCGGTTCAGCCCGCCGAATTTAGCGAAAATTATTGAACGACAGCGGGAACTCGAAGTCCTGGCTGCGCAGCAGCTGCATCACGGCCTGTAGTTCATCTTTGCTTGATGACGTCACACGCACGGCGTCGCCCTGGATCTGCGCCTTTGCCTTGGGAAAATGTTCGCGCAACAGCTTCGTGATCTGCTTGGCTTTTTCCTGGTCGAGCCCTTGCTTGAACGGCACCTCTTGTGTGGCGCGCAGATTACTCTCAACGATGCTACGCGACGTGTCGAGTACTTTTTGGCTCTGATCGCGCGTGGCCAAACGCTTCCGCACAATGTCGAGAATGGCTTCAATCTGCCACTCGCCGTTGCCGGTGATTTTCAGGCCCGTCTTGTCGGCGTCGAGCCACTCGATATTGGCCGGCGTGCCCTTGAAGTCGTAGCGATTATCCAGCTCGCGCCGCGCTTGGTCGAGCACGTTGTTCATCTCGGCTTTGTCATATTCGGATACGATGTCGAAAGAGAAATTTGCCATAACTCTATTGTATCATGCGCGCTATTGGCGGCGCAGACGTTGCCCGTAGAGGGCCTAAGGCAAAAACATCATCGCAATGTCGCTTATAAATCAAAGCGGCACTCTGATAATGTGACAGATCGAGCGCGCTAAGGCGAGCGGCAGGTGGCATGAGCCAGCCGGATGCCGCTCGCCTGCGCATCGTCACGGCATGAGGCCGAGCATTTGTGTGTCGCTGGATTGCTCCCACGCGGCCCGCACGAGCATGTGCTCGAAGAGCGTGTTCGCTTGCTCGAAGCTTATGGGCAGCCAGATAGGTGCTTCAGCGGGCGCGACGCGCTTGAGCTGACTGGCATAGGCGCCGAGCACCGCTTGGACCGCGCTGTAGTGCGCCGTTAGCGTGATCTCGTAGGGCATATCCGAACCGCGTGTGCCGACTCGAGCCTCTATGTACGGTGGCATGGTCAGGCCGACTTCCAGCGGTGTCCGCAAGCTCCGCTCGGTAGCTTCGGAGTTAGCGCCCACGAGTCCGCGCAGGCCGTTCAGCGGCTCGCTGGTGTTGATGATCAGGCTTGCGGTCTCCTCCTTCGGATTGAATGTCATCCCGAGGCGGGCCCGTCGCTGTCGCCACAACGTGCGGCCGCCGAACTGCGCCGAAACGCAGTCCAGCACGATCGGAATGGCGTGCTCGTCCAGCCGGTAGGCGACATCGCGCTGCATCTGGGGCAGGTTGGTGCTGAAGGCTTCTCCCTGATACGGATCCAAATCACGCAGCAGGAGCGAAAAGATGACGATGGCCGTGTTGCTGCTCAGCACCAGCAGGTACTCCCAGTAGATGCGCTGGCCGACTTCGCCGGACTGCAGTTCTTTGGGCGCCAAGATGCAGTTTTCGCTCAGCATCATGTCGCCCTGCACCCAGCTGGCCATGAACGTCTTCAAGACTTGCCCCTCAGGGACAAAACCCTTCGGCAGCGTTGAGCGCCTGTCTTGTATGCCATATGACGGCGGGTTGAGGTTTGCGAACTGCTGGATGGGGAACGGGCTGATGAACCCGATCGAGAATATGCCGCCTACTTCGTATAGGCATTTAGCCGCTACGGTTTGCATGCGCGTCCAATCTGTCGTAAATGTCGCGCAAAAGAGCGCTTTTTGGACCAAACTCCACATCGGGAATTTCAAATATACTATGCCTACGGGTAGACTATTTGTCAATGTTTCGATCTGATCAGAAACTGCTATACTGAACGCATGAACTACCAAAATCCACGTATTGCTGCCGCAGCCGAGCAGCTTCGGGCGCGCTTTGGCGAGCTCGAAGTCAAGGCTGACATTCTCAAAGCCGTGGAACTCAAGGCGTTATACGCCGAGATTCCCACGCTCAGTCCTGAGGAACGTGCGGATTTTGGCAAGGAAATGAATCGCTTGCGGGCCGAGCTCGCTGCGCTGGTGGCCGAGCACCAGGAGCAAGCCGAGGCGCTGCCTAACATCGACGTGACTGCGCCGTTCGATCGCAACGTGCCGCCTGCAGCCCGTCCGAAATTGCGCGGTGCCGAGCACGGCACGCGGCATCCGCTCATGAGTGAGCTTGAGCTGGTGCTCGATATTTTTTATCGCATGGGTTTTACGGCGATTGAATCGCGCCAGATTGATGATGACTACCACATGTTCGGCGCGCTGAATTTCCCAGAAGGACACCCGGCGCGCGATGATTACGACACATTTATGACCGTGCAGACCGACGCGAATGGCAAGCCGCTCATCGCGCCGGCGCACACGAGCACCATGCAGAACCGCGTGCTCGAAAAATACAAGGCGAATCTCGAGCAGGACAAACCGATTGCCGTGTTGCTGCCTGGCCGTGTCTTTCGCAACGAAGATATGGACGCGCGCCACGAGCACACCTTTCACCAGTTCGAAGGCGTGTACGTTAGCAAGGGCGTGCATGCCGGCCATCTGATGGCGACGTTCAAGACATTTTTGAGTGAATATTACGGCCAGGAAATCGAGATCAAGAGCCAGCCGTTTTATTTTCCATTCACCGAGCCGAGCTTTGAGCTGGCGCTGAGCTGCCCGTTTTGCCAGAAAAAAGGTTGCCAGATTTGCAGCTACACTGGCTGGATCGAACTGCTTGGCATGGGCATGATTCACCCGAACGTGCTGCGCGAAGCCGGTATCGACTCCGAGATGTACACGGGTTTTGCCTGGGGCTGTGGCCTTGAGCGCCTGGTGATGATGAAATATGGCATCGAGGATGTGCGGCATTTTGAGTCGGGCAAACTCGATTTTCTCAAGCAATTTAGTAACGACCGCTAGCAATGCAGGAACCAACTATGACGGATAAAACACTTTTCGAAAAAATTGTCGATCACGAACTGCCCGGCTACATTGTCTGGGAAGACGAGCAGTATGCGGCGTTTTTGACGCCGTTTGCGAGCACGCCGGGCCAGACGATTGTTGTGCCGCGCCGGAATCCCGGTGAGTATGTTTTTGCGCTGGACGATGATGCCATTGCCGGGCTGATGGCGGCTGCCAAAAAGGTGGCGCGTCTGCTCGAAAAAGCTTATAGCGTGGAGCGCGTGGCGCTGGTGTTCGAGGGCGAAGCTGTGCCGCACGTGCATGCCAAGCTGTACCCAATGCATGGCTTGCACGCCGATCGCAGCGCTTTTCCCAAGGCAACGATGTTTTTCCCACACTATCCCGGCTACATCATGACAAGTAACGGGCCCGAAATGTCAGCCGAAGATCTGCAGGCCTCGCAGGCCAAGATCATTGCCGTTCGCGCGGAGGTTCTTGATGAAAATTAGTCTCACCACACTGCGATTTCTGAACGAAAAGTACCACGCCGCCGGCGATCCGGCGCCGCACGGTGTGCCCGCTTTGATAGAGAATATTGGTGCGCAGCTGGGCGCGATTGAAGAGATTGTCGAGTTCGGTGCTAAATATGAAGCTGTATTGATTGCCAAAGTCGTGCGCTGTGCGCCGCTTGAAAATTCCGATCACCTCAATGTATGCGCGATTGATGACGGTGGCCGTGCTGAGGGTATTGAGCGGAGTGAGGATGGCCTGATAACAGTAGTGTGCGGCGCACCAAACGTGCGTGAAGGTTTGCTCGTTGCGTGGCTGCCGCCTGGCGCCACGGTGCCCGAAACATATGGCACTGCCGAGCCGTTTGTGCTGTCGGCCCGGCCAATGCGCGGCGTGGTAAGTAACGGCATGCTGGCGAGTCCGCGCGAGCTGGCATTTGGCGATTCGCACGACGGTATTCTCGAGATCGTCGTTGAGCCTACCGAGCAAGTCCGGCCCGGCATGTCGCTCGCCGATGCCTATCATTTGCATGGTGACGTTATTATCGATATCGAGAACAAGATGTTCACCCATCGGCCCGATTGCTTCGGCTACCTCGGGGTGGCACGCGAGCTGGCCGGTATCCAAAATCAGCCGTACAAAAGCCCGGAATGGTATGCGCTGGCACCGGAATTTCCAGAAGTCGAATCCGACGAGCTCAGGCTCGAAGTACAAAACGAGCTGCCTGAGCTCGTGCCGCGCTTCATGGCGGCGTGCTTGCGGAATGTGCAGGTGGGCCCGAGCCCGACCTGGTTGCTGATTGATCTCGCCAAAGCCGGTATTCGCTCGATCAACAACATCGTGGATTACACGAACTGGTTCATGCTGCAAACCGGCCAGCCGCTGCACGCCTATGATTATGACAAGGTGATAGCGCAAGATGCCGGCGCGGATCATGCCACGCTTGTGGTGCGCAATCCGCGGCCAGGCGAGAAGATCTTACTTCTGAATGGCAAGGAAATTGAGCCGCGACCAGAGGCGATCATGATCGCAACGCGCGACAAACTCATCGGCGTTGGCGGCGTGATGGGCGGTGGCGATACAGAGGTAGATGCCACCACTACGAACATTATTTTAGAATGTGCGACATTTGATATGTACTCAATCCGGCGTACAAGTATGGCTCACGGCCTGTTTACGGACGCCGTGACGCGCAATACCAAGGGGCAATCGCCATTGCAAAATGCCGCCGTGCTTGGGAAGATCATCGAAAAAATTCGGCGCTCAGCGGGCGGTAAGCTGGCGAGCCCGATCATCGACAACGATCATTTACCCGACGGCGTTCGCGCGCGCGGCGCGCTGCACCTGAGCATCACGCTGACAGCGAGATTTATCAACGCGCGGCTCGGCTTGCAACTTTTGGCCGCCGAGATGCAGCAGTTGCTTGAGAACGTTGAATTTAATGTGACAGTTGATGGCGAGCAGCTCACAGTACAGGCGCCGTTTTGGCGGACAGATATTGAAATTCGCGAAGATATTGTCGAAGAGGTTGGCAGGCTCTACGGCTACGAGCATCTGCCGCTTGTATTGCCGACGCGTCAGATTGCACCACCCGCCAAAGATCCGCTTCTGGCTATCAAATCGAGCGTGCGCCGAATCTTGGCAGCCGCCGGTGCGAACGAGCTGCTCACGTACAATTTCGTGCATGGTAATTTGCTCGACAAAGTCGGCCAGCCGCGCGACGTAGCGTTTCGATTGAGCAACGCGCTCAGCCCTGATCTCCAATATTACCGCGTGAGTTTAGTGCCGAACTTGCTCGACAAGGTGCACAGCAACAGCAAGGCCGGCCATGAATCATTTGCATTGTTCGAGATGGGCACCGCGCACAGCACCCAGCAAATGTCGTCGGAGGACAGTCTGCCGCGCGAGAGTGTCAGGCTGTCGCTGGTAGTGGCCAAGACCGAAAAGCAGGTGATAAAGGGCGAAGGCGCCGCGTTCTACGATGCCCGCGAATATGTGGCGTTTTTGAGTGGCAAACTCGGGCTACGATTCACGTGCGTGCCGCTTACCCCTGAAAATCTGCCCACTGACTACGCATTGCTTGCCAAGCCCTTCGATTTCAAACGTTCGGCCTTGGTGTGTGTGGCCGAAACCAAAACGCCGCTTGGCATTGTAGGTGAATTTACCACAAGCGTACGCCGCCAGCTCAAGCTCCCGAGCCACACTGCCGGCTTTGAGATCGATCTCGCAGCATTGCTGGCAGCAACACAAACTGTGCCACCTAACTATGTGGCGTTGCCGCGATTTCCAAAGGTTGAGCAGGATATCTGCCTGCGTTTGCCGCGTGATATTTCGTACCAATCGCTCTTTGATCTTGTGTGGGCGCGAGTGAGCGATCGACGGCCCGACCAAACGCTTGTAGCGCTTAGCCCGATTGATATTTATCGTCGCGACGGCGATGACGCGCAGCAACAGATCACATTGCGTGTGTCAATCACGAGCTACGAGCGCACGCTTACCGACGATGAAGTCGCTCGTTTGCTGGACGATGTTGCGCAGGCAGCGCGTGAGGCTTTCGGCGCCGAACGCGTTTAGGCCGTTTTCAAGTGTGAGAAGATGACGCGCGCTGCTATTTCGGACGCTGCACATGCTTGAGGTGTTCCAACACGCGCGCTGGGTGCAGAATCGTCTCCTCAATAATTGTGCCGATATGGCCAAAGCGATGCCGCTCAATGACAATCACCTCATTTCCGGCTCGACGATGCTTGGAGATTTCATGCACCGCGTCACTGGGGTCGATCATGCGTCCCTTGTCGTGCAAGACAAATAGCAGCCGCTTGCCGCGCAGCTCAGCCGGCTCGGAATACATGTTCAGTCTTCGCCAGGTACTCGCGAGTTCGCGGTACGGCATTCGCCATTTCCACGGCACAAACCAGTGCACGATTTTCGCAATATCGCCGCCAGTAACCAGGACGCCACGCGTGTAAGCGGGCAGCCGGCGGACGATATTCAGGGCAAGGAGCGCGCCGAAGCTGACACCCACGAGCTCGACCGGCTGCGCACTTTCTCGAGCAAGGTTGTCGGCAAAATCGACTACTTCGTCGACAAGGTCAATCATCAGGCGGGGATCGCCACTGATAATGATTTTGTTGGTAAAGGCAAGCGCCGTGACGTCGTAGCCGGCCCGGTTCAGCGCCTTTATAAGCCGGCGCATCTGCCAAATGCTGCCCCACAGCCCGCACATCAATAGCAGCGGTTTGGCATGTGGCTGCGAACTTTTGTAGAATTTTTGCGCCTTAATGAGCTTTGACATGTCCATAGTATACGACATGAATTTTGCTGCGGTGTAAAGCAGTGTGCGCTCGGGGCTGTTGCTTGTTGTGCCGCTTGTTGGTCTGCTGGTTTTATGGTATTGTGAGCGAGTTCTGGCAATTGCCCGGATGCGCTCTCGGCCTCAAAGGGTCGACCAAAACAGAAGGAAGATCGCTATGCATGATGCCGACGAAGCCGACGCGCCGCCTGCCGGCGTTCGCGCGCGACTCTCGCAGTACTGGCGCACAGAAGTGCGGGTGCCCTACGTGTTGCCACTGCTGTTTGGGGTGGCTGCGAATTACATCTTTGTGGAGATCGCATTGCAGGCTGCGCTCTTCTGGGTGATCGCCGTACCCTACGTGATCGCGAGTTTGATCGTCGCGGTTCGTTCCCTGCGGCATCGCTGGCGCATGTCGGCTATCACCACCGGGCGACACTTTGGGTTCAGGTCCGTCAGGCTGCTGCTGGGGAATTGGAAGACCACTCGGTCGACCATGCTTTACGTCGATCTCGTCCTGATTCTTGCGCTGCTGTGGCTGCTTGACATCCCGAGCTGATCCCGTCAGATCCCGGCCCAGGCGAGTATCATCCTTTTTGGATGTCACCTGGGCCGGAGCGTTTTACTTTTGATTACATGTGATGACGCATGCATTGAACTTGGGCTCTCGCAGCAATTGCCGCGAGAAGATCGCGGCCTAGTGCGTGCTTTTTATGAACGATTCTGGGGTGGTGTGATGGCTCGCCAGTTCAAATAATGAGTCTGACTCGTATGATTGAACGGGTGTATCAATTATTGTATAATATGTTTGCCTAATTTCTAGGCAGACGGATATTGGTGATGCCCATCCCCAGGCATCGCAGAATCGCACATTCTAGTTGAGAGGAAGTGGCCACTGTGGCCCGAACCCGAGAGTGCAAAGGCTGCTGCCCGCGTTGCGGAGGAACGGCTGGCCGTGCCGCGCTTGGCGGACTGACCAAGAAGACTTGCAATGCTTGCGGAGGCTCGCGCCACAAAAGTAATTGCGCGTGGTACAAGGAGTTCCTGAAGAGCCAGAACAGCAGGTAGTTCCATCTAGCCACAGCTAACGAAAAATGCTCCTACGATGCTGACGAATGAGGCTGGCTCGCGCTTCGGTGCACGTTTTTTTGCGCGCGCGAGCCAGCTTGTTCGTCGGGTAGTATGGCCAAGGCGTCATTCTCGTGGGGCAGCACTGAGCCATCAAGTCCAAGCCACGTCGCTTTGCATGACTCGGCTGCTACTTGGCCCTGGCATGTGGCCGCCTGACCTGCTGCGGCTGTGTGCTTGTCTTGGAAACTCGTGCCTGAGCAGGCGCTCCTTGCTCGGCCGGTTCCCGCAGCACGAATCCCCCATCACCAATACCGTCTTTTTCAAGAATTATTATTCCAAGCGCTTATTTTTAGCTATACTAGGAGCGAAATGCGAGATATTTGGCGGATTGTCCGGTTTACGAAAAATTTGCGCGGCTATTATGTCGCGATTTCGTTGTTTACGATTTTGCTCGCAGGAATGAGTCAGCTGCAGCCGCTGTTTACGAAGGGCGCCGTCGACCAGATCGGGCGAACATTACATGGCGGACACGCAAATATTACAGTGGTGGCGGTGTTCGCGCTGGCAATTTTCTTGACAGATGTCAGCCAGACATTGCTTAGTAATGTGAGCGGTTATTTGGGCGACGTGCTGTCTGCGAAATTGCAGCGCGAGCTGAGCCGGCGCTACTTTGAGCATGTCTTGAGTCTGCCGCAAGGCTATTTCGATCGTGAGCTCACAGGCAAAATTATCAACCGGATGAACCGCGGCATTTCGCAAATCAGCACCTTCGTTCAGGCAGTGAGCAACAACTTTTTGCAATTTTTATTCAGTACGGTGTTCACGCTCATCATTGTTGCTATGTACAGCTGGCAGGTGGCGCTCATGCTGCTGGCGTTGTACCCGATTTTTATCTATCTTACGATGTTGACGAGTCAGAAATGGCGCGGCTATCAGCGCGAAATCAACGACCAGCAGGATGTGGCGAGCGGGCGCTTCGCCGAAGCCGTGGGCCAGGTGCGCGTGGTCAAGAGTTTTTTGCAGGAAGCGCGCGAACTGGCCTTTTTCAACAAACAGCTCGACCAAGCTGTGCAAACAACTCGGCCTCAAAGTCGGTATTGGCATCGTCATGATGTCCGCCGCCGACTCGTTTTGAATCTGATCTTTTTGGCAGTATTCCTGTATATCTTCGTGGAAACAGCGCGCGGCCGCTACACGCTCGGCACGATGGTGCTGCTTGTGCAATACGCGGCGCTTATTCGCATCCCGCTGTTTAGTATTAGCTTTTTGGTCGACGCAACTCAGCGCGCGATTGCCAATACCAAGGATTATTTTGCGGTGATGGACGAGCAGCCGGAGATTCTGGATCAGCCTGATGCGAGCAAGTTGCAGCTTCGTGCTGGCGAGATTCGGTTTGAGCACGTGCAGTTTGGGTATGTGGCCGATGAGCCGGTGCTGCGCGACATTGACATGCGCATTGCGCCGGACACTAAGGTGGCGCTGGTGGGCGAGAGTGGTGAGGGCAAGACGACGCTGACGAACCTTTTGCTGCGACTGTATGAGGTCGGGGCGGGGCGAATTCTTATTGATGGCCAGGATATCAACGAGGTGACGCAGGCAAGCTTGCGCGGCCAAATTGGTGTTGTGTTTCAGGAGCCGGCACTATTTAGTGGCACGATTCGCGAAAATATTAGCTACGCGCGGCCGGACGCCGCCGAGGCGGAGGTGATTGCTGCGGCCAAATCGGCTAACGCGCACGAATTTATTGAAAAGTTTGATGCGGGCTACGAGACCGAAATTGGCGAGCGTGGCCTCAAGCTGAGTGGCGGCCAGAAGCAGCGAATCGCGATCGCCCGCGCAATCCTCAAAGATGCGCCGATTCTTATTCTTGACGAAGCCACCAGCAGCCTCGACAGTCGCAGCGAGCATTTGGTGCAGCAGGCGCTCGAGCGGCTCATGAAAGGCCGCACGACGCTGATTGTGGCGCACCGGCTGAGTACTATTCAGACAGTGGATCAGATTATCACGCTGAAAAATGGTGCGGTTGACGAGATCGGCGCGCCAGCTGAGCTTGCCAACAGTGGCGGGATTTATGCGCAATTGCTCAAGCTTCAGGGCCACGGTGCCGCGACCAAAAAAGCGCTGAAAAAGTACGACATTGCCAGCTAGCCACGGCCGGATATTGGGCGTATAATGAACAGGAATTAGGAGGGAATATGACGCAAACACGCAAGCGAACGCGCGTGATGGCGCTAGTTGTCGCGGTGTTGTTCTTTGGTTTTTCTTGCGCAACAACGATCGCCGTACTTTGGCAGGATCACACAAACTCAAAAAACGCTGGCAACACGCCGGCGACCACGGCACAAACAGCAACTTTGGAGGGAACAAAATTGGAAAACTTTACGCCAGTCGCACATATTGACCAACTGCAAACGATCGACACTGTCGCCGGCACGGGCGACGTGGTGAAAGCGGGCGATAGCGTTACGGTGGACTACACCGGCGCTGTGGCTGCGACCGGAATTATCTTCCAGAGCTCGAAGGATACGGGCCAGCCGATTTCGTTTTCGCTTGGCGGCGTAATCAAGGGCTGGGCAGACGGTATCCCGGGCATGAAAGTCGGCGGCACACGCCGCTTGCTCATCCCGGCTGCACTCGCGTACGGCGCAAATCCGCCAGCTGGCTCGGGCATTCCGGCAAACGCTGATTTGGTATTTGACGTCACTTTGCACTCGATCGGTACCGCCAAGTAGTCGCCGGAAAATAAACCATTAGCGTAAAAAACACAATATATGGTGGTCTTGCGACATCGCCAACCGCCATATATAATCAAAAGCAACGAAACAGAAAACAGGGGAGGCATTCGTCATGGTCAAAAATATCACTATCTTCACCACAAATACGTGCGCATACTGCGGCATGGTCAAAAAGTGGCTCGGCGCCAAAGGTATAGCGTACGAAGAAGTGAATCTCGATCAATTCCCCGAGCGACAGGCTGAGGCGCTGGCCGTGAGCGGCGCCCTCACCGTGCCGGTCACGGTCGTGACCAAGGCCGATGATACGCGTGAAGTTGTCGTTGGCTTCAATCTTGCTAAATTAGCGCCAGCAGTTGCCTAAAAATATGACTGATGTATCGCACGAGCCCACTTCGAAGAAATCGGGTGACATCGCTAGTCCGCACGATGTGATTATGATTGGCGCTGGCCCTGCCGCTCTGGCCGCCGCCGTGTACACGACGCGCGAGGACATCGATACGCTGCTGTTTGAGCGCGGCGTCATTGGTGGATTGGCTGCAATTACTGACTGGGTGGATAACTATCCGGGCTTTCCAGAAGGCATCGCTGGCCTGGCGCTGGCCGATGATTTTCGCAAGCAGGCTGAGCGCTTCGGCGCGCAGATCGAACTCGGCGAAGTCACCAAAATAACAGATGAAGGCGCACTCAAGAAACTGGAAACGACCAGCGGCGATATGTACGCAAAGGCAGTGCTGATCGCCACCGGCAGCGACTACAAAAAGATCGGCATCCCTGGCGAGGCCGAGTATTATGCGCATGGCGTGCATTACTGCGCCACCTGCGATGGCGCGTTCTACCGCGACAAGCGCTTGGTCGTGATTGGCGGCGGCAACTCAGCCGTGCAGGAAGCGATGTTCCTGACTCGCTACGCGAGCCACATTGATCTGTTGGTGCGCGGTGACAAATTCCGGGCGTCGGAAATTTTGCAGCACGATCTCGAGAAGCACGCCGACAAGATCACCGTGCATTTCAAAACAACCTCGAGCGAAATTGTTGGCGAGGATGGACATGTCGTGAAGGTGCGGGCCACGGATACCTCGAGTGGCGAGCCGAAACAGGTTGCATTCGACACAGATGGCGTATTTGTGTTCGTGGGCCTCAAGCCGAATACACAGTTTCTGGCGAATTCTGGCGTTGAGCTGGACGAGCTTGGCTTTGTGAAGTGCGACGACCACTTGCGAACTAATGTGCCCGGCATATTCGTGGCCGGCGACGTTCGTTCGGGCTCGACCATGCAAATCGCCAGCGCCACGGGCGAAGGCGCGGCCGCCGCGCTGTATCTGCGCGAATATCTTACCGATCACGCTCGCGAGCACGCAGACTAACGCGACTCTAGTTTAGGCTCTAGATCTGCTTGACGGCAGCTTGAAACTGATCGCCTTTTTCTTCGAAGTCGCGCCACAACGAGTAGCTTGGGGCTGCGGTACTGAGTAGCACAACTGATCCGGCGGGCGCGTGCTTGGCGGCGAACGCCACTGCTGCTTGCATGCTGGTCGTATCGAGTATGTTCGGGGCGTAGCCTTGCGGCATGGCGGCTTTCATTTTGGCGGTGGTGTTTGGGAAAAAGACAAGATTGGGGACGTTGGCGTCGGCGATTGCGCGCATGAGTTCAGCAAAATCATAATTGCGGTCCTGGCCGCCGAGCAAGAGACAGCCGATTGGCCCGAACTTTTCGGCAATTGCCTTGAGCCCGGCCAATGTGGATTCGGGCGTCATGCCGATGGCGTCGTCGATGTAGGTGACGCCGTTTCTGGTTGCGACGACTTGCATGCGGTGGCGCAGCGGCGCGAAGCTCTCGATGGCTTTTTGGCTTACGTCATCGGGCACGCCGCACTGGCGGGCGATTTCGCGGGCGATCAGCGCATTGAGGCGATTGTGGTCGCCAAAGAGTTGTGCGTGCGAGAGGTCGAGTGATTCGTTCGGATCGATGGCAATTGCTTTGCACGCACTGTCTTTGACCCAGTTGCGTAGCAGTTCGAAGTCGGGATTGTAGATGAACACGTCGTCAGCGCCAGCGAATCGCATGATGTTGTGCTTCGCTTCCCAGTAGTTCTCAAGCGAGCCGTGCCAGTCGGTATGATCATTGTAGAGGTTGGTGCAGGCCGAGATGTGTGGGCTCACCCGCAGGTCGGACAACTGATAACTGGAAAGTTCGAGGACGAAAATCGTCTCCGCATCGGCAGTTTCGAGTGCCGCAAGCGGCGAAATGCCGATGTTGCCGGCCAGCACTACTTTTTTGCCGGCTATCTCGAGGATATGTGCCGTGATCGATGTCGTGGTGCTCTTGCCCTTGCTGCCGGTGATGCCGATCGTCGTCGCGCCAGTAACCGGCACGAGCGAAAAGAAAAGCTGTAGCGGCGTGATGTACGGCACCGGCATTTCAGTGCCGGGGATGCCTTCGTTTTTGATGAACACGGTTGTGGCGGGGTCGTAGTCCTTCAGGAAGTCAAGCGGGTGCTCGCCAGCGGCCTTGTCGACGCCAATAAACGAGGCGAGCGAGCCGTGCTTTTCTAGGAATTCCTGGATGCCGAGCATGGCGCGGCCCTGGCCTTTGCCAACGAAGACAACGTTTTTATCGGTGAAGCCTTCAAGCGGACGGGTGGTGGTCATGATTGTAATTCCTCTGTTATGGCAGTGGTGATGGGCTCGACAAGCGCGGTCGGCAGTGCAGAATCGGTTTGAACAGTGAGCATCTGAGCTAGCTCGGCATCCCAATCTTGGCCGGACAAAACTTGATGCTCGCGGGCCAATTCAAGGAGCGCGCTGCCAGCGAATTTTCCCTGGCGAACAGCAAGATTGAGCGACAAAACGAGTTCTTCGACGGTGCCTACGCAGTCGAGCGGCGGATCACCCCGCACGCCCAAAAGCGCCAGAAACAGCGGCTCGAGCGAAGCTTCATCCAAAAAGTTCCGGCCAAAAATACGCAACATATCAGGCTCGGAAATCCAGGCCGACAGCAGAATAAAACTGCTCAGACTCTTGGGACTTTCCAGGCTCCAGCGACCATTGGGCCGCTTGGACGGATCGATGCGAAACACAAAATTATCGCTGGTGAACACCTCAAAATATTGCGGCAGGCGCGCGAACAACTTCGCGACGCCGACAGAAGTCAGCTGACGTACGGCACTGAAATACGTGAGCTGCGGATTGACCATGTCATGCAGATATTTTTGCAGCGATTGCTCAAAACCAAATGACTTGCTCCACTGATGATTGACCGCCATGCGACCACCATTGCCGCGTGGAATGCTGGCGCTGGATTCGTTGGCGACCACCACGTATGCGCTGCCGGTGGCGATGGCGAGCGTGGCGCCGACAAGCCCAAAAATTAGCGAAATCGGAATGTGCCCCTTAAAAGCGCCAGGCTGCTCCTGCACGCTCAGCAACTGCTTGTCGAGCGTGCGCTTGATGACGTGCAGTGGCACATCCATAACCTGGGCGACGGCTTGCGCTTGGCCGAGCTGCTCGCCGGTGGCCATCACAAAGCCCTGCACAGCGACGCCGATTTTGCCGAGCAATTCACGCGCGACGATCGAATCTTTGCCGCCGCCGATGCCGAGTAGCGCAGTGCTCGCGAGTGATTGCGGAGCTTCGACCTGTCGAGTTTGCCCGGCACCGAGGTTCTCGCCAGGCTGTGCGGCGAACTGAGCCAAATCGGTGGCAGAAAGCTTGTTTACATACAAAAATTCACCCAGGCCATGCTGCCAGACGTCGTTCCAGAAATCCGCTTCCGCAGCGCTCATTTCGTATGGATGCTCGATGCGCTGGGGCACAAAAATCTTGTAATAGCTCACGCCGAGCGCGATGTGGAGCGCGCGCAGACAAGCTTGCTGCTCGGGGCCGCTCGCTAAGGCGACAGGAAATTCAATTACCTCTGTAAAATCGTAACTTTGGCCGGCATGTTCGAGCCGATACGAGAACGTGGCTGTGTGTCGATCATCGCTCAGATCGAAGGTTTGGTAGCGAAAAACATCTTGCGTCATGGGCTCAGTATAGAACATTTTGAGCAACGCGGAAATGAGGTGTGGCTGGCCGCTCACATATAGCCAGGGAACAGATCGGCCACGATTTGATAGTGCGCGATGCCTTGATTGCGCAATGCTCCGGCGAGCGACTCGACAAAGGCTTCCGGGCCGGCAAGAAAAAATAGCGCCTCCGGCTTGGAGCGGGCAAGCTCGGCAAGCAGACTTGCGGCAGATGGTGAGTCTGGCCCTTGCGCCGCAGCGGGCTCATGCCACGAAGTCGCACCGCGCAATTCAAGACGATACCGCAAAAGCCCGCTCGCAACACTCGCTTCGAGGAGCGGCGCAAATGGCAGCGACTGCTCGGGTGCATGTTCGGCAAAGCGCAGCAGCATGATATCGCGCTGCTGGCCAGAATGGTGCAGCCACGAAAGAATGCTCGCCGCGGGCGTGATGCCCAGACCGGCCGCCACGAACACCAGTGGCAGTGCGGCATTTTTGGGCAAGACAAAATCACCGATCGGCGCCGCGAGCGTAATCTCCTGTCCGGCCTGGAGCGCTTGGAGCGCACGCTTAAAACTACTGCCATGCTCGGCTGCCAAAGATGTCGTAATGCCGACGAGCGGCTGATGCGGACTCGAAGAGATCGTCATCCAGCGGTCGGCGCCGCGCTCGTCGGCACCGGCATGCGGCACGTGCAGCTGCGTGAATTGCCCAGCGACAAACTCGATCGGTTCCAGCGGCTCAAACCAAAACGTGCGGATGCGCGGCGCGAGCTCCTCGGCGTGATGAAACGCGGCGCGCATCAGCGGGCCTTGCGTGGTTTTTTGAGCAACGAAAAGCGTGTGGTCGAACTCGCACGAGCTCGCATGCGCGTAAAACGCTCAGGATGATCGCTACACAGCCAGATATGGGGATACAGTCGCAGCAAAAATCGCCCGATCCAGCGCAGATTCACCGTGTACACGTACAGCTCGAGCCCGGCCCGACGCGCCAGCCGGTAGGTGAGCGGATTCATGAGCCAGGCGTTCAGGCCGATGCCTGTCGCACCAATATGCTGTGCGCTATGCACAATTTCGGTCGGCTTAAAATGCTCGAGGGCGAAGCTCGGCGTGCTTGGCAAAACGGCGCGCAGCTGCCGCAGTTCGCTGTGCAAAAACGATGCAAAACTCGCCTGCGCCTGAGGATGCTCGCCCAGTACACGCACGAGCTCGTCGGCGCTGCCGGCGTCTTTTATCTCGATAATAAGCGGTCGCGTGCCAACGATGTTGAGCGCCTCGCCCAGCTCGATGAGCGTCTGGCCATCTTTGAGCGGAACTGCTTGCAGCTGCTCGAGCGTGTGATCGGCGATGAGCAGGTGTTGGCTGGCAACGCGGCCGGTGTGCGCGTCGTGAGCCAGCACAAGTCTGCCGTCACGCGTGAGACGCACGTCAATTTCGACTGCATCCACATATTTCAGCGCCGTCTGCAAGCTGGCGCGCGTGTTTTCAAGCACCAAGCCCGCCGCGCCGCGATGTCCGATAATTTTTGTCATGGCTTCTGGCTACTAGTGTACAATAGACACTAGTAGATAACTAGATTGCAAATGAGGAGAATGAGTATATGGCAGATTTTAACGCAGTGTTGACCCCTGGCGACTGGCAAAATGGCAGCGTTAACACGGTGGTGGAGATTCCACAGGGCTCGTTTTTGAAGGTCGAGTGGGACCGCAAGCGCGCGGCGTTTATGCTCGACCGCGTGGAGCCCAGCATTTTCGCAAAGCCGGTGAATTACGGTTTCATCCCGCAGACGCTTGACGGCGACGGCGACGAGCTCGACACGCTGGTGGTGTGCGACGAGCCGATCCCGACGGGCGTGTGGCTCCAGGCGACGATTATCGGCGTGCTGAACTTTGAAGACGGCGGCGACATCGACCACAAAATCGTCGTGGTGCCGGCTGACGATCGCAACACGGGTGATCGAATCACCTCGCTCGACGATCTCGGTGATCGCTGGAAGCAAAAAATCGCCGAGCACTTCACTCATTATAAAGACCTCAAAAAGCCCGACACGACCAAAGTACTCGGCTGGGGTGATGTCGAAGAAGCCAAAAAGGTTATCGCCGAGTCGATCGAGCGTTGGAATAAGCGTTAGATTTCTCGGGTGTCACGCAGTTTTGCGATGCTGGGATCAGGCGGAGCGGCGGCTGCGGTGTCCTATTCTAGCCTTTAATCTTGGATGGCGTACCCAGCAAGACAACGATTAAAAGCTATGAAAAAGGCGCAGGAGCCAAGGGGGCATTGGCTCCTGCGCCGGACGTCCTGCGCTTGCGGGCAGCTACACGCAGTGATGATCGCCAGTGTGCGGCTTGGTGCCCAGCACGTGTCTGATCAGGTGCTTGGTCAGCGCCTGCTGCGCGACGATGCTCTCGGCCATCACCAGCTCCTCGTTCCCAGTGGTGCGCGTCACGGCCGTCACCACTTGCAGTGCGTACTCGGGCAAGATTGCCTTGAGATGCTTCTCGAAGCTCACCATGGCGAAGAATGAGCGCGAGTTGCCAGGAAGAGTCGGCGGAAGCGCGAGCGCCAGGCGCATCTGCTCGTTGTCGGGGCAGACAACCGGCTGCACCATCATCCACTGGACGTCCTGTCGCCAGATCGTGGTAGTGGCCGGAACGCAGAGGATCTCGCTGTTGTTGACAACGAGCGTCAGCTCTGTCGTTTTGAGCTCGCGGGGCACCTGCATTTCGCCCATGAGGTTGGCAGTGGTGTGAGCCAGTGTGAACAAACGGCCCGCCTGACGCACCTTCCCCTTTTTGAGGACGGTAATGGCGGCCGGATGATTCTCCAACTGCAGCCCTGGAATGTTCACCAAAAATCCCATCTCTCTTGCATGGCGGCGCCACACGCAGCATACTATAAAACATCTTGTATCACATGGCAATCCTATCGCGCCCCGGCCAGCCGGCTGCGTGCCAATGATCGAAAAATTAGGGCTGCAAAAAAGCCGCAAAATGAGGCGCAACCAAAAAGAAACCCCGAACTCTTTTTGGACAAAAGATGCGGGCCGAATCCAGTGCAGGCAACTCTGGTCTTGCGCAGTAAAGCATATGCTTTTACAATAGATACAGCACTAGAGAACCTGATGGAGGGCAGCATGAAAACACGCATTGCAATTAACGGATTTGGGCGAATTGGCCGCAATTCGTTCAAGATTGCGCTGGATCGCAACGATGTCGAAGTTGTGGCGATCAACGATCTCACCGACACCAAAACGCTTGCGTATCTTTTGAAGCACGATAGCAACTACGGCGCGTACGCCAAAGACGTCAGCTATGACGAGCAGAATATTATTGTCGACGGGCACAAGATTCGCGTGTGCGCCGAAAAAGACCCGGCGGCACTGCCGTGGAAGGACCTCGGCATTGACGTTGTGATCGAGTCAACTGGTTTTTTTGTGGAGCCCGACAAAGCGCGAGCGCACATTACGGCTGGCGCCAAGCGCGTGGTCATTAGCGCGCCGGCCAAGGGCGAGAGCGCCGATTCCGCCCCGACAATCGTGCTAGGCGTGAACGAAGATCGCCTCAAGGAAGGCGCCGACGTCATTAGCAATGCTTCGTGCACCACGAACTGCATTACGCCCGTAACGGCCATCATCGAGAGCAATTTCGGCATCGACAAGCTCATGATGACGACCATTCACAGCTACACGGCCAGCCAGCACCTGCAGGACGGCCCGGGCAAGAATTTCCGCGAAGACCGCGCCGGCGCACAAAATATCGTGCCGACAACTACCGGCGCGTCGATCGCAGCTGCCAAGGCGCTGCCGGCTTTGAAGGGCGTGTTTGGCGGTTTTGAAGTGCGCGTCCCGACCCCTGTTGTCTCGCTTGCCGACTTCACCATTCTGACCAAACGAAATGTCACTCCCGAGGAAGTCAACGAGGCCTTCAAAAAAGCCGCTGCCGAGCCGTTCTACCAAGGCATTCTCGACGTCACCGAAGAGGAGTTGGTGAGCAGCGACTTTATCGGCAACAGCCACTCGGCAATTGTTGACCTTAACATCACGGCCGTCGTTGGCGGCAACATGCTCAAGGTCGCCGCCTGGTACGACAACGAATGGGGTTACAGCAATCGCCTGGTCGAAGTCACCGCCGACACCGGCCGTTACTTGCACCAAGCCGAAGCACACACCCACGCCTAGGTAATGTGCGGCTGCGATGGCTTCGGCGTTCAATATAGTTTTCGCGCTGCGTCGTTCTATCGAAGGCGCCAGGGCGAATAACCACCCCTGAGCAACATAAATAAGGACATCGTACATGAAAATTTATCTCGGCGCCGACCACAACGGATTCGCAATGAAAATCGAGCTTGCCAACACCTTGCGGGCGGCAGGCTATGACGTCGCTGACGAAGGCGATGCCGAGCTGCGGCCGGATGATGATTTCCCACAGTTTGCTGAAGCCGTCGTCCGGGCCATGCGCGCCAGTGACGATCACGAGGCCAAGGGGATTCTCATTTGCGGCAGCGGCCAAGGCATGGCGATGGCCGCCAACCGCTTCAAAGGAATCCGCGCCAGTGTGGTGTGGGATGCGGCCGAAGCGCACGCCGCGCGCAACGACGACGACAGCAATGTGCTGTGCTTGCCGGCACGCTCGGTGAGCTCTGGTCAAGCTGCTCAGATTGCCGAAGCATGGCTGGCAACGGCATTTGCCGGCGCACCGCGTTTTAAGCGGCGAATCGCTGAACTCGACCAGCTCGGATAAAATTCGTCTTTTTCGGGCATCAAACCACTTCCACTCAGCCAACATAAGCGGTACTATAAGGGCAATGAATACACGAATCAGTCCGGCGATTTTGGCAGCCAATGCTGATGAATTTCGCACACAAATGGAGCGAGTTGCGTCGTTCGCGGTGCGTGTGCACATCGACTTGGCCGATGGCGTGTTTGCGCCCAGCAAAACCATTCCGATCGATCAGGTTTGGTGGCCGGGTGGCATGCGGGCTGATCTGCATGTGATGTTTCAAAAGCCGTTCGAGCACGCCAAGTTGCTGCTTGGGTTGCGGCCGCAGCTCGTGATCGTACACGCTGAGGCGGAGGGAAACTTTATCGCCTTTGCCGAGGCGGCGCATGCTCAGGGCGTCGAAGTGGGCGTGGCGCTCAAGCACCAGAGCTCGCCCGAACTTTTGCGGCCAGCCTTACCATGGATTGATCACGTGCTGGTATTTTCGGGGAATCTTGGGCACTTTGGCGGCCAGGCCGACCTGAGCCTGCTCGCCAAAGTGCAGCAATTGCGCCAGCTCAAGCCGCAGCTCGAAATTGGCTGGGACGGTGGCGTGAATGGTCAAAATGCGCGTCAATTGGCCGAAGGCGATGTTGATGTGCTTAACGTTGGTGGCTACATTCAGCACGCGGCAAATCCGGCCGCCACGTATCAGGCGCTTACGGCAGCAGTGCATGCACAACCCCAGGTTGCTCGACAAGCATCCCCGCGGACGAATCTCGCCACGCAACCCACTCGCCCTATTTCGCGCACTCGATTTATATAATCTTCTCGCTTTTGGCGCATGCGCGGCGCGATACGAGGTTGCCTAGCCCAGCTCAAGCGTGTACTATAAAAGCATAAGCGAGATGACATGAGACAGATTTATTCTATCGAGCAATTGGAGCTCAAAGCGAACGACATTCGAGAGGACATCATCAAGATGCTCGAGGCGGCGGGCAGCGGGCATTCGGCTGGTCCGCTTGATCAAGCCGAGATTTTCACAGCGCTATATTTCAATGTGCTGCGCCACGACCCGAGTAATCCCGATTGGAACGAGCGCGATATTCTCATTCAAAGCAATGGTCACACAGTGCCGGTGCGCTATGCGGCGATGGCTGAGGCCGGATATTTCCCTAAAAAAGAATTGCTCACACTGCGCAAACTCGGTTCGCGGCTGCAAGGCCATCCCGAGCGTACCAAATTGCCTGGCCTCGAGACTACAAGCGGACCTTTGGGCTGTGGGCTGAGCCAGGCTGCCGGCATTGCGCTGGGACTGCGCATGAATCACGAGCTGCATCGCTGGGTGTACGTGACGACGGGCGATGGTGAGCTCGATGAGGGCAACATTTGGGAAGCGGCGATGCTCATTGGCAAGGAGAAGCTCACCAATCTTACACTGATTATCGACCGCAACAATATTCAGATCGACGGCCCGACAGAGATCGTGATGCCGCTCGGCGACTTGCGCACCAAGTGGGAAGCGTTCGGCTGGCATGTGCTTGAGATTGACGGTAACGACGTCGAAGCGGTGATCGACGCTTGCAATATGGCTAAGGCCATCGTTGAACAGCCGGTGGCAATTATCGCGCACACGGTGCCGGGCAAGGGGGTGGATTTTATGGAATACGACTATCGCTGGCATGGCTATTTCGTGAAAACTCCCGGCGCGCCGGAGGTAACTGAAACGGCCAAAGTGGCGCTCAAAGAATTGCGAACGCTGCGCGGCAAAATAAAAAGCGAGGCTGAATAATGTCTGATATGTACCTCGAACCGCACATTCGCGGGCCAAGAGCCAAGCAAGAAGCGAATCGTGTCGGCTTTGGGCGTGGCTTGGTCGCGGCCGGCAAACTTGATTCGCGAGTTGTCGCGGCTTGTGCCGACCTCACCGACAGTACCAAAATTGCCGATTTCGCCAAAGCCTTTCCTGAGCGTTACATCGAAATCGGCATCGCCGAGCAAAATCTCGTGACCGTCGGCGCGGGCCTTGCGGCAGCGGGTAAGGTTCCCTTCGTGAGCAGCTACGCGGCGTTTAGTCCTGGCCGCAACTGGGAGCAAATCCGCACGACGATTTGCCTAAACGATCGTCCGGTCAAGATTGTCGGCGCGCACGCCGGCGTGAGCGTAGGCCCGGACGGCGCCACACACCAAATGCTTGAGGACCTCGCGCTGATGCGCGTGCTGCCGAATATGATTGTGCTCGCGCCGTGCGATTCGGTCGAAGCCGAGAAAGCCACGCTTGCCATGGCCAAAGACCCGCGCCCGAATTATATGCGCCTGGCGCGCGAAGCAACGCCGATTATTACTACCAGCCAAACGCCGTTTGAGATCGGCCGTGCCTACGTTTTTCGTGAAGGCACCGATGTCACGCTGATCGCCACCGGCACCATGACGGCGCAGGCGCTCATTGCCGCCGAGATTTTGCAGGCCGACGGCGTTTCGGCTGAGGTCGTGCATGTGCCCACTATTAAACCGCTCGACACTGACACGATCTTGCATAGCGTCGCCAAAACGCGGGCGGTCATCACGGCCGAGGAGGCACAAATTGCCGGGGGCTTGGGCGGTTGCGTTGCCGAACTCCTGAGCGAACGCATGCCGACGCCGATGCGTCGCATCGGGATGCGCGACCACTTTGGCGAATCAGGCGATCCGAACGAGCTTCTTGAGCACTTTGGTCTCACCGGCGCGCACATCGCAATTTCCGCACACGAATTATATGACCTCAAGAAAGGAACTGCTCGATGAACAATGACTCTGCCAGCCATAATGATCGGCTCGCACAAATCGCAAGCCAGATGGTGACGTCCGGTAAGGGCTTGTTGGCCGCCGACGAGAGCAATGCCAGCTGCGAAAAGCGTTTCGTGGCGGTGGGCGTAGAATGTACCGAAAGCACGCGCCGCGAATATCGTCAGCTGCTCGTGACGGCGCCAGGCGTGGAGCGGTATCTGAATGGCATTATCTTTTTTGATGAAACGTTTTGGCAGTCGACGGCGCACGGCGACACATTTCGTGCCTACGCCGCTCAGCGCAATGTCATGCCAGGTATCAAGGTGGACAAAGGGCTGATCGATCTGCCCGGTTTCCCCGGCGAAAAGGTCACCCAAGGGCTCGATGGTCTGCCCGAGCGCATGGTTCATTATGCCGCTAATGGCGCGCGGTTTGCCAAGTGGCGCGCGGTGATTTCTATCGACGCCGACACGCCGACTGATGAATGCATCGGGGCTAACACTTACACATTGGCCCGCTACGCGCGGATTTGCCAGGATGCTGGCATTGTGCCGATGGTGGAGCCAGAGGTGCTGTTCGACGGCAAACACACCATCGAACAGTGCGAGGCTGTTATGGCGCGCGTGTTTGATATTTTGTTCCAGACAATGCGCGCATTTCGAGTGCACTTACCGGGCGCAATTCTCAAAACGAGCATGGTGCTACCCGGCAAAGACAGCGGCACACCGATGAATCACGATGATGTCGCCGACCGCACCTGCCGCGTTTTGCATGAACATGTGCCACACGAGCTTGGCGGCGTTGTGTTTTTGAGCGGAGGCCAGAAACCGAATGACGCATTTATCAACCTCAACAAAATTGCACAGCGTGGTCCGCACCCCTGGGGTGTCACATTTTCGTACTCGCGGGCGTTGCAAGACCCCGTGCTGAAAGCTTGGGCCAAGGACCGTCAAGCCATTGCCGAAGCGCAAGCGCTGTTTGTCCACCAGCTCGAGCATGCCGCTGCTGCCAGCCAAGGCAAACTTGACGAAAGCCAGCTAACCAGCGATGCGTTTGTGTCGCACAGTCAGGATTTATAGAGGTATCATGAGCCACACACCGCACCATATTGACATTCTCAGCATCGGGGACATCGTGACCGATGCCTTCATTAAGCTGTTCGACAAAGAGGAAAAAATCGAGCACGAGCGAGACGGCACCACATGGCTCGCTGTGCCGTTTGGTACCAAGATTCCTTTTGATTTTGTGAAGGTGGTGCCGGGCGTGGGTAATGCCGCCAATGCTGCTGTAGCATTTGCACGGCTGGGGCTGAACAGCAGCTTCGTGACGAATATTGGCGGTGACCAAGAGGGCCGCGACATGGTTGCGGCTTTGCAGCAGAACGGCGTCGACCATCGCTTCGTGCGCGTGAACCCCGACAAAAAAAGCAATTATCACTACGTGCTGTGGTACAAAGAAGAACGAACGATTCTGATAAAGCACGAGGAGTACGATTATCACTGGCCACACCTTCGGCCGACAGAAGTGCCGCGCTGGGTGTATTTCAGCTCGATCAGCAAGAATGCGCTTGAATATCACGACCAGATCGCCGATTGGCTGGACCAAAACCTCGGCGTGCGACTGGCATTTCAGCCTGGCACATTCCAAATGGAAGCTGGCGCCGAACGGCTGAAGCGCATTTACAAACGCACCGAGGTGTTGATTTTGAATCGCGAAGAGGCTGTCACGGTGGGCGGCGGCAACCACGAAGACGTTCATGATTTATTCAATCGTCTGCATGCGCTTGGCCCCAAAACGGTGGTTATTACCGACGGTCCGGCTGGAGCGTACGCCAGCGAAGGTGAACAGCGATTCAAGATGCCGCTCTATCCCGACCCGGCACCGCCGTACGAGCGGACCGGCGCGGGTGATGCGTTTGCCTCGACATTTGTTGCCGCACTTGCCAAGGGCCTGAGCCTCGAGGATGCGTTGCGCTGGGCGCCGATTAATTCGATGAACGTGGTGCAAAAAATTGGCGCTCAGGAAGGATTGCTGCACCAGCGGGAGCTGGAGGGCTATTTGCACACTGCGCCCGACTGGTACAAACCCGAGCGCATGTAAGACGTTATTGGCGAGCGCACTGCGAGATAATTAGATTCGCCGTTAGTGTAGCGTGTTTTGCGGGGGTTGTAAGCAAAATCGAAGGAACTACAGGATGATTACATAATTATGCATATGCAACATATACGAAATCATGAGGCCAATTGCGGCGAGATGCCGCTTGTGCTAACCTGAAAGCACTATGACACGCTATCTTTCGCTGGCGCTTGGAGCAACGGAGCCGATTTTTTCGCAGAGTATCGGCCAGCTTGAGCAGGCAAGCGGCCGGCCGAGTGCTGACATCCGACTGAGCTCCGAAATGATGCGCCGAGCCCAGGCAAAAATCGCCGAATTGGGGCTCGACCCCCAGGACACGACCGGGCCCGAACTCTACGGCGCACTGCGCGAGCGGCTGCACCAGAATGAAGCGCAGGTGCGTGAGGCGCTTGGCATCGAGGCGAATGCTCCTTCGAGTGAGATTGTGCGCCGCGTGCAGCAATTTCTTGATCATCTCGAAATGCCCAAAAGTTGTTTTGCGCTCAAATCAAGCGTCGCCCGCCGTCTCATGCGCACCAAGCCGCCCCGACTGGCCATGAAGCGGCTGGGCTATCGCTCGCTCGACTCGATGCTCAAGCACGAAACGGCCGCTCAATTGTATGCAGCCGCCCTGATGTTTGAGGGCCCACAGTGGCACAAGACTTTTCGCGAGCAATATGCCAAGCTCCAGCCGAGTGACTTTGAGCAGCGAGCGATTAACATTGTGTTTCCGACTGCCAAGCGCTGGGAAAAGGCTGCTGCCGCCTATACGGCGACGGCGCGTCAGAATATCATCAGTTTTCGGGAGCTTGGCACGGTGCTATTGCTGCCGATTACGGAGCAGATGGACGGGCTTACAATTACCACCATTTTACTTGCCCTGAACGCCGTCAATGATATCCGTGTGCTGAGTTCATTCGCTAAATTGCAGCAGGTCAAGTCAGATTTTGGCAAGATCATGCAACAGGCGAGTGTCGTCGAGCCGCTCACGTCGGCCACGCTGGCCGGCCAGCCCGTGCCGTGGCGCACCATTCAACGCTATTACGCGCGTTTCAAAAAAGATGCCTACCACGCCGAGGTGTTTGAGCCGCACGTGCAGTCGGATGATTTGGTGTGGGAGCATGCCGAAGATACGCTCGCCAAGCTCGCGCCGTCGCTGGCGTTTTGGCAGGACACGCAAGCGTTGTGCGTGCTGCACGATGGCGAGCCGGTGTCGTTTAACGTGCTCGACGTGGCGCTTGGCTACTGCAATCATTTGTCTTTTGGCGAGCGGATTGTGCATTTCGTGCGCGATAATCTCTGGCACGAATTGATGCTGCGGTATCTCAATCAAGACAATCTTGAGCAAGCTGTGCGGCAGCAGCTGGCGGGCGAATTGACAGATGGAATAGCATTAGCAGAATGAGCGGTTCTGCGCTACAATAGCCGTAATGACCAACGACCTCAAAGATTTACAGTATTTGCGCTACGCCATTTGCGTGTCGGGCGCTGCCGCCGGCAAAACGGTGAAGGAATCGCACGACAAGGCGGAAGCCGTGGGCGCGGCGATCGGCAAAAGTGGGCATATTTTGACTACCGGCGCCACTGTGGGCCTGCCGTATTACTCCGCGCTTGGCGCGAAAAAAGCACAGGGCACGAGCATTGGATTCTCGCCGGCGAGCAGCTTGCGCGAGCATATCAGCAAGTATCGCCTGCCGTATGACGTGTTTGATTTTATCAACTTTACTGGCCTGAATTACGTGGGCCGCGACTTATATTTGGTGCAGTCGAGCGACGCCGTGATTACCGTGGGCGGTCGATTCGGCAGCCTGCACGAGTTCACTTCAGCGCTTGAGGCGCGCAAGCCGTGTGGTGTGCTAATCGGCAGCGGCGGCACAGCCGACCTTATTCCGCAACTCATGCAGACACTGGAGCCGCCGGATGGTGATTTGGTGATTTACGACGAAGATCCCGATCGGCTCGTTCAGCGAATCATCGCCGTACTCGATAAAAAGTACAGCGACATCCACAAACAACTCGAGCAGCACAATGAGCATTGGTACTTGCACCGCGAATCCAAGCAGAATCCGACGCCGCGCGCTGGCTAATTGCCTTTGATGGCACAATCAGGTGGCGATGTTGCTGTGCGGAATCTCGCAATCGAACCAGGCACGACGAGGCACGCCACCACAATTAACACAAGCCTGAGGAAGTTGGTTTTTGCGGTGGCGCCTACCGCTCGGCAGCTGCTACAATATCGGTATGCTTGAACTACGGAGTGATTACCAGCCGCTCGGCGATCAGCCGGCTGCTATTAGCCAATTGACTGCCGGCCTGCACCAAGGCCTGCGCGATCAGACGCTGCTCGGCGTGACTGGCTCTGGCAAAACGTTCACGATGGCGAACATCATTCAGAATGTTCAGAAGCCGACGCTCATTTTGAGCCACAACAAAACCCTCGCTGCGCAGCTGTATAGTGAGTTTAAGCACTTTTTCCCGAACAGCGAAGTGCACTATTTTGTGAGCTATTTTGACTACTATCAGCCTGAGGCGTATATTCCGCGCTCGGACACATACATCGAGAAAGACAGCCAGATTAATGAAGAGATCGACCGCCTGCGCCACGCCGCGACCGATGCGCTGCTGACCACGCGCGACGTGATTATCGTGGCCAGCGTGAGCTGCATTTATGGCATTGGCTCGGTGGAAGATTACAACGGTCTGTCCATTCAACTCCAGCGGGGCGAGCGGCGCGTGCGCGACAAATTCATGCGCCATCTCACCGACATTCAGTACCAGCGTAACGACATCGATTTTCATCGCAGTACGTTTCGGGTGCGCGGCGATGTTGTGGACGTGTTTCCGGCCGGCGAAGAAGTGGCGTATCGGATTGAATTTTTTGGCGACGAAGTGGAACGGATTGTGAAGATTGATCCGCTCACCGGTGAGATTCTGGGTAAGCCCGAGACGTTGACGATTTTCCCCGGTAGCCACTATGTGACGCCCTACGACAAGCTGCGCGTGGCGCTTGGCCAGATCGAGAATGAGCTCGATCAGCGGCTGTTTCAATTCAAGCGCGAGAGTAAACTTCTCGAGGCGCAGCGGCTTGAACAGCGCACGCGGTTCGATCTCGAAATGCTCAAAGAAACGGGCTTTGTGAAGGGTATCGAGAATTATTCGCGCTATCTCACGAACCGTGAAGTGGGCGAGCAGCCGGCCACACTACTTGATTATTTCCCGGATGATTTTCTGATTCTGGCGGACGAATCGCACCAGACGATTCCGCAGATTCGCGGCATGTACAACGGCGACCGCGCGCGCAAGGAAGTACTCGTGGAGCATGGTTTTCGCCTGCCGAGCGCGCTCGACAACCGGCCACTCACGTTTACTGAATTTGAGCGACATGTGAATCAGATCGTGTACGTGTCGGCGACGCCAGCCGAGTACGAGCTGAGCCGAAGTCCGGAGCCAGCCCAGCAGGTGATTCGACCGACCGGATTGCTCGATCCGCCGATCGAAATTCGCCCGATCGACGGCCAAATCGATGATCTCATCGGCGAGATTCGTAAAACGATCGGCAAAAGCCAACGCGTGCTGGTAACGACGCTCACCAAGCGCATGAGCGAGGATCTCACCGACTACCTCAAGGAGCTCGGCATAAAAGTGGCATATCTTCACTCCGACGTCGACACACTTGATCGTACCGATATTCTGCGTGACCTCCGGCTCGGCGTGTACGACGTGTTGGTCGGCATCAATCTGTTACGCGAAGGGCTCGATCTGCCTGAAGTGTCGCTTGTAGCGATTCTCGACGCCGACAAGGAAGGATTTTTGCGCAGCGAGCAAGCGCTCATCCAGACAGTCGGCCGCGCGGCGCGGCATGTCGAGGGACATGTCATTATGTACGCCGATCGCGTCACCAATAGCATGCGTCGCACGCTTGACGAAACTGCTCGGCGCCGCCAGATTCAAGAGACATACAACAGCGAGCACGGCATCACGCCCAAGGGCATTAGCCGCACGATTGAGAAAGGCATGCGCCCCGATCTGCCCGAAGAGGCCAAGCGCGCCAAGCTCGACCTCAAGAAGATTCCGAAAGAAGAATACAATACGTTGCTGCGTGATTTGCAAGCGCAAATGGACCTTGCCGCGGCAAATCTCGAATTTGAGAAGGCCGCCGAGCTGCGCGATATCATAACTGATATAAAAAAGAAGCTGTAAAGCTTCCTCGGCCGTCTGATAAAAATCCGGGCTGGAAGTGTCAGAGATGGCCTGATTGCGCCGAACCAACACTTCCAGCCCTTGCATCATGGCGGCGATCGACGCTGAAGCGACTACCTTAGTGCCGCAAATCGATCTTTCGCTGAATACTTCAAGCACCCAGCTGCGATTCACCTACGATCAGGTCTTAGTGCCACTGGGACGCTCCCGCCTGCGTAGCTCAGCCGACTGCCGAGCCAATGTACGCGCCGATCGCCCCCAACACGCCACACGCGACGATTGCCATGATGACGACTGATCTCCTTGGCGGCCGACTGTTGACGGAACGCACGTCGCCAAGTGAGAAAAAACTCCGTCCGCGAACGATGGCGAGGGTGATGGCCAAGCCAACCACCACGCCAATGCCGGCACCGACCACGCCGCCCGTGCCCGTAGGTGCGGGGATGTCGAAGGCGGAAGCTTGCATTCTGCCCATCGGCTCACCTGCTTTCTGAAAGAGAAAATGATGCGCCCCCTGAGGGCAGACATATCTTAATATCGCTGGCGTCGTAGGTCAAATCGCACAATCTTGCATGAACGCACACGAGGCGTGCTATACTAGTTCAAATGGCACAATTAACACGAGATGATGTGGCTAGATTAGCTCATCTCGCTCGACTGTCGCTCACCGATGCGGAGATTGACGAATTTCGAGCAGAGCTCAGCACCATCCTGCAATATGTTGAAAAACTTGATACGGCCGATACCGCTGGGCTCGAGCCGACCAGCCAAGTCACGGGCTTGCATAATGTCATGCGTGACGATTCTGTGGTCGACTACGGCATGAGCCGCGATGATTTGCTGCGTAACGCGCCACAAACGCAGGATGGTTTGCTCAAAGTGCGAAGGATGATCGGATGAGCGCGTCGGCCTGGCTGCCGATTGCAGATATTGCTGCCAAGGTGCAGGCTGGCGAGCTACGTGCCGTGGCGCTTGTGCGGCAGTCTCTCGAGACAATTGCCGAGCATGCCGAATACAACGCGATTATTGCAACGCTTGACGAGCGGGCGCTCGCGCGTGCTGCAAGCGTCGATGCTGCTGTCGCCGAGGGTCAACATGTGGGCCGCTTGGCGGGCGTGCCTTTTATCGCCAAGGATAATTATTTGTGTTTTGGTGCTGAGACGACCGCCGCCAGCAACATGCTGCGCGGTTTTGACGCTCCATATCAGGCAACGGTGATCGAACTGCTCGAGCGCGAGGGTGCGATTTGCGTGGCTAAGGCAAATCTCGACGCGTTTGCTCACGGCGCCTCCACCGAGAACAGTGACTTCTTTACAACCAAAAATCCAGCCGATCCAACGCGCGTCCCGGGCGGATCTTCCGGTGGCTCGGCGGCGGCCGTCATGCTCGACATGGCGCCTTTTGCACTCGGAACGGATACTGGCGGCTCCACGCGCCAGCCGGCAAGCTTCGTCGGCTGCGTGGGCTACAAGCCGACGTACGGCTTGATGTCGCGCTCTGGCATCGTGGCGATGGCGAGCAGCACGGACACCGTCGGCACTTTTGCCCGAACGATTGATGACGCGTCGCTTATTATCGACGTCATGGCCGGTGTCGACCCGCTCGACAGTACCACGATCGAACGCGATGAAGCTGGCTACAGCGATGTGCCGGCCGACATCCGCGGCAAAAAGATCGGTATTATCCAAGAATATATGGGCGAGGGTTTGGCGCCGGGCGTGCGGTTACGCATCGAGGAGGCCGCCGAAAAACTGCGTGCCGCTGGCGCCGACGTGCAATCCGTAAGTTTGCCAAGTTTACCTCTGTCGCTGGCGGTGTATTATATTGTGGTGCCCGCCGAAATCAGCAGTAATCTGGCGCGCCACGATGGTCAGCGCTTTCCGTTTAGCGTTGCGGCAGATACGCTCGAAGCCAGCTACACGCAGTCGCGCGGCCGCGGTTTTGGCAAGGAAGCCAAGCGCCGCATTATGATCGGCACATATGTACTGAGCAGTGGCTACTACGACGCTTACTATCGCAAGGCCCAGACGGTGCGCACTAAACTCATTAACGAATGTAACGCCGTTTTTGAGCAAGTTGACTTCCTGCTCGGCCCGGTGGCGCCCACGACTGCGTTTAAGCTTGGCGAAAACGCCGGTGATCCGCTTCAGATGTACCTCGCGGATGTGATGACCGTGGGCGCGAGCTTGGCCGGTATTCCGGCGGTGAGTATTCCGGCCGGCACGAGCGATGGCTTGCCGGTTGGCCTGCAGCTTATGGCCGCCCAGCGACACGATCGCCAACTGCTGGGCCTGGCTAAGGCGGCGGAGAGGATTTTGGCGTGATGAAGCACCTCGATATCGCGTCGCTCACCGCCATGCTGTCGGTCGCCGTACCGGTCGGCATCGCCGTTGTCATAATTGCCGTAGCACTCTTTTTTGTATGGCGTCGCCGCGCCCGCCCGCTGAAGTCTGTTTATTTTCAGGAAAAATGGAACGACATCCAGAAGCTTTGCGGTCACAAAGAGAACTGGCCACAAGTGGTGCACCAAGCTGACGCGCTCCTTGATGAAGCACTCAAAAAGTGCCGCGCCCGCGGCCGCTCAATGGGCGAGCGGCTGGTGAGCGTACAGCGAAAGCTGACCGACAACGACGGTGCATGGTTTGGCCACAAATTGCGCAACAAACTTGAGGCTGACCCCAGCACCAAGCTCAAAGAAGTAGACGTCAAAGATGCCCTGATCGGCATTCGTCAAGCGCTTAAGGATTTGGGCGCGTTGCCAGGTGGCCAGACAGACAAAAACCAACATGACAAAGGAAACGGCAGCAATGATAAGTAAAGAAATTCGGGCAGCGTATACGCCGACCATTGGCATCGAGTGCCACGTGCAGCTCAAGACCGCCACGAAATTGTTTGTTGGCGTGGGCAACGACGCGCGCGACGCTGAGCCGAATACTTTAGTGAGCCACCTCTGTTTCGGGCTGCCCGGTGCGCTGCCGGTACTCAACCGCGAGGCCGTGCATCTGGCCATGCGCGCAGCGTTTGCGCTTGGCACGCGGCCGCAAAGTTACAGTGCGTTCGATCGCAAGCATTACTTTTATCCCGATTTGCCGCTCGGCTACCAGATCACGCAATTTTCGCATCCAATCATTCGCGACGGCGAAGTATTTTTTGAGGTCAATGGCGTGCAAAAGCGTGTCGGCATCCACGAGGCGCACATCGAGGCCGACGCCGGCAAAAGCACGCACCCAGCCGGAAAGGATTACAGCCTGGTCGACCTCAACCGCGCCGGAACGCCCCTCCTCGAAATCGTTTCTGAGCCGGACATGCACACGAGCGCCGAGGCCAAAGCCTACGTCCGCGAGCTGTATTTGCTGATGCGCTACGCTGACGTTTCGGATGCCAATTTGTACTACGGCAACATGCGCTTCGACGTGAATGTCTCGGTGAGCAAGACGGACGCCTTGGGTACGCGCACCGAAACCAAGAATCTCAATTCGTTCCGCGCCGTTGAAAAAGTCATTGAGTTTGAGATTGCCCGACAGATCGAGTTGCTCGAAAAAGGCCAAGCCGTGCAGCAGGAAACGCGCGGCTGGGACGACGCCAAGCAGCGCACGTTCGCACAGCGCTCCAAAGAAGACGCGCACGACTACCGCTACTTCCCCGAGCCAGATGTGCCACCGGTGCAACTGAGTGAGGCTGAGATCGACACAGTGGCCGACGAAATGCCGGCGCTCCCAGGTGAGTGGCGACAGCGGCTGGCGGGCCTGGGCATGAGCGCATCGGCGATGGAGTCATTGCTCGAGGCTGAGCTCGAGAGCACCGAAGTGAACTACCTGAGTTTGGTTGAGCAATCGCTCGCCGATGTTACGTTTGCCAAGTCGCTGGCGAACTGGTTTGTGAACGTCGAGCTGCCATTGCGGCGTGATGAGACGCAGCAGCCCAATCCACACATAACCAATCAAGGCCGGCTGCATTTGTACCAAGAAGTAGCGCGCCTTGTGACTAGCGGCCAGCTCAGCTCTACCAACGCAAAATTACTCATTACGCGTATCTTGACGGCCAGTGAGCCGGTCGCGGATGTTGGACAATTTGCCCGCAAGCATAATATGATTCAGGAGTCCGACGAAGGCTCGCTGCACGCCGTCGTTGCGAGCGTGTTGGCCGAAAACCCCAAAGCTGCCGAAGACGTCAAGAATGGCGAAATGAAAGCGATCGGATTTTTGGTGGGCCAAATCATGAAGCAAAGCCAAGGGCGCGCCAATCCGCAGCTCGCCCAAGCGCTTATCAGAAAAGAGCTGGGCCTAGGCGAAACGTAATAGCATCACGGAGGGTACCAACCATGACGCAAGTTTGGAAGCGAATCGAGCTAACCACGGTCCAAAAAGTAGGGTTTCGGACCGACAATGCCAAGCATGATCGCATGACAGACGCGCTTGCAGCATTGCTTGGATATGATCAGCTCATGCAATTGCGGGGCGAAGCATGAGCGGCACTACCAAATCGCCGACCAAAGCTGTGATTGCGGCGGCTGGATTCGGCACACGGCTGTTGCCGCAGACCAAGGCCATGCCGAAAGAAATGTTGCCGATCGTGGACAAGCCGATCATCCAGTATATCGTTGAGGAATTGGTCGAGGCGGGCATCCGTGACATCATTATTGTTACTGGCTACACCAAGCGCACCATTGAGGATCATTTCGACGCGCCCAACCAGGAGCTTATCAATAATCTACGCTCGGGCGGCCCGAGCAAGGCCCCGCTCCTTGAGCAAACACAAAAGATCAGCGAGTTAGCCAATTTTATTTATGTGCGGCAAAAAGGGCGGTATGGCGGTGGCACGCCGCTTGCGAACGTCGCACACCTCATCGGTGATGAGCCGTTTATCTATACCTGGGCCGACGACCTCATTTTGTCGCACAATAACCGGTTTCAGACAATGTGCGACTTATATCAAGAGCTTGGCGGATCAATCTTCCCCTGCATAGAAGTCGACGCCGAAGCAGATTTTAAGCGGTACGGAATTATGGGCGGCTCACCGGTGCGCGACGGCATTATCAAAATGGACCGCATCGTTGAAAAGCCGGGCCGAGCCGCTGCGCCATCGAACTTGGCGAGTGTCGGCGGCTATCTTTTGACGCCGGAGATTTTTCGGTATCTCGATGAAGTTGCGGCCGAATTTGTCGACGAAAACCAGGAATTCTTCGTGCAACCCGCGATGCAAAAAATGCTTGATGCTGGCAAGCCGATGTTTGCCTGCGCGCTGCAAGACAGCACATACTGCGACACCGGCAATCGGCTCGACTATCTCAAGGCTGTCGTGCAGTATGCGCTGCTTCGCGACGATATCGGCGACGATTTTCGCGCCTATCTTCGCTCGGCCATATCATAAAGCAGGCCTCAGCAGCATGTAGATTTCAGCCGGTGAGGATTGTGCATGGCATTTGCGCAGGCGCGCAGCAATACCGTGGAGAGCTCGGTGGGCGACCTGCCATGAAGCGAATTCAGAGAGTAATTGCATCTAAAGATATACTTCGACTTTACTAAAAGCCGGCAGGCATTAACCTGGAGTTGCAATGTGTTGTATACTAGTGGTATGACAACCGCCGAGCAAATCATCGCCATCATTTTGTGCTGCTTCCTTGGGATTTTTCTGATTTTGTCGATCGCACTTGTTGCGGCCGTGCTCAAGTTCGTGAACAACTTACGGCACATCACGGCTAAGGCTGAGAAGATTATTGATTCTGCCGAATCGGTGAGTGACATGTTTCGTGCGTCGGCCGCGCCACTTGGATTCTTGCGTTTTGTTCGCTCCGTTGCGGAGACGGCCGCGCAGCATAAAACACGAAAAGGAGACAAGCATGAGTAAAACAGCGAAGCGAATGGCGATTGGCACGATGGCGGCAGCCGCCGCCGGATACTTGGCAGGGCTGCTGACTGCTCCTAAAAAGGGCAGCGACACCCGCGCCCAGCTGACACGCAAGGCATCCGAGCAAATCTCCGAAACAGAGAAGCAACTCAAAAAAGTTCACACCCAACTCAATGATTTGCTCGCCCAGGCGAACGAGCAAACGAGTGATGCCAGTGATAAGGTCAAAAAAGAGCTGAACGCCGTGTCCGAAAAAGCCATGGCGGTGCGCGAAAAAGTCCGTGAGGTGCTCAGCAATGTGCACGAAGGCAAGCTTACCGACGATCAAGATCTACAAAAAGCGATCGATGCCGCCGGCAAGGCCGTGGACAGCCTCAAGAAGTACCTCGCTGCCAAGTAGCTCCGCCGAATTGCCAACCATAAGCGTTGTAAAACGTGCCTCAAAACCTGCCAAACTCGAGCGCGATTCGGTATACTACAAGCAGAGAAATGAGACATGGCTGATTTGAATCCTGCTACCACTGAGTTGCGGCCAAGCGACTACGTGCATCTGCACAATCACACGCAGTTTAGCTTGCTCGATGGGCTGACCAAGCTGCCGGCCCTGTTCAAGTTTGCCAAAGAAACTGGTATGGAAGCGGTGGCGATGACCGACCACGGTACGCTTTCGGGCGCGATTGAATTTTACAAGCAGGCACAGGCCAGCGGCGTGAAACCGATCATCGGCATCGAGACGTACGTGGCGGCACGCAAACACACCGACAAAGATCCGCAGAAAGACAAGCAGCGTTTTCACCTGATTTTGCTGGCGATGAACCACAAGGGCTACCAAAATTTGATGCAGCTCAGCACTACGGCTAACCTCGACGGATTTTACTACTACCCGCGTATCGACCACGATCTGCTCGAGAAATACAATGAAGGCATCATCGCGCTGAGTGCCTGCATGGGTGGCGAAGTTGGCGACGCGCTGCGCAACGAACAGTACGAGCAGGCGCGCGAGGTGGCTCGCTGGTATCAGAGTGTTTTTGGCGATCGATATTATCTCGAGATCCAAGATCACGGCCACCCCGACAATCCGCTGCCGAGCAAAGACCAAGAGGCAATTAACGCGCAGGTACTGCGATTGGGCAAGGAGCTGGGCATCAAAGTGGCGCTGACGTGCGACGCGCATTACCTCAAGCACGAGGATCAAGACGCGCACGAAATCCTGCTGTGCGTGGGCACCGGCTCGTTCTTGAGCGACGAAAAACGCATGAGTCTCAAGGATTACCCGCTGCATGTGGTTGATCCGCAGGAGCTGATCGACCGTTGGGGCGCCGAGCATCCCGAGGTTATCAAAACGACGCGCGAAATCGCCGATCGCTGCGATATTCAGATCAAGCTTGGCGACATTCTCATTCCAAAATTCCCGGTGCCTCGGGGCGAAACAGAAGAAACGTACTTGCACAAACTTGTCTTTAAGGGGTTGGCGTGGCGATATGGCGGCATGGCCGAGGCCGACGCCAAGGAACTTGATGTCGAGCAAGCACGCCAACTTTTGTCGCCCGAAGTGCTCGAGCGTACCGATTATGAGCTCGGCATTATTTCGCAAATGGGCTTCAACGGCTACTTTTTGATCATCGCCGATTTTATGAACTGGGGCAAAGACCAAGGCATCGTGTTCGGGCCGGGACGCGGTTCGGCCGCCGGCTCGATCATTTCGTACTCGCTCAAGATCACTGAGCTCGACCCACTCAAGTACGATCTGCTGTTTGAGCGATTCCTGAACCCAGACCGCATCAGCATGCCTGATGTCGACATCGATATCCAGGACACGCGCCGCGACGAAGTGATTCAATATTGTGCCGAAAAATACGGCCAGAATCGCGTGGCGAACATCGTGACGTTTGGCACGATGGCCGCGCGCAACGCCGTGCGTGACGTCGCGCGTGTGCTCCAAGTGCCTTACGCCGAAGCCGACCGCTGGGCCAAAATGATTCCGGCACCCGTGCAAGGTCATCACATTCCGCTCGAAAAATCGCTCGTCAGTGACCCCGATCTCAAAAAGGAATATGAAGAAAACGAGTCGGCGCGCGAAGTGTTTGACCTCGCGATTCGCGTGGAGGGGACGATTCGCTCGCACGGTGTGCACGCTGCCGGTGTGGTGATTGCGCCCGACGATATCGTCAAGTTTGCCCCGCTCGAAATGGCGCAAAAAGGCGTCGTGTCTACGCAGTATCCGAAGGATCCGATCGAGGAGCTCGGCTTGCTCAAAATGGACTTCCTTGGGCTGTCAAACCTCACAATCATCAATAATTGTCTGCGGATTATTAAGCGCGTCTATGGTGTTGAGATTGACATCAACACCTTGCCGCTCGACGATCAGCGGACGTTTGAGCTATTCCAGCGTGGCGATACCACAGGTGTTTTTCAGCTTGAATCTGCCGGCATGAAGCGATACTTGCGCGAGCTCAAGCCGACGGTGTTCGATGACATCATCGCTATGGTGGCGCTGTATCGGCCTGGTCCGATGCAGTTCATCGATGACTTTATTGCCCGAAAGCACGGCCTCAAAGAGATCAAATACGTGCACGACTTGATGATCCCGGCGCTTCAGCCAACATATGGCGTGCTCGTATATCAGGAGCAGGTGATGCAAATTTCGAAGGAGCTGTCCGGATTTACTGGTGGCCAGGCCGACACGTTGCGCAAAGCAATCGGCAAAAAAAAGATTGAAGTGATGCAGAAAATGAAGGTGGATTTTATTAATGGCGCAGTCAAAAATGGCGCGAATCCAGCCGAAATGGAAACGTTCTGGAAGCAGCTCGAGGATTTCGCGGCCTACTGTTTCAACAAGTCGCACGCCGCGTGCTACGGCCTGATCGCCTACCAAACGGCTTACCTCAAGGCGCACTATCCGTCGGCTTTTATGGCGGCCGTGATGACAAGTGATTTTGACGACACCGATCGGCTAGCGGTGGAAATTGCCGAATGCAAGAAGATGGGCATCAACGTGCTCCAGCCAGATGTCAATGAATCATTCCATGAGTTCGCGGTGGTGCCCAGCCCGCAAAACCCTGATGACCGCAAAGCGCCGATTCGCTTCGGCATGAATGCCATCAAGAACGTCGGCTCGGGGGCGGTCGAGGAAATATTGCGCGTACGCGAGGCCAACGGCGAATTTGCCACGCTCGAGGATTTTTTCAGCCAAGTCAACGTTCGCATCGTGAATCGCAAGGCGCTCGAAAGCTTGGTGCGCGCCGGCGCCTTCGATCGCTACGGCGACCGCTCCAAGCTGCTTCACAATATGGACGCGATGCTGGCATACGGCGCGCGACTTCAGAAGGAAGCCAACAGCGGCCAGACGGATCTGTTTGGCCTGCTCGCAGACGAAGAAAACGTCTCCGCCACTAAACCGCAGTTGTTGCTGGAAAAGCCACTTACGCTGTACACTGCGCGCGAACAGCTGTTGTGGGAGCGCGAGTTGCTCGGCCTGTACCTCAGTCAGCACCCGCTGGCGATGTTTGAAAATTTCTTAAGTGAACAGACAATGCCGCTCGGCACTATCAAGCCCGAACATGACGGCAAGGCTGCCACGGTGGGCGGAACGATCGTCGACATTCGCGAGATTACCACCAAAAACGGTCAGAAAATGGCTTTCGTGAAGCTCGAAGATCAGACCGGCGAAACTGAGCTCATCCTATTTCCGAATGCCTACCAGCAGACGACCGGACTTTGGGAGCGTGATACAGTCGTGCTGTCGCGCGGCAAAGTTTCGGCCAAGGACCGCGACGGGAATTTGGGCGAGGAGGTGAAGATTTTGGTTGACGATGCCCGGGAAATCACCGCCGAGCAAGCGGCGAACTACCAGCTGACGGGCAGGAAATTGCGGGCGCCAGGCGTGAAACGTGTGGTTGCGGCTGGCGTAACCTCTGCTCGCCCAAACGCTGCGGCCGCTGCAACCAAAGGTGTTGGCAGCAGCTTGCCGCCCAAGAACGAGCGCATTTTTATTCGCTTGCTCGACAGTCAGGACCAAGCCAAACTGCTTTCGCTGAAAACGGCAATTGATGAATCGAGTGGCTCGACCGATGTTGTGCTCGTGCTTGGGCCTCCCGAAAGCAAGCAGATCATCAAATTGCCCGGTGGCATTGAGCGCAGTGGCGCAACGCTTGAACGGCTGCGTGAACTCGTAGGTGCCGAGAATCTCAAGATCCAGTAAGCAGGGCTGGCCAAATCGCTAAGCTGGATGAGCTAGCGTGCATAAAAAGCGGAAGATACCGTCGGCGGCCGCAATGTAGTAGCGCGCAAACATAAGCGGTGCTATACTGCGATCGTATGGTTCTCGTTGCCAAACCCAAGCGAGCAGTTTCGCCGCATCAGAAAAAGCGAACCGGCCAGCATCACCGTGTGTCGAAGCATTATTCAAAGCCGTATTTGCCGTATTTGCCAATCGTAGCGATTATCGCGCTCGGTTTTGTGTGTAGTGCCGTGCTCTCTCGCGGCGTTGGTGGCGTGCTCGGCGTCAGTGCGAACAGCATAACGGCGTCTTCGCTGCTGCAGGCGACCAACAAAGCACGAAGCAGCGACCACGAAAATTCATTAAAGCTTAATTCGCAGTTGATGCAGGCTGCGCAAGCCAAAGCACGAGATATGGCTGCACGCAATTATTGGTCGCACAATACGCCGAACGGTGCCACGCCGTGGACATTTATTCGTGCGGCCGGCTACTCATACGCAGTGGCTGGCGAGAATCTAGCCTATGGATTTGCCTCAACAAGTGCCGTAACAACGGCTTGGCTGAGCAGCCCCGAACATCGTGCTAATCTCTTGCAGGACGCATATCAAGACGTTGGATTTGGCATTGTGCAGGCCGCACACTTTCAGGGGCACGGTGCCGAAACGATCGTGGTTGCGCTGTATGGCGAACCGAGCACCGCGGCAACGAGCGGCCAGGCTTTGGCTGGCGTGAGCACTACATCGCGACCTAGCACACCACGGCCGCAACTATTCTCAGGTGAAGCGCAAAACATCGCCCAGCTGCAAATGCTCAGCGGAAGCAGCGCCTCCTGGATGATTGCCGCCCTCATGCTAACGGCGATCGCTGCCGTGCTGATGCTCGCCGTTCGCCACACTCGTGCGTGGCATCGAGTGCTTGTTCGCGGCGAATCTTTGCTGCTCGCGCATCCTGCACTTGATATTGCGCTTGCTGGTGTCGCAGTTGCCGCAGTCGTGCTAACGCGTGCAGCCGGCAGCATTTATTGAATCCGTCTGATCGGTCACCCGGGCTGAGTAGGCTTCAGAGATGAGCGACATTTTTGCGAAGGCAAGCCTCACTGAGGTATACTGAGCAAATTATGTCTGAGATTGTCCTGATTGCACACAACCTGCGGAGTTGCCACAACGTCGGTTCGCTCCTTCGCACCGCCGAGGGGCTTGGCACGGCCAAGGTGTATCTGACTGGCTACACGCCATATCCGCCCATGCAGCATGATGGCCGCTTGCCGCACGAAAGCGCCAGGATTGCTCGCCAAATCCACAAGACGGCGCTCGATGCCGAAGATATGATCGCCTGGGAGCAAGTGCCCGACGTGTTGGCATTGATCGTGCAGCTTCAGCGTGAAGGTTTTGTGGTAGCGGCTGTCGAGCAAGCGCCCGGCGCAGTGCCGCTGCCGGCGTTCATGCCCCCGGCGAAAATCGCCCTTCTTATAGGTCGTGAAGTCGAGGGCGTGGAACCTGAAGTGCTTGCAGCGTGCGACTTGGCGCTCGAGATTCCCATGTTTGGTCGCAAAGAGTCGTTCAACGTCGCGCAGGCGGCCGCGATGGCGCTGTATCGGTGCACATTCGCCGAGTGGTAACTCGAGCATTTTGCGGGGCGATCTGCCGCCAAAATGCTCGCAGCGGCAATGTGCTCATGCTATACTGAGCGCATGAGTTCTGATCCGCGCCAAGACGAAGAGCAGGCGACCGAGCGTCGCGCCAGGCTGCTTAATTTAGACTATTATGACACGTCTCAGCCAGGCGAAAAACTGTTGTTCAAAGACTTTTTCACCGTGCCCGACATGTACGCGCACCGTATCGTGCCGCTAAGGTTCGATGGCAGTTCGGCGCTCTTTGGCATCACGACCACCACATCCCAACAGACTATCAACAATACGCGCGCGCACCTCACCGATGTTCGCACCGGCTTCGCGATTATTTCCGACACGGGCTACCGCGAGTACATGCGCTTGTACGACCCGCCCAAAAAAGTCGAGTACCAAGAAATCGCCATCAGCAAGCAGGGCGGCTCGAGCTCGGAACTGTTCGGCGAAGTGTCCAAAACTCTTGCGCAAGTGCGAGCAGACGATATTTTGGCATACCTCGTGCAGCAAGCATACCACCTCAAGGCATCGGATATTCACCTCGAAAATCGGCGTGAGCTGGTGCGCATTCGCTTTCGCGTTGACGGCGTTTTGCACCCGATCGCCGACCTTCCCAGGGAGAAATACCATCAACTTCTGTCATCGATCGCCGTGGCGGCAAATATTTCCACTGGCGCGCTCGATGCCCAAACCGGGCATATCAACCGCACATATCGCATGGCAACTGGTGAAGACGTCACGGTAAACTTACGCGTCGAAACGGTGCCAGCGGCGTACGGCCAGGATGTTGTGATGCGGCTGTTCACACTCCGGATGGAGATCCTGACACTCGAGCACTTGGGCCTGTCGGAGCGTGAACGAGTGGTTGTCGACGATATCATCCAGCACCCGACGGGCATGGTGCTCGTGGTCGGGCCGACCGGTTCGGGCAAAACGACGACGTTGTATTCGCTTATCAACACCTTGAATTCTGACGAACGCAAAATTATTACGCTTGAAGATCCAGTGGAATATTTCATGGAAGGCGTGGTGCAGATCCCAGTGCAGGGCGACACGAACGACCAGGGTTTTGCCGAAAAACTGCGTGCCGTGCTGCGGCTTGACCCGGACGTCGTGATGATCGGCGAAATTCGTGACCAAGACACCGCGCGTACGGCCCTACAAGCTGCGCTCACAGGCCACTTGGTGCTCAGTACTTTTCACGCCTCGAGTGCCGCCGCTGCACTTACGCGCATGCTCGATTTTATCGGCATCAACCCGTTGTTTGCCTCAGCCATTCATTTGATCATGGCGCAACGGCTCATTCGCCAGCTCGACGATGAAACCAGGCAGGCCTACCAGCCGGATGCTGGACTCAAGGCGCAGCTGCAGGCGGTTATTGACACGCTTCCCCAAGGAGTTGAACGGCCTGATCTCACTAATCTTACGCTGTACAAGCCCGGGACGTCGACGGCGCATCCGTTCGGTTACATCGGCCAAATGCCAATTCGCGAACAACTGCGCATGACGCCAGGCATTCAGCAGCTTCTCCGCCAGCCACCCAACGAAATCACCACAACCGCGCTCGAGCAGAAGGCCATCGAAGACGGCATGATCACCATGCTACAAGATGGCATACTCAAGGCCGTGGCCGGCCAGACGACGATCGAAGAAGTCTACCGTGTTATCAGCTAGCTCGGCACGGTACTACTGGTCGGCTACTTGAATATGTGCGGCCGGCGAGCCGTTATTTGATGACAGCCGCGACAGCTTGCGCAAGTCCGGGCTGAAACGGGCCGGGGATGATCTCGTCGGCAGTGGGCTGCGGCACGAGCGCGGCAATCGCCTGAGCAGCCGCGAGCTTATGCTCATCGGTGATGGCGCGGACGTGATTATCAAGGGCGCCGCGGAAAATGCCAGGAAAAGCGAGCGAATTGTTGATCTGATTGGGGAAATCGCTGCGCCCAGTCGCCACCACGGCTGCGCCGGCGGCCCGCGCTTCGTCGGGCATGATTTCTGGTGTCGGGTTTGACATAGCGAACACGATTGGACGCTCTGCCATGCTGCGAACCATCTCGCCAGTGAGCAGTCCGGGCTGCGACACGCCAATAAAAACGTCCGCGCCCCGCACGGCGTCGGCCAGCGAGCCGTTCTTGCCCTGCTTATTAAATGCCAGGAGCTCCTGCTTCTGGGCGTTGAGATCAGTGCGCCCCGGCCCAATAATTCCTTTGCTGTCGACACTCACGATATCGGTGCCAGCAAAAAGATGAATGAGCTTGGCAATCGCCACACCCGCGGCACCCGCGCCAACCAGCACGATCGAACATTTGCTGAGTTCGCGGCCAGTTACCTTGCACGCGTTGATAAGACCCGCGAGCGTCACAATCGCGGTGCCGTGTTGGTCGTCATGCATGACCGGAATATCGAGCTCGGCTTTGAGCCGCTTCTCAACTTCAAAACAAATCGGGGCAGCAATGTCCTCGAGATTAATGCCACCAAAACTTGGCGCGATCGCTTTGGCCGCCGCAACAATTTCGTCGGCCGTGTGCACAGCCAGCACGATCGGCACGGCATTGACGTCGCCAAACTGCTTGAACAGCATGGCCTTGCCCTCCATCACCGGCAGCGCGCCAAGCGGCCCAATGTTGCCAAGGCCAAGCACTGCCGAGCCATCGCTCAGCACTGCCACGGTATTATTGAGCCAGGTGTACTCGCGCGCTTCCTCGGGATGCTCGGCCACGTAGCTACTTACCGCGCCGACCCCTGGCGTGTAGTACGTGCTCAGCTTATCGCGACTATCGACCGTGTCCTTGGCCATGACCTCGATTTTACCCTTGAGTTCTTTGTGCTTTTCGAGTGCGATTTGTGCGTAATCCATGTGTACAGTATTGCATAGACAGAGCGCATGAGCTACTGCTATAATCCGTCGGTCAGTGCAGGAAACCACGGACAACAGAGAGCGGGCTCCATCATGTTTGGTCGTCTTTTGGGCCGATTGACTCGTCGCCGGCAGAATCGTCACGAGCTCCGTAGGAAGGCAGAAGCCAAAGCGCTCGAACTGCGCGCCAAGGCACTCGAGGCCGAGCGCAAACAGCTTGAGCGCACGCGAATCACCAAGCTCAAACAGCTCAAGTGCGGCATGCAGTACTGGCTGGCCGTTCCGGGCATCGGAACCACAGCCGTGACCGTGATGCACCATGAGCAGGGTCAGCCGATTTGCTTTGCTCCCAAGTGGAACCGCGGTGACAACACAGTCATCCGGATTCTGGGTTGGCGACAGATGAGCAGTAAAAACGCGGGCATTATCAAGTCTCTACCGAAGGGCAAAGATCACGCAGACTACAGCCTGGTAATAAGCTATGAGTACACACGGACATCGACGCTGGCCCCGCTGCGCGCCGGCAGTTCATTCTTCCGAGTCACATCACGGCAGCGCTTGGCTTTGACTTAACTCATTGGGACCCACACAACACGATGTCTTGATGTTGAGCCGTTCTCAAGCCCGGTATGATCGCGAATTCATCGTACCGGGCGGCGCGGCGCACCATGCTCATTCATGTTGCGCCGCTGCTTCAATTTCGCAGTCCGCAAAGATGCAGCAGAACGCGTTCACTGATGGCGCTATGAGGCACGTGCCGGCCAGTAATTATTGAATCGAGTTAACAGATATGTTATACTGACGCTAAAGTAATGGAAAATGAAGAATATAAGGCCATGCAATCTATCATTAAGACTATCGAAGAGCAATTCAAAAAACCCGCGGTTGTTGACGTAAAAAGCGGCGACACCGTTAAGGTTCACCAAAAAATTAAAGAAGGCAACAAAGAGCGCGTGCAGATTTTCCAGGGTTTGGTGATTCGCACTGATCGCAAGGGCAGTCACACCAGCCGCATCACCGTTCGCCGAATTGCCAGCGGTGTCGGCGTGGAGAAGAGTTTCTTGCTGCACAGCCCGCTCGTCATCAAAGTCGAAGTCACCAAGCGCAGCAAAGTTCGCCGCAACTACCTTACATACATGCGCGCCCGAACCGGTAAAGCTGCTCGCCTGACCGGTGTTGCATTCGACGCTAAATCAATCAACGCTGCCAACGATCAAAAGCCAGAGCCAGTTGCCGAAGAAGCCCCGGCCACCGATAGCACTGAAGCCTAGCGCTTGTCTGGGCGGCGTGCTCGATTGAGTGCGCAAACGTTGCTCGTTTAGCTTTTTACTTTAATCGCCCTGCGCCTCTGGCCGGGGCGATTTTGTTTGCTTGCCATGAGCATCAATAATCATGCGCAAAGACATTTGTGCTCAGACCAAACTTTGTTATACTGCCGCCATGATCATTGGAATTGATGAGGTTGGCAGAGGGAGCTGGGCTGGGCCGCTTGTGGCAGGCGCCGTGATGCTCGATCGTCCCATTCGCGGCCTGCGCGATTCCAAGAAACTCACACGCGCCCAGCGGGAAACATTTGACGTTCGCATCCGCGAGCGCGCTGTAGCATTTGGTGTAGGCTGGGTGACACCGGCCGAGCTCGACAAGATCGGTCTGACGGAAGCAGTTCGGCTGGCGATGCGCCGAGCACTAGCCGAAATTACCGATGACTACGAAAAGATTATCATTGACGGCAACTATAACTACCTGCGCGATCTGCCGCGCACTGAGTGCCTAGTCGCGGCAGATGATCTTGTGCCTGCGGTGAGCGCGGCCAGTATCATTGCTAAAGTGGCGCGTGACGCGTACATGCGCGAGATTGCCAGGCAGTATCCGGCGTATGGCTTTGAGAGTCACGTTGGCTACGGAACGCCACAGCACCGAGCGGGGCTGCGCGCGGCTGGCATCTGTGATTTGCACCGGCGTAGTTTTCGGCCGATTCAGCTCTTGGCCAACGAAAGCGCATGACGACTACCGAAATCGGACAAAAAGCCGAGAAGGTCGCGGCGGACTTCTTGGTGCGCAAAGGCTGTGATATCGTTGTGCGCAACTGGCGAACCCGCAGGTGTGAAATTGACATCGTTGCACATCGAGCCAATGTCGTCTATTTTTGCGAGGTCAAATATCGGGCGACCGCGGGCTCTGGCACCGGCATCGAATATATAACGGCCGCTAAGCTCAAGCAAATGCGGTTCGCCGCACAATCCTGGGCGCACGCTCACGCTTGGCGCGGCGACATGCAGCTGTGCGCCATCGAAGTATCAGGGCCTTCATTTCAGATCACGAACGTCGTCAAAGATCTTGGCTAACGTTGATCGGCCGAGGCCGCGCGCGCAAAATACGCTCGGATCGACTCCAAATCGCGGGCGCGCCACGCAGATTGCCATTCGATAATTTCAACGCCCTGATTCACCGAGCGCTCGAGCGCTGGCTCCATGACTGACTCAAAAAATGCCTTGAACGTTGGCAAAAATGCCGCGTCACTAAAGCAGCGCGCCGCGTAAATCGGCATGCGGTAATAACTGAGGTCTTTGCTCAAATTTTTGGCAAGCCAATCCCAATGCGCGACCATCCAATCCCATGTCGCTTGGCGGGCAAAACGATTGCTAAAACTGTATGCTATCCAGTAGCTCACATCCTGTAAACGGACAGCATCGGTAGCGATAAGACTCAGCGCGCGCTTGATCAGTTCGGGCTGCTTGAAATTGGTCAACGCCGAACTCAGCGTGACCCGCTCCTCGCTATTTTGCGTGCCATTGTGCAAGGCGAGCAGCTTGTCAAACGTCGCAGCGTCGCCATGGCGGGCAGCCGTAGCGTAAATGAAACCGCGAAAATCAGGCGGCACATCCTCCGTCCGCTGCATAGTATTGAAACGGTGCAACGCCTCATCGACGACAGACTTCTCATCACTGCTGCTAGCGAGCGCCAAAATGGTCACACGTAGCAACGTGTCAAAATGCGACTCGCCAGGCGCCGGATCCCAGCCCAGCCGAGCTAATTGCGCCGCCACCAGTGTGCGCACGTAGGGCTTCATTTCGGTACGAATCGTCTCGTCATTCATAACTGCGCGAATCGCTGACAGATTCGTGGACATCACATCCCACACGACCGAATTATCTTCGCCAGCATAGCTCGCAAGCAGATCGAGCGCGTCCGCGGTCGGACCGTAGCCAGCCTTAGCACCCTCAAACGCGTCGCCCAGAATACTCAAGCGGTCGAGTGGCGAAAGCTTGCCAGCCCGCACTTGGCCGGCAAGCCGACCCAGATGATCAGTATTGTATAGCACACGGAAAAAACCGCTTTGGTCGTGGTTGAGTTTGAGCTGATCCGGCTCGGCGAGCGCCACGTGCGCGGTCTGCTTGTCGAACAGTTCTGGCACCTGCGCATCGTTGCCGCCAAGCGCGATCGGCCAAACGACGTCGCTCGTATGTGCAGCACGTTCGGCAGGATTCACCAAAAACGGCTCTTGGCGCAGCTCAAGCTTGTGATCTTGCACCGTGGCGTGCACGAGCGGGAAGCCGGCTTGACTCGTCCAGGCCGACATAAAGTTCGTGACCGGCTTTTTGGAAACCGTTTCGAGCGCATCCCAAAGGTCGGTCGTATCGGTGTTATCGTATGCATGTTTCTTGAGGTAGTAACGCAGGCCATCGCGAAATGCATCGTGCCCGAGGAACCGCTCGAGCATGTGAATGACGCTGGCGCCTTTGTTGTAGCTGATCGTGTCGAAAATCGTACGAATTTCGTCAGGATGATTGATGGTCACCTCGATCGGATGCGTGTTTTGCAGCGCGTCGAGCTTGAGCGCCACGCTTTGTTCATCAAAAATAAATTGCGTCCACATCTGCCACTCGGGGAAAAGATGATCGGCGGCCAGGTACTCAATCCAGCTGGCAAACCCTTCGTTCAGCCAGAGGTCAGTCCACCAACGCATCGTCACCAGGTTGCCGAACCACTGGTGCGCCAGCTCGTGCGCGACCACCATGGCGACGTATTGCTTGGTTGGCAGGCTCGTATTCTCGGGGTCAACGAGCAAGCATTGCTCCCGGAACGTGATGCAGCCCCAGTTTTCCATAGCACCGCTGGCAAAATCGGGCAGGGCGAGCAGGTCACATTTCGGCAGCGGATAGGCAATGTCAAAATAATCGTTGTAAAATTCGAGCGATCGCACGGCCGTTTCAAGCGCAAAGTCGGTGAACGCGACATTGCTTGGCGTGGCGTACGCCCGCACCAGCACGCCATCTTTGCTAGTTGCTTCTTTATATTGCATGTCGCCATACACGAACGCCAGGAGGTAGGTGGACATTTTGGGCGTCGTTTCGAATGTGGTCACAAGCTTGCCATCATGCTCAGCTTGCGAGGCGACAGGCGTGTTGCTGACCACGGCTTCGTGCAGCGGCGAGTGGAGCGTGAGATCAAACGTCGCCTTAGCCTCTGGCTCATCGATGCACGGAAACGCCTCGCGGGCGTGGTGGCTCTCGAATTGCGTGGCAATCAGCTGCTTTTCCACGCCGTCTTCTTGAAAATTACAGGGATAAATGCCTTCCATTTGCGGTGTAATCTTGCCCTCAAACGCCATCGTCACGCGGTACGAACCGCCGTACAGCATCGCTGGCGAGTGCAGCCGCACTTCGTCGAGCGTCCGCTGATGATTGATCCGCTCAATCTCGATTGGCTGCTCGCCTTTTTTGTCGAGCCGAATAACGCTCGCGCTGGTGATCTTCAGCCCATGCTGGTGAAACGTGAGCCGTTGACTCGGCCGGCCACGCTTGAGTCCGGTGATCGTCACTGTTCCGGTGAGCCGCATGCTGGCGCGGTCGGGGTCGAGGTCAATTACATAGTTTGTCGGGCGAAAGCCCTCGCTTAGTCGTCGTACTTTTTTGCTCATGCCATTACTATAAAGAGTTTTTGCCCGAAACGCGAGCAGGCTGCGCTCGGCCATAGACTAATTTGGATGGGCTTCTCGATTGACAACCATCCTGCTCAGCATGTATACTTATTAGGTAATGGTCGGCCGCTGCGGTCGGCTTTTTTCGTATCGCATCTAAATAAAGGACAAAATATGGACGATCTAGACGTCAAACAATTAGCCCTCGCCGTTCGCGCGTTGGCCGAGGAAAAAAACCTGCCCGAAGAAGTCGTGCAGGAAGCGGTCGAGCAAGCGCTTGCCGCTGCGTACCGCCGTGATTACGGTGAGCGTGAGCAAGAAGTTCGCGTCACTATGAATCTCAACACCGGTGCCGTCGACGCATACGTTGCCAAAGAAGTCGTCGAGAACGTCGAAAATCCGGCCTACGAAATGACACTCGCGCAAGCTCAAACCATGAAAAAAGACGCGCAGCTCGGCGACATGGTCGAGACGCACGAAGAAGTCAAAAGCTTTGGCCGCGTGGCCGCACAAACTGCCAAGCAAGTGGTATTGCAGCGCCTGCGCGAAGCTGAGCGGGAGATCGTGATGGCTGAGTTTGAGGACAAAATCGGCAACGTCATCAACGCACTCGTGTCCCGCGTGGAAGGCAACATCGTTCGGCTCGAAATCGGCAAGGCACAGGGCATTATGCCGCGCAGCGAGCAGATTCAGGGCGAGCGCTATTACCCTGGCCAGCGTTTGAAAGTATTTCTGAAAGATGTCGAGCGCGGTCCGCGTGGCCCGCAGCTGGTCGTTTCGCGCGGCAACACGCAGTTCATCGAGTGGCTCTTCCGCGCTGAAGTTCCTGAAATGGAAAGCGGCGCCGTCGAGATCAAGGGCATTGCCCGCGAAGCTGGCGTACGCACCAAGCTCGCCGTGCATAGCACCGTGCCCGGCGTTGATCCTGTCGGCACGTTCGTGGGCGGCCACGGCACACGCGTAAATGCCGTGATGAGCGAGATCGGCGAACAAGAGAAGATCGACATTATCATCTGGGGCGACGAAGCAGTTGCATATATCACCAACGCGCTGAGCCCAACCAAGGTGACCAAAGTCATCATCGACACCAATACCAAGCGCGCTCGCGTCATTGTTCCCGAGGACCAGCTCAGTATCGCCATCGGCAAGGGCGGCCAAAACGTCCGCTTGGCGAGCAAACTCACTGGCTACGAACTCGACATCGAAGCCGAGCGCCAAAAAGCACCAGCTCCGGCGGAGGCACCATCGCAGCCGGCTAACGCTAGTGCAGCCAGCGCCGCCAAGCCAGCCGCTCCCAAGCTAAAAAAGAAAACTGAACTCGAAAACAGCCTGCTCGAAGCTATCGAAGAGCACGGCGAATAGCAAAACTTACAAAAATCTGAAATAGACGGCTGGCACTCTTGACTGGAGAGTGCCAGCCGTCTATGATAGTTGGGTAAGCATGACGAAAGGGGATGAGCATGCCTAACTCAGCTGACTTCCAAGATTTTTTGAACCACCTCACCAACAACGCGCTACACAGCCTAAAGCACGCTGATGCTATTTCGCACAGTCTCGGCAGCATGTACGTCGGCACTGAGCATCTGCTGCTCGGTATTCTCGCGCAAGATGCAAGCATGGGCGCCAAAGTACTTGAAGGTGCCGGCGTTACCTTGCAGCGCGCGCAGCTGGCCTTGGGATCGACGCCCAAAACCAAGCTTGCCACGCCTAGCAACGCCAAGGGTTTGAGCGAAACGGCCAAGCTCACACTAAAGATGGCCTACGACACGGCCCAAGATTACGGCCAGGACTACTGCGGCACCGAGCATATTCTTTACAGTGTGCTGGGCCAGAAAAACGCTCGAGCCACGGTGCTTTTGCGTGAGCTCGGCATTGATGTCGACAGTCTGATTGTCGAGCTGGAGCAATTTATGAACCAGCAGCAGCATGACGACTCAAGCGACGGCCGGACTCGCACGCGCACAAGCAGCAAGCGCAAAACGGCGCTCGATTTTTATAGCACTGATCTGACCGCCCAGGCGCGCGCTGGCAAGCTTGACCCCGTGGTAGGCCGGGAAGCGCAGATTCGCCGCACCATCACCATCCTGAACCGCCGCACCAAAAATAATCCGGTGCTTATTGGCGAGCCTGGCGTCGGCAAAACGGCGATCGTCGAGGGGCTTGCCCAGCGTATCATCGCCGAAGACGTGCCCGACAGCTTGCTCGACAAGCGCATTATGCTGCTCGACTTGGCTGGGATGATCGCTGGCACCAAATACCGTGGCGAGTTCGAGGAGCGGCTGAAAAAAGTTATGGCCGAACTTGAGCGCGACGACAAAACTATCGTGTTTATCGACGAGATGCACCTGATTGTGGGCGCTGGCGCGGCCGAAGGAGCCATGGACGCCGGCAACATCCTCAAGCCAGCGCTGGCCCGCGGCAAAATCCAGGTCATCGGCGCCACCACCACTGACGAATACACCAAGTACATTGAAAAAGACGCCGCGCTCGAACGCCGTTTTCAGCCGATCCAGGTGCCCGAAACAACCGTTCCCGAAACCATAGCGATCCTCAAAGGCCTGCGCAAACATTACGAAGAATTTCACGGCGTCAAAGTAAGCGACGCCGTGCTCGAAGACATCACGCAGCTCGCCAAGCGCTATGTGCCCGATCGGTTCATGCCCGACAAAGCGATCGATTTGCTCGACGAAACAGCTGCGCACTTGCGGGTCGACAAGGGCAAAACGAGTCCCGAGGTTCGCGCGCTCCAGAAAGAGCTCAAGCTCGTGAACAGCCGAATTGACGACGCCGTTGACGCCGAAGACTACGAGCGAGCCGCCCGCGAAAAGCAGCGTGCCAGCCAAATCAATGAGGAACTTACCAAGCTCCAAGCGACCGACAAATCGGCTAAACGCATTGACGTAACAGATGAAGATGTCGCCGATGTGGTGGCGCGCATGACGGGGATTCCCGTCAAAAAAGTGATTCGGGCCGAAGCTCGTCAGTTGCTCAATCTTGACAAAACACTGGCCAAGCACGTCATCGGCCAAACTGAGGCCGTCGAGGCCGTGGCTCGTGCCGTGCGCCGCAACCGCTCAGGCATCTCGAGCAGTGATCGGCCCATTGGCTCGTTCATTTTTCTTGGCCCAACAGGCGTCGGCAAGACCGAATTAGCGCGAGTATTGGCGCGTGAGTTTTTCGGCTCGGAAAAGGCCCTCATAAAGATCGACATGAGCGAATTCGGCGAGTCGCACAATGTTGCGCGGCTTGTCGGCGCGCCGGCCGGCTACGTCGGCTACGATGATGGCGGCCAGCTGTCCGACAAGATTCGCCGCCAGCCTTACAGCCTCGTCTTGTTCGACGAAATCGAAAAAGCGCACCCTGACACTTTCAATATGCTCCTGCAGATTCTTGAAGACGGCGCGCTTACCGACGCCAAGGGCCGCAAAATCGACTTCACGAACACCATTGTCATCATGACAAGCAACATTGGCGCCGAAAAATTACAAAAAGAAGCGAGCCTCGGTTTCCATGCTGCTGGCGCCGAAGCGCTCAAAGACCTCGATGCGCTGCACGCCGCCAATCAAGACAAGGTTCTCGATCAGCTCAAGAAAACGATGCGCCCAGAGCTTCTCAATCGCATCGACAAGACGATTGTTTTCCACGCGCTCACCAAGAAAGACATCTTGCGGATCATCGATCTGCAGCTTGACGAGCTCGGGGCCCGCCTGCAAAAACGTGGCCTCGGCCTCAGCACGTCCGCAGCTGCCAAGCAGTATCTGCTCGACAAAGGATACGACGCACACAATGGCGTCCGTCCGCTGCGCCGGCTCATCCAGGACACGATTGAGGATCATGTGTCGATCGCGCTGCTGGAAGATCAGTACCCGAAGGGCACGATTGTTCGTGTAGAAGCCAAAGCTGGCAAACTCGTCTATTCAACGACAGGTGAGTAGCTGCCGCGCAACGGATTGAAACAGCTTGGTATAAAACAGTTCTGCGAGTCCGCCTATTGTAGCACGGGCTCGAGCGAGCCCGTGCTACAATAGGCGCATGAAACGTGCTCGATTTGGGACGCTTGGGCAAGGTCTTTTGCTGGTGATACTGGTGATTGGCGGCGCGCTGGCCGCTTGGCAGCGAAATGCCATCATTGACTGGGCGCTGCTTCGTTCGTACGCGCCGCCAGCGGCAATTGCTCAGCTTGCCCGCGAAACGACCATGACCTCGCTCGGCAAGCACTGGTTTTATCTGGATCGTCCAGAACTCGACAACAAACCTGCCTTCAACGCGCACTGCGGCAGTCTGCAATCTTCGGGCGAAGATTCTGCGGTGCTCGGCTGTTTTACGGGCAACCGGCAAGGCATCTACCTCTATGATGTCACCGATTCGCGTTTAAACGGCGTCATTGAGGTGACAGCTGCGCACGAAATGTTGCATCAAGCCTATGCCCGGCTGAGCAGCCAGGAACGAACGCGGGTTGATGCAATGCTCGTTAGTTTTTCCAAGCAGCTCACCGATCAGACAGTCAAGGATCAGCTGGCCGTGTACCAAAAAAGTGAGCCAGGCGAGCTCGTCAACGAAATGCATTCGCTTTTTGGCACTGAGATCGCCAATTTGCCGGCGCCTCTCGAGACATATTACGCGCGTTATTTCTCGGATCGAGCCAAAGTCGTGGCATTCAATGCGCAGTATCAGGCAGTTTTCACCGCGCAACTCAAGCAGATCGATAGTTACGATGCGCAGCTCGCGACCCTCAAAAAGACGATCGATGCCGAGCAGGCCGATCTTCAAAACACGCTCCAGGCGCTACAATTGCAAAAGGCGCGACTCGATACGATGGACCAAGGAAGTGCAGCGTATCACGCAGCAGCAATCGCCTACAACGCCGATGTCAACGCCTACAACAGTGAACTTGCTGTCACCAAGCAGCATATTGACGAATATAATCAGATTGTCGACACGCGCAATTCCATCGCCGTGCAAGAGCGCGAGCTGGAGTCGTCGCTGAACAGCCAGCTGACACCAGTCGGCCAATAATGGTACACTAGATAAATGGCCAAAAAACCAAGCGTTCGATATGTCTGCGCCGACTGCGGCGAAACAAGCATAAGCTGGGCAGGCAAATGCCCGCACTGCGGCGCATGGAACACACTCCAAGAAGAGGCGATCTTGCTTACTGGCAGCGGCGCGGCGGCGATTGGCGGGCGTGTGCTGCAAGCTGCGCCAGCCAAGCAGCTTGTTGCACACGATCAGCAACGCATGCTCACGCAAATGCCTGATGTCGACACAGTGCTTGGTGGCGGGATCGTTGCGGGCAGCGTCAATCTCATCGCGGGTCAGCCAGGTATTGGCAAAAGCACGCTTCTTTTGCAGTTGGCCGATCACGTGTCGCGCGGCCATCGGGTACTCTACGTTTCCGGCGAAGAATCCGGCCACCAGATAGGCTTGCGCGCCGAACGCCTTGGCGTCAGCTCCGATACGCTCGAAATGGCAACCAGCACGAGCGCCGACGACATTGCCGCCACCATCGCCGCCAAACAGCACGAGCTCGTTGTCGTGGATTCAATTCAAACAGTTGCGGCCGCCGCGGTCAGTTCGGCGGCAGGCAGCGTTTCCCAGATCACCAATAGCACGCAGCTCATCCTACAAGCCGCCAAGCAAAGCGGCACAGCCGTGATTCTGGTTGGCCACGTCACCAAAGAAGGCGCTATTGCCGGGCCAAAAGTGCTCGAGCACGTGGTGGACGTCGTGCTTCAGCTCGAAGGCGACCGCTACGGCGGTTTTAAAGTGCTCCGCGCCACCAAAAATCGGTTCGGCCCCACGAGCGAAGCCGGCATTTTTGAGATGGATGAGCAAGGACTCAAGCCCGTGCTGAATCCTTCGGCAGCGCTGCTGTCTGAGCGGCAAGTCAGCGACGGCTCAGTGGTACTCGCCACACTCGAGGGCACCCGCCCGTTGCTCGTCGAAGTGCAGGCACTCGTGAACAAAACGAGCTACGGCTACCCCAAGCGTGCCGCCAGTGGCATCGATCTAAACCGGGTCAATCTGCTCGTCGCCATGCTCGAGCGGCGTACCAAGCTCAGTTTGGCGGACCAGGACATCTATATTAATATTGTTGGCGGGATGCGCATCACTGAGCCCGCGGCCGATCTTGCTATTTGCATGGCAATTGGCTCGGCAGCAAAGGGTCTGCAGCTCAAGAGCAACGCAGTCGTATTCGGCGAAGTGGGCTTAAGCGGCGAGGTGCGCCACGTGCCCTATATCGAAAAGCGCATCGCCGAAGCAAAAAAGCTTGGCTTCGAGGCTGCCATCGGGCCGCGGCAAAAATCGCAAACGTCGGATGCTGGAACATTTTTGCAAAGCGTGGCCGATGTGCGCGGCGCATTGAATCAATTTTTGGAAAAGGATTAACGCATATTCATGGTAAATGTTATTGAAATCGTGCTGCTGGGTCTTATTATTTGGTTGCTGATGAGTCAGCGCGCCGGCAGCTTGCCCGAGAAGTTCGCATTTTCGCGCACGCAGCGAAAGCTTATTTTGGATAGCTGCGCGCTGATTGACGGGCGCATTGTCCAGATCGTCGAGACAGGCTTTATGGCCGATGAGCTCCTCATTCCGCAGTTTATCCTCAACGAATTGCAGCTTCTTGCCGATGGCAGCGACGCACACAAACGTGAGCGAGCACGATTTGGCCTCGACATTGCGCACCAATTGCAAGACAGTGCGCCGATGAAAGTTACCATCGACCGCACCGTGTTTGCCGACATTCAGGCCACCGATGACAAGCTGATCGCGCTTGCCAAGAAGCTCCGTGCGCAACTCTACACGACTGATTTCAACCTCGGGAAAGTCGCGGCCGTGGAAGGTGTACGCGTCCTGAACGTGAACGAGCTTTCGCAAGGCTTACGACCGATTGCGCTGCCGGGCGAAACGCTTGATATCAAGATCGTGCAGAAGGGAAGCAATCGCGATCAAGGCGTCGGCTACCTCGACGACGGCACGATGATTGTGGTTGACGGCGGTGCGCGTTTTGTGGGCGCCACTATGCCGGTCGTTGTGACGCGCATGCATCAGACGGTCGCTGGCAAAATGGTCTTCGGCCAAGTGCGCGAAGCCGCCGGTGCCAAACAAGCGCAAGCGAAGTCACCAGCCGCCCAAGCCCAAAACACGCCGAGCCCTGCACACGCCGCAGCCAGCCGCAGTCAGAGTACTGCGCCGTCCGCTTCCGCCAAGCTTCACGCCCGCCTCAGTAGTGCAAAAACGAACCAGCACAACGGCCCAAAGCCAGTCCGAGTCCGCAAGCTCATTGGCTAGCTTTTTCAGACCGCATTCCCTAGCCGCCATCCCATACTTTTTTCCGTTCTTAACCGATCGAGCTGTCAGCCAGCCATGGTATTTCCGACTCTGACTTGCTTGCAAGTGCACACTGCCAGTCTCGTTCAAGCGCAGCGCGCCTCAACAACCAGAACTCATAGCAGAAGATACGCCGCTTCGCTCAACGAACACAATAAGCGAGCCTCATGTGCTCGCTTATTGTTTTTGCATGTGCCAAACACCAAGGAGTACCTAGCAGCAGTCTAAACGGTGATGGATCGCGCCCGCAATTATCGCTAACTTTATTGCGACTGCGACTGATGAACTGGTGGTTTCCTGATCGGACCCCTTCAGTTGTTGCCGCCGCTCCCACCCGTATTGGAAGCCGTAATGGTACTGTTGCCGCTGTATAGCACACTGTCGACTGCTTGGGCCTGCACGGACTGGCCATCAGTTACACTGACTCCCGAGAACGTTGTCTGGTATGGTGTGCCGTTGGCGCCCGCGCCAGCCGGAATAGGCTGCGAAGCGACAACTTGGCCGTTCACACTCAGCGAAACAGTGCTTGCCGGAGACGTATTGTACGCGCCAGTTAGTGCATCCGTACCCTGCGTCACAACAACAGTGAAGTCACATTTGCCTGGGCTATCGCATTGTGCCTGCGTGACGCTCACCGAAGGAGATGTGTCGCCGCAGTTGTGGACGTTGTCGTTGGCAGTCACATTTGCTGCCGCACTACCGCTGGCATTGAAGAATATGTCGGCCGAGAATGCACTTACATTGAAGTTGCCACCCTGAGTTTTGCGGGCTAGCTGTGGCGTACAAGAAGTAGCAAGGTTGCCCGAAACAACGTCGATTGTCTGCGGCGCGCCAGCTTTAGGCGCCACGTACCAGGAAGGGAAGATGTCTTTACCGGCGTTTTGTGGACTATTCAATACAGCTCCAGATCCCCAGCCCGACGACACGATGAACGACGGCAGAGTCTGGATATCAGCCGGCTGCTGCCAGTTTAACTTGGACGGATCCTTGACGCCCAAAGCGTCGTGCGCTTCTTCCATCCAACTACGCGTCAGTGGCGTGGTCATGTATTCCATGCCGCCAGCCGTCATGGCCTTGTTGCGAGTGTGGTAGCCGACCCAGCTTGCGACGGCATACTGCGTGGACCAGCTTGTCATGAGACCATCGAAGTTATCGTTGGTCGTACCGGTTTTGACTGCGAAGTTCCAGCCTTTGTAATGTTGGAACTTGTAACTACCGGGCAGATATGAAGCATTCGGGTCGCTCAACATGTTATCAACGATGTATGCGGCATCGGGGCGTACCACCTGCTTGCCTTGTGGCTGCTTCCAGGTGTACACGTTCTTGCCGGCAGCGTCAGTTATCCCAAGAATATATGTCTGCGGAATAGCCGAGCCCAGGCGCCCTAATGTCGCGAGGCCGTTGACGTGGTTATCGAGGTGCAAATAAGCGCCGTCACCAATTCCAGAAGATGCGTAACAACGAGATTCCTGGTCCGGACCAGCTGTTTCAACGTTGGCTCCACGTTCGAAACACTTGTAGGCGTCATTTACACCCATCATGGAATTAGCCGTGTCGATGACTTTTTGTGTGCCGACCGTCAGCATCGCCTTAATGGCGGGAACGTTGCGAGAACCGGCAAGTGCGTAGCGCAAGGTTAGCGGCCCGGGGAAGCGCAGATCGTAATCGTACAGACAATCGGCCTGCGGATTTGTCGGAGGCAAAGTGGGGCGTGTACAAGCGTAGCCGCCATCTTGTTTGGTAGTGACCGAACCCTTGACGTCGTACAGCACCGAACCCGCGCCGGAATTTGTCGTGTCGTTAATCAGGCTTGCGTAATCGTACGGCTTAAAGCTCGATCCAGGCGAAAGATTTATCTGCGCGTAGTTAATTTGGCCATGATCAGGATCCTGGAAGCTGACACCGCCGACCAGCATTACCACCTGGCCGGTCTGCACTTGCTCGCCCACCATCGCTTCTTCATCGCCACCGTAGCGCTGGACATTTGGCAAGTTGCTCGCAACGAGCTTCTCGGCATCAGCCTGAAGAGAAGGGTCAAGCGTCGTTATGACTTTCCATCCGCCGCGCCTCACTGTTTGCTCACCATATTGCTGCTCAAGCTGATTTTTGGCTGCCATCACGAAGTATGGATCTTGAATGTTGGAGTACTGCGTTTGCTGCGGCTTCACTTGCGCCAGGATGTCAACGGCTTTAGCGGCATCGGCATCGGATTTGCTGATCATCTTTTGGGCAACCATTTGGTCCAGGATATAGTGCTGGCGCGAAATGAGCGCCTGCGAATCGAACAGCGATCCATATGGCGAGTAAACGTTCGGCGACTTCGGAATCGCCGCAAGCATAGCCGCCTGCGGAAGCGAAAGATCCTTGGGGCTAATGCCGAAATAATCCTGTGCCGCCGTCTGCGCGCCGTCGTCAACCGGGCTGTACGGAGCGGTGTTTAAATAGCCCGTTAAAATGTCGGCCTTGGAATATTCACGCTCCAAGTCAACAGCCAAAATAATCTCTTTAATCTTGCGCGAAATTGTCTGATCAGCCGTCCAGCCTTCGTTCAACTTGACGAGCTGCTGCGTAATGGTCGAGCCGCCCTGCAATCCGCCACCACTATGCAGCAAATCGCTAAAGCCCGCGCGCAAAATACCGCGCACATCAAACGCGCCATGCTTATAGAAATCTTTGTCCTCAACTGCGACGGTAGCCTGGCGCAGCTTGTCTGAGATCTGATTGCCCGGCACCGGAATACGGTTCACGGCATTGTAATCTTGCCAGAGCAGCGTCTTGCCATCACGCGCGTAGTAGCTGATCGTGCCGCCAATGTTGCCGCCATTAACCGAGATATCCTTGGGGTTCGGCAGATCTTTGCGGAAATACGCGAACACGCCAACGAGCAAAATAAAGCACACCACGATGCCCACACCGAAGAGCTTCAGTGCCATGATCGCGCCATCGCGACTAAACCAATACTCCGCCAAATGCTTCGGATGTAAGCGATAGAGCAGACGTTTCCAGCGATTTTTTGGTAGCTTGCTCAGGTGAGCGGCCCGGCGACGAGCCTTGGCATCGCGGCCAGCGCGCACGCGGTCACCGAGACTACGGTTCAGTTTGATGTCCGAACCGCTGTGCGTCGTGAACGTGCTTTTGGCAGTCGGCCGACGGCGAGGCGATGGACTCGATGGGCTCTTTCTGGAATTATTCATCCGATTTGTGTGCTCCCTGGCGTTGATTATTCCCACTCAGTATAGCAAATAATAGGCGCTTTCGCGCAAGCAAAACATGCATATTCAGCATATCTTCAGCTTGCTGTATACTAATAAGAGATGGGTAACTTGACTCGTTCCGCTGCGTTTGCGCCTTCGATGTCCGCGCAAGCAAGCAGATTCTGTAGATAAATAAAGGGCCGTATATAATATGAGCGACATGACACTTTCTGAAGAGCTGAGCTGGCGAGGCTTCGTCAATCAGACAACATTCAAAGACATTGCAGCGATTGATGGTGAGCCGCTGGCATTTTACTTCGGCGTCGACCCCAGCGCGCCTTCGATGCAGATTGGCAATCTGGCCGCGGCAATGATGGTACGGCACTTCATCGACCATGGGCACAAAGCAGTGCTGCTCATTGGTGGTGCAACCGGCCTGATTGGCGATCCCGACGGCAAGGCGACCGAGCGTGATCTCAAAAGTCTCGACGAGGTTGCGCGCAATAAGAAGGGCATCGCCGAGCAATACAAAACTATTTTTGCTGGCCAGCCGTTTGAAATTGTGGATAACTATGACTGGTTCAAGGATATAGGGTACCTCGAGTTTTTGCGCGACGTCGGCAAGCACGTGCCGATGCGCCAAATGCTCCAGCGCGAATTCGTCCAGAGCCGACTCGGCGAAGATGGCGCCGGTATCAGCTACGCCGAGTTCAGCTACGTGCTCATTCAAGCGTATGATTTTCTGCACTTGAGCCGTGAACACGGCGTGAGTTTGCAGCTGTGCGGCTCCGATCAATGGGGCAACTCGATCGCTGGCGTTGATCTCATCCGCCGCATCGACGGCCGCGAAGCGCACGTGTGGTCCACTCCGCTTGTCATCAATAAAGCAACCGGCGTGAAATTCGGCAAGACTGAGGGCGGCGCCGTGTGGCTTGATCCGGCCCAAACTTCGCCGACGCAATTCTACCAATTCTGGATCAACGCCGACGACGAAGGCGTGGCTGAGTACATCAAGATTTACACGTTGCTGAGCAAAACAGAACTGGCCGAAGTGATGGCCGAGCATTTGCGTGACCCCAAAAAGCGCTCGGCTCAAATCAGACTGGCCCAAGAAGTCACCAAGCTTGTGCATGGCGAGGCATCTATGCGCGTTGCGGAGCTGGCGACTGAGGTGCTTGCCGGCAAACACTCAATTGGCGAGCTTGACGATGCGGCGCTCGACGCAATTCGGCATGAGCTGCCCACTGCGCAAGTTGCCGAGGGCACGCTCCTCGTGGATGCCTTGGTGAGCACGGGTCTTGTCACTTCGAAATCAGAAGCGCGCCAGCTCCTGGCCGATAACGCGATTTATGTAAACGATCAGCCGCATCCGGGCTCGACGCTTGAAGCTGGTGATTTTCACAACGGCCGTCTGCTCCTTCGCAAAGGCAAAACTCGCAAAAATAGCGCTTTGATCGAGCAAACTTAATGTACAATGAGGCATCATGAAGCAAGAACCAACGAAAAAGCCGAATACTAACACCAAAACCGCCAAAAAGCGCGCCGATCAGTACAACGACCCGACGCACAATTACCTTCGCTATTGGGATGGCCGCGACTATGAGAACGAGGCCGAGGAAATGGCTATCAAGCGCTTGCTCGACGGCAAACATTTTGGCAAGGCCGCCGATGTTGGCGGCGGCTACGGTCGACTCTGCATTCTGCTCGAAAACTACGCCGACAAAGTAACGCTCGCCGAGCCAAGTCAGCAGCAACTTGACATTGCCAAAGAGTTTCTACATGAGCATCCAGAGGTCGATCGCAAGCTCATGCAGGCCGATGACCTCAAGTTCAAAGACGGTGAACTCGACCTGCTTACGATGATTCGCGTAATGCACCACTTGCCGGAGCCGAGCACCGAATTTGCCGAAATTGCCCGCGTGCTGAGCGACGGCGGCTATGCGATCATTGAGGTAGCGAACTACGCGCATGGCCGCAATCGCCTCAAATACGCGCTTAAAGGCAAGAAACTGCCGCTCGAGCCAGTCGACATTCGCAGCCGAATCAACCAGCGCAAAGACGAAATTCCGTTCGTCAATCATAATCCGCACACCGTCATCAAACAGCTCGCGCAGGCCGGGCTCAAGGTTGACCGAATCTTGTCAGTGTCGAATCTCCGCAGTCCTGGGCTGAAAAAGATCTTACCCAAGCGTGCGATGCTTGCGATTGAAGGCATTTTGCAGCCTACGCTCGCCAGTACTTTCTTTGGCCCGAGCGTTTTCTTTTTGGTGCGCAAAGCCAGATAACAGCGCGGCCGACTAAGCCGAAAATCACATGACCACAGAAAGCGCAATCACTCAGTTGAAAGGCGTCGGGCCAGCCGTCGCGCAGAAATTTGCCGTGCTGAATGTGCTGCGGGTGGGCGATCTCATCAATCTTTTTCCGCGCCGCTATGACGACTATTCTGAGGTGAGTACGGTGCACGAGGTACGGCCAGGGCCAGTCACGATCGAGGCAACTATTTCCCAGGCCAAAGGCCGCTACGTGCGACGCGGCATGCACATTACTGAGGCCGTGGCGAGCGACGATACCGATAGCCTGCGGCTCGTGTGGTTCAACCAGCCGTACCGCGAGGCCAGCCTCAAGCCGAATCAGCGCTACTTTATTTCCGGCCAGTACGAGCTGAGCCGCAATCGCTTCGCCATCCTGAACCCGAGCATCGAACTGGTGAGCGATTTTCCAGTAAACACCGCGCGAATTACGCCGATTTACCGCGAGACAAAGGGCCTCGCCAGTGCCCACATTCGCAAATACCTGCACGAAGCGCTGCCGCTTATCCGCGCGCTACCTGAGACGTTGCCAGCCTGGCTTGTCGAACAGGAGCAGCTCATGTCGTACTCACAAGCCGTGGAGCAGATCCATTTTCCGGCCAATCGTGAGCAGCTCGAGGCCGCCCGCCTCAGGCTCGGCTTCGAGGAAGTGTTCGAGCTGACGCTCGCAGCGCTGCTCAACAAATACGAACTCATGCAGGATGTCGCACTCAGTATTCCTTTCAACGAGCAGCTCGCCAAGCAGTTCGTGAGCCATCTGCCATTTGCACTCACTGACGCACAGCGAAAAGTCGTCTGGCATATTTATACCGACATGGCGAAAACGCAGCCGATGAACCGGCTTATCGAGGGCGATGTAGGTTCGGGCAAAACGGTGGTTGCGGCGATGGCGGCGCTCATGGCGATCGCAGAAAACTACCAGGTAGCACTCATGGCGCCGACTGAGCTGCTAGCCAGGCAGCACCTCAAGACGGTCAGCGCCCTCTTGAAACCGCTTGGCATGCACGAACGAGTAGCGCTGCTCGTGGGCGGCATGTCTGCGTCCGAAAAGACCAGTGCCCGCGAAGCAATCGCCTCCGGCCATGCGCAGTGTATTATCGGCACGCACGCGCTCATCCAGGAAAGTGTCGATATGCACCGGCTTGGCCTGGTGGTTGTCGATGAGCAGCATCGTTTCGGTGTCGAGCAGCGTAAGAAGCTCATGGCCAAAGCTGAGCATATGCCGCACCTGCTCAGCCTAACGGCGACGCCGATTCCGCGTTCGCTGGCACTCACACTGTATGGCGAGCTGGATGTGTCGATTCTCGACCAAAAGCCGGCTGGCCGTCAGCCCATCATCACGCGGATTTGTTCGCCGAACTCGCGCGCACCGCTGTATGCCGAAATCAATGCCCAGCTCGATGCTGGCCGCCAAATGTTCGTTGTTTGTCCGCTTATTACCGAGTCTGAGAGTAGCTCGCTCAAGCAAACCGCATCGGCCGAAAAGACGTACGATGAGCTGCGCAAAGGTCCGTTCAAACACCGGCGACTTGGCTTGCTACATGGCAAAATGAAGCCCGCCGAAAAGCAGGAAATCATGCAGTCGTTCGTGCGGCATAAGCTGGATATTCTTGTGTCGACCACCGTTATCGAGGTTGGCGTGGATGTACCAAATGCGAGCGTCATGCTTATTGAAGCGGCCGATCGATTCGGCTTGGCGCAGATTCACCAGCTGCGGGGAAGGGTCGGCCGCGGCGAGCACCAGGGATTTTGTTTTTTGATGATGAGCGATTCGAGCGCGCCGCCCAAGCGCCTCGAGGCGCTCGAGCGCTCGAGCGACGGCTTCAAACTTGCCGAACTCGACCTGGAACTACGCGGGCCCGGCGCAATTTATGGTACTATGCAGCATGGACAGCTCGATTTGCGAGTCGCCAAACTCACTGATATGCAGCTCATCGCGCGCGCTCGGGCCGCCGCCCAGCGATTTATCGACCTTCAGGAAGATCTCGGGCAGCATCCCGGCCTACTGCGCCACATTACAAAACTTCGCGCCGTCACAAATCTCAATTAACATGCACTTCAGAATCGCACACACCCCAGCATCAGGCCGACTCTTTGGCGGCACAGACACGCAGCAGAATGGCGCACTGCGGCTGCGTGATGCTGGCCCGGAATCGAGCAAGGAGAACACATGAGAATCATTGCTGGCAGGCTTGGTGGTCGGCTGTTTGAATCGCCGCATACGCACCGCACCCATCCAATGAGCGACAAAATGCGCGGCGCGCTTTTTAATATCCTGGGAGAGCTTACGACCTTGCGCGTGCTTGATGCTTTCGCGGGCACTGGCGCGCTGGCTTTTGAAGCGATCAGTCGCGGTGCGGCGCACGCCGTGGCCATTGAGCCCGACCGCGCAGCGCAACTCACCATCACGGACAATATTGCGAGTCTCGGCCTTCAAAGCGAAGTCAGCTTGGTTCGTGCAAGCGCAGGTGCGTGGCTCCAGACCAACCCCGATCATACGTTCGATATTGTGCTGTGCGATCCGCCGTACAACGATCTCCAGCGTAATTTACTCGAGAGGCTCAGCCATGCAGTTGCGGCTGGCGGCTTGCTGGTGCTGTCATTTCCGGCCGATCAGCCGCTGCCCGATTTTGCCGGACTCGCCCAAATTCACCAAGCGACGCATGGCGATGCGCAGCTGGCTTTTTACCGCAAACTACCGTAAAATACCGGAAGCATCACGGGGATGTGGTGAAATTGGTAGACACGCTAGCCTTAGGAGCTAGTGCTCGAAAGAGCGTGGAGGTTCAAGTCCTCTCGTCCCCACCATAGTTAGTGTCGATAATTACCTACGCCATGACACCAGTCATGGCTTTTTTTCGTGGGCACGCCAGAGCCTTCTTTGCCTCCAGATAGCTCGAATATTCGGCTAAATAAGTCTGCATAATTCAGTTTGCTCAAAATATGAAGGAGGGTAGCTCGGAGCGTCGTGTTGACGAATTTCCGAGCTACCCTCGTTTGGTGCCGTCAGCGGGTCCTGTGGAACCGTGGGAGTCGCGAAGAAGCGAGCCGTATGGCCAGAGTAGTGTCTCTCGTACGGTGAGTCCGGAGCGAATCCGCCCGACTAGGCGTGAATGTTCTCCTCGGCGTGCGCGGCGGTGTACGCCTCGAAGTATTCATCCGAGAACTGAAGCACTGCACGGAGGATCGGGTAATTGCGCCTGCCGTTGGCGATCGGTCCATTCCATTTGTTCACCAGGTACTGAACCAGGCGCTCTAGGCGTATGTACGTCGACCTCGAGAAAGGATCTCCTTGCATCAGGATTTCCAGTGTCGGGTCCTGGGCAGGCAGCGCTTCGCGGAGGTCCACCAGTGCGGACTCGAGGATTTTCTCAGCCTGGGAAAGCGACATGCAATCTCCTTGCAAAACGTGCGGTGGCACTATGCCACAGCTGAACGGTATGTTTACTATACCACATAAATACAATAATAGCCAGAGGCGTTGTTCGGGAAATATTGGAACCAAGAACTCAATTATTTTGGTGCGCAGACAGATATGCATCTGCCGAGAATCTATCTGCGCACCGCGCGTCACGGCTCAGTTTACAGGCCTAGTTTGCTGGCTACGGCCAGAGCGCGCCCTCGTGAAAGTGTACGGCCGCAATCCTCCTTCGCTGGATTTTGACAAAGGCGCTACCCTCGAAACCCTCGCCCATACGAAGAATCGTCAGGTTGAAGACCTCCTCAAATCTCTTGTTTTGGAACTTATGCCGGATGAGACGGCAAATATCCTGCACGTCACCAGAGGTATAACGCACGCGGTATTTCCGCTGCTCAAGGAGCGAATGGAACGCAGCGTGATAGCCCTGACCGTTTTCGCGAAGCAAGGCCACGTCGAACGACCCGCGTTGTGCGAGACTCTCGAGGTACTCATCCATCTGCGTAAGGTTGAGCGTATAGTCGGCCTTCAGTGTTTCGGACAATAGTTTCTTTCCCTTGAGGAGCTCAGGACGCCGCATGGCCATCCAAAGGTACTGCCGTGACTCATTATATATAGCACAAACAGGCAGCTCCGCGACGGCCAAAATACGCATAGCTCGCTTTCGTGCCCAAGCAAAAGATGGTACAATACCGCCGAATGATTTGCGCTCAAACCCAGCTCAGCCATAGGTAGCCGACGCGTCGGCTTTTTTGGCGCGCGTTCGGCTTCGCAGCTACCTCACTAACGAAAAGGATTTTAAAGATTTTATGGCACTCCCCACTCAACCTTACAAAGGTGCGCGCGACTTCTACCCTGAAGACAAGCGCACGCAAAAATACATGCTCAACACCATGCGGCGCGTGGTCGAGAATTTCGGTTACGAAGAATATGACGCGCCGATTCTCGAGCCAATTGAGCTATATCTTGCCAAGTCTGGCGAAGAAATTGTCCGCGAGCAAACATATGTGTTCGAGGACCGTGGCGGCCGCACGGTGGCAATCCGCCCCGAGATGACGCCGACCGTCAGCCGCATGGTTGCCGCTCGGCGCCAAGAGTTGGCTTATCCGTTGCGCTGGTATTCGATTCCAAATTTGTGGCGCTACGAGCGGCCGCAGCGCGGACGGCTGCGCGAACACTGGCAGCTCAATGTCGACATGTTTGGCCTGGGCGACATCACGGCAGAGGCTGAGCTTATTCAAGTCACCGACGCCATTCTCAAAGCTTTCGGCGCGACCCACGACATGTACGCGATCAAGCTCAATAGCCGTAAGCTGGTTGATTTCATTTTGACCGAATATCTCAAGCTGAGCGACGTTCAGACGCACACGCTGGTGAAGCTGATCGACCGCATGCACAAAATGCCGGCCGACGAATTTGCCGCCGAGGCCGATGCGATTTTCACCCCAAGTCAGCGCGACGAAAACGGGCCGACCAAGCTGCTCGGCCTGCTCAAACTCAAGCAGATCGCGCATTTGCCAGAGGTACTGCGCTCGCACGATTCAGTGCGTGAGCTGGAAAAACTTATGAACTTGCTGGCCGAAATGCGCATCACGAACGTCGAGTTTGACATCACGCTGATGCGCGGCTTCGACTATTACACCGACATCGTGTTCGAAGTGTTTGACAAACACCCGGAGAACAATCGCTCAATGTTTGGCGGCGGCCGCTATGATGGGCTGGTCGGGCTGTTCGGCGTCGAGCCAGTGCCGACCATTGGGTTTGGCATGGGCGACGTGACGCTTCGTAACTTCCTGGAGATGCACGCCCTACTGCCCAAGCTCCGCCCCGAGACCGACATGTACGTGGCACTCATCGGCGACGTGTTTTTGCAGGCACAGCACGTGATCGCCGAGCTCCGCAGCATGGGCGTGAACATCGCCGTCGATGCGACCGGCCGCAAGCCCGACAAACAGATCAAAACAGCCGTCAAAAAGGGCATTCACTACGCAATGTTCATCGGTGAAAAAGAACTCAAAGACGAGCAATACGAGCTGCGCAATCTCGTGACCGGCGTCGAAGAGCGTCACAGCGCCTCACGCATCGTAAGCATTGTTAAGGATTACCGCGACGACGACCTCTAGTTCGTCGTCGCAATGTTCTGGATATTCCGGCTACCATCTGTTACAGTAAAAGCCTATGCAGATTACCACCAAAAAACTCTCAGACACCAAAGTTCAATTGCAGCTCGTAGCCGACGCTACGCTCCTGCAACACGCTAAGCAGGAAGTACTTGAGCAGCTAGCCAAAACTGTCCGCGTACAAGGCTTCCGCCAGGGAAAGGTGCCGCTCAATCTCGTTGAGAAGCATGCCGATCCGGCCACGCTGCAAACAGAATTTCTTGACCATGCGATGAACGAGCTGTACGCTGCTGCGCTCGCTCAAGAGAAGCTGCGCGCCGTCGCCCAGCCAGAGGTCAAAATTCAGAAATTTGTACCGTTTGAGACGCTCGAGCTCGAGGTGACGGTCGATGTTGTCGGCGACATGAAGCTCGGTGATTACAAGCACGTCAAGGTTGCGCGCAAGTCGGCGACCGTCAGCGACGACGAGGTTGACGAAGTGCTGATGAATTTGCGCCAACGCGATGCCGAGCGCAAGGATGTTGATCGCGCCGCCAAGTCCGGCGACCAAGTGTGGGTTGATTTTGCCGGCGTCGACGCCAAAACCAAAGAGCCGATCCAGGGCGCTGACGGCAAGGATTACCCGCTGACCATCGGCAGCAACACTTTTATTCCAGGGTTTGAGCCCGAGCTCATCGGCTTGAGCGCCGGCGAAACCAAAACGTTTGAGGTAACATTTCCGGCAGATTACGGCGTCCGCGATCTTCAAAAGCGCAAGGTCGCGTTCACGGTGACCGTTTCCAAGGTGCAGGAATTGCACGAAGCGCCCCTGGACGACGCATTTGCCGCTAAGGTTGGGCCATTCAAGACTCTGGCCGAACTCAAAGCCGACATTCGTAAGCAGATGCAGGCCGAGAAGGATGCGCAGAGCGAACGTGATTTTGCTGACGAACTACTGGGCAAAGTCACCAAAGCCAGCTCAGTGGCGATTCCAGACGTACTGATTTCTGAGCAAATCGATCGCATCGAGCTCGACCAAAAACAAAATGCCATGTACCGCGGCCAGACCTGGCAGGAATACCTTGCAAGTGAAGGCACCGATGAGGCAACGTTCCGTAAGCGCTTGCGGCCTGAAGCTGAGGAGCGCGTGAAGGCCGGACTTGTACTCGCCGAAATTGCCGAGCTCGAGCACGTCACAATTTCCGCCGAAGAACTCGAAGTCCGCGTGCAGATGCTCAAGGGGCAGTACACCGACAAACAAATGCTGGCCGAACTCGACAAAGTAGAATCGCGGCGCAATATTGCTTCACGCATGATGACTGAAAAAACCCTTTCCAAGCTCGCGAGTTATGCGGAAGGTGACGGGTCGTCTGCGAAGAGTGTCAGCAAAAGCGCTCAAATTCCCGCCGCAAAACCTGCCGACGAGACAAAGCCAGCCAAAAAACCAAGCACAAAATCGACGCCCAAAGCCAAGAAGTAGTCATCAATTGATGTGACTGGCACTCTTGACTCGCGAGTGCCAGAATCGTATCATAAGAACACACTAATTATGAGGGCTCGCCATGCTTGAATCACCAAAAAGCCAAATTCTCATTCCGACCGTCGTTGAAAACGAAGGCCGCTATGAGCGCGCGTACGATATTTATTCCCGCTTGCTCAAGGATCGCATTATCTTTCTGGGCAATGAAGTGAACGAAGCATCCGCCAATGTTATTGTTGCGCAGCTGCTCTTTCTGCAAGCCGAAGACCCCAAGAAAGATATCTTCTTTTACATCAACAGCCCTGGTGGAAGCGCTTATGATGCGCTGGCTATCTACGATACCATGCAATATATAACGAACGACGTCCAGACGGTCGGCATCGGCATGCAGGCCTCGGCGGCTGCATTTTTGCTCAGTTCGGGCACGAAAGGCAAGCGTTTTGTGCTACCCAACGCCACCGTCATGATTCACCAGCCCTCGAGCGGCACGCGCGGAAAAGTCACGGACCAAGAGATTGACCTGCGAGAATCACTCCGCATCAAGAAATTACTTGAGACGATCATGGCCAAAAGTACCGGTCAAAAAGTCGACAAAATCCACGAAGACATGGAGCGCGACAAGTGGCTGACCGCCGAAGAAGCCAAGCAATATGGCTTGGTTGACGACGTCATTACGACGCCACCACGTGCCAAGTAGCGCCCGAAGAGATGCAATCGCATATCCAAGGGAGAGTGCTATAATCAGACCATGATTGACATTGGCCAAGGTGAAGCTATCGCTATTCACTCGTTCTCTAAGCCGTCCGACGAGCTTGTGCAGGCTGCGGCGCGAATCGGCTTCGCCGCATGGCGCGCGCAGATCTCAGAATCAGTACGCAGTAACGAAGAGTTAGCGCACATGTTCGACCCAGAGAGAATCCAGCGCGCAATGGAGCAGGCGCACCGAAGTCGGTTTGCAAAGTTTGCCGGCGCGATTGCCGTTGCAGCTGATTACGAGTCGATGGCAGCGGTTGGTGTGATCTGGGGAAAAGATGAAGTTTCCGGCAACATTCTGCGCAAAATCCAAAAACGGCTCTTCATTCCTGAGAAAAACTACACCGCAATCACACAGCTGAATGTGCTCGAACGATACCAGAACAGGGGCGTTGGCACCGAACTTGCTCGCACCTTCGTCAGCCAATTTGACCCGCGACATCGCACCACGACATACATATTCGGGGAAAATGTCGACACACTCGCGACTGCGCGGAGGCAAGGTTTCGCGCGTGACCTGGGCCCGCCCAAAGTAATTCCAGACAAATACTACGGCCCGCACACTGTGCCAGTCGAGCAGTACCGTCACGCTACCGAGAGCAATCAAGCATTTCTTGACCAATTTCCGCCAGCCCTAATGGCCGCCTAACGTCATACGCAAAAAAGCTTGACATTTGCACCAACTTGCCCCACAATCGCACTCTAAGAAGTAGTGTAAGTTGGGCGTGCTAGCTGTTTCTCTCGAGCAAATGAGCAAGTGCCAAAAACCCCAGACTTAGAGATCTTCCGCGCGAAAAATCCAAACACTATCAATGGCGCCTTGTTTTTACAAGGCTCTGCTCGACTTTGTTGGCTGCAAACTTGAGCGGATAACTGAGGAACTGCTAGCACATGGCACAAACCAAACCCCTGGGCGACAATAATCGCATTTATTATACAAAGCGTGACGACGCGATTGACTTGCAGAATCTTGTCGATCACCAAAACAACTCGTTTCGATGGTTTATAGAGGAAGGGCTCGGCGAACTGCTTGCCGAAATCAGCCCAATCGATGACTACACCGGCACTAAGTTGACACTTCGTTTCAAAGATTATCACTTTGAAGAGCCCAAGATGAGCGAAGTCGACGCCAAAGAAAATAACGTCAGTTACGAAGCGCCTCTCAAGGCGACCGTCGAGCTCACCAACAAAGTTACCGGCGAAGTCAAAGAACAGGAAATTTATCTCGGTGATTACCCCGAGATGACCGATCGCGGCACATTTGTGATCAACGGTGCCGAGCGCGTAGTCGTTTCGCAGCTAATTCGCTCGAGCGGTGTATTTTTCACTGCGGATCAACACGGCACTGTCAATCTGTATGGTGCAAAAGTCATTCCCAGTCGCGGCGCATGGCTCGAGTTTGAGACTGCCGCAAATGGCGCATTGTTCGTGAAGATTGACCGCAAGCGCAAAATCGCCGTCACCACCTTGCTGCGCGCGCTTGGCATGTCTGAGGCTCAGATGAAAGAAGCCTTCAAACATGTCGACCAAGGCAAAACCGCGCACCTCGAAGCCACGCTCGAGAAAGACCCGACCAAAGGCCAGAGCGATGCGCTCATCGAAGTGTACCGCCGCTTGCGCCCCGGCGATCTCGCCAACGTCGAAAACGCTCGCGCTCTTATCGAGAACATGTTCTACAACTTCAAACGATTCGATTTTTCGCGCGTCGGTCGTTATAAAATCAACAAACGTCTCAACCTGGATGTGCCAAACACTGTCGAAAACCGCGTAATGCGCCTGGACGATCTCGTCGCAATCGTCGCTGAGCTTATTCGCCTCAACAACACCCAGGAGCCAGCCGACGACATCGACAGCCTCGCCAACCGCCGCGTCAAGCTGGTCGGCGAGCTGGTACAGCGCCAGTTCCGCGTCGGCTTGCTGCGCATGGTTCGCAACACACAGGACCGCATGAGCATGAGCGAGATCGAGAACGTCACACCTGGCCAGCTCATCAACGCTCGCCCAGTTGTCGCTGCCGTCCGCGAGTTCTTCGCCTCGAGCCAGCTGTCGCAATTCATGGACCAGATCAATCCACTTTCCGAGCTCGCCCACAAGCGGCGCCTCAGTTCGATGGGCCCTGGTGGTCTTTCGCGCGAGCGCGCCGGATTTGAAGTCCGCGACGCCCACGCCACGCACTACGGCCGCATTTGTGCTGTCGAAACGCCGGAAGGCGCCAACATCGGCCTCGTGCTCAACCTCGCCAACTACGCCCGCATTAATGAATACGGCTTCATCGAAACGCCATATCGCAAAGTCATCAACGCAGTCACGGCCAAAGACGCCGTCGGCCACATTGCTTCAGTAAATCTTGAAGACGCCAGCGGCAAACTGCTCGTCAAGGCTGGGGCCACGATCACCGCTGCCGACAGCGCCAAACTCGCCCAAGTTGAAGGCCGTGCCACCTGGCCAGTCAAGGCAAAAGTGACGAGTGAAGTCGTGTATCTCGACGCTTCAGAAGAAGAAAGCGCCGTTATTGCCGGCGCCGGTACTGAAGTCAACGACAGCAACTACTTCGTTCACGAGCGGGTCAGTGTTCGCACCAACCTCAAATCAAGCGAAGTCGACGCCAACGAAGTCACGCACATGGACGCTGCCCGCAACCAGATCATCGGTTCAAGCGCCGGCCTCATCCCGTTCATTGAGAAAAACTACGTCTATCGCTCGCTCATGGGCTCGAACCAGCAGCGCCAAGCCGTACCGCTGATCCAGCCAAAAGCACCAATCGTCGGCACGGGCCTCGAGACAGCCGCCGCTCGCAACACCGGCCAGGTTATTTTGGCTGAAGGCGACGGTGAAGTCATCAAAGCCACCGGTGCAGCCGTGTCCGTGCGCTACGCCGAGGGCGTCGTCACCTACGAGCCGCAGCACTTCATCCGCAGCAACGAAGGCACAAGCATCAACCAAAAAGTTGTCGTCAACACCGGCGACAAGGTCAAAAAAGACGACATACTCATCGAAGGCATGTCGATCCAAGGTGGCGAGCTTGCACTCGGCAAAGATCTCATCGTAGCCTTCATGCCATGGAGCGGCTACAACTTCGAGGACGCAATCATTATCAGCCGCAAATTGGTTGAGGACGACACGCTTACCTCAGTGCACATCGTTGACTTCATGATCGAAGTGCGCGAAACCAAGCTCGGCCCGGAAATTGTCACCCGCGACATTCCAAACGTCTCAGAAGACGCGCTGCGTCACCTCGACGACGATGGCATTGTTCGGATCGGCGCCGAAGTGCACCCCGGCGACATCCTTGTTGGTAAAATCACGCCGAAGGGCGAACAGGAACTTAGCTCAGAAGAGCGCCTGCTGCGCGCCATTTTCGGCGAAAAAGCCAAGGAAGTTCGGGACACCAGCCAGCGCATGAGCAACGGCAAGCACGGCAAAGTCGTCGGCGTCAAAGTGTTCTCACGCGAGAACGGCCACGAGCTCAAAGCCGGCGTCCTGATGCAGATCCAGGTGTTCGTTGCCCAAATGCGCAAAATCTCGGTGGGAGACAAACTCGGTGGTCGTCACGGTAACAAGGGTGTTATCGCTCGGATTTTGCCCGTCGAGGACATGCCGTTCATGGCCGACGGAACTCCTGTCGACATCATTTTGAACCCGCTTGGCGTGCCGTCACGCATGAACCTCGGTCAGCTGTTCGAGACGCACCTTGGCATGGCCGCCCGCATGCTCGGTATGTATGTAGCCAGCCCGTCATTCAATGGTGTGCCCGTCGAAAAGATTCAGGAATTGCTCACCGAAGCTGGCGTGCCCGACGACGGCAAGCAGCAGCTGTACGATGGTCGCACTGGTGGCGCCTTCAAGGAGCGTACCACGGTCGGCTCGATGTACATGATCAAACTCAACCACATGGTTGCCGACAAGATTCACGCCCGCTCAACCGGCCCATACACGATGGTCACCCAGCAGCCGCTCGGTGGTAAAGCGCAAAACGGTGGACAGCGCTTCGGTGAGATGGAGGTATGGGCACTCGAGGCATATGGCGCATCTGCGACGTTGCAGGAAATGCTCACCATTAAGTCCGACGATGTCTACGGTCGCTCAAAAGCCTACGAATCGATCATCAAAAAAACTGCGATTGTCGGGCCAAAAGTCCCCGAAAGCTTCAACGTGCTCGTGAAAGAATTGCAAGGCTTGGGCCTCAAAGTGGACCTCGTCCATTCCGACAAAGTCGTCGACGCCGAAGAAGTGCTAGCCACCAGCATCCAGCAGGAGGGCGAAGCGCAGGCCGACATTGATGTGCCGGAGCCACTTATTTCCGATATCGACGTGACGGAAGATGCGGCAGTTGACGAATTTATGGTCATTGAAAATGAAGATGGCGTAGACATTGACACGCCAGAAAATGATGAAGATAACGGAGGCGACGACGTAGCAGTTGCCGACGAGAACGAAGAGGAGGAAGCGTAATGCGTCGATATTCTTACAGCACAGACATTGCAGACTTTGACGCAGTTCGCTTGGCGGTTGCCAGTGCAGCTGACATCTTGGAATGGAGCTACGGCGAAGTTACCAAGCCGGAAACCATCAATTACCGCACCCAAAAACCCGAGAAAGACGGCTTATTCTGTGAACGAATTTTCGGGCCAGTCAAAGACATCAATCCAAACGACGTCAAATACAAAGGCGTCCGCTCCCGCGAAGCGGCCGTCGATAAAAACGGCGAGCTCGTTACCAAGAGCATTGTCCGCCGCGAGCGCATGGGCCACATCAGCCTGGCCGTGCCGGTTGTGCACAACTGGTTCCTGCGCGGCGCGCCGTCAGCTATTGGTCTGTTACTCGGTGTTACGGTGAAGAACCTCGAGCGCGTAGCTTACTTTGCAAGCTACATTGTGAAGAGTGTTGATATCGAGAAGCGCGACCAGCTCCGTGCCGATAAAGAAGCAGAATTTGCCGCCGCTAAGGAAGCGATCAAGATTCGCTACGAAAAAGAAGCCGAAGCCGAGAACGCCAACATCAAAGCCCTGGCCGAAATGCAAACCAAAGAGCAGGCCGAAGTCGACAAAGCTTGGGAAACCTTCAAAGCGCAAGTCGACAGCCTCGAGAAGCTTCGTCTCATGAGCGAAGGCGAGTACCGCGCACTGCCAGATGACCTGCGCGAGCTCATCACCGTCGGCATGGGTGGCGCCGCCCTGCAATCGCTGCTTGAGGAAATCGATCTGCGCGAACTTATTGAAAGTCTGACCGCCGAGGCCGAAGGCGCCAAAGGCCAGCGTATGAAGAAACTCATGAAGCGCTTGCGTTTGCTCGAGAGCATGGAGCGCGCTGGCATCCGCCCAGCAAGCATGTGCTTGAGCGTGCTGCCAGTGATTCCGCCAGATCTGCGTCCAATGGTACAGCTTGCTGGTGGCCGTTTCGCAACGTCCGACCTCAACGACCTCTACCGCCGCGTCATCAACCGTAACAATCGTCTGAAAAAGCTCATCGAGCTTAACGCACCGGAGGTCATTCGCCGCAACGAGCAGCGCATGCTGCAAGAAGCCGTCGATGCGCTCATCGACAACAACTCAGCTCGTTCCGGCCGCGCCGTAGCTGCCACTGGCCAGCGCCGCCGCCTCAAGTCTTTGAGCGACATGCTGAAAGGTAAGCAGGGGCGGTTCCGCCAGAACCTGCTCGGCAAACGCGTCGACTACTCCGGTCGCTCGGTGATCGTGGCCGGCCCTGAACTCAAGATCAATCAGTGTGGTCTGCCTAAGATGATGGCGCTTGAGCTCTTCAAGCCGTTCGTAATTGGTGAGCTGATCGCTCGCGAGCAAGCACACAACATTCGCTCGGCAACGCGCATGATCGAAACCGGCGAGACTGCCGTTTGGGATGCCCTCGATGAAGTCATCAACGGCAAATATGTGCTCCTCAACCGCGCGCCATCGCTGCACCGCCTGAGCATCCAGGCATTCCAGCCAGTACTCATCGAAGGCCGTGCCATCCAGCTGCACCCGCTCGTTTGTAAGGGCTTCAACGCCGACTTCGACGGCGACCAAATGGCCGTCCACGTCCCACTTTCCGACGAAGGCCAGGCTGAAGCTCGCGAAATCATGGCTGCCAACAAAAACCTACTAAAACCAGCCGACGGTACGCCGATCCTCAACATCGACCAAGACATGGTTCTCGGTTGCTACTACCTCACCTACGAACGCCCGAGCATCTCGAAGGAAATGCGCGCATACACAGGTATCAGCGAAGCACTGATGGCCTTTGAGAGCGGCAAAATCAAGCTGCAAAGCTACGTCCGCGTGCCATTCCGCGGCGAAGTTCGCAAAACAACGCTTGGTCGCCTGATTTTCAACGAAACATTCCCCGAAGACTTCACATTCCAGGATGAACCGATGTCCAAGAAGAAGCTCCAAAAGGTTATGGCTGCGATTTACGCACAGTACGGCCAGGCCAAGACCGCTGAGATCGCCGACGAACTCAAGTCGATCGGTTTCCAGTACGCTACGACCTCAGGAATTTCGATGGGCATGGGCGACTTTGGCAAGATCCAGGGCATGGACGGCGTTCTGAACGAAGGCGAAACCCGCGCCGCTGCTATTTCCGAGCAGTACGAGCAAGGCTTCATTACCGAAGACGAGCGTTACCGCCTAACCGTCGAGAACTGGACCAAGATCGACGCTCGCGTGCAAGACATGCTCGCTGAGCAAATGGTCGGCGAAGAGAGTTCGATGGCAATCGCCATCACGTCTGGCGCCCGTGGTAACATCTCGCAGATGAAGATGTGCGTCGGCATGCTCGGCGTGTTCTCGGACGCTTCCGGCCACGCAATTGAGTTGCCGATCAAGTCCGGCTACATCGAAGGCCTCGACCCACTTGAGTACTTCACCGGTACGCGCGGTACGCGCAAAGCATTGATCGACATCGCGCTCAAGACCGCCGACGCTGGCTACCTCACGCGCCGCCTCGTCGACGTTGCGCAAGACGTCTTCACGATTGAAGCCGACGAATCAGTCGAGCTTGATCCCGGCTTCGCAATGCTCCGCGCCGACGCAGAGGACATCGGGGTAAGCTACGCTTCGCGCCTCGAAGGCCGCTACGCAGCCGAGAAAGTCACCGGCTACGTCGAACGCGGCGACTTGTTCTCACGCGAGGTTGCCGAAAAGATCGAAGCTGACAGCAAGATCGACGGCATCAAAGTGATGTCAGTCTTGAGTGCTACCTCAGTTCACGGCGTGCCACAGAAATCTTACGGCGTCGACCCAGCCACCGGCGTACTCGTCACCAGCCACCACCCGATCGGCGTGATTGCCGCCCAGTCCATCGGTGAGCCGGGCACCCAGCTGAGCCTCGACTCCAAGCACCGCTCAGGTGCAGTCGTTGCCGACGACACCGCCCAAGGCTTGAGCCGCGTCGAAGAGCTCTTCGAAGTTCGCACACCAAAAGGCCAGGCATATCTAACTGATATCGCCGGCGTGATCAACACCTGGGAAGACGGCGATCACTACGTCGTCCAGGTGACCGCCAGCGACAAAGAAAACATTGTCCTCGAGCTCGGCGAGCGCGTTGCAAAAGTCAAGAATGGTGCCGATGTCGCGATTGGCGACGTGGTCGCTTCAGGCGACGCAGGTGCCAGCCCACTCATCGCACCGATGGCCGGCAAGATCGAGCTCAACAACACCACCGTCACGATCATCCCAGCCGGCCAAAGTGTTGTGCGCTACGAAATCCCAGGCTTCAAGCAGCTGACAATTCACGACGGTGACAAAGTGGTCGCCGGCCAGCGCCTCACTAACGGTTCACTCAACCTACAGGAACTCATGCGTCTGCAAGGCGTTGAGTCGACGCAGCGCTACATCATGAACGAAATTCTCCGCATCTTCGCTGGCCAAGGTCAGAACGTTTCGGACAAGCACCTCGAGTGCATCGTGCGTCAGATGTTCAGTCGCGTACAGATCGAAGATGCCGGCGATTCAGAGTTTGTGACCGGCGACGTCGTCAGCAAGCTGGCGGTTGTCGAGGCGAACGACGCGCTCACTCGCGCCAGTAAGGCACCAGCAAAATACAACCAGCTGTTGCTCGGCATCACCAAGTCGTCGCTCAGCACCGACTCGTTCTTGAGTGCCGCATCGTTCCAAGACACCACGCGCGTACTCATTAGCGCTGCAACTTCCGGCCGCATCGACAAGCTGTTCGGCCTCAAGGAAAACGTGATTTTGGGTCGGCGTATTCCCGTCGGTACCGGCTATGGCAACAGGGCGCTCGTCTCCGAAACCGACAAGCAAGCCGACATCGGTGACGATGAAATTGCAGTTGCCGCCTAAATCTGGTAAAATTACAAACGTACTATATAAATGATCCGAGCCAGGTGGAGCAGGCGCGGCAGAGTTGGCACTCGCCGCGCTGCACCTGATGCGAGTAGATCAAGAATCAAGGAGATTCAATGCCAACGATCAATCAATTGGTGCGCAAGCCGCGGACTCGGGCAAATGACAAGTCCAAGTCGCCCGCGTTGCTCCGTGTCACCAACAGCCTCAAAACCAAGAACTACGAAAAACCATCGCCGTTCAAGCGTGGCGTTTGCGTCAAGGTTACGACCAAAACTCCAAAAAAGCCGAACTCCGCGCTGCGTAAAGTTGCCCGCGTTCGCCTGACAAACAACTACGAAGTATGGGCTTACATTGGTGGCGAAGGCCACAACCTGCAAGAACACGCCGTCGTGCTCGTCCGCGGTGGCCGCGTGAAAGACCTTCCAGGTGTCCGCTACCACATCGTCCGCGGCGCACTCGACCTCCAAGGCGTCAACAACCGCAAGCAGGGCCGCTCCAAGTACGGCGCCAAGAAGGAGAGCAAGTAATGCCACGCAAGAAAACCAAAGCACTCGTTCGTGACATTCAGCCCGACCGCCAGTATGGCAGCGTCCAGGTTCAGCGCGTAATTAACCGTGTGATGCGTGATGGCAAAAAGCAACTCGCTGAACGCCTCGTGTACGGTGGCATGCAAAAAGCCGCTGAACGTCTCAAGGTGGAAAACCCGCTTGAAGTCTTTGAGCAGGCTATCAAAAACGTACAGCCGCACATGGAAACGCGCTCGCGTCGTGTCGGTGGTGCAAACTACCAGATCCCATTCGAGGTCAAAGGTCAGCGCCAGCAACACCTTACGACCATGTGGTTCGTGACTGCCGCTCGCAGCCGCAAGGGCATGAGCATGGCCGATCGTCTCGCCCTGGAGCTCGTCGACGCCTACAACGGCCAGGGCTCAGCTGTTAAGAAAAAAGAAGACACGCACAAAATGGCCGAAGCCAACCGCGCTTTTGCACACTTTGCGCGCAGCTAAATCGATTCGACAGCCCTCGCGCAAGATCAATCAAAATGCCGCCCCACCAGGCGGCATTTTGATTGGACGGCGGAACTTTTTCTGCGGGCCAAGCAACTCACCCAGCTAATCGTCTGTTCAAGCCGTTCGCAATCTGATACAATATACGCAAACGCGTGCACCAGGGTTTATTTTGGTTTGCCCAGAAGAGCATTCGCATTAATACAATAAGGACAAAGGAATCATGGCTGACAAAAAAGTTGAGATGAAAGATCTCCGTAACATCGGTATTATTGCGCATATTGACGCCGGCAAGACCACAACCACCGAAGGCATTTTGTATCGGACCGGGCTCAAGCACAAGATCGGCGCCGTGCACGAAGGCGGCACGACAACCGACTGGATGGCGCAAGAGCGCGAGCGCGGCATCACCATCGTTTCAGCTGCGGTGACCTGTTACTGGAAGGGCAAGCAGATCAACATCATCGACACGCCTGGGCATATCGACTTCACGGTCGAGGTGGAGCGCAGTCTTCGTGTGCTCGATGGCGCCGTCGTGGTATTCGACGGTAAAATGGGCGTTGAGAGCCAGTCTGAAACTGTTTGGCGCCAAGCGGACAAATACAACGTGCCGCGCATCTGTTTCATCAACAAGATCAACCAAACTGGTGGCGACTTCTTCAAATCACTCGAATCCATTCACGCTCGCCTCAACAAGCGCGCGTTCCCGATTCACTTGCCTATCGGCTTCGAGCAGGGCATCAACGGTGTCGTCGACCTCGTGAACATGAAAGCCTACACCTACAAGGAATTCACCGACCACGAGCTGATTGAGAGCGAAGTTCCGGCTGACATGCTCGAGCAAGCCAAGAAATATCGCAGTCTGCTCATTGAAAACGCCGTCGCCGAAGACGAAGCCATGCTTGAAAAATACTTCGAAGTTGGCGAAGAAGGCCTCAGCGAAGACGAAATCAAACAAGCCATTCGTACCGCTATTTTGAACGGCAACTTCTTTGCAGTCACCGGCGGCGACGGCCGCGGCGTGATCGTCGAAAAATTGCTCGACCTGGTGAGCGAACTCCTGCCAAGCCCGCTTGACCGCGGTTCGAACTGGGGTACACACCCCAAAACCGGCGAAGAAATCGAGCGCAAGCCAGCCAATGACGAGCCGCTTTCGGGTCTCGCATTCAAAATCGCAACCGACCCATTTGTCGGTAAGCTTGCATACTTCCGCGTGTACTCAGGCACATTGCAAGCCGGCTCGTACGTCCTGAATAGCTCGACCGGCGAAAAAGAGCGCGTCGGCCGCATCGTCCGCATGCAAGCGGACAAGCGCGAAGATGTCACCGAAGTGAGTGCTGGTGACATTGCCGCCATCGTCGGCCTCAAAGCGACCACCACTGGCAACACGCTCTGCGATCCAGCACATCCGATTGTCCTCGAGTCCATCGACTTCCCGGAACCGCCTGTGTCGATCGCGATCGAGCCAAAAACGAAGAGCGACCAAGACAAAATGGCCATCGCCCTGCAGCGCCTCGCCGAAGAAGACCCGACATTCCGCGTCAAGGTCGACGACGAGACTGCTCAGACAATTATCTCAGGCATGGGCGAGCTGCACCTTGAGATTCTCGTTGACCGCATGAAACGTGAGTTCAACGTGGAGGCTAACATTGGCCAACCTCAGGTCGCCTACCGCGAAACCATCCGCAAGGACGCCGTCGAAGTACAGGGCAAGTTCGTCCGCCAGTCCGGTGGCCGTGGACAGTATGGTGACGTCTGGCTACGCCTCAGCCAAAACGAAAAAGGCGCCGGGTTCGAGTTCATCAACTCGATCAAGGGCGGCGTCGTTCCTGGCGAATACATCAAGCCTGTTGAACAGGGTATTATCGAGGCCATGGCCAACGGCGTGATCGCCGGCTACCCAGTTGTCGACATCAAAGCCGAGCTCTACGACGGCTCGTACCACGAAGTTGACTCCAGCGAAATGGCCTTCAAAATCGCCGGCTCAATGGCGCTGCAAGATGGCGTCAAAAAAGCCAACCCAGTGCTGCTCGAACCCATCATGAAAGTAGTGGTCGTCACCCCCGAAGAATTCATGGGTGACGTCATCGGCGACCTCAACAGCAAGCGCGGCCGCATCGAATCGATGGAAGACCTCCAGGCCGGCGTGAAGGAAATCACCGCCTTCGTACCGCTGGGCGAAATGTTTGGCTACACGACAAACCTTCGCTCAATGACCCAGGGCCGGGCCAGCTCAAGCATGGAGCTCGACCACTATGCCGATGTCCCGGGCCACGTTACCGAGGCGATCGCCGCCAAGCGCGCAAAATAGCCCGGCCGGCCAGTCGTTTCACGCGTAAAAGCGGCGTTCTCTCAGGTACATGAGATATTCGCAGAGTAATTTTCTGTGTCGTCAAAGTGTCGAACTCGCCGTACGTCCGATACGCCTCTGGCAACAAAGGGATTATGGCTTTACATCGGTGAAACTTTGGGATACAATAGGCAAGTCACTCGTGTGAGTTTTTCTCATACGGCACAATTTTGTAATTAAAAGGAGTCATTACTACATGGCAGATTTATTTGACCGTAGCAAGCCTCACGTGAACGTTGGTACCATGGGCCACGTTGACCACGGTAAGACTACGTTGACCGCAGCAATCACTGCTGTTCTCGCAAAGCGCCTCCCGAGCGCCGTTAACAAGCCTGTGGCATATGACCAGATTGATAATGCTCCCGAGGAGCGCCAGCGCGGCATCACCATCGCTACTTCGCACCAAGAGTACGAGAGCGAAGGTCGCCACTACGCCCACGTCGACATGCCTGGCCACGCCGACTACGTTAAGAACATGATTACCGGTGCCGCTCAGATCGACGGCGCAATCCTCGTCGTTGGTGCCAACGACGGTCCGTTGCCACAGACTCGCGAGCACGTGCTGCTCGCCCGCCAGGTGGGCGTGCCGAAGATTTTGGTCTTCATGAACAAGATGGACCTCGCCGACCCAGACCTCGTTGAACTCGTTGAAGACGAAATTCGCGACCTCCTCGAGAAGAACGGCTTTGACCGCGACGCTCCGATCATCAAGGGCTCAGCCACCAAAGCCCTCGAAGGCGACAAAGAAAACGAAGACGCTATTATGGCTCTCGTGAAGGCAATGGATGAATACATTCCTGAGCCAAAGCGCGACCTTGACAAGCCATTCCTGATGCCAATCGAAGATGTCTTCTCGATCAAGGGCCGTGGCACCGTTGCTACCGGTCGCATCGAGCAAGGTATCATCAAGATCAACGAACCTGTTGAGATTGTCGGTTTGCACGACACCAAGCAGTCTGTTGTGACTGGTATCGAAGCCTTCAAGAAGCAGCTTGACCAAGGTCAAGCTGGCGACAACGCTGGCGTGCTGTTGCGCGGCATTGAGCGCGACGACATTGAGCGTGGTCAGGTGCTCGCAAAGCCAGGTACGGTTACGCCGCACACTGAGTTTGAGTCAGAAGTCTACATCCTCAACAAAGATGAGGGTGGCCGCCACACGCCATTCTTCAAGGGCTACAAGCCGCAGTTCTACTTCCGCACCACTGACGTGACCGGCGAAGTTGAGCTGCCAGCCGACAAAGAAATGGTCATGCCTGGTGACACCGTAACCTTTAAGGTCAAGTTGCTCGCCCCAATTGCCATGGATCAGGGTCTCCGCTTCGCTATTCGCGAAGGTGGTCGCACTGTTGGTGCTGGTGTCGTAACCAAGATCATCAAATAACATTAAGCCCTAAGAAGCTCGCACATTAAGAAGGAAGAACAGCAATGGTAGAAGCCAAAAAAGACCAAAAACAACGGATTCGTATCCGCCTCAAGGCATACGATCACAAAGTTATTGACCAAGCAGCCAAGCAGATCGTTGATACTGCGCTGCGCACTGGCGCAACCATTGCTGGTCCAATCCCCCTGCCAACCGACCGCAGTATGTTCACCGTGGTGAAAAGCCCACACGTGTACAAAAAAGGTCGCGAGCAGTTTGAAGTTCGCGTCCACAAGCGTCTTATCGACGTAAGTGAGCCAACGCCTAAGACGATTGATTCTCTGATGAATCTGTCGCTGCCAGCTGGCTGTGACGTCGAAATCAAAATGTAGCGAGCCAAAAGCTCATGTTACAAACCGCCGAGCAATCGGCGGTTTTTGATTTGCTTTTAGCAAAGGTACATGTAGGCAAGCCGGGCAAAACCAGACGGCTCCGAGCACAACAGCGCGCACAGAGCACCTCGACATAAACAAAGATTGGGCAGCATTAGCCATCGCACGGTAAACATCTCGGTGGCACAGTCTTCTGCAGCACGCAGCCAACCAAAACCTGGCGCAAGCAGCACGGAGTGCGGAGTGGACTTTGGCGTTGTGGCTCGCGCTCACTTGCCAGCGACGCCATAATACGCTTTACTAAAGCAATGCCTCAAAACAAAAAACAATCAAGCCGCCCGCAATCCCCACGCAACACGCGTGCTCCACGTCGCCAAGATTCAAACAGTGATTCAGTATTTTTCTTCAAGCTGCTCTTGTATGTGCTGCTTGGCTCGCTCTGGCTCAAGTTTACCAGCCACAATTCGCTGCACATTCCGCTACCGATCGGCGTGGCCGCTGGTGTATTCTTTACGTCGCACGAACACTTTCGGATCGACCGCAAAATCGAATATGCCGTGCTGCTCGTCGCCATGCTGATCGGGTATTTCATTCCGTTCGGCCTGTTCGTCAACCTCTCGTAGTACTGGGGGCATTCAACGCACCCGGGGAAGATCCAACAAGTGCCCGTCGCAGTGGATACTTCGCTCTGTCGTAATGATAGACAAGCAGCCCATCGAGCACGAGAGAGCAATGGGCACGACCTCTACGCATGGGCAGTGCCCCAAAATCCGATATATGGTGTAGAATAATCAACACATTGACAAGTGTCACGTCTTTCTGCTACACTAGTGACATTGTCAATTCCTGTACTTGGTATTTGGGAAGGTCCATACATTTACGTGGAAACCATTCAGAGCCGAGCGTTTTTATGTCTGACGTACTCGGCAGCAGGATAATTAAGGGATACTGTGTCCAAGCACTTGCCCGGAGAAACTATGAAAGCACTCATCACCCGAAAGGTTGGCATGACCAGCACCATCGCAGAAGATGGCGCGGTTCAGGCCGTTACCTTGCTTTCCGCTGGTCCTTGCGTCATCACGCAAGTCAAAACCGCCGAAACTGACGGCTACACCGCTGTTCAGCTTGGTTTTGAAGAAGCCAAAGAGCAAAATATCAACAAAGCGCAGCAAGGCCATTTCAAGGCCGCTGGTATTATGCCGAAGATTGTCCGCGAATTTCGCGTTGACGAACTGAGCGAAGACCTCAAGGTTGGCGAAAAAGTTAGCCCCGAGGTCTTTTCAGTTGGCGACGAAATTGACGCCACAGGCACCAGCAAAGGTAAAGGTTGGGCCGGCACCATCAAGCGCCACAACTTCCACCGCGGTCGCAAGACGCACGGTGGCCGCTCATACCGCCGCCCTGGTTCTATTGGCTCGATGTACCCGCAGCACATCTTCAAAGGCAAAAAAATGGCTGGCCAGATGGGCAACGAGCAGGTGACCGTCAAAAACCTGAAGATCGCTCTCGTTGACACTGAGCACGGCATTATCGGCGTCACCGGCGCCGTACCCGGCCCGCGCAAAGGCATCGTCATTATTAAGGAGGCGAAGTAATGGCTACCGTTCCAACCTTTACCCGCATCGGCAGCAAAGCGGCCACAAACGCCAAGCTCGACGCAAGTGTTTTCGGCGTTTTGCCGGAAAATCACGACCTGCTGAAGCTTGCCTACACGGCGTACCTTGCTAATGGTCGCGAAAATCTCGCCATTACCAAAACTCGCGGTCTCGTGAGCGGTGGTGGCAAAAAGCCCTGGAAACAGAAAGGCACCGGCCGCGCACGTTTCGGCTCAAGCCGCAACCCGATCTGGCGCGGTGGTGGTATCGTCTTTGGTCCGACCGGCGAAGAAAACTACAGCAAAAAACTTCACGTCCAGGCCAAGCGTCAGGCAATTCGCCAGGCGCTCAGTCTCGCGGCTTCGGAAAATCGCTTGATCGCCATCGAAGCTTTTGACAGCAAGCACGCAAAAGTCAAAGCAACCATCGAGCTCCTTGACAAGATTGGCGCCAAAGGCAATGTCCTGCTCGTTCTCAGCGAAAAGAACGACACGACCGATCGCGCAACTCGTAATCTCGCAAACGTCAAGCCCGTCCAGGCAAATTACCTCAACGTCTACGACATCCTGAACGCCGACACGCTGGTGTTCGACGAAGGCTCGTTGGCCGTAGCGAAAGAATGGCTCGGAGGCACAAAATAATGAAAACTAATAAAACTCTCTTTTTGCAACCGCGCATTAGCGAAAAGACGTACAGCCTAGCCCAAACTCGAAACACCTACGTGTTTGAGGTTCCGGCTGACGCCAACAAGCACGTCATCGCCGGCGCCGTCGCTACTCAGTTCGACGTCACTATCGAAGACGTCAACATCACCAACGTCAAAGGCAAAGCCAAGCGAACCGTCCGCAAAGGCGGGCGCGCCGTAATGGGCAAGCGCTCAGACTTCAAAAAGGCCTACGTCACACTCAAAGCCGGCCAGTCACTGCCATTCTTCGAAACCGAGGAAGCCGCTGCTGACGAAAGCGCAAAAGCCAAAGCCAAGGCCGACAAGAAGGAGACGAAGTAATGGCGATTCAAGCATACAAGCCGACCACCCCTGGTCGCCGCGGCATGACCAGCCAGGATACGAGCACCATTACGACTCGCAAGCCGCTGCGTTCTTTGCTCGTAACCAAGCGCCGCACAAACGGTCGCAACAACCAAGGCCGCATTACCACCCGCCATCGCGGTGGCGGCGCGCGCCGATTCTATCGCCTGATTGACTTCAATCTGGCACCCGGCCTCGTGGCAACCATCGAGCACATCGAGTACGACCCGAACCGATCTGCCCGCATCGCTCGCATTAAAGACACAACCGGTGTATATCACTACATCCTGGCCAGCAACGGCATGCAAGTCGGCCAAACAATCACCAGCGGCGAAGAAGCTCCAATCGAAAACGGTAACCGCTTGCCACTCAAGAGCATTCCTGTTGGTAGCACCATTCACGCTATCGAACTGCAGCCCGGCCACGGCGCTCAGCTCGTTCGCTCAGCTGGCAACAGCGCTCAGCTTATGGCCAAAGAAGGCAAGTACGCCCAAGTACGTTTACCTTCGGGCGAAGTTCGCCTCGTCAACCTCGAGTGTACTGCTAGCATCGGCGTCATCGGCAACGAGCAACACCAAAACATCAAGATTGGTAAGGCCGGCCGTAACCGCCACAAGGGCTTCCGGCCGACTGTCCGCGGCGTTGTCATGAACGCCGTCGACCACCCACACGGCGGTGGTGACGGCGGTCGTCACGGTATTGGTGGCGATCCAAAGACACCTTGGGGCCAGAAAACGCTTGGTTTCAAGACTCGCAGCCGCAAATCAACCTCCAAGTTTATCGTAAGAAGCCGTCACGCGGCAAAGAGAAAGTAAGGTAGGTAACACATATGAGTCGTTCACTGAAAAAGGGCCCATTTATCGACCCGAAACTCGCCAAAAAAGTCGCCGCGCTGAGTGCTGACGACCGCACCATCGTCAAAACATGGGCTCGATCGAGTACCATCGCGCCGGAGTTTGTTGGCCACACATTTGCTGTTCACAACGGCAAGGTCCACGTGCCGGTTTTCGTCACCGAAAACATGGTCGGCCACAAGCTTGGTGAGTTTTCGCCAACACGTAAATTCCGCTCGCACGGCGGTAAATTAGCAAAGGGTAAGAAGTAGTCATGGCCGTTCAAGCACTATCGAAGGGCGTACCGATGAGCCCGCGCAAGGTTGGCGTCGTTGCTAGCCTAGTCCGTGGCCGCACGGTGGCAGAAGCGCTGACAATTTTGCAGCACGTTCCGCGCCGAGCCGCTCTGCCGGTTATCAAGACCGTCCAAAGCGCCAAAGCCAACGCCGATCACAACCACAATCTCAAGCCAGATACGCTGCGGATTGTTGAAATCACCGTCAACCACGGCCCGCGCCTCAAGCGTTATCGCCCGGCAGCTCATGGCCGCGCACTGCCATTCCAGCGCCGCACGTCGCATATTCGCGTCGTCGTCGATGGCGAAGCTCGTGTCGCGAAAAAGCCAGCAGCCAAAACGGCCGCAAAGGAGGCTAAATAATATGGGGCAAAAAGTCAATCCGATCAGCATGCGTCTCCAGGTCAACAAAGACTGGCGCAGCAAATGGTTCGTGAACAAACGTGATTACGCAAAATATCTGGCCGACGACCTGCAAGTTCGCCGCCTTATCCAAAACCGCCTTGGCTCGCGCGCAGCCATCAACAAAGTTGACATCGAGCGCTCGCCAAACCTCGTCACCGTGACAATCACCACGGCTAAAGCCGGGGTTGTCATTGGCCGCGGCGGTTCGGGTGCCAAAGAGCTCAAAGAAGCAATCGAAAAAGTCTACAATACACAAACGCGCGTTAACATCGAAGAAATCAAAAAGCCGGAACTCTACGCCAAGCTCGTTGCTGAAAACATCGCACACCAGCTTGAGCGCCGCATGAACTTCCGCCGCGCCATCAAATCGAGCGCAGCCGCTGCTATGCGCGCTGGTGCCCGAGGCATTCGTATCGAAGTTGCCGGCCGCTTGAACGGCGCCGAAATGTCTCGCCGCGAAAAAGAAGTACAAGGCTCCGTGCCACTACACACTATCCGCGCCGACATTGACTACGCCATGATTGCCGCCCACACACCAGCCGGCCTCATCGGCGTCAAGGTGTGGATTTACAAAGGTGAGGTAGCCTAATATGTTAATTCCAAAACGAACCAAATTCCGCAAGGTGCGAAAAGGGAAAATCCGCGGCGTTGCCACCAGCGGCAATTACATCGCATACGGCGAGTTCGCGCTCCAGGCCCAAGGCCACGAACGCATCACGAGCCGCCAGATCGAGGCATCGCGCCAGGCCATGACTCGTTACATCAAGCGCGGCGGCAAAATCTGGATCCGCATATTCCCACACACCCCCGTCACGCGCAAGCCACTTGACGTGAAAATGGGAAGCGGCAAAGGTAGCCCCGAATTCTTCGTCGCCAAAGTTCGCCCAGGCACCATCCTCTTCGAAATGCAGGGCGTAAGCGAAGAAATCGCACGCGAAGCCATGCGCCTCGCCGCACACAAGCTGCCCGTTAAGACTAAATTCCTCATCCGGGAGGACGTGTAATGAAAGTTGCAGATATCCGCAAGCTCTCGACAGAAGAGCTCGCCAAAGAAAGCATCAAATTGCGTGAAGAAATTGCCGAACTGCGCCGCCGCACGGCAATGGGCGAGGTACAAAACGTCCGTATCGTCCGCAGCAAGCGCAAAGATTTAGCCCGTCTTCTGACTGTGCTAGCCGAGCAACTCACGAAGGAGACCAAATAATGGCTAAGACACTTATCGGCACCGTGTCGTCGAACAAGGCCGACAAAACAATTATTGTCACCGTGCAAACCTACAAAAACCATCCACTGTACCGCAAGCAATATGTGGTCAGCAAGCGGTTTATGGCACACGATGAAAACAACGAGGCGCAGGTTGGCGACAAAGTTTCCATCAGCGAAACCCGCCCGATGAGCGCCCGCAAGTTCCACAAGCTCGATCGCATTATCGAGACGGCAGCGATTCGCCACACCGAGTCAGCCGAGCCGGTCGCTGAGGCCAAGGCCGAAAGCGAGGAGAAGTAGCTATGATTCAGCAAGAATCTCGCCTCGTCGTCTGCGACAACAGCGGTGCTAAAGAAATTTTGTGCATCCGCGTACTCGGTGGCACCCGTCGCCGCTACGCGCACGTTGGTGACATTATCGTCGCAACCGTGAAAGACGCCAACCCGCAAGGCACTGTCAAGAAAAAGTCAGTCGTCAAGGCTGTCGTTGTCCGCACGACCAAGGAAATTCGCCGCAAAGACGGCTCAACCATCAAGTTTGACGACAATGCCGCTGTTATCATCGGCGACGACAAACTGCCTCGCGCAACTCGCATCTTCGGCCCTGTGCCGCGCGAGCTTCGCGACCTCGGCTATGCAAAAATCATCAGCCTGGCACCGGAGGTACTCTAATCATGGAAACGAAGATTTACAAGATCCGCGTCAAGAAAGGCGACACTGTCATCGTGTTGTCCGGCAAGTACAAGGGCCAAACCGGCACTGTGCTCGCCACGCACCCGCGCGAGAACAAAGTGACCGTCGAAGGCGTGAATATCGTCAAGAAAGCCGTTAAGCCAAACAAAGCCTATCCGCAAGGCGGCATCATCGAGATGACCAAGCCGATCTGGGCGAGCAAAGTAGCGATCGTCGACCCTTCGACCAAGAAAGCCAGCCGCATCGGCTACTCGTTCGACAAGGAAGGCAAAAAAGTCCGCGTATTCAAGAGCAGCGGCAAGGAGATTAAATAATGGCAGACAAGAAAATAGCTACCACGACTCGTTTGCGCGCTGACTACAACGCCAAATTTACTGCCGAACTCCAAAAAGAGCTGGGTCTTGAGAACGTACATCAGGTGCCAAAACTCGAGAAGATTACCGTGAACATCGGCCTTGGCCGCGCCAAAGACGACAAAAAAATCATGGAAGTCGCCACTAATACGTTGCGCAAAGTCACCGGCCAAGCACCAGTCGAAACGGTCGCTAAGAAGTCGATCGCCGGATTCAAGCTCCGCGATGGCAACAAAATCGGCCTCAAAGTGACGCTTCGCGGTGACCGCATGTACGAATTTATGGACCGCCTCATCACTGTCGTGCTGCCGCGTTTGCGCGACTTCCGCGGCGTCAGCCTCAAAGCTTTCGACCGCCAGGGTAACTACAGTCTCGGCCTCACCGATCAGTCAGTGTTCCCTGAACTCACGTTCGAAGAGACGACCACTCCGCATGGCCTGCAAGCTGTATTTACTATTAAGGCGCAAAATCCTGAGCACGCCCAAGCACTGCTGAGCAAGTTCGGAATGCCGTTCGAGAAGAAGGAGACGAAGTAATGGCCAAAAAATCTATCGTCGTCCGCGACGCTAAACGCCAAAAAATGATCAAGAAATTCGCCGCAAAGCGCGCTGAGCTCAAAGCGCTTGGCGACCTCGAGGGTTTGGCAAAGTTGCCGCGCAACTCAAGTCCGACTCGCTGGAAAAACCGCTGTGTCGAGACCGGCCGCCCGCGTAGTTACATGCGCCAATTCGGTCTGAGCCGCTTGTCATTCCGCGAGCACGCATCAAAAGGCGAAATTCCCGGCGTCACTAAGGCGAGCTGGTAGAAAGGAAGACGAAAATATGGTTTCAACTGACCCCATTGCCGATATGCTGACCCGCGTGCGCAACGCCATCGCCGTCCGCAAAACCGAAGTCGTGCTGCCGCACTCCAAAGTGAAGCAAGCCGTTGCTGAGCTCTTGAAGCAAAGCGGCTTCATCAAAGACGTCAAGGTAACTGAGCTAAGCCTCGGCAAAAGCATGACAATCATCATCAACGACGAGAGCGAAAACGCTCGCATTACTGAGATCGTTCGCCTCAGCAAGCCCGGCCGCCGCGCATACCGCAGCGCGTCCGAGATCCCGACCATCATGCGCGGCCGCGGCATCGTCATCATCTCCACGTCAAAGGGCATGATGACCGGTGCTCAAGCCAAGAAATTGGGCGTGGGCGGCGAGCTCATTTGTAAAGTATATTAATAAGGAATCATTATGAGTCGAGTAGGAAAACTGCCCATTCAAATCCCGAGCGGTGTGACAATCACTGTCGACCCTGATTTCGTGACCGTTGCTGGCCCAAAAGGCACGCTCAAACAGTTCACGATGCCGGGTATCGCAGTCGCACAGGACGGCGATCAAGTTATCGTCACGCGCGCCAATGACGAGCCGAAAATTCGCGCCAAGCACGGCTTGATGCGTGCGCTCATCAATAACATGGTTACCGGCGTGAGCACTGGCTTCAGCAAAAAGCTGGAAATCAACGGCGTAGGCTTTCGCGTTGCCCAGCAAGGCGCCAACCTCAAATTCAATCTTGGCTTCTCGCACGATGTCATTTACGCCGTGCCCGCCGGCATCACCACTACGATTGAGCAGAACACCGTCACGGTGAGCGGCATCGATCGCCAGCAAGTCGGTCAGACAGCCGCTGAAATTCGCGCACTCAAAAAGCCAGAGCCGTACAAGGGCAAGGGTATTAAGTACGCCGACGAACGAATCATCCGCAAGAGCGGTAAATCAGGTAAGGACAAGTAGGTAGCAATATGGACAAACTTGCACACAAACTTCGCAACCGCGTGCTTCGCAAGAATCGCGTACGCGCTAAAGTGTCAGGCACCGCCGAGCGTCCTCGCTTGAGCGTCAGCATCAGTAACCGCCACATTACCGCACAGGTAATTGACGACGTCGCTCGCACCACCATTGCGTACGTTTCGACAGTCGGCAAGAAAACTGCCGCCGGCACCATGACCGAACGCGCTGCATGGGCAGGCACTGAAATCGCAAAGAAAGCCAAAGCTGCTAAGGTAACTTCCGTGGTGTTCGACCGCGGCAGTCACCTCTATCACGGACGCGTTCAGGCGCTCGCCGATGCAGCTCGTAAAGCAGGATTGGAGTTCTAGCATGGCAGAAACGACTACAAACGCAGCTCCAGCACACCGCGCAGATCAGCGGCGCGGCAGCCAAGGCCACGGTGGCGATCGCCGCCAACGCCGGCCTGAAGTTGCTCCCGAAGAAAAACAATTTGACGAGCGCGTCATTCACATCGACCGCGTCGCTCGCGTCGTCAAGGGCGGCCGCCGCTTCCGTTTCCGCGCACTCGTCGTCGTTGGTGACCGCAAGCATCGCGTCGGTATCGGCACTGCCAAAGGTGCAGACGTAACTGCCGCCGTTGCCAAAGCGACCGAAGTTGCCAAAAAGCATTTCATCACGGTTGAATTACACAATGGCACCTTGCCACACGAGGCCGAGTCCAAGGTAAGTGGCGCACGAATTCTTCTCAAGCCAGCCAGCGCCGGTACCGGCCTCATCGCCGGCGGTGTCGTCCGCACCGTGCTTGAAGTGGCCGGTGTCAGTAACGCGCTGAGCAAATCACTCGGCTCAACCAATAAGACCAACACCGCTTACGCAACCATCGCCGCCTTGCAATCGATGGTTCCGGCAGCTGAATGGGTTACTCGCCAAAACGGCGCTCACAAAGCAGCACCAAAGGGCGACAGTAAGAAGGCTGAGGCATAGTCATGAAATTTAACGAACTTGATCTTCAGAAGAATAAAGCGCCGAAGCGCGTCGGTCGCGGCATCGCAGGCGGCCAAGGTAAAACCGCTGGTCGCGGCACTAAAGGCCAGATGTCGCGCACTGGCGCTAAACGAAAGCCAGGCTTTGAAGGTGGCCAAAACCCGCTGATGCAGCGCCTGCCGAAACTGCACGGCTTCACCTCGCACAAACCAAAAGTCGAAGAAGTTTACACCGGCCAGCTCGACGGCCTTGCTGGTGTTATCGACAACTTCGCACTAGCCGAGGCCGGCCTGATCTCGCAGCCGTATGTGCGCGCTAAGCTGCTGGCTCGCGGTGATGTCACTAAAAAAGTCACCGTCAAGCTACAAGCCGCAAGCGCCGGTGCTATCGAGGCCGTTCAAAAAGCCGGCGGTAACTTCGAAAAAGTCAGCCAGCTGGCTCGTCCTGCTTCAGCAAAAAAAGCAGAAAAAGCTGAAAAGAAGTCCAAAAAAGCCTAACGGCTTAGCGGCAACTCCAAGAAACCTAGCTGCGCGCAAGGTCGCAGCTAGGTTTTTTATTATGTGTCCATAGCGCGCGGGCAAAATCATCCGTTGTAAGTCCAAAAAGCGAACAAAGTGGCCTTTAACTCGAACCAGTAGCCACCGCTAAACTGCGCGAAAAGATCCCCGTGCTCGTTTTACAACAATCTGCACGCAGAATTCTTTGGCAAACGCAAGTGAATAGGGTACGATAGGACATATGAATTGGTCCGTTATTGCTCGCTCCCTGAAGCACAAGGATATGCGCAAGCGTATTTTCGCTGTTTTGGGCATCCTACTTGTCTTTCGTATTATGGCGCACATTCCAGTGCCGCTCAGCGACCCGCAAACGCTCAAGCAAGTGCTTGGCAACCTCTTTAATTCGTCCAACACTCCGCAGCTTTTGAGTTTTATCAACGTACTGTCTGGCGGCGCGCTGGCGAAATTCTCGATCATGATCGCCGGACTTGGGCCATACATTAACGCATCTATTATTATGCAGTTGCTCACGAAGGCCGTGCCGCGGCTCGAAGCACTGCACAAAGAAGGTGAGTACGGCCAGAAGAAAATCAATCAATATACACGTATGCTTACGTTGCCTCTGGCGATTATTCAATCTGTAGGCGCAATTTATCTGGTTCGCCAATACGCGCAGCAGATCGGCGGCATTGGCGACATCACGGCACACACATCACTCATGCAGTGGGTGTTGATGGTTGCGTCACTTACCGGCGCATCGATGCTCCTTATGTGGCTTGGCGAGCTCGTTACGGAACAGAGCATCGGTAATGGTATTTCGCTTATTATTACCGTCGGGATTGTGAGCGGATTGCCCCAGACAGTGAGTCAGCTCGTGAACGCGGTGGTCAACAAGAGTAACAAGTGGGTGCTATTCGGCCACACGCTGCCAATCAGCAAGTCAGGTCTCATCTATTCGCTCATTATTCTCGTAGCAGTCATAGTGTTGACCTGGCTCGTCGTCAAACTCAATGAAGCGGCGCGGCGAATTACCGTAAACTATGCCAAACGCGTGCAGGGCAATCGCACGTACGGCGGCGTGACTACCGTGCTGCCGGTCAAGCTCATAAGCGCAGGCGTCGTACCAATCATCTTCGCCGTAGCTTTCTTGAGCGTACCTAGCTTCTTGGGTAACATTTTTACCGGCATGCATAGCGTGCGCCTCCAGCATATCGGCACGCACCTGGCGACCTGGTTCCAAGCACCATCCTCAACCACTTTTTCGGCTGGTGGCTGGCAGCCATATATTTATCCAGTCACGTATTTCTTGCTGGTGTTCGTGTTCACATTCTTCTATACGAGCGTGACGTTCAATAGCAAGGAGATTGCCGAAAATCTCCAAAAGCAAGGTGGATTCATTGAGGGCGTTCGCTCTGGCGCCCAAACCGAAAAGTATCTCAGCAAGATCGTCAATCGGCTGACACTTTTTGGCGCCTTCAGCCTGGGCCTGCTAGCTATTGTACCGATCGTCGCCCAGGTATTCTTAAGCACTAACATCGCTATCGGCGGCACCAGTATTTTGATTCTCGTGTCTGTTTCGCTCGAAACGTTGCGCGCCATCGAGTCACGCGCGCTCATGGTGACGTACGACCAATACTCTCAGCCGGACTTTTTCTACGAAGCTGAGACAGCAGCAGAAGCAGCAAGCGGTGCCGGGCGGTTGCGGTTCCTGCCGCGTCGCACCGGAAAAGATCCCGACGATAACAACCATATCGACAAAGTGAATAAAAAATAATGCATCAAACACTTTACAAAGCAGTGCGAGAGCTGCTATAATCGACCAAGTTATATTTATGGCGGCCAAGAAAGAAGTTATCGAGTTAACGGGAACAATCATCGAGACCCTACCGGGTACTCAGTTTCGTGTCGAGCTCGAGAACGGCCACCAGATCATAGCTCATGTCGCCGGCAAAATGCGAAAGCATTACATTCGTATTGTGCCTGGTGATAGCGTTACTGTTGAGTTGACCCCTTACGATCTGACGAAGGGGAGAATCACGTACCGCAAATCGTAACAATATAAGCAGTGTGTCATGCACTGAAGAAAAAAGGAGCATGATCCGCATGAAAGTGCGTGCAAGTGTCAAAAAGATTTCCCCCGACGACATTATCGTCCGTCGAAAAGGGCGTCTTTACGTTATCAACAAATTAAAACCTAAGCATAAGCAGAGGCAGGGTTAGTATGGCACGAATTTCCGGCGTTACGATTCCGAGCGATAAGCAAATCTGGGTTGCACTGACCTACGTGTACGGTATTGGACCTAAGACTAGCGACGACATTCTTGTTGCGGCCAAAGTTGAACGCACCATTCGTGCCAAAGATCTGAGCGACGCAGAAATTTCCCGCATCCAAGACATCATCAATGAGAAGTACTTGGTCGAAGGTGAATTGCAACGCGTCGTGGCTGGCAACATTAAGCGCCTCAAGGACATCAACTCCTACCGCGGAATGCGCCACAAGGCCAATCTGCCTTCGCGAGGCCAACGCACCAAGACCAACGCCCGCACGCGCCGTGGCCGCAAGCTCACAGTGGGCGGAACCGCTAAAAAAGTAGCATCGAAGACGTAGGATGAAGGTATAGATTATGGCAGAAACAACTACCGTCAAAAAAAAGAAGGCTAAGCGCGTTGTAAGCGCTGGGCAGGTTCACATCCTCGCCACCTTCAACAACACCATTGTCACGTTCACGGACGCAAATGGCGGCGCACTGACGCAAGCCAGCGCCGGTGGCTGCGGCTTCCGCGGCTCCAAAAAAGGCACCGCCTACGCCGCTCAGATCGCGACCGAAAAAGCTGGCAACGCTGCTCGCCAGCTCCACGGCTTCAGCAAGGCCGATGTGTTCGTGAAAGGCGTCGGCCTTGGCCGCGACGCCGCTATCCGCGCACTCAGTAGCCTTGACATTCAAGTAGAAAGTATTAAAGACGTGACTGGCGTGCCGCACGGCGGCGTCCGCCCGAAGAAAGCACGTCGCATTTAGGCGAGAGGACAATTCATGGCACGTGATACACAGTCAATCGTAAAAATGTCTCGCCGCGAAGGCTACGCCCTGCACCCCAAGGCGCACAAAGCTCTCGTCAAGCGAGCCGCAACCCCAGGCCAGAAACAAAACAGCCGCCTGCGCAATAAAGCCAGCCAGTACTCGCTCCAGCTGCGTGAAAAGCAGAAGGTCAAGCGCCTGTATGGTCTTTTGGAAAAGCAATTCAGCAACCTCATGAAAGAATCGACACGCAAGCAAGGCCAATCAGGCGAAGTACTCCTGCGCTTGCTCGAGCAACGCCTCGACAACGCCGTTTACCGCGCCGGTTATGCCACAAGTCGTCGCGCCGCTCGGCAACTCGTGACTCATGGGCACTTCATGCTGAATGGTCGCCGCGTCGACATTCCGTCAATTCGCCTCAGTGTTGGCGACGAACTCGTCGTTCGCGATCACAGTAAACAAACTGAGTACTTCAAAAAAATCGACGATGTCAGCCCAAATCCCTCGACCATTCCAGCTTGGCTCAAAGTCGACCGCAAAAAACTCAGCTTTACCGTGACCGGCCTGCCCGCCCGTGATGACGCCGAGCCCGAAATCAAAGAGCAACTAATCGTAGAATACTACTCACGCTAAGGGAGGACTAAAGCTAGATGTCAAAAATGATTCACACGCCCGGCCTCGTCAACGTCGATGACCACAGTGCTGTCAGCAGCACATTTGCAATCGAGCCGTTGCACAGCGGCTACGGCATGACGCTCGGCAACTCGCTTCGTCGCGTTTTGCTCTCGAGCATTGCCGGCGCGGCAGTTACCAGCTTTAAGATTGAAGGCGCAACGCACGAATTCACCACCGTGCCTGGCGTCAAAGAAGATGTCGTCGACATCATGCTGAACCTCAAGAGCATTCGCTTCCGTGTGTACGGCGACGAGGCTCAGGAGCTACGCATTGTCAAGCAAGGCAAGGGCGCTGTCACGGCCAAAGACATTCAGGTGAACGCTGATGTTGAAGTCGTGAACCCCGACCAAATCATCGCCACACTCGACGATGATAAATCAAAATTCGTCATGGATCTGGTCGTGGAAACTGGCCGCGGCTATCGCACCATCGAGGAGGGCGCTGCCAAAAAAGCCAGCGACCACATCGCGCTCGACGCTATCTTCAGCCCAGTAATCCGTGTTCGCTACAAAGTCGAGAACACTCGCGTTGGCCAAATGACAGACCTCGACAAGCTACTCATCACCATTGAGACCGACAACACGATTACGCCACGCGACGCCTTTGAAGAAGCGTCCGCCATTCTCGTCAATCAGTACACGGCACTTGCCGGCAAAACACAAGTTGCCGCTGGCGAGCAGCTCGTTCCGACTGGTCAGAGCGCACCACAAAGCGCACACGAGGCCAGCGATGAGCCCACCGCGCTCAACACCTCGATCGAGGACTTAAATCTGAGCGCACGTACTACCAACGCGCTCATCAACAACGATATTCACACTATTAAAGACCTCTTTAGCCTCAGCGACGCAGAGTTGCGCGACCTCAAGGGTTTCGGCAGCAAAGCACTCGACGAAGTCAAAGAGAAACTAGCAGAGCTGGAGCTATAAGATGCATCGCAACGGATACCAGGGTCGCAAGTTCCACCGCGAACGCGACCAACGACGAGCCCTGCTGAAGGGCCTGGCCGATTCACTCGTGAAGTACGAGTCGATCGAAACCACCCTGCCCAAGGCGAAAGAGGTAGTTCCTTACCTCGAGAAGCTCATTACAAAAGCCAAAAAGGGCGACCTGCATAATCGCCGACAAGTCATCGCCGGCTTGCAAACGCTCGAGAGCGCTCACAAATTAGTTGACGAGCTTGCCCCCAAGATGACCGGCCGCGTGAGTGGCCATCTGCGTGTGGTTCGCACCAGCCTGCGCCGCGGTGATAACGCCCAGCTGGCGCGCGTCAGCTTCGTGGATGACTTTGCCGCAGCCCCAGTTGCAAAAGCTGCAGAAAAGCCGAGCACCAAAGCTTCTGCCAAGAAGCCAGCCGCCAAGCCTGCGAAGGAGGCAAAATAATGAAGACCTATAGCGCCAAACCAAGTGACGTTACGCGCAAATGGTACGTGATCGACGCCAGTCAAGCACCGCTTGGCCGCGTTGCCACGCAAATCGCCACGCTTCTGACGGGCAAAGGCAAGCCCATGTTCACGCACCACATTGACACCGGTGATTTTGTGGTCGTGATCAACGCTCAAGATACTGTTGTGACCGGCAAAAAACTCGAGGACAAGCGCTACTACCGCCACAGCCACTTTCCGGGCGGCCTCAAAGAAGCTACGCTCAAAGAAAAAATGGAGCAAGACCCGACGCACGCGCTGTTTCACGCTGTGCGCGGCATGTTGCCCGTGAACAAGCTTCGCGATGCTCGCCTCGAGCGACTCAAAATCTACGCTGGCCCCGAGCACAAGCACGAAGCGCAAAAGCCAGAAGTTATTTCAGTAAAGGAAGGCAAGTAATATGGCAGAACAGAGCTACTTCTACGCGCTCGGCCGACGCAAAAGCGCAACTGCTCGCGTACGGCTGCAAGGTGGCAAAGGCACAATTGTCATCAACGACAAGCCAGCAGCTGAGTATTTTGCCGAGAGCAGCTACTTGCTCGAGGAGCTCAGCAAGCCGTTTACCGCGTTGCAATTGGAGAACAAGTTCGACATCAGCGCTCGCGTCAGCGGCGGCGGCCACACCAGCCAAGTCGGTGCAGTTCGCCTCGGCATTGCCAAAGCACTCGCGATTATGAACGAAGATCTCAAGAGCACGCTTAAGCGCGCTGATCTGTTGAGTCGCGACCCTCGCGAGAAAGAACGCAAGAAGTTCGGCCTCAAGGGCGCTCGCAAGCAACGTCAGTTCACCAAGCGTTAATCAATTGCTTCGAACAACAGCAAAATCACTCGCGCCGCGCGGGTGATTTTGCTGCGCCCAAGACTCCCCAGTGCAGAAGAATCCCCGAAGCCTGGCTGCTTAAGCAGTGACACGCATCCACTCTCCAGCGGACCAGCCGCCTATTGACACCAGGCGTGAGCGCGTACTACTGGGGGTGCCGAGAATGGGCAAGGTCCACAACTTTTGAGTGCCTTTACATTACACACACCAGGTGTATACTGATGCTGCAATGTACGTACGCAGCGCCTCGACTTTCATGTCCACTACGCATGCAATAAAGTCAGAGGAGAATGTATGAAGTTATCCCTATTAAGCGAAATCGGCGGCCATGAGTTGGGCCAAACGACCTCGCAGCAAGCCACCACAACCGAAAAGATTGTTAGCGCAGCTCATGCCCGACAATCCGCATTCAACCGATTCAATCGGCAGATGGCTCAGGACCCGGTAAATCTCGTGCACACGCTTGGCGCACTTTTAGCCGAACAAGAAATCGCTGCGAGCGATCCTCGCCAGGCATCGGCAGAAATCATTTCTGAGGTTCTGGCCAAAAGCAACGGCGGATCGCACCTGGGCATCGGCCCGGCGAACATCGACCCTGATACTGCCAGCCTAGCGGCGCGAGTTCGTGCCAATGAGCAAGCATGGAGTGTCATCTGGGGGTTGCCAGACTTGCAAGCTAAGCGTCACGCACTGCGCGCTGCGCCCGAAGGTCCCGCTAAGGACACCGCCCGCCGGGCGCTTTCCCTGGAGACGCTGAGTGCAGTCGTGCTCTTCAATTTGCAAGAGGATGGCCTGGCGGCGCCGGCGCTTTTCGAGCCAGCAGCACACATGAGCCCCACTATGCCGGCCGGCACCGTGCTCATTGCGGCATAATCTCCTTGTGGTACACTAAGAACATGAAAAACATTCGTACACAAGCTTGGCAGAGCAGCGCCCATGGCGTTCTGTTCCGTGTGTTTGCTTGAGAAAATCCGAATGCATCGAAAAGCCCGCCATGCACCCGCTGCCTGGCGGTTTTTCTATCAACAGACATATGAGCTATACTAGAGGTATTATGACAAAATCCGTAATTCTGACCGGCATCCGTGCCAACAACGATCTCACGATCGGCAATTATTTCGGCGCGATCTTGCCGATGATCGACATGGCGACCACGCGCGCCGCCGATTATCAAATCAACCTGTTCGTGCCCGATCTGCACAGCTTCACTACGCCGATTGACCACGCGGCGCTCCATGCGCAAATCATGCATGCCGTGCGCGTTTTCGTGGCGGCGGGGCTGCCGATCGACCACCCGAACGTCCACATCTATCGGCAAAGCTACATCCCGGCGCACTCCGAGCTGACATGGATTCTTGACTGCTTCACCGGCTTTGGCGAAATGAGCCGCATGACGCAGTTCAAGGACAAAGCCGCAAAGCTGAGCGACGACCGCATCAGCGTCGGGCTCTTTAATTATCCGGTGCTGATGGCGGCCGATATGTTGCTGTATGGCGCGCGCTATGTACCGGTGGGCGAAGACCAGACGCAGCATCTGGAGTTTACGCGCGACATCGGTGAACGGTTCAACAAGACTTTTAGCGAACTGTATCCCGAAGGTGTTTTCCAGATTCCCGAGCCGGTACCTGCGCAGCATACGTTCTTCGGTAAAGATCAGGGTTTGCGCGTCAAAGACCTTGTCGAGCCAACCAAAAAAATGAGCAAAAGCGACGACACTGGCAAGGGCGTCATTTTCTTGGGTGACAATCCCGACGCAGCCGCCAAAAAGATCATGAGCGCCACCACTGACAGCGTTGGGCAGGCGCATTATGATCCTGTTGCGCAGCCGGGCATCAGCAATCTTCTGCAAATTTTGGCGCTCCTAACGCACCGCACGCTCAATGATGTCGCGAGCGAATGGGATGGCCGCACTAATTACGGCGAACTCAAAGCGGCCGTTGCCGACGGCATCCGCAAGTTTTTGGGTGAATTTCAGGGTCGACTGAGCGCCGTTGACGATGCTGCGCTGCTCGCTAAACTCGAAACTTCCGAACAAGCTATGAACAAAATCGCCAACGCGACGCTCCTCAAGGCGCAACGCGCTGTCGGGCTGCGAGCCCGTTAATGGCAGCGCCGCAACGCCACTATCTCGTCACCGAAGATGATGCCGGTCAGCGCCTCGACTCTTTTGTGGCCGCGCGCATGCCGCGCTTGAGCCGGGCCTTTGTCCGCAAACTTTGCGATGGCGGGGAAGTCTTGATTGACGGCGCTGCCGCCAAGGCTGGCCGCAAAATTCGCGAGGGCGAAACGATTAACGTCAATTACGACGATTCCGAGCTCGACGTCGTTCCGACCATTGACATCCCCGTGCTCTACGAAGATGCCGACTGCATCGTGCTGGATAAACCGGCCGGCATCCTCACGCACGCGCCGGGGCGATTCGCGCACGAGGCAAGCGTGGCGTCATTTTTGCGCCAGCATGTGACTGACATCACCGGCGAGAGAGCCGGCATCGTGCACCGGCTCGATCGCGCCACAAGCGGCGTGATTATCGGCGCGAAAAATCAAGCCGCACTCAGCTTTTTGCAAAAGCAATTTGCCGATCGAAAAGTCCGCAAAACCTATGCCGCCGTCGTAGAAGGTCATCTCGACCCACCCGAAGCCGTCGTGGACATGCCCATCGAGCGCAACCCTAAAGCGCCAGCGACGTTCCGCGTCGGCCCCAACGGCAAGCCAGCCACTACGAAATACAAAGTACTCGAGCAGGGCAAGGCAGTCGACCTCGTAGAGTTGCAGCCCGAAACCGGCCGCACGCATCAGTTGCGCGTGCACATGCGCCAGGTCGGCCATCCAATCGTCGGCGACCCACTGTACGGATCAGGCACCTTTGGCGATCGATTGTTTCTGCATGCGCTTAGCCTGGAAATCACACTGCCAAATCGCGAACACCAAACGTTTACGGCGGCGCTTCCGCCCGAATTTGCCGAGCAAGTACAGCATGCCTAGCCTGAGCGAGCGTCTCGTTTTGCACCCGCACACGGCTACGCAAGTCGCCCGCTACCTCAAGCAGCCAAGCAGTGCCACGCTCCTCGTTGGTCCAGACGGCATGGGCAAAGGTGCGCTGGCTGAAGCCATACTACAAATTCTTCTCGAGACAACACGGCCGCTCGCACAGCTGCCATCCGTGCTTCATCTGAAGCCAGCGAATGCCAGTATCTCAATTGATGCCGTCCGCGAAGCGCAGCGTTTCCTGCAGCACAAAACGGCTGGCACGCGCACCTGGCGCCGCGCTATTCTCGTCGAGCAAGCCGAGCTGCTCACGACCGAAGCGCAAAACGCGCTCCTCAAAATGCTTGAGGAGCCGCCGCACGACACGCTCATAGTACTGACCGCACCATCCGCGCGAGCGCTGTTGCCGACAATCATTTCGCGGGCGCACATCATTAGCGTTATTCCGCCAACAGAGGAGCAATTGCGCGAACATTTCGGCCACACGCACCCTGCGGACGCCATCACGCAGGCCTATTCGCTCGGCGGCGGCTTGCCGGGATTGATGCGCGCGCTGCTCACGGACGACCAAGCGCACCCGCTGCGCATGAGCGTTGAGCAAGCCAAGGCGCTGCTGCGCATGAGCACTTTTGAGCGGCTCTGCGAGGTTGAACAATACAGCAAGCAAAAGCTCGCTTTCGGGCAATTGCTTGAGGCGCTGCAAAGAATCGCCGAAGCGGGCGTACGCCAAACGGCCGCAAAGCAGAACGACGCGCAACTTCGGCGCTGGCATCGCATCCGGCAGCAGACTTTCGCCGCGCAAACGGCACTTATGCACAGTTCCAATCCAAAATTAACCATAACTAATTTTATGTTGCACATGTAGCAGAAAAACTTGCTATAATAATGAGTACCTATGTTCGAGCTGGTAATTGTTGCTGGTTTTGGTTTACTTGCATTCCGAAACACAAAAATCCACGATGACGAATTCGCCGCCGGATCCCGTAAGATCGGAGACCGTCTCGGCAAGTTGTGGGACATCGCGCATCAAGGTATGCGAGAAAATCGCTTTCTGCGCGCCGAAAAAGCATTGCTCACTATCCTAAAAATTGATGAACGTAACGCTGCCGCCTACAATCGCCTCGGCATTTTGTACGCCAAGCAAAAAGAATACCGCGACGCGATCGACTGCTTCGAAATCGCTTCCAGCATTGAGGCTACGCCGTCCAGCCTGCACAATCTCGGCCTTATTTATTACGAAACTGAAAATTATCAAAAAGCTGCCATCGCCTTTGAGCAAGCGCTCAAACTCGAGGATAACCTTGCGGCTCGCCACGTCGCATACGCCAAAGTGCAAGAGAAGATGGGCAACGACAAGCTCATGTTCCAGGCGCTCGAAAAAGCTGTCGAGCTCGAACCGAACAAAGAAACGCTCACGCTTTTGCACAAAGCGTACCATGATCGCGGCATGGATGCGCAGGCCGACATGGTCAAGCAGCAGCTGGGCAAGCTCATCGTGCCGGCCGGCAAGCCCAAACGCATGATGCGCCCGAAGCGCGTCGTGGTTTAACCTCCCGGACCCGCCAAACTGCGCTTAAAACATGCGCGCCTCTATCAACACCGCCCCAATGCGCGATTACTAGCAGCAAGACACCCGGTCTTACATTCAGGCGCAAACAATGTAGTAGCGCAGCGCCCTCACGATGCAGTTGTCGAAAAAGATCATCTTTGCTATACTTCCCCTGTTCAAAGCCAATACGCCGACGTAGCTCAGTGGCTAGAGCGGCTGTTTTGTAAACAGCGGGTCGTGGGTTCGAATCCCTCCGTCGGCTCCAAGAAATATCGAAATATCTGCCACGTGTACTCGCGTGGCTTTTGTATTATAGGTACATTTGCAATATACTTGGATAAGGGGGCACATGAAAGTTACTCGACGAATTGGAATCGCGCCAAGCGAACGGCCAGACTGCACCGAAACCGGCAATTGCCCGGATGGTTTTGAGCTTGAAAGTGGACACGTGGCACTCATAGGTGCGATGGTCGATATTTCTGAATTAGCGGACCTGCCGGCGGACAACTATAGACCACCGCCCAAAGGCGAGCTGCCCAACCACAATGCCGAGGCTGTCGTAATTCCGAGGCACGTACTACTAGCGATTTTCGCCGATCTCGAACAAAATGGTGACTGGCCTGAGCAAATCCCAATTACGCTAGGCTGACTCACCGAACCGAACGTACAGAATTTGAATCCTAAAATATCCCAAAAACACCAAAAACAAGGTAGTTCAGGGGATTTCTAGAACAGACAAGTTGTTTGTTCTACACTAGTGGTCAAACCAAGCACTTAGCGAAACTTTTCGTTACGTGCAGATACTACGCCATATTTACAAAAAGGAGTACACAATGGAGAACACAATGAGAGTTAGCCAGCGGCTCGGAATCGCGCCAAGCGAACGGCCAGGAGGCTGCTCGGAGGGCAGTAATTGCCCGGATGGTTTTGAGCTTGAAAGTGGCGAAACGGCATTTATAGGTGAAGGAACCGAAATTTCCGAACTAGCGAACCTGCCAGCGGATAGCTTTAATCCACCGGAAAGGCAGCCATCCGCCGCAAAGGTTACGGCAATTATTATTCCTAGAGAAGTAATGCTGGGAATAATCGCTGACGTTCAGCATTTGCCGGATTTCTAGCCTGCGTTAAGGATCAGATATGCCGCAGTAACTTATTGTTGCATATCTGATCGCTCTGTTTTACAATAGTACTCATTCGTGGGACTGTTTCTAGGTGCACACGTACAATGCAGGGATAGTGAAGCGGTCAAACACGGGTGACTGTAAATCATCTGGCTCAGCCTTCGGGGGTTCGAATCCCTCTCCCTGCACCAGTCGAACCATCGTTCGGGCCCTCAATGAGGGCTTTTGTTATACTGCGGAATAAAAGAATTCGCCAGGCTTTCGCGATAGAAAAAGCGCCGTGTTTCATTTACAATGAGCCTATGAAATTATTTTGCGCGTATGCCTTTACAGGCGAAGATGCGGCCGTAGTCACGAACCGTATGCGAGCCGTAGTCGACACTCTGAACAAAAATGGTCACGATGCGTACTGCAATCGCTTCGACAAAATCGCCGCAGCACTACAAGCAAAAGACGATATTAAGGGTATTTTTCGCGAAGCATTTAAAAATATCGAGAAAAGCGACGCACTAGTGGCGATCGTTACATCGCCAAGTCGCAGCATTGGTCAAATTATGGAGATCGGCATCGCAATGAGCCAGGGCAAGCCCGTATATCTTTTTGAGCATAGCTCCGCAGTCGGTTCGTCGTATCTGCCGAGACTGGTTGACAAGCACTTCACCTGGACGACACCCGAAGAATTGCAAGCGTCGCTGGCCAAGCTCGCATAACGCGCGCACCGTGCCCCGAACTACGCCCCAAGACTTGTCTAAATCATTGCTAAGTTGTAGAATAACGGGGAAGTCTTGCAATGCTCGCACTGCAAAGGCGCCAATAAGCCGCGATAGCTCAGTGGTAGAGCACTTCCATGGTAAGGAAGGGGTCTTGGGTTCAAATCCCAATCGTGGCTCCACTATATCAGTATTTTGGGCAATGTCGACTTGCGAACAGTATTTTGAGAAGTGTTTACAAATTTTTGGCTATCTGTTACAATCAAGCCTAAATAAGGTTACTAAAGGTCTGAATTAATGGCGAAAAAAGGCGATAAACGTAAAATTGTAGGTCTCGTAAGCGAGGAATCGGGCGAGCGCATTTATTACACCAGCAAAAACACCATGAATACGCCCGAAAAGCTGGCGCTTCGCAAGTACAGCCGCCGCCTTCGCCGGCATGTTTTGTTCGTAGAAACCAAGAAAAACCTCGGCCGCAACGAAGTCAAGCCTCGCAAGAAATAGTCGCTCATAGGTTCACGAAAAAGCTTGCCCAAAATAGGGCGAGTTTTTTGTAGTACTGCTTAAAGCAAACGTCAAAAATATTCAACTGGATGAAGCACCGCTAGTCGCCAGCTTCATCGACAAGTGAGTTTTCTGAGCCGGCCCAAATAAGTCACGGGGCGGCCGAAGTGAAGTACGCGCTACCCGATCTTGCCGAGATCGAGCACTGTATTGATAAATTCGGCGTGGCTCCACACAAGCGGCGCGACCGAAATCGGCGATCCCTCACTCGGATGAATCTGCTCAGAAAAAACACCGCTCGGCATGGCATGCCGCGCCGCCCAATCCACGCAATCGCGCGCGCGATCAAGCTGCTTTGTCCGCGTGTAATATTGCGCCAGCCAGAGTGTGGTTATGAACCATGGATTGCCCGGATGCTCCTGATCGACTGCAAAATAATGATCCCTCTCGTACCGCGGGCAGCCGCCAGCTGGCGTTTTGCCAAACAAATCGCTCTCGATGGTGCGCATCGTGGCAAGCACGTGCTCGCCGCCCATGTCCTGGGGCGCGAACATCATCACGCCGAACAAACTTGACACGTCAAGCGTATTGTCGAATTGCAGTGAGCCATCCGGCTGGAGCAAGAAACCCTTGCGAAACGCTTGCCGATCAGCATCAAAAAACACCTGAGAATTTGCCAAGATATTTGCCGCAGCCTTGCGCCACGCCAGCGCATCGTCGGGATACTCAAACATGTCCGCGAAGTCGGCGGCCACCAGCAGCGCCTGATAAACCTGCGCTGTAGTGTAGGTAGTAGTGAGAAATTTTTCTTCCCAGAGGTCGTAACTGGCGTGCGGCAATTGCGTTTGCTCGTCAATAAATCCGGCCATAAAATGCGCCGTCGGCTGAATAAAGGTGTTGTACAGGCCAAAAACAAAATCGCGATCGCCCGAATGGTCGTAATATTCGCCCAGCATGTAGAGCACGCTCGCCGTCTCGTCCTCCTGAATCGCAAGCTCTTTGTGGTCGCCGTGCAACAGCGGATGCCAAGTGCTGCCGATAGCGCGATCGGGCTGGTATTTGTGCATGAGATAGCCATCGCTCGTCAGGATATCGCGGCAAAACTCGAAAAATTTGCGCGGCTCTTCTTTGTAGCCAAGACGAATGAGCGGCCAAATCGCATAGGCGCCATCGCGTGGCCAGACATAGCTGTAGTAGTCGCGATCAAAATTGTAAATCGACGAGTCGCAACTGGCGATGATGCCGCCGCGCTTGTCGGCGTGAACTTTAATAAGCAATAGCGACTTTTTGGCCAGCTCCAGATATTGCTTGTCAACAGCGTGCAGCGTGTTCGCGCCGATCGCCAGCCACTCGCGCCAATATTGGCGGGTGTCTTCGAGCCGCCGCTCGATGCCCTCAGATAAAAACTGATGATGGATCTTCTCAGCACTTGACTGCGCATCGGCGGCGATAATCCAGTAATCAATCTGCGTACTCGCGCCAGCCGCCAAACTACAGGGAAATCGCAGCACCGAATCCACGCCGCCGTGCTCCACTGGATTGTTCGACAGCTCGCCGTCTTCGGCGTCGCGCCACGTACCTTCTTTGCCTTCGATGCCATAATTGCCAATCGAAAATTGATCGTACCGCGTGCCATCGATGTTCTGCCCATAAATCAGCAAGCTACAGCGGCCCTTGTAGTCCAAAATGTAGTTTTCATCCGGCACAAACAGCCCGGTATCGGCACGGCCGGCGCGCGAAATCTGGAACACCTGATGCAGAAACAGCCGAATCGTCCGAAACTGGCCGCTATGATTGACCACTGTGATCCGCCGACAAAACGCGTTCACATCGGCATCCACAAAATCAACAAAGCTCAGCTCCACGCCTAACTCGTCGTTGTACATGTGCACATCGCTCACCAGCGCATCACTCTCAAAATCCACCTCGTGTCGCCAATTGTCGTGGCCGACCCAGCTGAAATTTCCATCGATCCAAACGCCGATCTTATGATGCGCGCTGCGTGCCGTCGTAAGATTATCGAGCCCCACATATGGGTAATAAAAATCATGCACCAGCCCCTGCTCGTTGAGACCGACTGTCAAACTGCCGTTGCCCAGCATCACCGCGCGTCCCATGTCTTAGGCCTCGATGCCTTTCTCGCCCAGCCGGAAACGCATGTCATGCCAGACGTTCATGAACGCGATGAAGGCTTGGTACGGCGTTTCGTACGGGCTAAAATAGGCGTGAATGTCGCCATCGTTGAACCATTTTGTGCACATGTAATAGAAATGATCAGAGGTGGTGAGCAGGCGCCAGTCATCGATGAGCATTTGATCGCGCGTGGCTTTGACTTTTGCCTCAAGCCCATACAGCGACGAAATCGCCGACTCCTGCATGCCGTTGCCAATCCAAGCCGAAAGGTCACGCTCGGTGTCGGCCCACGTGATAGTGCGCGGCACATCGACCGAATCGACCGGCTCAAACGCATCGGCCGCTTCGCTCACCGTCATAAATGTGTTGCCCGCTGTCTTGAGCCACTCGGCCGGCAAATGTTCGAGAAAAGCAAAAATCCCGGACTCGTCCCACTGGTGCTCGCCGAACGTTTCATAGTCCATAAACAAGTTGAAATTGGTGGCGTGATGCGTGCCGTTCAGCCAGTGCGCAAACTTGCCAGCCGTGAGCGGCCACTCCGCCCAATTGCGATCGCCAAACCGAAACGCAATGTCATCGCTCAGCTTGTAATTTTTGAGCAACAGTCGGATATTATTTGTGCCCGTCGGACGATAGACATAGTTCGGGCTGCGCCAGCCAAGCACCTCGTCCCAACCTTCGGCGAGCACCGCTTTGTAGCCGGACTGGTCGGCCCACGCAGCAAGCTCATCGTTATATGCCAGCTCGGTATTACGAAACACGCGGGGCGTCTGGCCAAACAGCTGCCGCACCTTTTGCTCGTGCATTTTAACCTGCGCCTCAAACTCAGAACGAGAGTAGAAAAACGCCAGGCTGTGGTAGTACGTCTCGGCCACGATTTCGACGCGGCCCGTGGCAACAAGTGCTTGAAACGACTCGAGTATTTCGGGCGACCACTGTTCCAGCTGCTCGAGAATTGTGCCGGTGATAGACAAGCTCAGCTTAAACTCAGGATGCTCTTGGAGCAGCGCCAACAAACGCTGGTTGGTGGGCAGGTAAGACTTGGCGGCAACTTTTTGCAATACGAACTGATTGTTAGTAAGCGCCGCTGGCGTTTGATCGTTGAAATAGTCGTGATTGAGGCCAGCATCAAATATGCTGTAGTGGCGCACGCGGTACGGCTGATGCACATGCAGATACAGTACGATCGCTCGGCTCATCGGTGCGCCTCGGCCAAACTTGCTGCCACGCGCCGCTTGGGCAGGGCATGTTTTTCGAATACGTTGAGTAGGGTACGAGCAGAATCATCCCAAGTGAGTCGGTCAAATTCGCGGCGACTGTTCAGGTATAGCTCGTGCTGCAAGCTCGGGTTTTGCACGATCGCCACGATCTGATTAGCCATGCTCGCCGTATCCCAAAAATCGACTTGCAGGCTGTTTTTGATGAGCTCGGCTACGCCCGACTGGCGACTTATGAGCACGGGCGCGCCGAATCCGATCGCTTCGAGCGCCGTCAAACCAAACGGCTCAGAAATGGACGGCATAACAAATAGGTCGCCAATCGCGAACGCATCACGCCAGCGCTTGCCGCGCTGAAATTCCACGAAGATCACGTGTTGGCTTAAGCCAAGCTCGGCGCTCAAACGCACGAGTTCGGCATATTGCTCGCCGCTGCCCACGATGAGAAACAGCGTTTTGGGCGCCCGGGCGATCACTTCATGGGCAGCGTGCAGGAGGTGCGGCAGACCTTTTTGCACCGTCAGGCGGCCAACGTTCACAACGACTTTATATCCTTTGCGCTTCATCGCCGACAGATATGCATAGGCATTTTGACTATCCAGCGGCGCCACGTCGGCAGCGTCGATACTATTGTGCACCACGGCGATTTTCTCGAGCGGGATGTCGTAATCAGCGGCAATCATCCGCCGGGTGTACTCACTCACTGCAATAATCCGGTCTGCCAGCGCAAAGGCGGTGGCTTCGATTTCACGCACCAATGGATTGCCGAGTTCGCCGCCAGCACGATCACGCTCAATCGAGTGTACATGCAATATGAGAGGCTTGCCACTCTCTTCGCGTACCCGGAGCGCTGCTCGAAACGTCAGCCAATCGTGCGCGTGGATCACGGAAAACTCCTGCGCACGCTCGGCCACAAGTTCGGCAACCGCCGTCTCATACATCGCCTGCTGGCCAAAAATATCCACACGCTCTTCGTGCCCATCGCCAAACACATACTTATAACTATCGTAGGCGATGCCGGAGCTGACAATTTCACGCACACCTTGCGGACTCGCCGGCGTCACGCGCATAAACGAAATGTCGTGCTCGGTGGTGTAGGGGACAATAAACTCAATGTCAGCGCCGCGCCGCGCCAGCGCCTGGCACAACTGATAGCAGACAACCCCGAGTCCTCCGGCATTGTATGGCGGCAACTCCCACCCGAGCATCAATATTTTCATCGCCCTCTCAGAATATTATGTCTGGCTACAATATACACCGGCGAGCGATTTAGCACAACCGTGATTCCCCGAAGCAAAAGCGCAGGGTTTGCGAGAGCACCGCGAACGTGAAATAATAGGCGCATGAAACGCACGCTCTGGCGATTTATTGGCCACCAGCACTGGACACTGGCGCTGGTCCTCATCGCGCTGTACAACGACTGGTTGTTGACGCCTTTTTTGAATCCGCATGCAAGCGTTGCCGGAACGTTGATTAGCGAAATTAGCGCCCGCACGCAGCCCCATCACGCGGTTTTTCAAGTGCTCGATATCATTGCCGGCATGCTGACGCTCGCGCTAGCGCCATGGGTGTGGCGATTTGTGCAATTTGCGCGTGTGCCGCTTGCTAAGCTGCTGTTTGTCGGATTTGTATTCGTTGGCGTCGATTCGATTGTCGACGCGTTGCTGCCGATTTCATGTGCGCCGAGCATCGATCCGCATTGCCAGCTCATTACCAGTCATTCGCTGGTGACGACGCTCCATCTGGCGGAGAGCACCTGTGCCGGCATTGCCGAATTCGCCGCGCCACTGCTCTGGGGCTGGCAATGTCGGCGCGAGCATCGAACGCTCATGGCTTTGAACATTGGTTTCGCGGCCGCCCAATTGGCGGTGGGCCTCAGTATTTTGCTCGTTTGGGCGTTTGGCGGCTCACATATCGGCGGGTTACAGCGCATGTATGAGCTCAGCATTGGCGTTTGGGTGGGGCTGACATTCGGCGTTTGCGTGGAGCGGCGGCGATATCTCAAATCTCAGACAGTTCCAGCCGAGCCACTCCGCCCTACGGCAGCAATCGCGCAACCGACACAGCCGTCATAACGCCGAGCAGGACAAACAGCGACACGAAGAAAAGCTGGCGCGCCCAGCGCCGATCATCGACTGGCCGAAGTGCTCCCCGAACAGCCAAAGCCGCCCATACGCCGCCAAACACTAAAGAAAAAATCGTAAAACTCACGCCGGCCGAGCCATATATGCTGAGCGCCGCGAGCGCCGCGCAAAACGCACCAATATAGAACAAGATCTGGCGCTTGGTGCTGGCAATTCCACGGCGCACCGGCCATACCGGGATACCGGCAGCCGCATAATCGCCTTCGCGAAAAATTGCGATCGCATAAAAATGCGGCATCTGCCAGGCAACCATAATCGCAAAAAGCAGCCACGCGTCAAGTGTGAGCCGGCCGCTCACAGCAACGTAGCCAGCCGCTATCGGCGCGGCACCTGAGATACTCCCGACCACCGTGCCGTGCACCGATCGCCGCTTTGAGATGCCATACAAAATCACATAATCGATGAACGCCACAGCGCCAATCACCACCGTGAAGGCATTCGTTTCCAGCGCCAAAATCGCAAACCCAAGTACGCCCAAGACGCCAGCAAACAGCAGTGCCTCTCGGCCGGAAATAGCGCCCGACGCTAATGCTCGATCGCGTGTGCGTGCCATTTTCTTATCAATATCGCGGTCGATGTAATTATTACAAACGCATGCCGAGGCGATGACAAGCGAGGTGCCTGCAACCAGCGACGCAAAAAGCCGCCAATCGATTTTCCACTTGCAAGCAAAAAGAAATCCGACCGCCGCCGTAAAAGCATTCGCATAAATAATGCCCGGTTTAGTCAAGCGATACAGGCGCTGCACGAGCATTACAGGCCGTCCTGGCTCTGCATGTATTGGTTCATTTGCGCCGGCGTCATATTCATGTTTCGGTTGAGATTTGCCATAATCCAAAGCGATCCAGCCACCAAAATAAACACAATGATCGCCGCAAATGTTAGCACCGTGCCGTTCAGCCGCGGCTTGCGCTCTTGGTCAAGGTGAAAGAAAAAACTGAGCTGCACGAACAGCTGCGCAATCGCCAGCGTGAGCACGGCTGCAGTCAGCGTATCGCGCGTGAAAGCGGGATTGTGATCCGGCAAATTGCCACGCACGAGCAGGTAAGCAATCAACGTGAGCATGAGCGAAAGTCCGAAGCCAACCACATACGAGCGCAGGTAGTCGCGGCCTGGTTTGGCCGCGACCGCAGCGGGTTGCTTGGTCTCTGGCGCTTCTTTTTGGCTCATGAAATAGCTCCCAGCAAATACACAATGCTAAAAATAAAGATCCAAATGACATCCAAAAAATGCCAGAACAGGCTGAACATCTGCAAACGGCGAACGGTCGTTCGCCCAAAGCCGCTGCGCCCAAGGCGCACAACATTAGTGACAAGCCACAGTAGTCCGACGCTGATGTGCAGCCCATGCGTGCCGACAAGCGTAAAGAAAGCGCCCAGGAATCCGCTGCGCTGCCAGCCGTTGCCAGCCAGCGCAAACTGATGAAACTCGCGCAATTCGAGCCCCAAAAACGCTGCACCAAGCACAAAAGTTGCTCCCAGCCACCACAGTGCCTGCTGCCTGTCGCGACGCTGGGTCGCAATCATCGCCAAGCCGCAGGTAAAACTGCTGGTGAGCAGCAGCAGCGTTTCGGCCAAGACATTTGGCAAGCTGAACAGATTAGCACCGCTCGGGCCGCCAAATGTATTGCCGCGCAGCACCGCAAACGTCGCGAATAGCACCGCAAACAACACACAATCGGTCATCAGGTAGACCCAAAAACCAAACTGGGTTTTGTCGTCAGCGCGGCGAGTCTCTTCGGCCAGATCAGTTTGGACGGACTGGGGCATAGCGTCCACGCCTAGCACTTGTTCGGCAGTTGACATATCCATAATATCCGGTTCTCGCATGCCGCTCATATGTATCGCTCCCTCGTCGAAAGTGATTCAATGCGCGCGACCTCAGCGGCAGGCAACAAATACTCAGTTTCTTCCTGACTAAAGCGCACAAGCAAACTGGCAACAATGCCCACGACACCGGACACCGCCAGCCACGTAATATGCCAGATCATGCCGAAGCCGAAGGCAAAGGCGCAGGCGGCGATTATAGCACCGAGCGGTGTATTTTTGGGTAGCATGATATCCGTGTATGTCGGCGCGTCGGCGCGTGAGCCGGTTCGCTTACGCTCCCAAAATTCGTCGCGCCCAGAAACGGTGGGAATAACCGCGAAATTATAGACGGGCGCCGGCGAGCTCGTTGACCATTCAAGCGTACGCCCGTGCCAAGGGTCGCCCGTTTCGTCCAGATTTTTCTTACGCTGAATCAAGCTCACCACGAACTGAAGCACCTGGAAACCAGCGCCGGCACAGATGAGCAGCACGCCCACGCCGGCGATGCCAAACAGCGGTCGCCACCCCAGGCTTGCATCGTAATGATCGAGTCGGCGCGTCGCACCCATCAAGCCCAAAATATACAACGGCACGAACGCCAAGATAAATCCGACAAACCAACACCAGAACGCGCACTTGCCGAGGCGCTCATTGAGTCGGAAGCCAAACGCCTTCGGAAACCAATAGGTAAGGCCGGCAAAATAACCGAAAAGTACGCCGCTCACGATCATCGTGTGGAAATGCGCCACCAGGAACAGGCTATTGTGCAGCTGGAAATCGGCAGGCGGCACTGCTAAAATCACACCCGCCACGCCGCCAATCGTAAAGAGAATGACAAAGCCGATAAACCACAGCATTGGCGAGTCAAAGTGAATCCGGCCGCGGTACATCGTGAAAATCCAGTTAAACATCTTAACCCCGGTCGGCACCGCAATAATCATCGTCATAATGCCGAAAAACGCATTGACATCGGCGCCAGCGCCCATGGTGAAAAAGTGGTGCAGCCAGACCAAAAACGACAAGCCCACAATCGACCAAATCGCCCACACCATACTCGCATAGCCAAACAACCGCTTGCGCGAGAAAGTCGCCACGACCTCTGAGAAAACGCCAAACGCCGGCAGCACCAAAATATACACCTCGGGATGGCCCCACGCCCAAATCAAGTTCACATACATCATCGCGTTGCCGCCGCCACCTGCCGTGAAAAAGTGCGTGCCAAATGTTCGATCCAATGCCAGCAACGCCAGCGTCACTGTAAGAATCGGAAAGGCGAACGCCACAAGCGACATCGTGCCCAGCACGCTCCACGTGAACATCGGCATTTTCATGAGCCGCATGCCGGGCGCGCGCATTTTGAGAATCGTCACCAAGAAATTAATCCCCGAAAGCAAGCTGCCCACGCCGGCAATTTGCAAACTCCAAATCCAATAATCCACGCCTACGCCAGGGCTAAACTTCAACTCCGACAGCGGAGGATACGCCAGCCAGCCAGCTGCCGAAAATTCACCTACCATCAGCGACAAATTCACGAGCGCCATGCCGGCGGCATACAGCCAAAAGCTGGTAGCATTCATAAAAGGAAACGCCACGTCGCGCGAGCCGATCTGCAGCGGCACCACGAGATTTACCAGGCCAAAAAGCATACCCATACCGACAAAAAAGATCATAATCGTGCCGTGCGCCGAAAAAATCTGCTGAAAATGATATGAATCCAAAATGCCGTGCGACGAGCCCACCGAAGTGACTTGCTGCGCCCGCATCAGCAGAGCGTCGCTCAAGCCGCGCAGCAGCATCACGACCGAGACTACCAGGTACATGATGCCAATCTTCTTGTGATCGACGGTCGTGATCCACTCGCGCCAGAGCCACTTCCAACGCTTAAAATAGGTGAGCGCCGCTGCGATCGCCACCAGCGCGCCAACCATCGTGAGAGCACCGCCCGCAGTAATGACATTGTGCGGCAAAGCGCTCCAGCTCAGTTTTCCCAGCAAGCTCGCGATCATTGCTGAGCCCCCGCCATGGACATGCTCATGGACATTCCCGGCGACATCGCGCTCATTTCATCGCCAGTCGCCAGAGGCATGGGCGAAGTTTTGCCTTGCGGCGCCATCATATATTTCATCACTACATTAGTATACAGATTCGGCGCTGGCGTGCCATATGTCGCGGGGCCGTTGGCCTTGCTCGGCATCGCCAAAGCCTGGTATTTCTGCATGTCGAGCGGAGCGGCATGTCGTGCACCCGTCACCCATGCCGAAAAATCAGTCGGCGTCACCGCGTGCACCGAAAAAGTCATGCCCGCGAATCCCACACCGCTAATATTCGCCGACGAGCCGCTGTACATGCCCGGGCGATCGGCCTCGAGATGCAGCTGCGTTGACATGCCCGGCATTGCATACATTTGGCCGCCAAGCTGCGGAATCCAGAACGAATTCATCGGCGCATCAGAGGTCAACTCAAAATTGATCGGCGTACCAACCGGCAGCTCAAGATAATTCACTGTCGCCACGTGTTGCGCCGGATATATAAAGAGCCATTTCCAGTCAAGCGCGACCACTTGCACGGTCAGAGGTGACACTTTGGAAGCCAGCGACCGATAGGGGTCGAGCTCGTGGCTACTCCGCCATGTAATAACCGACAAAATCAAAATCAGCAAGCTTGGGATCAACCACCACATCGATTCGAGCAGATTATTGGCGTCCCAATCCGGCGAATATCGCGCGTTGACATTGCTAGCTCGATAGCGCCAAGCGACGTATGCCAGCAAACCAAAAACTGGCACCACAACCACAAGCGACAGCAGGCCAGCCGTGAAGATAAGCTGCCGCTCCTGATGAGCAACAACACCTCGCGGCTGCAACACCGCAATATGCGCATGATGCATATATAAGACAGCAGCGGTTGCCGCCCCAATCACGGCTGCACATGCGAGAACCCCACCAGCCACCTTCCCAAAACGCATCTGCTTCATCGTTGCCTTCACTATAGCACGCTCTGCTCGCCCGTGGGTAGCTTTTGGTGTGGCATTTATCGCACTTTTGGCGTCTGGTGATGCCAAAATTATCGCAGATATAGTCCATGCATAAGTCGAGATATATTCCTGATGTTTAGAAACATCCGTTTTCTATTAGCGCTCAATATGCTTTGATTCCGCCCAGATATATGGGGCAGACCGAGCACATGAATGATTCTAAATCTTGACGTAAAAATATCAACATAATATGCGATGGAAAATACGTCAAGTATATGATATATTATGTTTCCAAAGGAAGATGTATGACACTGAAGCAAACACTTAAAAAATCTAAAACGTATAAATTGGGCATCGCCCAGCTGCATTTCGGCAGAAAAATGACCGCCATGCGTAATCGCATTCTTGGGCCGCATGGGCTCAGCTCAATCGAATGGTTCGTCCTCGGAACCGTCAAAGAAGAAACGCCAATGGGCGGAATCCGCGTCACAGACTTAGCAACGCTCTTCGATGTCAAGACAACATATATAACAGCGACTGTACATGCGCTTCGTGACAAGGGCTACGTCACCACCCGCCAAGACGCGAACGACGCCCGCGTGCGACTGGTAGTGACAACGCCGAACGGCAACGCAATCGTGGACGCGATCGAAGAGCGGCTGCGCGACGAAACCGAAACCCTTTTCCAGGGTGCAGTGAGCGCCGAAGATCTCACGGCGTACGTTCGGGTTGTCGAGCAGTTAGCCGCCGTGCAGGCGATCTAACACTGTCTGAACCACAGGATAGTAGCGCCAGCGCGCCATACAATGCCCGCAACACCAACCAAGCAGCAGCGCTCCAGGCAATTGCGGCATATTATAATGAGCGAACATGTGGGGGCGCAATAACACAATCAGCCGGAGCCGATACTGAGGCCGAAAAGGGAATGCCAAGAGTGTTACCTTGCAAAGATTGAAGTTCGCTGGAATTTTGCTTATACTTTGGATTAACGCAACCTAAACCACAAGAGGACGCTATGCAGCCAGAAGAGCCAGAGCACTCATCAATCCCAAACGCTTCGAGTGAGCCGCTTGCTCCTCGCTCCTCGGCGACACCGGCCGAAATCACGTCGACACATTCAGCCGAGCCCCAAGTCTCGACTTCATCCGCTGGTTCCACGCCAGCCAAGGAGCCGGCCGCTTCCTCGCTCATCGCAGCCGAGGAGAGTCCGAACGGCCTGCCAGCCTCAGCAAATGCCCCATCGGCCGACACCAGCGAATCGCCCCAGTTGCCAGCAAGTGGCGGTCCGACCATTATTGCGCCGACGGTCGGGAACTCCACCACTGACACTTCCAGGGATACCTCTGGGCAGACGCCCGACCTCAATACAACGCCAACCGCAGGCAACGAACCCCAAAATGCTACACCCACTGTGAGCGCGCCGCCCAAAAAGCGCTGGCTCATGCCGACGCTTGTGGCGCTGATCGTCCTCATCGCGCTCGGCGGCGGCTACGTTTTCGCGTTGTATCTGCCGAATCAGCCGGGAGCTGTCTTTTCGCGCAGCCTCAAAAACACCGCGGACGGCTACGACGATCTCGTGAGTTACGAGCAAGCGCAGGCCAATCAGCATTACAAAGGCTCGGCAACGAACGGTACGCTTAAAGTGAGCGGCCAAGATTTTTCTGCCGATGGAGATTTTTCGTTTAATACATCAGGGAACACAGTGGCCGGAACAGCGAATCTGGACCTCGCTGGCGAAAAGCTGAGCGCCAATATCCGCGGCTTGGTTACGAGCGGGCAGACGCTGCCCGACACCTACGTGCAGCTGAATGGCGTCAAGCCAATGCTCGATGCGCTTGGAATGAGCAAGTACGACAACCTCGACGGCCAATGGATCGCAATCGACCACACGCTCCTGCAATCACTCAGCAACAACACCAAAATGAACCCAGTTTCAGCGCCAACGGCGGCCCAAATCCAGGATGCGCTCGCCAAAGCTGGCACTGTCAATCGCAACTACCTCTTGAGCACCAAGAGTGATAAGGCCATACTGACCAACAAAAAATACCTCGGCAAGTCCAAGCAGGATGGCCGCGACGTGTATGGCTACACTGTGGGCTACAGCAAAGCACACCTCAAGGCATATGTCACCGCACTTGGCCAAGCCCTCGACAGTAGCTCGCTCAACGCCTGGGTCAAGCAGGCGAGCGGGAAGTCGATCAGCGCTATGCTTCAGCCGTCACGAGTTGACAGCCTCGACGGCAATTACACGTTCACCATGTACGTCGATGCCAAAACCAAGTTACCGCATGCAGTGCGTTTCCCCGATGCAAGCGTCACGAGTAATTACCTGCAACTTGGGCTCAACTACACCGGTGGCAAGAGCTATCCGTTTACACTGAGACTGCAAACTAGCAGTGGCGACGCTCCGGTGCTCCTCACCGCCACGGCCACTCTAGACACGGCTACCAATAAGCTGAACGTTGCCGCCAGCCTTGATATTTCAAGCAGTTCACCCCTAAAAATGGATGCGACATTTACAACCGTGCCAAGCAATCAGCCGGTACATGTAACCGCACCATCGGGCGCTGTGCCGATCACACAAGTCTTGGCGCAGCTCGGCCTTACCCCTACGGGCCTATCGAGCAGCAGCTCAATGCCCGACACGTCCAGCCTTTTCTCGCTCTAGCTTCCTCTGGAACATGCCCATGCCAAAAGGAGCGACAAGTTCTCACTTAAGTCGACAGAACTGCCAGCCAGCAAGTTCGCATGCGCAAAAGATCCGCGCATGCGAACTTGTCAAACATTCGACTTTTCGGCCGATTGTTCGAAGTTCACTTGGATCTGCGCAGCTTTTTGCGCAACGCGCTGTCTTTGATGACGTTCGACTTCGCGCAGCGTAAAGCTATGAATGCGAGAAGCGATCTTATCGAGCGCCTCCGAATCGTAAGGGTATGGTTGATCGTCCAAAAAAGCAGCGAGATTTGCGTGATTCACGAAATCAGGGAACCGCCGAAGCGGCGAGGTAAAATGCAAGTATTTTTCGAGGCGAAGGCCTTCGTGCCCATGTGGCTCTTGCTCATACCAGCCGCTGGCCAGCAATTTGCGGGCAATGCTATCGGGAGCATGAACCTCGCGGGCGATTTCGTCAAGCTGCGTATAATTCCAGTACAGTGCCGGAATTTCGTGGTGGTGCATGAAGTGAGCCATTGCGGCGTTGGCAGCAATCATTGCCTCCTCGACAATGATGCGCCCCACAGGCACGCGGCCCACTTGGTGCCTGTCAGCCTCTTCGTCGTCAAGCTGCTCAGGCACGTCTTGATGATTTTTATGACGCGCAATGAGCAGCTGCCGAGCGACTTTTTCAAGCGCACGCAAGGCGACGCCAGCATCCTCGTCGCTATCAATCAGCCGGGTAACTTCGGCATAGTCCAGGCGCGTCGCACGCAAGATTCCGCGACTGAGCCGGGGAAGGCTCTGGCCCAACGCGCCTTTAGCCGGCAGATGAATCGTGACCACCGGCCGCTCTTCGTCACGCGACAGGCTCAACTTGTCTTCGCTGATACTCGGGGGAATCATTGGCAGCACCGCTCGACTACCCTGATAATGTGACTCTATTCGGCGCCATGCGAGCTGCGCAATGCGTGGCTGCGCTCGCAAGAAAGCGCCCGTGTCAGTGACGCTCACCTGCAATTCATCACCATCCGCCGTCTCGGCAAGCGCAACAGCGTCGTCGCAGTCAGCGCTCTGCAAAGCATCGATAGCGTAGCCCGCAAGCGGCAGCCGGCCTTCACGCCACTCCGCCGGCAATGCGAAAGCTTCGGCGGCCCGGGTGGCAACCTCAACTAATTCCGGCGTAGGCAAACTATTCACAATAAAACCCCAGTTTACGGCCATATGGCTTCGTTAAAAAATATAGTAGCACATAATTCGCAAACCATGCTTGTATTAGTCATTTTTGGCGACAGATGGAGCGCGACCATCTTAGCGCGAACAGCCGGTTCCGACTTCTTGCAGCTCGCTTGCAAACACATACATGGCGTTGTCGTTTGCCAAAAGCTGCGGCGCCCGCAAAAGGCGCTCCTCCTGTACTTACTTTGCAGAAGCGGCAAGCGGATAAGGCGTAGACAGCGACATAGAAAGGTTTTATAATATGCGTTATATGAGTGAGGCAGCGCCAGCCGAGATGTTGGTGGCAGGCGAGTTTGACTTTGCGCAGCCACTGAAATCATTGCATGACACATTGCAAGGTATTTTTCTCGATCCCAACGATCGAGCAGGATCGATTGCATCGCAGCGGGCGAATCTGGAATCGATTGTCGCGGCGGCACATGGCACGAACCTTAGCGCCGACGGGCATACTATGCTGGATCATTATGCGACTGCGCTGGACTACATGTGGTTTGGCGGTCACCGCGACGATCCGCCAGCCGCCATGAAATTCGTGTGGGCCGGATATTCAGACCATCGAGAGGACTGGGGAACGGTGACGTTTAATGAGGAGGCTCTGGATGAGCACGCGTTCGAGGCAGCCACTCATCTCTTGATGTCGTGTGGCCTCGGCGATCTGCTGAAACAGCGACAAACACATGCCGGAGCTAACAAGCAGGCTTTGTACGATACATTTGCCAAAGTCATCGACTCCACGCCGGGCGGCGGCTGGTTTGCTGCCTTTGACGCGGCGAACTCGTACAGCGCCATGCCGCCAACCAATCTTCAAAAGCTCACCCACCGCGCCACCCTTACCGAAGCCGCGTTGCGAACACATGACCGAGACGCGCATAGCTCACAGCTCCCGAGTGCGAACGGGCAGCGCTGGATTGAGCATCACATGCGGCTCTACGAGGAAGAAACCGTCGAACGGCGTAGTCGCGGCTCAAGCGACATTGCGTTGCGCGGGCTGCAGCAATATGTCGATCGCGCCATGATAGAATCGGGGCGGCCAACAAACGCCGTCGTCGCGGAGCAATCGTACGATTTGGAAAGTCACGCATTCACCGAAACGTACACCGATGGAAGTTCAGAGCGTTATGACCTGTGCATGATTGGTTTTGACGACGCCGATCGTACCAAGCTTCCCACCGCCGCCAACAATGCGCTGGACACATTTTCGCGCGAGACATACGTCGAAGCGTTCGTCAATGCCCACAAAGACACGCCACAGTCCTACCAGGCAGCGCGCTCAAACGTATTTTCGTATTTGCATGAGCAATTCCTGCATGGCTTTGTGGATGGTATGAATGTAGTTAACGCTAGGTCTGTTGACAATCTTCTTGAATATTGCAAACTTCCGCGGGACGACCTTGAGTTCAGTATGGCGAATGCTTCGGAGATCAGCACGAAAGCCCACTACGAGATGGAGTCGGTAGAAACGCCGCACCATATTTCTGAAAGTGGGTTTGAGGCGGAGCGCAAAACGCTGATTGCCACGGTGGAAAAGTACAACAATCCGGTACCCGGTGCGGCCCGACTTTTGCAGCAAGCATACTGGCTTGAAAGCGAAAACGTAGCGATTGGCAAAGATGCATGCAACCCGGATGACGCCGACCTCATACTCACGCTTTCGAAGTTCACCGGTCATCCGGCGATTCCAGGCTACGAGCTGGCGGGGCTGGACCCGCTGGAGCGCCGTTACTATTTCAAATATCTCCCCGACAACGATCCGTACGTTCCCGATCAAACGCCGCTGACACCGGAAGAATACAACACGCTCATGGACGCCGCTACGGAAGCGGGATATGGCGAGCTCGCGGACGCGTTGGATCAGCTGCAGCACGTCACCCCAGCGCAGTTGGCCAAGCTGTCGCAAGCCGCCGGCATCTATGCCTTTCGCAAAACGTTTGAGGCCGATTTTGGGCCAGCGCTCACGTCGCTGCGAGCTTTTAGGCTTCTCATGCAGCACGAGCAATTGCGCGGAACTTGCGAAATCTTTGCCAAGCTCGGCGCTTTGGTGCAAGAACAATTGTGGCCATCGGACAATCATTTTATAACAAATGGCTATGTCCTCACGAAGGACATCAGCGGCGTCACTCATGCACAAGTTGTCAGAATCAAGCAGGACGGCAAGAAAAGCATTTCGGAGTGGACGCCTTCTTTGGCGCGCGGTTTTATCGGCAGCACAGCTAACGTCCAAGGAGTAACGGTACAGCCCCAAAGCGCCATGCCCCAGCTGAGCGCTCCGCCCGTCACATTGCGGCAAATGGTGGACGCCAGCCTCACTAGCCTGCTCGGGCAGCTGAGCGGTGTTTTCATGCCCGAGCTTGGCGCGACTATGCCGCGTGACGCTATTTTTGAACGAGTTAAACAGCTCGGCCACGGGCATGTCATTGCGAAGTCTTTGGGAGCGCTCGCCAACGCCGCTGCTGCGTTTGAGACCAACGCGAACTTGCCGGATACGGAAGTGCAGGGACTTTTGGCCGCGGATGCCAAGGTCCAGCAGGAGCGAGCGCTCACGGCTCGTCGCCAGCACAACAGGCCCGACCTCGACATACTCGAAGCGCGGTTGCACAGCGTGCTGGATCATACCGACCTCGGCGAGCAAGTGCTGCGGCTCACTCAAAGAGCCCTAGAATAAATGACCCATGCCTAAGCGCTCGGGAGGCAGCCCGCCAGGCAATGCTCGGTGCCTATGGCAACTGTTTTTGCATGAGTGCGATCAGAAATCCGGCGCGCGATCGGGCGCTTTCTTGAGCGTGATATCCGTGGAGCTCATAAAATGCCTGCGCACTGAGCGTCGAGCGCACCTCCACGATACTTCCGCGGCCCATTGATCGCTCCGCCGTCCGCAGCAATAGTCCGCCGAAGCCGCGCCCGCGGTCAATCTGCCGAGTGTACAAACACTCTAGCGAGGCGGGTCGCGCAGCCGCGTCCTGCGCCCACGAGGCAAATGCCCGCACCGATCCACGCTCACCGGCAACAACCGCGTTCTCAAATTGCGCGTAGCGCTCGGGGCCTTCACGCTGGATATACTCGGCCCAATTCGCGAGCTCCTGTGCGGAATATGCGTGAGACATGCCCTGGATACACTCGATCTGCAAGGCAAGCATCATCGGGAATTCGTCGGGAGTTGCGGGGCGCAGCGCTTCAGTCATGGCGAATTGGTATGAGCATTTCGTCTCGTTATGTGGACAATAATTCCATGATAGCATGCGCGCTGGTAGTTTACTCAACTAAAATAAGTGCAATGCATGATAACCTCGATAGCCTTGCATTACAATGTGGCGCGATACACGCGCCAGCCCGCCTCGATCACCGCTTGATCTGGCGTCTCCAGAGCGCGCACCGCATCAAGCCCGAAGCTTCCGCTTTCCAGGATTTCTTCGCCAGTTGGCGTTTCGAGCGGCCGATTCGTCGTTGCCCAATAATAGACCATGTAGCTGGTGGGAAATGGATAGGTTTGGCCGCGCCGCGCCGGCATGGGGGTTTTGGCCGTGATTGTGCGGACCGCAAAAGGCTGATGATACGCAATCGCAAAGCCGCCTTCTTCGAGTGCCTCGCGATGGAGTGCCGCTCGAAGCGTTTCGCCTTTTTCGATATGGCCGCCCAGCATACCCCAGCCGCGTTCGCTGCGTGCGAGCACGACTTTTTCCTCGAAAATCGCCACACACATCACGGCAGTGCACAGTTCAATCGGCGGCAGCACGGATGTTTCGCGTAGCTCCCAGGAGATATTTTCGCCCCATTGGCCGGTAGCAATACGATCCGGATCTGATATGGTCATGGCATTATCTTAGCAGCAAACATGGGCTGAAGTTCGATCTTTTCAGAATCTCGTGCTGGCTTGGCGCACTTTTTGGCTCACGCAACGGCGACCTTTTTCCAGGTTGCGCTGGCCGTTTTGATGTAGATCTGGCTGTTAGTGATGTCCACCGCCATGGTGCCAATGGGCGGCGGCGCGGGGAAGCTAGCGTCCGAAACCGCGCCGGACACCGCCTTGATCGGCCGAATGTTCTGGATTGTGCCTGCGCCCACGCCTGCGAGATTGGTCGTGGCATTACTCCGAATATCGCTGATTGTGTATGAGTTGCCGCCGCTCACATTAATGTGCGCCACTGTCGGCGACGTGCCGTAGCTGCCCCGAATATTATCCACGGCGCACGTGGCATCGCCGAAAACATTTAAATCGATGCCTTTGGTGAGCGTGGTCGAGGAGCCGTTCCCGATCAGCCCGTCGCGTATGGACGAGCCGCCGTCACAATTCCACTGAATACCCACGGTGGCCGAGCCCGAAAACAAATTACCGATGTACATATATATTTTATCCACATAGACGCGAGCGGTATTTGCATCCACATACAGCACCGGCGCCGTGTCGGCCGCAAAGTCAGTCTCCATCTTGAGGCCGGAAAAGTAAATGCCGTTCGGCCCATTGGAGCCAACACCAGGCTCAACCCGAATTGCGCCAGCCCTGAAATGCTCCAGATGCAGGCCCCAGAAAAAACACTCATTTATGTTGTCCGTGCTGGAGCCAAAGCCAGATGCTGCCCGCGCACATCGTATCTCGAGCGCCGGACCAACCGCCGCGGTCGTCGCGCCAGCGAAGTAAAAGAACAGATTGATAAAGCGCGAGTCCCACACCTCTACCAAATCCATGCCGATGCCCGAGACGCTGTTGATGGTCACGTTTGTCATGTACAGCAGGCTCACGTAGACAACATCGATCGCAGTGGCCGCGGTGTCATTGCCGTGCACGCCGAGATCTCGGATGCCGATATTCAGCACATGGTTGGTGGTGGACGGGCCGTAGACCGAAATGATCGGCACATTGGTGCTGCGTTTTATGAGCGTTGCGCCGTGGCCCGCTCCCGCCAACGTGATGTTCGTCGTCAGAGCGATAGTAGCGCTCACGATAAAAGTTCCTTGCGGCACAAACACCGTACCGCCGCCTGCCGCGGTGGCCGCCGTGACTGCCGCGGTTATTGCCGCCGTATCGTCGGTCGTGCCATCGCCCTTGGCACCGTAGTCCTTCACATTAAAAAACGGCGCGTTGGCCGGAGCCGCCCATTTGAGTCCCACGGCTTGCGTGCTATCTGCTGTGAGCACCGTTCCGTCGGTGCCGACCGCTACGCGTGCCGGTGTACTGGCCGCCGACGCTGCGTACATGTCGCCCTTGGTGGTGAGCGTGGATTTGTCCGTTTTGCCGGCAAGGTTCGCGCTCACCGTGTCGACATACTGCTTGGTGGCAGTATCGGTGGCATTGACAGGGGTGGGGACGGTTACGGGAAGCGTGAATGTTTTGGCACCGGTAATCGTTTCTGTGCCCGCAATGTGAACAACGGTGTTGTCGTTCGCCTTGGCGGCAAGGGAACCCGACGCCTTGAGCGTGCCATCACCATTGTGCTCAACTCCCAGAAAGTCGTTCAGAACCTGGCCCCATAAGTTATCATCCGATCCGGGGACGGGAAGACGTGTCATATGTTACCCTCCTTCTTTAATGCGAAACGCACCGCATTTGCTTTAGTCTTATTATAATTCGCCGGCTCAGGGCATGCAAATCTGCGTGATTTGCATGCCCAGTTGCCGGCCACACCTCTGGCTGTTTACCATCTTTTTCGTACTCCCGCAATCTATATATCTAAGTTTGACATATTACTAACATGGATATATTATGGAAGTATGAAACGACAATTCAATCAACTCCCGCAGGTAGCATTCAGCATTCTTCTGGCGCTGAGTCTCAAGCCACGGCACGGCTACGAGATCGCCAAGCAAGTCGAGGAAGACTCTTTCGGCAAAATCAAGCTTGCGCCGGGCGCACTCTATACGAGTATCAAAAAACTGCACGAGCAAGGGCTAATCGAGGAGCTGACAGAAACGCGCGACACGCGCCGCTACTACCGGCTGACCGAGAGCGGCCGCGGCGCCCTTGCAGCCGAGCTTGCATACTACGAAGTGGCCGTCAGGCTCGGCCAAGAGCGCCAGCTTGCGCCAAGCGAGGCAATGTAGCCATGGCGCGATTCGTAACAATATACAAACGAGCGCTCACGTTGCTGCCGCGGGCGTACCGCGAGCAATACGGCCAGCCCATGGCGCGCATGCTCGAGGACATGCTGGCCGATCAGCCGCATCGAGCAGCCAAAGCGTACGCCTGGCTGCGAGCGATGCTCGATCTGCCCGTAACCGCAACGTATCAATATGCACAGTTAGGAGGTGCTGCCATGAATCAATTACCAACATATGCAAAGCGGAATACCGCTATTGGGGCCGGATTGCTGGCGCCGTTTTTTGTGCTCGTAGCGATCAATGCCGTGCGTCCACTCGAGGGGATTGGGAAGCAAATTGGATACGTGAGCATCTTTGTGCTGCCGTTGATCGCGCTCCTGGTGGGCCTTGCGACGCTCGCTCGCCTGATAGCGATCAAGAAGCTGCCGCTCAGCATCAGGCTGTTCCGCCAGCTTTCAGCAGGATGGATCACGCTCGCCGTGCCATTGCTCGCGCTGATAATCGTTGGCTTTGCGTACGGCCACGATAGCGTGCATATTCTGCGTTAAAACACCTCCGTGGAGGCAGGTATAACAGAGAGACTTGTCTAAATGTGTGTTGGCAAGAGGGGCTACGGCTGGTCGCGAACGACCGGGTAGCCCCTCTTGCGGGAGATTCACGGCTTGGGCTTAGATGCCAAACGTGAAAAGTGTGTCATGCCGCTCGTGCCGCAACTGCGCGACCCTCGGGGTGGCCCTCGGACGCTGGCTGGCCGTCAGACTCCGGCGCTGGTTGATCCTCGAGCTCCGGCTCCGCCGTGCCATGGCCGGCACTCCAGCCAGCCGCACACAGCTTATAGAATATGCTGATGCTGGTGTTTGGCGAGAAGAACGGAGCGATAACAGCGAAAAGTTCTGGAGCGTACGTGTTGAGACGGCGCAGGCGCTCGCGAAAATTTCTCGCTTCTATATCAATGTGCACGTCCTTCATCCGTCTGTCGAGCGGCGAGGCTTTGTGGAATTGTATCTTCACCATGTCTGGCTTGATGGTGAGCATTTTGCCGTCAAGCTCATCTTCGTGCAGCTCACAGCTCAGCTGCAACACGAGCGTTTCGGTCAGTGCATCCAGGAGGCTCTCCAGCTCATCTTCGCTGACGCCATCCTTGTACGTGATGTTGACTTGAGGCATAACATTATCATGCACTAATTATAACAATATCGCAAGTCTGCTCTCGGGAACGAAGCAGCACTGTATTTCTCGATGCGCGCAGGCTGTTGGCCGCGCCAAGATTGGCGCACGCCGAGCGTACAAAAATCAATGCACCCAAAAAGCATGGCTAACGCCGCGAAAACTCTGCTACAATAGCTGCTTATGCAATTACGAACAGATACGCCGAGCGCGCTCCAACCCCAGCACACATCAACAAACACCGCACTACGCGCAGGCAACTAACAGATGAACATCAATCCATCGCTCAGCGAACGCCACACGTACCTCGACAGTATCGTCAACGAGACAATGACCAATCTGGCCGAAAACCAAACCGTCCAGCAGCGGCTGGGCGAGCTGACCTGCGGCCAATTGCTGGAAAATGCACAGGGCTTATTTGTGCCCAATCTCCACGACGGCGTCCTGTCGATACCGCACAAATATCGGTTTCAGGGAACGCCCATCATTGCATTGCGGCGAGATGAAACTGTGCGTTTGGGCGAGGGATTCGGCCGAATGACACCGGTGCAGGAAGATGCCATGCGCAATAAGCTCGAAACGTGGCCAGCTCAACACATCGAATCGGCCACGCTGATGGGCACAAGAATAGTCAACGCGCTCCGAAGAAAGGAAGGGCAGCAAATGGCCCGAGATGTAAGGCCGAGTGTTATTGCGAGCACGCTTGCTTTAGCAACCGGCATTGGCCCGGGCGGGCGCATGATGACACATCACGTCAACGCTCGCCCCGCAGTAGTGATGTACGCCAACGCGCAGAACGAGTTTACACCGCACATCAGTAACACGACGAATCTTGTCCACGAACTCGTCCATGTGGGCCAACTCGCGGAACGACCGATTCGCGACGCCAACCCCGAGAAAGCCCGCACCGATAAGGTCGCATGTGAGGGGCAAGCCTATCTCAAGGAAGTCGCCTACACGGCGGGCCTCCTCACCTCGGATGACCCCAAGTACAGAGAAAATCCAGCCATCATCTCCCCATCGCATTTCGAGCTCGCGAAAATCTACAAACAATACCGACTCAGCAACGACCCCGCAAAGTTCGAAACCATGATGGCAGCGTTCAGACAGCAAGGCCTACTGAGCTTAGTATTGCCCGAATCCGCCATGCCCAGCAGCACACCCACATAACACGTCAGCCTTAGGGCAAAGTCGTATAGCCATATCGGCATGTATTCCGCACAGAAGGACTGCCGAAGTTGGTCGCAGATCTCAACTCTGAGCGTTATGAAGGAGAGCCGGTCGGCAGTGCTGAGTCGCGAGGTTGTATCAGGGCCTTGACTGTAATAAAACTGAGCATGGCTTGCGAGTCCTTAAACCAGCCATAATTCTCAAGCACATATCGCTCGGAGAGGAGCGCCGCGCCGCCCAATAAAGTCGCACGAGCTTGTATGTGTTCTCTGCTGTCTGGTTCTTGAGAAGTGCTATGCGCTAGGCTTCCAGCCTCGATCGCCTCAGTAAGCATTGTGTGTTCGTTCACCGTCAAGTCAGCACGGAAGCCATCATTGATTTGCTTAAAATCAACCCAGAATGCGCTAGACGGCTGTAGCAATCGCCTCGGTGAACCAGAACCACGACCTTCAGTAACCATAGAGCCCAATTCGACCCAGCCCCTATCAAAGCCAACGTTTAAACCAAGCGACACGGTCGGCCTTGAAGTGCCGTACTTTTCTGCTAGGCCAGTCACACTCAACTCGTTCGGATGAGATGCAATTTCGCCCATGATCACCGATGGCGATAATTTAGATGAAATCATCTGCCCAGTGTAGAGCATTATGCTGCCGCTGGCTACTCTTAAAAATCAGTTACCAATAGCTCACAGCTTACGTCAAAGTCAAAAATAAAATTATTTCGCGGGTGATATTCTTCGAGAATCGTCGCCAAGTACGCTCGATTTCGCTCATGAGCAAAGAAAATACTGTCCCAAATAACATCGAAATCGTGGTCCAGGCGATATTAAGACCACTATAAACTAGTGGTTGACGAAGGCATGCAGCACGTACTACAATACGCGCGTCAGTTTGGTATAAAGCGCTTGAGTTCCGGTCACGACGGAACGAGCTGGGTGTCAAAATACATCACGGAAGCTTCACCGTAAAATAGAGCAGCCGGCGACAGCGAAATCTGCCAGCCGGCACTGAGCGCCTTAAGAAGCGGCAACGCATCTTAGGGAACAAGGATGGGACCGCGGGAGTCATTGCATGCATCTCGTTCCTTGGTTACATATAATACAAGGGGAACCCATGCAACGCTCATCTTCAACGCAGCCAGGCTCGCTGGCCTTAACCAAGCAATTACTTGCGATTCCTAGCTATGTCGACGCCACACACAACGAGGTCGCGGCCGTTACTTTTCTGGAAGAATTTGTTCAGGAACATATTCCGGGCGCGATTATAGAGCGCCAGTATATTGCCGACTCCGACCGTTTTAATCTCATCGTGCGAGGCAAAAATCAGCCGCGCCTGTTCTTTTTGGGTCACATTGACACGGTGCGGCCGAAGGAAGATTGGAGCACCGATCCGTTTGAACCGATTCTGCAAGGCGATGCGCTCTACGGCCTCGGTGCCGCCGACATGAAGGGCTCGCTGGCGGCTTTTTTGTGCGCGCTTGTGGAGCAAAAGCAGGCGATCGACGACATCATGCTGCTTGTGTATGTGGATGAGGAGTACGACTTTGCCGGCATGATCGAGTTTGTGCAAAGCGGCGTGCTGGCCAGCATCACGCCCGAGCTTATTATTTCTCTCGATGGAACACTGGAACTTTCGAGCGGCTGCCGCGGCCTCGTTGAGATCACCGCCACATTGGGCGGCAAAAGCGGCCACTCGAGCAATCCAGCAAATGGCGTGAATGCCATAACGGGAACGGTGTACGCGCTCCTCGAGCTTGAGATGGCAATTCGCAAGTACAGCGACGCGCATCTGGGCGTCAGCACGCTGAATGTCGCCTATCTTCACGGCGGAGTGGTGAGCTCCGAGGCCGAGCCGCTCACATTGCAGCGCGAGGGCAACGTCATTCCGGATTTTGCCGATGTCACCTTCGAAATTCGCGTGTCCAATGCCGAGCTCACTGCCGCAAAAACCATGCAGCTGTTCACGCAGTTTGCCGAGCAGCAAGGGCTCAGCATCCAGTCCGCCGAGATTCGGCACGATATCAAGCCCTGGCCGGTAGCCTATGACAGTGAGAAAGTGACCGACCTGGAACGGGCCTATACACATGCCGGCGTTGCGTGCAAAAAAGCCGCTAGGCAGCACAGCGGCTACATTGATGCGCAGATGATCGCCGAGAATATCGACGTGCCAACGTTTATTATTGGCGCCGGCGGCCAGAACAAGCACGGTGCCGACGAGCACGTGCCAATCAAAAATCTCGAGGATGCCACGCGGCTGTTTGGCGTCATTTTGCGGCAATTTCTCTAGATTTTACCGCACAAAAACAGCCGCGACATTTGAGTGCGGCTGGCATGTTTCGTGGGGTAGGGCGGGAAGCTGACGTGTGTGTGCGAAACGCACCGGCAGCTCCCCGCGAAGCGGATAGGACTGAGAGTAGTATGAGGTTAGAACTTCTCGAGCATCGGGCTGATCTCGCCGTGCATGTACACGCGCTCCCTGCTCTGCGAGTGGTTGACCAGAACCTGCTGGTTCTGAGTCATGTCCTGGCGCTCAGCCAGTTCGTGCGCACCCAGCTTCTTGTACAGCAGGAAGGAGTTCGACCCCTGAACTGCCGTGCGGAACGCGAAGTGCGTGCCGCCGCGGTGGCTTGCCGTGAGCAGGCGATGTCGCACCAGCTGCATGCCGATGCCGTGGCGTCGGTAGTCGGCGTCGACCGCCAGCTCGGACATGTACCATGTGGCGTCTGGGTCGGCCGTGAAGCTCGGCGCGGACCCCAGGAATTCCTGGACATCCGACGCGGCCTTGGTCAGCGGTTGGGCGCATCCGAGGCCGACGACTCGATCTTCGTCGAACGCCAGGATTATGATGCCCGAGCCTATGTGCTCGTTCCACACATCCCGGAGGACCTCATCGTTCGTGTACTCTTCGTACCACGGTGCGCCGCCGAACGCCTCACGGTACACATTGGCGAACCCAAGCTTCTCGCGAATGAGCGCCGTGGCGGGGTCCACCGGCTCGTACCTGATTTCAGGCACTACAACCTCCAGATTTTCAAAAATACCCCTGTCAAAGACAGCGGCACGTTGGGTCTGACGACAATCGCGATGGTCTGCGGGCTCTGCCCCAGCATCTACCGTCAGTTGGCTACTCTAAGCCAAGCAACATAGTATCATGGGATATTTCACGCGGCAACACGTGGTATTAACTTTGGCTTTTTATGGTTTTAGGCTATAGTAGGCGCATGGTTCACAGGGGTCATCCGATCGCTCGTGTAAAAACCATGCAGATTGAGAGGACTAAGCAAGCATGCCCAACCAAGTCAAGCCCCGCACGCCGAGCGGATTCATCGAATATCTTCCGGCGTACCAGCTTGAGTTCAACCGTCTCCTGAGCATCATCCGGGAGACGTACGAGCTGTACGGCTTCGCGCCGCTCGACACGCCCGTGCTCGAACTGACCGAAATACTCCTGGCCAAGGAGGCGGGCGAGACGAGCAGGCAGGTGTACAGCCTCACCAAGGGCGACACCGACCTCACCATGCGGTTCGACCTCACCGTACCGCTGGCGCGCTACGTGGCGGAACACGAGCACCAGCTCACGTTCCCGTTTTCGCGCTATGCGATCGGCAAGGTCTTCCGCGCCGAGCGAGCACAGGCGGGCCGCTTTCGAGAATTCCTCCAGTGCGACGTCGACACCATCGGGTCGAACAGCCCGCTGGTGGATGCCCAGTTCCCGGCGATCATCAACGAGATCTTCGAGCGGTTCAACTTCGGTGAGTTCACCATCCGGCTCAACAACCGCCTGGTGTTGAACGGCTTCTTCGAGGGTATCGGCGTGCAGACTTCGTCCTCGGACGTGCTCCGCATCGTCGACAAGATGGAGAAGATCACCGAGAGCGAGCTGGTCGGCGAACTCAAGGCCGCCGGCCTGAACGACGAACAGGCCGCGCAGGTTCTGAAGTTCACGGCCATCACCGGTGAGAACGACGAGGTCCTGGCGCAGCTCAACGCCCTGGGCATCCAGAACGACACGTTCAGGGACGGCGTCACCAAGCTTGAGGCGCTCATCACGGCGCTCCGCACCATGAGCGTCCCCGAGAAGCGCTTCAAGATCGATCTCCGGATCGCTCGCGGCCTGGACTACTACACGGGCACCGTGTACGAAACGGTGCTCGACGATCACCCGGAAATCGGGAGCGTCTGCTCGGGCGGTCGATACGACGACCTTGCAGGCCTGTACACCAAGACCAAGCTGCCGGGGGTCGGTATCAGCATCGGTCTCTCGCGGCTGTTCTACGCGCTGTGCAAGATCGACGTCATCAAGCCCACGGCGCAGTCCCCGGCCAAGGTGATCGTCATGCCGTTCTCGGACGACCAGGTCTCTGCTGCTATCAGCGTGGCGACCAAGCTCCGCCAGGCCGGCATCGCCAACATGCTCTACACGGAGCCGCACAAGATTCCCAAGAAGATGCACTACGCTAGCAAGATGGGCTTCACCTACGCCGTCCAGATCGGGCCACGCGAGATGGAAACCAATGAGGTCACCCTCAGGGACATGCGCACCAGCGAGTCGGTTACGGTCGGCCTTGATGTACTCGTGGAGTACATCAACGGCTAACGCTCACTGAACTAGTCCGGACGTACGTCAACGTCAACCTTCAATTCTGCGACCGAGGAAGGGTGCACAGGCACAAAAATCGCACCCTTCCTCGGACACAAATCTCGTTGCAAAACTACTTTATTATATGAAGCGTCTTTCGTCATTTCGGCGGAGAGATCCTAGCTCGGCCTAAGGCCATACCTGGAGACGCCGTGTTGGCATCGCCGTAAAAAGCAGCAGCTCCAGCCTTTCCTGGTACCTGGAAGCCTCTCACCGGTGCGGCGCGCCGATTGCAGTTTGATCCTCTGAAGTGTTACTTGTGTACATCGAAGCGAACTCGCTGGAATCTGGCACGCTGCAAAGCGTTTAGAGAAATTCCCGCAACACACTTTGCCCACCCGCGAGAGCCGTCGAACACTGTGCCGTCAGGCAAGAACTTGGTATAGTACATTCGATGATGTGAGCCAAAACAAAATTCTAAAAAGGCGTCATACATGTCCGAACAGATTCCATACACGCTGCTCGAAGCAGCTTGCGCGCATTTTGAATTCGGCCAGCTGCACGACGCCACGCCAGCGATTGGCGGCCTGGCGCACCAAGTATATCGGTGCGCCACCAGCCGGGGAACAGTCGCGGTCAAGCAAATGGTCATCGGCGCACACGAGCCCGGATTCGAGGCTCGCATCGAGCTGAGTAGCTCGGTTGAACGCTCGGCGCACAGCGCCCGCATTCTTATTCCCGAGATACTTACGCCGCCGCAAACCGACAACGTGCTTGCATCCGTCGCCGACCAACACGGCACACAGTACTTCATTCGGGCTCACCGCTGGCTTGATGGCTACAAACCCATCAAAGAGAATAAACTTACCGACCCAATGTGGCTCGCGCAAATCTTGACGCACCTCCATCGATCCGGCGCCATACCGCCCGATGGCTATCGGCCACAGACCTATTCGAAACCGGACTGGAACCATTGGCTGCATGAGGGAAAGGCTCACAAATCCTCATGGTCGCAAGACCTTGCGCGTGCGCTTGGCCCCATCCGAGCCTTCGAAGCACTGATAGCAGACTGGGAGGCAATGGCCGCGAACAGACCGCTCGTGCCGTCGCATCGCGACTTAACAGGCAAGAATGTGCTGCGCTGCGGAAGGCGATACGCTATCGGTGATTGGGACAGCGCCGCTTGGATCCACGAGGCGCTGCAAGATGTTTTCACGGTCGCCATTGACTGGTCGGGGGTTCGCCAAGGCAGACTTTCGGAGAAGCGGATCTCGGCCGTCGTGCAGAGCTACCTCAAGTACACCGGCTACCAGCCGCCATACCGCGATACCCGGATCTACTGTAGCGATTGGGCGGCGGGCGTACTGCCCTGGCTGGCTTGCAATCTGGAGCGAAGCTTTAGCCTCGATGAAGTTCAGCGTCGCCTCGGCAGCATGGAAGCTCACAATATGCTCACGCTCGTCGCCAAAGTCGGTGAGTGGGCGTTGAACCGCGCGCCCGACTTGCCAAGAGCGTGAGAGCAGCACCACGGCGCATTATTTCTGCTCCGTGTAACCAGCGAAGTAGTCCACCTTGATCTGGCGCTTGGGCACACCGAGCCGTACGAGTGATTCCCGCACTGCAAGCACCATTTGATGGCCGCCGGAGATATAGAAGGTGCGCTCATGATAATCCGGCACCGTTGCGCGTACCGCGTTCTCGTCAACATAGCCGGCGCGCTGATGCGGCCCCAGCTGCGCGGACGCTGGCTTCGTCAAGACATACGTGGTGCTGATGCCGAGCTGCTGGCGAGCCTGTTCGAACACGTCCGCATAGGCGATGTCCCGCTCCCTGGACGCGGCGTATAGCACAATGACATCGCGCTGCTCATGTTTATCGAGCAAGTATTTCACCATGCTACGAAATGGGGTGACGCCGATGCCGCCCGCCACAAACACAAGCTTGCGCTGCTTGTTTTTGGGCAGCACAAAATCCCCGGCCACTTGCGCGGCGACAATGTGCGTCTGGTCCGTCATAGTGAGCATGGCTTTTTTGTAGCTGCTGCTCGGGTCATAGAATTTCACGCCCACACGCAAAGTTGGTTCAGTCGGCGACGACGCCAGCGTGAAGTAGCGGCGATTGCCACGGTCGTCGATATGATCGTGCGGGAGCGTCCATTCCATATACTGCCCCGGTTGGTAGGCAAGTCGCCTGCCGGGGGTAAAAACAAAGTCCGCCGTGTCGGCCGCAATACGAATCTTCTGCGTCAAAACAGGGAACAGCCGCACGCGAGGATCGAGAATATACGCAAGCACGTTGCCGATAACGAGCGCCAGCTCAGGCGTGGTATAGAAGCTGCCGAGGTGCACCTGCGGTGGCACAAGCAGCCCGACCGCCATAGCAAAAAGCGTCTGCTTGGTCTTCGTGCCAGGCGAGGTCAGCGGTTCGGTCAGCATGACAGATCCCAGGAAAAACACCGGCGAAGTCAGGGCCGTCTGCTTGATGGCAGTCAGCATACTGCCATGTCCAAGCCAGGCAAACACCGCCGTTGCCGCAAAGGTGGTGGCCAAAAACGCCCCCACCATGTGCTCGCGCCTGATCTTCCGGACGACCAACACGCCGCCAGCCAGCACCAACGGGAGCAGTACGGCCGTGCCAATCCACCAGCTCGCATTTTGACGAGGCCCAAACGCCGTTATGACGACCGCCGCAGCCGCAGGATTAAAAATATGCACGTCTTTGATGGTCAGCACATATTTAGAAGCCATGGCGAGACCGCTCGCTGCCACCAAAAACATGATGTCATATATGCCAAGCTTGGGCGTAATAAGCAGCGCCAATATCAAGGCGGTGATAATCGAAGATTCGTGGTTGGCAGGCACCCTGAAAATACCGGCAAAGATGCGATTGATACTCCAGCAGGCAATCAGTAGAATCGTCGTGGACACGATCAAAGAGATACTACTAAAGCCTACGCGCCCGAACAGTCCAAGCACAAATGCGCCGGCCAACAGGCCGCCCAAATAATATATCAGCAGTCGGTACATAGTCGTCTTGTTCAAAAAATCATCAATCGCCTTAAGCATCCGCGTACTCCCCAAAACCACTCGTCAGCGTGGCCACGCCGCTCGCATCCACCATGTAGCCTTCGAGCCCGGCGGTGTGCTCAATAAAAGCTATGCCGCGCCTGCCCATTGCAAATGCAGCCGTGGCAAAGCGATCGGCCTCGTAGATGTTCTGGCCGATGACCGTCAAACTTTGCACTTCAGTAAGCGTTGCGTCCGGCGTGTGTGGGTCATAAATATGCTGGCCGCGGATGTACGTGCCCGAAGTAGCGACGCCCCCGTCTGTGATGCGCAATACCTTAATAATCTCGTCACGATTGAATGGATTGCGGATACCGACCGCCCAGGGCTGCCCATTCGAGTTCATGCCCAGAGCTTGGATATCGCCGCCCGCTTCAATATAGAAGTGCCTGGCGCCTTGGCTACGGAGCCGCTTGGCAGCTTCCCAAATAGCCCAGCCTTTTACCAGGCCCGACGGATCAAGGCAGCCGTTGTGCGCAATGTCAAAGTAGCCGTTCGTCTGCCGTTTGGTCATTTCACACAGCTGAAATATCCGGCGCATTTCTGCGCTCCACTCGCGCTTGGGCAAGCCGTGGTTGATCCGGCTTATTTCGCTGTCCGCTTTGTAGGTGCTATAGCGATTGTCCACCTCACGAAAGAAATCAAACATGCCGGCCAACAACCTTACATCGTCGCTGTCGGCAATCTCGACCGTGATCGGCATGCCCATAATGATCTCTGTTTGTTTCATACGTTATGAGGCCTGCGCGAGCGCGTTGCCGAGCGATTGGGCGAATGCCTGGCTCGTATATGTAGCTCCGCTAATTATGTTGACGTTGGCACTCTGCGCCCGAATGGCTTCCTGCTGCAAATAAGGCATGGCTTGCTGGTTGATATATACCGATGTGGAGTGCGTGTTGGGATATTGCAGGAATGTGACATTCGTAATCTTGCCGGCGCTAATTGTCGCCTGCACTTGCACATTTCCGTAGTACGCGTCCGCTACGTTACCCGTGTACGTGCCGTTTTTGTAGCTTTTGCCGGTACTCGTGCCGCTCCCGCTTGTGGCGCCCGTGGGATTGTTGGGCGGCGACCCAGCACCGCTCGTGGTAGTGCTCGGGCCAGTACTCATTGCCAGGGAACTCGGCGGGCTGATTTTTGGCTGTTCGTGACGAATGCCTGCGCTATATGCAACCAGAATGCCGAGGATAAAGATACCAATAACGTATTTCTTCATGCTCACGACTATACGTCACGAACCTGTATATACGCTTACTAGAAAGCATTTTCTTCAAAAAGCTAGATGCCAGTATGGCCAATGAGGTGGCCGATGAGAAACGTGACCGCCATCGCGATTCCGCCCCCAACAAATACTCGCAAAGCCGCTCGCAATCGGTGCCCACCTCCAATGCTCGCACCAACCGCTCCAGATATCGCGAGCATGATAAGCGACGCAATGGTAATCGCCCACACGCCGGCTCGGTGCGGCGCGATGAGCGCGGCCGCAATCGGCACTACCGCACCGGCGGCGAAGGACAGCGCCGAAGCGGTGGCTGCTTGGGCGGGATTGGCGAGCGATTCGTGGTCGATGCCCAGTTCGTCGCGCACATGCGCAACCACGGCATCGTGCCGATGCAGCTGTTCGGCTACTTTTTTCGCGAGGTTCGCGTCCAAGCCGCGCAACTCATAAATCTGCGCCAATTCAGCCAACTCTTCTTGCGGATTCTCGGCAAGAGACTTTCGTTCGATGGCGATATCTGCGATTTCGGCATCTTTTTGCGAGCTAACGGAGACATACTCGCCCGCAGCCATTGACAAGGCGCCGGCAGTAAGGCTCGCGATGCCCGCCGTCAGAATCGCCGTACTGTTGTGCGACGCCGCCAGCACGCCCAGCATGATACTCGCAGTAGAAACAACGCCGTCGTCAACGCCCAGGACAGTTGCGCGGAGCCAGCCTGCGCGCTGTGATTTGTGTTTTTCGGCATGCGGGGGTTTGGGTGTGTTCATCGTTGTAAACCTGTAACTTTACTGGGGTGAGCAAGCGGAAACGTCACGCGCACTGAGGTGCCGCTATTCTCGCTGCTTTGCATGTGAATTGCGCCATTGTGAGCGCTGACAATTTCCTGGGCCAGCGGCAGGCCAAGGCCGTAACCACCGGCCGTTTTGGCCGTTTTGTTACTCGACTTGGCATTGGCCGACCGATAGAAACGCTCAAACACATGCGGCAGATCGTCGGCAGGTATGCCGATGCCGGCATCTTGTATGACAAGCTGTGCAGTCGTTTTGTCGTGGCTGAGCGATATCTGCACCACGTCGCCTCGATGGCTATATTTGACAGCATTATCCAATAGGATCGTAACGAGCTGCCGCAATCCATGCTCATCGCCCATGAGCTGAGCCGGGTGCACATCTTGGGAAATCCGAATGTGCTTTTCTTGTGCGGCATGGCTGAGCTGCTTGGCGACACTTTGCACGATTTCGTCTAAGTCGAGCAACGCTAATCCGGTGGATGATTTGTGCTGGTAGCGGGCAATATCCAAGAGCTGGCTCGTCAGTTTCTCGAGGCGTTCGATGTCGTGTACATTGCCCTCCAGAGTACGCCTGGCCTGAGCCGACAGGTCTGTTTCCATAAGCGCCACCTCGGTGTCTGCGCGCATGGCAGCTAGCGGCGTTCGTAGCTCGTGGCTCGCATCGGCGGTGAATCGGATCTGCGTTTGGTGAGCGGTTTCAATCGGCCTCAAAGTGCGCCGCGCCAAGAAGTAGCCAACCACGCTCGAGCCAACAATAACCACTGCGTTAAACCACACAAGCTCGCCAAATAAATGTTTGCCCCGCCGCTGTATGTCTGTGTCGGGCGGCAAAATATTGTCTCGATCGTGGTCTTTATCTATGAAGCTGTTGTACTGGTGATTGAGCGCTTCGCCCAGCTCTCCGGTGGACAAATGGTACACCACCGCGCTGAATAGCAGGCATAGCCCACTCGCCAGCGCCACATACCAAACCGTCAGCCTCACTATTGCGGAGCGAAACATCATTTCACCCCCAGGCGATAGCCAAACCCGCGGATTGTGTGCACGAGCGGCGGGTTTTCGGGAAACGCTGCGTCAATCTTGCGCCGCAGGTAGCCCATATAAACCTCCACCGTGTTGGGCACGATAACGGCATCATCGTCCCACACATGGCTGATAATCTTGTCTTTGCTGAGCACTTGCCCTTGATTGTACAGCAGATACGAAAGCAACTTTAGCTCCTTGGCCGAGAGCTCCAAGAGCTTGCCGCCGCGCGTTGCCGTGAGCGTAACGGGGTCGTACTCAAGATCGTCAACAGTCAAATGCGTTCCCAGCGTCTGATGCGGCCGGCGCAACAATGTTTGCACGCGCGCGATCAATTCTTTCATGGCGAACGGTTTCTGCAAGTAGTCGTCGGCGCCCGCTCGCAAGCCATCCACGCGATCATCCACCTCGCCAAGCGCCGTCAGCATGATGATCGGCGTGCTGACCTGCTGCCGCCGCACCTGCTCACACACGGCAACACCGTCCATGGTGCCCGGTAACATGCGGTCAAGGATTACCAAATCATAATCCGGGTCAACTGCTGCCGCGAGCCCGCTATCGGCGTCGCGAACGACATCTACGGCGTAGTGTTGTAGCTCGAGCGCCCGCTTAGTCGCCTGTGCGATACGAGCTTCGTCTTCAATGATTAATAGGCGCATGCTTTTATTGTACGTCAATTGCCATCTTTGCGGCCACCAGCTGCCGAGTGCACTTTTGTCCGGGCGGAATATGCGCAAAAGCCAAAAAGATCCGCGCCAAGAGCAGCTGCTCGCTACAATCTCGCGGCTATCGTCGCTTCTGCCCCTTGACACGTCCCGAGTGGTAAAAGCCAAGCGCCGCAAGGACAAGCAGCAGGGCGCCGGCAGCGAGCGCGCCGAGCGCCGCGAAATAGGCAACGGTCGCCATGGTATCAAAGGCGTAGGCGTTCAGGAGCAGACCGCGCAAAGTCTCTCCCTGGAAAACAGTTTGCACTTGCTTGGCAAGCGTGGTATTCGTGGGATCGGCCAGTGCTTTCGTGCTGAGCTGGGCATACGTTTCGCCGCCGCCGATCTTTTGCAGATGTTCGGCAATAAAATCGTCAGCCCAAACCTTCGCTTGCCGTCCGGTTGTCAATTGCTGGCCAGCGTACGCGCTCATCGCGTGATTGCTGGCAGTCGGCAACGTAGCTATTGCTTCCGATCCGGCTGGCGGAAAGTAAATCTTCTCTGCCGATAATTGGCTGACGACCTGCGAGTGTACAAAATGATGCGCATAAAACAACGCACACGAGGCGGCGATGAGAACAGCCGCCACCAACAGGCCAGTGGATGAAATGAGTTTGTCTAATGTGCTGCGATTCATATGTACTCCTTATATGTTCATAGTGTTTACGATTCGGCCAGGCGCACTTACCCCGATGTAACCCAGCTCCAATTGCGAATCTCAGGCATGTCCACGCCGTTCATTCGTATGTACTCAGCATGTTCGATCAGCTTTTGTTCCATACGCTGCTTGAGAGCCACAGCCTCACTGCCTGCAAGACCGACACGTGCGATAACATCCATCACCAGGTGGAAGCGATCCATATCGTTGCGCACGGTCATGTCGAACGCTGTCGTGATCGTGCCTTCTTCTTTGTAGCCGCGAACATGCAGATTGCGGTTGGCGCGACGATACGTCAGGCGGTGAACAACCCACGGGTAGCCGTGAAAGGCGAAAATTATTTCCTTGTCTTTGGTGAACAGAGCATCGTAGTCGGCGTCACTGAGACCATGCGGATGCTCCGTGTCCGGCTCCAGTCGCATGAGGTCGACGACATTCACCACGCGGATTTTGAGCTCTGGCATGTACTCGCGAAGAATAGACACAGCGGCCAATATTTCGAGCGTTGGCACGTCGCCAGCACAAGCCATCACGACATCCGGCTCAGCGCCTCCATCGGTGCTTGCCCAATCCCACGCACCGATGCCTTTGCTACAGTGCTCGATCGCTTCGTCCATCGAAAGCCACTGCGGGCTGTCGTGTTTGCCTGTAATCGTCAGATTTATGTAGTTTCGGCTCTTCAGGCAATGGTCGATGGTCGAAAGCAACGTATTGGCATCTGGCGGCAAATAAATCCGCGCCACCGCCGCTTTTTTGTTGAGCAAATGATCAATAAAGCCGGGGTCTTGATGTGTAAAGCCATTGTGATCTTGCCGCCAAACATGCGACGTGAGCAGGTAATTGAGCGAGGCAATCGGCCGCCGCCAGGGCAGCTCATTGCTCATCTTGAGCCACTTGGCGTGCTGATTGACCATAGAATCAACGATACGAATAAACGCCTCATAACTATGGAAAATTCCGTGGCGCCCGGTGAGCAGGTAGCCCTCGAGCCAGCCCTGGGCTTGGTGCTCGCTGAGCTGCGAATCGAGCACCGCGCCGTCGGTCGCCAAGAATTCATCCGTTTCGCGCGTGCGCGCGTCCCACTGCCGGCTCGTCGCCCCAAAGACTGCGTCCAAGCGGTTAGAAACGAGCTCATCGGGCCCAAAAATACGAAAGCTGCGTTGCCGATTCTGCTTGATCACGTCACGGAGATAGGGGCCAAGCGCATGCGTGTTACCCTCGTTACTCGCGCTTCTTTTGTCGAACTTCACCTCATACTGACGAAAATCCGGCAGATCGAGCTCGCGCAAAAAGCTACCGCCGTTGGCGTGCGGATTGGCGCCCATGCGCCGCTGCCCGCTGGGCGCCAGTGCGGCAAGCTCCGGCAGCAGCGCGCCGCGTTCGTCGAACAGTTCTTCCGGCCGATAACTCTTGAGCCAGGTTTCCAGCACCGCAACATTCTCAGGGCAGGTGGCATCGACGGCCAACGGCACCTGGTGCGAACGAAAATTATTCTCAATGCGCTTGCCGTCAATGACCCGCGGGCCCGTCCAGCCTTTCGGCGAATTGAGAATAATCATCGGCCAACGTGGACGAGTCATATCGTTATTCTCGCGGGCATTGCGCTGTATTCGTGTAATTTCGGCCATTACTTTGTCGAGTTGCGCCGCCATAAGCTGGTGCATCTGCATCGGGTCGTCGCCCTCCACAAAATACGGTGTCCAGCCGTAGCCTCGAAACAAATCTTCCAACTCCTCGCGCTCAATCCGCGCCAAGATTGTCGGGTTGCTAATCTTATATCCATTGAGATGCAAAATCGGCAGAATGGCGCCGTCAGTTTTGGGGTTTATAAATTTGTTGGAGTGCCAGGCAGTGGCCAGCGGCCCGGTCTCGGCCTCGCCATCGCCAACAACACATGCCGTAATAAGATCGGGATTGTCCAGAATGGCGCCAAAGGCATGGCTCAAGGAATAGCCAAGCTCGCCGCCTTCGTGGATAGAACCGGGCACCTGCGGCGACACGTGGCTGGATAGGCCGTACGGGAACGAAAACATCTGAAACAATTTCTTGAGCCCCGCCGCATTCTGGCTTACTTCGGGGTAATACTCGCTAAAAGTCCCCTCCAAATACGTGTTGCCGACCAAAGCCGGGCCGCCGTGTCCGGGGCCGGAAATATATAGCATGTTGAGGTCGTGCGCTTTGATCACGCGGTTCAAATGCGCGTAGATAAAATTTTGGCCCGGCGTGGTGCCCCAATGGCCAAGCAGCAGCTTTTTGACGTGCTCGAGCTTAAGCGGTTCTTTGAGCAGGGGATTGTCACAGAGGTAAATTTGCCCGACCGACAGGTAATTGGCGGCGCGCCAGTAGGCGTCAATGTCGTGCAACGCTTGGTCGTTCAAAGGATTTTCAGCTTGACTCATTATCACCCTCCGCTTTTTTGTCTAACAGAATCTGTGTCTCGCGCGCAATTGTCGCTGCCTCGTCGGCATGAATGACATGAACGCCAACACCTGCGCCATCCGCCGAGATAAGCCGCTCGCTCGCCTGATTTCGCATGTCGTCGAGCGTGATGCCCAAGAATTCCAGCCCCGCGCATATTTGCGCGCGAATCTTCGGCGCATTCTCGCCCATGCCACCCGTAAAAATCACGGTG
>CAZAFC010000002.1:125031-215526 GCA_964484675.1 uncultured Candidatus Saccharibacteria bacterium | reverse complement strand
AAGCATATTAAGCGCGAAACTAGCCCCAAGATTAGATTTCCCTATGAGGACACTGGAAGACGACCAGTTTGATAGGCGCAAGGTGGAAGTACAGTAATGTATGGAGCCGAAGCGTACTAATAGTCCCATTGACTTTTTATGTTCTCTCATTCGGTCAGCTTTTTAGCTGGCAAGAATGAGAGGTGTGCTTTGACTAGTTATTGGTGTTTATCACTAATATAAGTTGTTTGTCACAAAGCTTTTTACATTCATTTCTCAAGATACCGTGCCGTAACGCATGTGCATCGTGACATGCAATTTCTCGCAAGGGAAGTTGCATGGATTCGGTGCCCATGGCGCGAGGGAAACACCTGTTCCCATGCCGAACACAGCAGTTAAGCCTCGCAGCGGTTACAATACTTGGGCCTGAGCCCTGGGAAAATAGCACGGTGCCGAATTATATAAAAGCCATCCGAATAGGATGGCTTTTATCTTTCCTATGCCATATGTCCCGAGTTACCATAAACTTATTGACATAGAGGTTATGTTGTATTATAATAGAGTAGATTTCGAGAGAAAGTGATGAGGGTTCTAGGCGTTGTCCTGGGGCCTTTTTACTTTCATTGAAAGTGAGGCTAAACGCATAAGGAGGCATTATGGCTGGAAATAAAAGAGGCGGTGAAGCTGCCGCTCGACGGAACATCGAAAAATACGGTCCTGACTTCTATGCACGCATTGGTGCCATGGGCGGCAAAAAAGGCCGCACTGGTGGTTTTGCAAGCATGGTTGTCGGCAAAGATGGTTTGACGGGCCCTGAGCGCGCACGCATCAAAGGCCAGAAGGGCGGTCGAATCTCGCGCCGTACCAAAGCTGTTACGAAAAGCGATCTCGGACTGGCCGCTTAAGAACCCCCTATTTCTTTCTAAAAACTCTCACCCCCTGTGAGAGTTTTTACTTTGTCTTAGGGGTGCCAAGGGGCGCCCGGGATCGATATGTTCGACAAAAACGCGCGGAGCTTACGAGCCACTCGGCCGCACAATTGAGGCATGAGTACTGCTTTGTATCGAGCTGAAGGCCAGCGGCGCCGCACCTCGGACATGTGCTACGCCGATAGGCCCAGTCTCGATAGGTGTCTAAACTGTCCTGAATGTGGCTCGCGGAAATCGGCGTTTCAAGGTAATTGGCCGCAAGCGCCACGGCATAATCCCAAGCCTCGGCTTCTTTGCGGACGAGCTCAATATCAAGCTGATAATTCGTATGGCCAAGCAGGGCATGCGCAAGCTCGTGCATGGCATTCCAGAGTGCCTCTTGTGTCTGAGCGTCTTCGAAAAATATTGTTTGCGTGGCCGATGACCAATAGGGCTTAGCGGCCGGGGAAAAAGTAAACTGAGGGAACGCTGACTGTAGCTTAGCGATGAGTTGCATAGGCTTCTTTTGCTACCTCAAGGCACCCATAGGCTACGGCCTCCTCGGGACGATTAGCTTGGACGATTGGCGGAATCGGCACGAGGGGGGTTTCATAAGTGTGTAACTCTCGCATGAGCGGCTCCCGAAACTTTTCGAAATGTGCTCCAACGCCACCGCCGACAACAATTACTTCTGGCTGGATAACCGCAATAAGGTTGATGAATCCGAGCGCAATGCGATGGGCAATGGCGCGCCATGCGCCAGGATCTGAAATTGCTTCAGCGCGTGCCCCAAAATCACGAACAATGGCATGCCCTGATGCGAAGTCTTCCCAAGGCTGTAGGGCGCCGGCGTTTTCAATCATCATGTGTCCGGCTTCAGCGTCGGCAAGGCCCGGGTCGATGACTTGATTTATGATCAGGCCGACTCCAATGCCGGTGCTAATAGTGACATACAAAACTCGCTCATATTTGCCTTTGAGCTGAATCGCCTCGGAGAGACCGGCCAGTTTTGCATCATTTTCCACAACAACTGGGCAATGTAGGATGTCGGTAATGTCGATGTCTATTGGCACGTGACGCCAGGGCAGATTGCCGCATGCGATCCCGACGCCGTGCTTGCGATCGATCTTCCCTGGCAGGGCAACACCGGCTGCCACTATTGAGTTGGTCGGGATCTTGGCGACAGCTTTTGCGAGCACATGCAAAAAATCAGCATAGTCTGGGGGTGTAGCGAATTTGGTGCGCGAGACGACCTCGCCGGTTTTACTAAAAAGCATGACCAGCGTCTTGGTTCCTCCGATGTCGACACCCAAATACATGTCTTTAGTGTACCATGCCGGCGAATTGCGTGCGACTTACCTTTGACCCCGAGAATCAAAACGGGTATAATGTAGATAATCTTGCGTTCGGGGGCTTTCGTGGAGTGCCCGGCGACAGAAATATATTACAAAGGAGGCATGTAACACATGTCAAAAAATACTACAGTAACGATGGATGAGCTGCTTGCGGCAAACGAGGTCAAAGGTCTTGAGACCGGTGATGTCGTCGAAGGGGTTGTAAGCTCGGTAAAGAAGCACGAAGTTTGGATCGACTTGGGCGCCCGAGGTGTTGGCGTCGTGATGCGCCGAGAAATCGGCCATGGCCAAACGTTGGAGCTTGGCCAAACGGTTACGGTCAGTGTGATCGATCCAGAACTTGAAGAGGGCCATGCATTGCTCAGCATGAAGCGTGCCGCAAAGGATCGCGGCTGGGATGAGCTGGGCCGTATTTTCGACGCTCAAGAGATCGTCGAAGTGTCGCCATATGACGCTAACCGTGGCGGCTTGTTGGTGGAGCTCGAAGGCATTCGAGGCTTCCTGCCCGTATCACAGTTGGCTGCCGGCCATTACCCGCGCGTGTCGGGCGCCGACAAAGATGAAATTTTGCAGAAATTGAACGCACTCGTGGGTCAACCGATCCGGGTGCGCGTACTTGATGTGAGCCGTAAAGATAACAAGCTGATTTTTTCTGAAAAAGAAGCCGTGAAAGACGACATGCAGGCCCGTTTTGCGACGCTGAAAGTCGGTGATGTTGTCGAGGGAGTTGTCACTGGTGTGATTGACTTCGGTGCATTCGTGAATGTGGAAGGCATTGAAGGCCTGATCCACATCTCAGAAATTTCATGGGAGCGGGTTGAAGATCCCCGCGACTATGTAAAAGTTGGCGACAAGGTTAGCGCCAAAATCATCGCAATTGATAAGGATCGCCTTAGCCTCAGCCTCAAACAAATGAGCGAAGACCCATGGCTGAAAGAAGTCAAAGCTTTTAGTAAGGGTGAGATTGTCGAAGGTAAGATTACGCGCATTACGCCATTCGGCGCCTTCGTGCAACTCAGTCCAAGTGTTGAGGCGCTTGTGCATGTCTCAGAAATGAGTGACGATGAGACCGTTGACCCGCAGCAAATTTTCAAGCTGAACGAAAAAAAGCAGTTCAAAGTGCTCGATATCGACACGGCCAACCGCAAAATCGCTCTCAGCCTCAAAAGTGCAAAATAATATGTAGTAGCTAACGCCGTTTATTCGGCAGAAAGGAGTGCAGCATGGCTCGAACTATTGAGATCGAAGATATGACCACTGTTGGCACTCTCGCCGAAAAATTGTCTCTACCAGTTACTCGCTTGATTGGTGAACTCATGAAGAACGGTGTTATGGCCACAGTAAATGAGCGTATCGATTTCGACACGGCTCAGATTATTGTGGGCGAACTTGGACTTGACGTTGAACTTGTGAGCAAAAAGGTTCAATCTGTTCAGCCTGTTGTGCGCGAAAAACGCCCTGAAAGCGCAAGCGCCACTACTCGACCGCCAGTAGTGGCGGTTATGGGGCATGTTGATCACGGCAAAACAAGCCTTCTCGATGCAATTCGTGGCGCGCAGGTTGCCAAGGGCGAAGCAGGCGGCATTACGCAGCATATTTCGGCCTATCAGATTCGCCACAATGACCGCGCAATTACTTTTTTGGACACTCCTGGCCATGAAGCGTTCGCGGCGATTCGCGAGCATGGTGCTCACCTGACCGATATAGCGATTATCGTAGTGGCCGCCGATGATGGTATTAAGCCGCAAACGATCGAAGCGATTCGTTTTGCGCGCAAGGCTGGTGTTAAAATCATCGTGGCGCTCAATAAGATCGATAAAGAAGGCGCAAACTCCGAGCGCGTCAAGCAACAACTCGCCGAACAAGAGCTGTTGCCTGAAGAATGGGGCGGTGACACAGTGGTGGTAGAAGTATCCGCCAAGACTCGGCAAGGTGTCGATGATTTGCTCGACATGATTCTTTTGGTTGCTGATGTAGAGGACTATCGTGCAGAGGAGGCTGGTCCTGCGACTGGTTTGGTGATTGAATCTCATCTTGAACAGGGACGAGGGCCAATCGCTAATGCGCTCATTGAAGAAGGGACGCTGCATCAGGGCGATTTCGTTGTCGCTAATGCAACATATGCCAAGATTCGCACGCTTCAGACTTCTGACGGCAAGCACATCAAGGAGGCGGGCCCGTCGACGCCGGTTATTATCACTGGATTTAAGGCTCTGCCAGAGTTTGGTGATGAATTTACTGTTGCCAAGGATGAGAAAACGGCTCGTCTCCAGGCGGAACAGTCTACTGCGACCAAACACGCGAGCTCTGCCCGCAGTGATATGAGCAGTGGGGAGTTGATCCGTATGATTAATCGCAATAATCGAGTCAACGAGCTCAATGTGATTGTTCGTGCCGATGTTCAGGGATCTCTTACGTCGGTCATCGACAGTCTCAAGGCGCTTGATACCGACGAAGTAGCGGTGCGGATTGCCAGCTCTGGAGTCGGCACTCTAACTGACAACGACGTTCGCATGGCAGCGACGAGTGATGCTATTATCTATGGATTTAACGTGTCGGCACCAACTAATATCAAGCGCTTGGCTTTGCGCGACAAGGTTGGTATTCGTTTGTTCAGTGTTATTTATGAGCTTATTGATGATGCCAGAGTTGAGCTGAGTAAACTCTTGCCACCAGAGATTGTCGAAACCGACCTAGGACGACTTGTCGTCAAGGCTGTATTTAAGACAACAAGAACTGATGTCATCTGTGGTGGAGAGGTGACCAAGGGCAAGCTCACGGCGCCCGCCCTCGCTCGCGTAATGCGAGGTGATGAGCAGCTGGCCGAGGTCGAAGTGACTGGACTTAAGCGTGGCCCACAAGAGGCGAAAGAGGTTGTCGAAGGCGAAATGTGCGGTATCAGCCTGAGCACCTCATCAAGACTCGAGCTACAAGAAGGTGACCGGATCGAACTCTTTACCCGCGAAACAATCTCACGGGCACTCTAGAGTGCTACAATAAAGCGAAAGGCAGGATATGATCAAGCTTGACGAAGATTTGCTGAATGAATTGGGGCTTGGCGCATTGCCGGCGAGCGAGAAGCGTAACTTGCTTGCGCATATGTATGAAACGCTCGAGAAAGAAGTTGGCGAGCGCTTGGCCGGGCAAATGTCGCCTCAGCAGCTTCAGGACTTCGAACAATTTGTCCGTCAAGAGGATGAGTCGGGAGCTTTGCAGTGGCTCGAATCAAATCTGCCAAATTATAAAGATGTCGTTGCCGATGAATTCGAAAAGCTCAAAACAGAAGTTCGTGGATTTGTGCCACAAATCTTGGCTTCAGCGCAGAGCCAGGCGCAAGATCAAGCTCAGCTTGGCAATTCTAGCGCGATCCAGTCTCAGCCTACTCAGCAATGGCAGCAGCCAGCTCCAGCTCAGCCTGAGCCTGTTATGTGGGCTCAGCAGCCCGTCATGAGTCCGAATGCTGGCGCGGTCCCCGCAAACTACGCCCAACCCCAGCAGGGTTATGCGCCGATGCCAACGCAGCAATGGCCAACGCCCCCTGCAACTCCTATGCCCAATCAGTTCGGCTACCCGCCGGCGGTCGCGCCACAAGGACCTGTTCCTGCATCACAGCCGTTCGCGGCTCCTCCGCAAAGCGCGCAAGACTATGGTGCACCCGTGATGCCCGCAACACCCATGCAGCCGCCGAGTAACGTTCCTGCACCACAACCCCAACAGTACTCGCAAAATGACGGACAGCTACAATCTCCGCAACAATTCATGCAGCCGCCGATTCCTCAGCCTGATGAGCGTGGCTATCAAAATCCCGACACCACGCGAGCAAGCTAAACGGCTAGCCGCCTTGATTGAGCCGTCCGAGATGTCCGGCCAAAAACGCATCAATGGCCATCTCTTTTTTGCCGGCCGGCTTAAGCATATCGATGGATAATGCCCCCTCACCGCACACAACTCTGAGCTGTTTGCCATCTACGCTGATTTTGCCCGGTTCGCCAGCCTGCGCGTCTACGACGTGAGTTTTGGTTATAATAACATCTTTGCCGGCGAGCGACGTTCGGCTGCCGGGCCACCCTAGGTAGGCCCGAACTTCGCGCTCAATTGCCGCGGCTGGCTTATGCCAATCTATGAGGCCGTCTTCTTTGGCCAGCTTGCGTGAATATGTTGCCGGGACCTTATGATCTTGGGGTTGGGGCATGATTTTGTCTTGTACGTAATCAGGCACAATCTGAGTAATGAGCTCATGGCTGAGCTGGATAAGATGTGCTGTGAGCATCGGCGTCGTTGTGTCTATTTCTATATTGTACGTGCCAAATCCAAGCAGTGGGCCCTCATCCATGGCTTCCACGAGCAGCATTAGACTAACGCCGGTTTGCTTTTGTCCGCTCAGAATGGCAAAGGTAATAGGGTCGGCGCCCCGCCATTGCGGTAAGAGGGAGAAGTGACTATTGATAATGCCGAGCGGAAATGTATCAATAACCTTTTGCGAGACAATAATGCCGAAGTCGATGAGGATTGCAACCTGACTCGCGAAGGAATGTTGAGCCATAAGTTGGTCAAGCGTTGTCTTATTTGTAACGCTCCAGATTGGCAGGCCAAGTTCTTCTGCTACCGCAACAACCGGTACATCGCCTTTGTGATGAGGCGGGCGGGGTTTGGTGATAACACCCTCAACGACAAAATCACGAGCGAGAAGACGGAGGCTTTCTGCGGCAACTGGCCCACTACCAAAGAATAGAATTGGTTGCGACATCTTTTTCATAGTCGAGTTGCTCCAAGTGTCCATCGGCCATTAAACGAAAGAATGCCTCGGGGTCATCCTTGATGCGGTCAATAAAAACGATGCCATTCGTATGGTCAATTTCATGCTGAAAGACGCGAGCAAGAAATCCTTCGGCAGTAGTCCTAAATTCTCGACCCATTTCATCCTGTGCTTGTATGCGCACTTTGTTGCTGCGTCGCACCTTGCCATATACGTCGGGCACGCTCAAGCAACCTTCGTAATCTTCGACAAGTTTGCCTTCATATTTGGTGATTTTCGGATTAATAAAAACAGAGAATGTTTGGTCATCTTTGTTGTCGAAATTATCACGAATGACGACAACTCTAGTCAACCGATCAACCTGTACCGCCGCGAGCGCAACGCCAGCTTCATGCTCGCGGCTGCTCTCCCAGTCAATAGTCGCGTCCTTCATATCTTGAATGAGAGCACGAAGACTGTCATCGAACACATGGACTTTTTGAGATCGCTGCCGAAGGTGCGCATTGGGCAGCGAGATAATATCGTCTTTAGTCATTAGCCCAAGTATACCTGAATATCTCTGTTATTTACAACAGATTCATTGGATCTATGTCATATGACCAGCCGCTCGGCAACGTTTGTATAATCTTGAGTAGGTCGGTGCGGCGCTTGGCCTTAATAATAAGCTGCCATTGAAAAGCGCCTGCGACCTTTTCATGAAAAGCCGGCGCCGGGCCTTCTACGAATACTTGTTTGAAATCGCGTGTAATCGTATTCCTTACAGATTCGGCGGCTCGTATTGCAGTTGCTTCGGTGGCGCGCCGACAAGTTAGTTTGAGAAGGTGACAAAACGGCGGAAATAGAAATGCCTTGCGTTCGGCGAGCTCCGTTGTGTAAAAATGTGTCCAGTCTTTCTCGATGGCGGCTTTGAGTAGCGGACTTGTTGGGTTATATGTCTGGATTATTGCCTTGCCAGCGCGATGCCCTCTTCCGACCCTGCCAATTACCTGACTGAGCAATTGAAAAGTTCGTTCTTGAGCGCTAAAGTCCGGGAAGAACAAACTTGTGTCTGCAATCAGAACGCCGACTAGGCTAAGTTTAGGCAAATCGAGGCCTTTGGCTAATGTTTGTGTGCCAATAAGGATATCAACCTTGCCTGCCTGGACAGTTTCATATTGTTGTTCAATCCTCTCGGCCTTGGTGTTGTCATTATCGAAACGTTTTATGTGAGCGTCAGGGAAGAGGCGACTTACGATCTCGGTAATAGCCTTAGTGCCGATACTCTTGAAAATAATCGAAGGGCTATGACATGCAGGACAACCAACAGGGCTAGAAGCGTTAAAATTACAACTATGGCAGCGCATGCTGTGCGTGTCACCATGATAGACAAGAGGTATGTCACAGTGTGGACAGGTTGCCTGCCAGCCACATTTTTCGCAAAAGATGACTCGAGCAGTTCCGCGTCGATTTAAAAATAACAACGTTTGTTCGCCCTTTGCGAGATTGGCACGCATGGCCTCAATAAGCACATTAGACAAATAAGGCTGCCTAGTAAACATATCACGAGCGCGCAGATCAATGATGCTTACTTCTGATTCGTTGGGACTTGTCGTGGCGGCAGTCTGGCTCATACGAATAATGGGACGAGCCTTGTGCTCGGCCAAAAAGTAGTCGACGATTTGTGGGGTCGCCGAGCCCAGAACAATGGGCGCTTGGTGCAACTCGGCTAGCTTACTGGCGACCCGCGAGGCATGATAGTAGGGGACTGAATCCTGCTTATATGCCGTCTCATGAGCCTCATCAACGGCGATAAAACCAAGATCGCGAATCGGCGCAAATAGGGCTGAGCGTGGTCCAAGAATGACCAACGGCTCAGCCGTTTTTAGAATAGCTACCCATTGTTTCAAAAGTTTACTCGCTGAAAGCTGAGAATGAATAACGAGTACTCGGCTTCCAAAAGCAGCTTTGAAGTTCTGCTCGAGCTGCGACGTTAGGCTAATTTCCGGAGTTAAAATGATCGCTGATTTGCCCGTCACCAGACTTCTCTGGGCAAGCTCGATGTATACGCGTGTCTTGCCACTGCCAGTTGCGCCATGCAAAAGGTGCATGCCGGGGCCTTGAATTTGCGAAAGCGCCTGCTCCTGATCTTCCGTCAAGGGCGGTAGGGCCGGCAGATTGCTTTCATGAAAATGCATTGCCTCGACCGGTTTTTTGGGCAATGATTTGGGCAGGCACTGTTGGGCGGCAGCGCCAAGAGTACAGGCATAAAAATCTCGCATCCAAAAGATGAGTGTGATAATCTCACGCGGAACCGGTGGCAAGTCGGCGATGGCGATGATGTGTCGGGTGTTGAAGTGTGGTTTTTGGGTGTCGCCCACAACGACTCCAAGGACGTTTTTGTCCCGCAACGGAACCGTGACGATTGCACCCACCAACAGTGGTGATGCCGAACAATAAGTGAGCGGATCGAATCCATGGTATGCATTATCTGCAACGACAACCTCGACATATGTCATGGTTTCATTATAGAATTTTAAAGATTAAAACTTAAATCGAGTTGAAAAAGGACGACTACTTGGCGTATACTCAAAGTACGTTGTCCGAATGACAATACAAGCTTATGTTAGATGCATTCATTACCTCACGAGTTCGGCGAAAGATTATTGTAATCTACGCAAAATACCCTGATTTCAAGACGCATGTCCGAGGTCTTGCCAAGCTTATCAAGGAAGATGCCGGCAATATCCAGCGCGAGCTTAAGCGACTGGAAAAGGTTGGCTTCTTAATCTCGGAAAAGCAGGGCAATACCAAGATTTATCATACAAATAAGCAGTTCCCGATCTTCAAGGAATTGCAAAGTATCGTTCTGAAAAGCCAGCGCGCCGGCCAGAAGAAGCAAGTTTCATAAACCAGCAGAAGATAGGGTTGCAAAACTATCCCTGTTACAGTAGAATACAATCAAGATGATACAGATTACACGAAAAGACTCAAAAGAATCGCTGGAGAACTTGCTTCGCCGCTTTAATCGTAAGGTGCAGCAAGCCGGTGTGATTGCTGTTGTAAAGCAGAATCAGTACTTCGAGAAGCCAATTAGTAAGCGAGAACGCCGAGCAAAGGCGATTATCCGCGCACAACGAAAGGCTCTCAAGCTGAAAAAAATTAAGCTTGGCCAACGCTAGTCTGTCATGCCGCTGAAGCAGCAACTCGAACAAGATATCAAACAAGCAATGCTCTCTGGAAATACGAATCGTGTCACAACACTTCGTGGTCTAAAGAGTGTCATTCTGTATGCAGAAGTAGCTCAAGGTGTCCGGGAATCTGGCCTGCCTGATGATGAGATTCTTGCCCTCTTTGCCAAAGAGTCAAAAAAGCGGCAAGAGAGCGCCGAGCTCTACGCCCAAGGTGGTGGCCCGGACAAGGCTGCTGCAGAACTGGCAGAAAAAGAGATTATTGATGGCTACCTGCCGGTCCAAATGGCCGATAACGAGCTCGCCGACCTAGTAGACGCCGTTATTGCGGAGCTCGATGCGACGGATATGCAGGCAATGGGTCGAGTAATTGCCGCTGTTAAGGAAAAGGCCGGCGGCAAGGCCGACGGTGCTCGGATTGCACGGAGCGTAAAAGAAAGGCTTGCAAGGGGATGATAATTCTTACTGGTGTGGCTGGCGCTGGCAAAAGCATGCAAGGGAAGATTTTGGCAGACGAACATGGCTATGCGTGGATCTCGACTGGTGAAATCTTGCGCGTTTTGGTGACCGGTAAGCGCCGGCACGAAATGCTGCAAGGGAAGCTCTTAAGCGATGAAGAGATGATTATAATCTTGGACAAAGTTTTTGAGCTTATTGATCCCACGCAGGAATTTGTACTCGACGGCTTTCCTCGCACAATTCCGCAAGCCAACTGGCTTATTAAACAAGTTCACGACGGCCGTTTCAAGCTTACGGCTGTCATAAATCTCTCTGCTTCTGAGGCGGTAGTGCGCGAGCGACTTATGTCCCGCGGACGTGTCGATGATACTAACGAGGCTATTTCGCATCGTTTTGAAGAATATCGCGCCTCAACATTGCCGATTCTCGATCATTTCCGCACAGAAGGAATCAAAGTTTGCGACATTGATGCCGCTCAGCAGCCGCGAGTCGTTCACGACGCTATTCTTAAGTGCATTGACTAGTTCCTCTAAACGGTAGATCATAAAGTATGATGACCTCACCCAAGACGGATGCCGAAATTACTGCGATGCGTGAGGGCGGCAGGATGCTTGCCCTTGTACTCGACCTTATGCGCAAGAAGGCTACTGCCGGTCTAACCCCAAACGATATGGCTGCCATGGCCAAGCAAGAGCTCCGGGCGCTTGGCGGCCAGCCGGCGTTTTTGGGTTTCTATGGCTACCCGGATATTATTTGTATTTCTGTGAATGATCGCGTGCAACACAGCATCCCCGACAATGTGCCATTCAAGGCGGGAGACGTTGTAAATTTTGATTTCGGTGTTCGCTACAAGGGGTTGATTACTGACGCCGGCATCACAATATGCATTGATAATAAAACAACACCAGATACCAAGCGATTGATTGAAGGAACCGAACAAGCGCTTTATGCGGGGCTGGAAGTTGTGCGTGCTGGCTGTAGGGTCGGAGACATTTCTGCCGCTGTTGAACAGTGTCTCAAGCGTTATCGCTTGGGCATTGTGCGGGAGCTGGTTGGCCATGGTGTCGGCCATGAGCTGCATGAAGATCCAGAGGTGCCAAATTATGGCAAGGCAGGCAAGGGTCCGATACTCGAGGCCGGCATGACCATTGCCGTCGAGCCAATTACAACGTTAGGGAGCCCAGCGATTTACGAGGGTCGCGATGGGTGGACATTGTATTCAGCGGACGGAAGTTGGTCTGCGCAGTTTGAGCACACGGTTCTTGTTACTCCAAACGGTCACGAGATCCTCACTAAACTATAAACTCGACTTGCCGTAAAACAAACATAGGCGGTATACTGCCTGCATATGCATGGCTCTTCAACTCCTCAAACATACGTTGGGCTTGATATCGGCACGAGCGCTGTCCGTTGTGTTGTCGGTATGGCTGATCCTAATAATCCTGGCAAATTGTCGGTACTGGGCCACGGGTATGCGCGTAATTTAGGTATGCGGCGTGGCATTGTTGTCCATATTGAGGATGCCGCCGAAGCGATTGTCCAGGCAGTTACAGAAGCCGAACGTCTTTCGGGGATACGCATTCACAGCGCCGCAGTTAATATTAATGGCTCGCATGTTTCGGGCATGAATTCTCGAGGCGTCATTGCAATTAGCGCCGCCAATCGTGAAATCACTCAGGACGATCGCTTGCGCGTCGAAGAGGCGGCGGCCATTGTGCAATTGCCGACGAACCTTGAAATTATTCAGATTTTTGCCAAAAATTACCGACTTGATGGCCAAGGCAATATTAAGGATCCGGTTGGCATGCACGGCGTACGACTCGAGGTAGATACACATATCGTTACTGCTGCAACACCTAACTTGCGGAATCTTGATATGGCGCTTGAGAAAGCGCAAGTCACGCCACGTATGCACACGCTTTCAAGCCTCGGCGCAGCTGAAGCAGTCCTCGATCGTCAACAAAAAGAGGCTGGAACAGTGCTGCTCGATATAGGCGCAGGCACGACAAACATCGTGGTTATTGAGGACGGCGAAGTCCAGCACGTGGCCGTTTTGCCAATTGGCGGTTCGCATATTACGAATGATTTGGCTATTGGACTCAAGACTGATCTAGATATTGCCGAGCTGGTGAAAATAAAGCACGCTACATTGCTTCCCGCGAAGAGTGCGCACACGGTTCGCGGGAAGGCCGAGGGCGGAGAATATACCTTCGACGCTGAAGAAATAGCTATGATTACTGAGGCGCGCGTCGATGAACTTTTCGAGTATGTCAACAAAGAGCTGGCGCGAATTCATCGTGCTCATAAATTGCCCGGCGGCGTTGTGTTGGTTGGCGGCACTGCAAAGTTGCCGGGAATTGCTGATTTCGCCAAGGAAAAATTGCAGCTCGCATCTCGCGTCGGCAAATTACGATCGGTTACTGGCTTGGTTGACACCGTTGCTGATCCAAGCTATGCCTCGGCGGTTGGTCTCATGATGCTGGATATGTTTTTGACGCCCGAATCCACCACTGTTCATGGCAACCAATCAACGGCCCGAGCACTAAATTTTGTTGACAACCTGTTGCGAAAATTTAAGTAGCATTACTCCGCACACACAAAGTATTCGACAACAAGATTGTCATGAATATCTGTGCAAATTTGTTGAACTCGACACTGAGGTAGCGTATACTCTTAAAGCATAACGTGAAGATAAGAGAGGGTTTACAGCTACTATGCCTCAAGTCGCACCGGCCATAGAAACATTTGCGCGAATCAAGGTCATTGGCGTTGGTGGTGCCGGTGGTGCCGCTATTAATCGTATGATTGAATCGGGGGTAGATGGCGTCGAATTCATCGTTGTCAATACTGATGCTCAAGCATTGCATCACTCCAAGGCACCCGTCAAAATACATATAGGAAAAGACGCCACCCGAGGACTCGGCGCAGGCGCGGATCCATCGGTCGGTCAGCAGGCTGCCACAGAATCAGCGGACGAAATTAAAAAGGCGATCGAAGGCGCTGACATGGTGTTCGTTACCCTTGGCGCCGGCGGTGGAACGGGCAGCGGTGCCGGCCATGTAGTTGCGCGGATCGCGAAAGAAATGGGCATCCTGGTGGTTGGATTTGCTACTAAGCCATTTGCTTTTGAAGGTGAAAAGCGCCGCCGCAATGCCGATTCGGCAATTGAGAATTTGCGCAATGCCGTCGACACATTGATTATTATTCCCAACGATCGTCTTCTACAAACCATTGACCGTCATACGCCGCTTATGGAAGCATTCAAGGTTGCCGACGATGTTCTCCGCCAAGGCGTCCAGGGCATATCCGACCTGATTACGGTGCATGGACTTATCAATCTTGACTTTGCCGATGTGAAAGCCGTGATGACTAACGCTGGTTCAGCCTTGATGGGCATTGGTCGGGCTGCGGGCGAAAATCGTGCCACTAATGCAGCTCAGCAGGCCATCGATTCGCCATTGCTGGAGGTTTCCATCGATGGCGCGCGCGGCATTCTCTTTAACGTTATCGGCGGCAACGATCTCTCGATGCACGAGATCAATCAAGCGGCCGAAGCTATTACCAGTGCTGCGGATTCTGACGCCAACATTATCTTCGGTGCCACTATCGACGACAAGCTTGATGGCGAAGTTATCATTACGGTGGTTGCGACAGGGTTTGACGCTTCGTATTTTGCCAATCGCCATCAAAAGGCAGTAGAGGATGTGCCCCTGACCGGCACGCCAACTGTATCTGCGGTGAACCTTCCGGCCGATCAATCGGCGCAGGGTCAAGCCCAGGACGATGACGCCGACATGTCCGCAATGGATCTCTCGCTTGCGCAAGATAGCCCGGCTACTGATTTTAAATCAGACGCCATGCCAAACATTTGGACGATTGAGGACGACGAACCGGCAACCGACCGCGCGGACAGTCTGTCGGGAGGCCCTATTGTCGCGACTGGCCTGGACGCTGAGCTTGAGAAGCCTTCATTCTTGCGCCGCCTTACAAAGCGACGTCACGACGAAGATACCGATTCAACAGATACAAAAGACTAATCTCGTACTAATTAATACAACCAAAATATCATTGCAACGCGCTAATAGTGGGGCTATTATGAATAGCACAAGCACCATATATGGTGATAGCACGTTGAGAAGTGCAGGAGGTATGACATGAAGTGCAGCCAATGTCACATGAGCGACACGAAGGTTATTGAATCGCGAGACGCCTCTGACGGCGAAGCTATCCGTCGGCGTCGTGCGTGCATGGAGTGCGGTTATCGATTTACCACCTATGAGCGAAGTGAGCGCCCCCAACTTGTTGTCATCAAGAGTGACGGCACGGGGCAGCTGTTCAGCCGAGAAAAATTACTGGCTGGGCTGTATCGGGCTTGCCAGAAGACATCCGTTACGAACATGCAGCTCGAGCATCTTGTGTCGGAGGTCGAGCAAAAACTCTACGCATGTGGCGAGCCGGAGGTGCCGGCCTCAAAGATCGGTGACCTCGTGATGGAGCATTTGGTGCGCTTGAATGAGGTTGCCTATGTGCGATTTGCAAGTGTATATCAGAGATTTTCTGATATCGAAGGCTTTGAAAAAGCGCTTTCGGTCATCAAAGAACACACGGCCGCAAGCTCAGATATCTAGGAATTAGTTGGCTCCCCTTGCTTTTTTGCCAAACAGCAAGCAGAAATGCGAGGGGAGCTAGCAACGCTTCTGAGAGTGCGTGAGGGCTCTAACAAACACATCAAAAACAATTAGAAGCATAGAACAGAAAAGAGACGATCTGTTTTATGCGCAAACGAGTGAGGGGAACAAAATGGGACAAACAACCAGTCTTGGCTTTGGGAGATTATTCACTAAGCCCAAAACCAAAGCGTACGATCAGCTCAAATGGTCGAAGCAAGACTCAATTATTACCAACCCAGCGACGGGTAAGACGGTGTTTGAGCAGCGCAATATTGCATTTCCGGAAGGTTGGTCACTCAACGCGATCAATATTGTCGCGCAAAAATACTTCACCGGTACTCCCGGTACGTCCGAGCGCGAAGCTTCGCTTAAGACATTGATCAATCGAGTTGTCGACACAGTAACTCGGCAGGGACTGCAAGAAGGCTACTTCGAGTCCGAGCTTGAGGCTGAGGAGTTCCGCGAAGAGCTGAAGTATGTTTTGGCGACGCAGCGCGCGGCCTTTAACTCGCCCGTTTGGTTTAACATCGGTGCGGCCGAGCGTTCTCAGCAGGCAAGCGCTTGCTTTATTTTGGGTGTCGAAGACACGATGGAATCGATCCTGAACTGGTACAAAGAAGAGGGAATGATCTTTAAGGGTGGCTCGGGCTCTGGCTTGAATGTGAGCACGATTCGCTCGAGCCGGGAGCGTTTGGGCAAGAGCGCTGGTCGTGCGTCGGGGCCTTTAAGCTTTATGCGTGGCGCTGACTCGGTCGCTGGCGCTATCAAGAGTGGCGGTAAAACCCGCCGCGCCGCCAAAATGGTTATTCTGAACGCTGACCACCCCGATGTGCTTGAATTCATCTGGTGCAAGGCGATCGAGGAGCGCAAGGCACGCGCGCTGCAAGAGAGCGGATTTGATATGACGCTCGATGGGCGAGACATTTTCTCGGTGCAGTACCAAAATGCCAATAACTCAGTTCGCGTAACCGACGAGTTCATGAAAGCTGTCGAGAATGACAGTGACTGGGAATTAAAATCAGTTACCACGGGTGAAACAGTTGAAGTTTTGAAAGCTCGAGAGCTATTTCGCGAGTTTGCCAAGGCCGCATGGGAGTGCGCCGATCCTGGTATGCAGTTCGACACGACGATCAATCGTTGGCACACCTCGCCGAACGCCGGCCGTATCAACGGCAGCAACCCATGCTCAGAGTACATGCACCTTGATAACTCCGCATGTAACTTGGCGTCGATCAATTTGTTGAAATATTTGCGCGATGACAACACCTTTGACGTCGAGGCTTTCAAGCACACAGTCGAGCTCATCTTCACTGCGCAAGAGATTTTGGTCGGCTACAGTGAATATCCGACGGAATCAATTACCAAAAACGCTAAGGCATACCGCGAATTGGGTCTTGGCTACGCCAATCTTGGTGCGTTGCTGATGGCACAAGGTTTGCCCTATGACTCAACCGAAGGTAGGGCACAAGCAGCCGCAATTACCGCGCTCATGACTGGCCATGCCTATGCGACCAGTGCTAAGTTGGCCGATCGCGTCGGCCCATTTGCCGGCTTCCGCAAGGACCGTGATGCAATGCTCAAAGTACTTCGCATGCACCGATCCGAGGTTTCGAAAATTGACGCCAGCCTCGTCTCCGAAGATCTCCTGAACGCCGCAACACTTGCCTGGGACGAAGCTGTCGAGCTCGGCACGATGTACGGGGTTCGTAATTCCCAAGCGAGCGTTTTGGCACCCACGGGTACGATTGGGCTCATGATGGACTGCGACACGACCGGCATCGAGCCTGACTTCTCGCTCGTCAAGCACAAGAATCTCGTCGGGGGCGGTTCCATGGCGATCGTGAATCAGACGGTGCCTCGCGCTTTGAGGACACTCGGCTATAGCCGCCAGCAGAGTGACGACATCGTAGAGCACATTTTTGAAAATGGCTCTGCCGCTGAAGCGCCGCATCTGAAGTCCGAGCACCAGGACGTGTTTGCGTGTGCTGTGGGCGATAACGCGATTCACTACCTTGGCCATGTCAAAATGATGGCCGCCGTTCAGCCTTTCATTTCGGGCGCGATCAGTAAAACAGTCAACATGCCTGAGCGCTCAACGGTTGAAGAAGTCGAGCAGCTGCACATTGATGCCTGGAAGATGGGCATCAAGGCTATTGCTATCTATCGTGACAATTGTAAAGTCGCACAGCCGCTTTCAAGCAAGAAGCGCGCCGAAGATAAGGCTGTTCAGCCTGCGCCTGTTGCGGCACCTAGCAGCCCCGTTGCTGCTGAAGCGGCGAGCGACAAGATCGTTCTCAAGGGCGCCGTTCGCCGCTTGTTGCCTCGTCGTCGAACGAGCCAAACCTATAAGTTTGCGATCTCTGATCTCAAAGGCTTCTTTACGGTGAGCGAGTACGAAGATGGAACGCCGGGTGAGCTCTTCATTAGCGCATCCAAGCAAGGGTCGACGCTTTCGGGCCTCATGGATTCCTTTGCCATTTCGGTGAGCCATGGCTTGCAGTACGGCGTGCCATTGCGCAGCTACGTCAAAAGCATGATGAGTACAAGTTTTGCGCCTTCCGGCATTACTGATGACCCCGACATTCGTACGGCAAGTTCGATCACGGATTACATTTTCCGCCGATTGGCACTTGATTATCTGAGCTTTGATGATCGCCTTGAGCTTGGATTGGCTTCCCTGGAAGACATGCCTGAGCTTCAGACGACGCTTTTGACCGATGATAAGTCTGCGGATGGTCGCCTGGTTGAATCAGTTGAGCATCTCGTTAGTCCCGAGCCCGTAACGCCGACCGTCAAGGGTGTTTCGGCGAGCGAAAATAAGGTCGATAGCGCCGCGCCGCTCTGCTATAACTGCGGCAACCAAACACAGCGTGCAGGAAGTTGCTACGTGTGCTCGAGTTGTGGATCTACAACCGGTTGTAGCTAGAACAACAACTTGCAACAAACAATCGTCCGTATGTAGTGCGGACGATTGTTGTTTTTTCGTGCGTCATGGTATTCTGGCAGTATGAAGTTGCTTATCCTTTACAGACCGGATTCAGAGCAGGCGACTCTTGTTGAGACATTCGCTCGAGACCTTCAGCGACAGCATGACCTGGGTTCGCGTCTCGAATTGCTCAGTCTGAATACTCGCGAAGGTGCCACTACTGCAGCATTATATGAGATTATGTCGTATCCAGCTATTTTAGCTCTTGCCAATGACGGTTCGGTTTTAAACGTATGGCAAGGTAGTGACCTGCCTCTGATAGACGAAGTCCTCGGCTATATGTATGAGTAATTCTCTCGAGCGCCTAGCATTTCGCGGGTTGCCACAATGGTAGTTTTTTGGCGCGTACAAAATCCCAGTTCTTCTTGCATAGATATTTGAATATGGGGTAGGCTCGATATGAAAGAATCCAGCCCTTGACCGTCTTTACATACCAGGTCGCATCTGTTATCATTGCTTAGTATATAATTTCTTACAAAGAGAGTAGTGCATGAAAAAAGCAGTCATTGCAACCGGTGGTAAGCAGTACCTAGTGGCCGAAGGAGAAACCCTTGAGATCGAATTACTGCATGCTGAATCCAAGTCGACCACTTTTGAGCCATTGCTAGTCGTTGATGGTGACGCCGTGAGTGTCGGAACGCCAGTTGTGACAGGTGCAAAGGTAAGCGCAGATATCATCGACGAAGATGTCAAAGCCGATAAAGTTACCGCGATCAGGTACAAGGCCAAGAAGCGCGTCCACAAAGTACACGGTCATCGCCAACACCAGACCGTCATCAAAATTACCAAGATCGCTTAAGAGTCACTCGCTCTAACTTTCTAAAATAGCATCCTTGTGGATGCTATTTTTGTCTTAAGAAGATAGTTCAAATGTGGATAACTATATCCTAAAAACAGCACTGATGTATTTATGGCTACAATCAAGTCAGAGCAGATACGGGTAAGGTATTAAGGCATCTAAAGTGTTAAGCTGGAAGTAATTGATCAATCGTTGCATATAAATCTACAAATATGTAACCAATATGATGATTTAATGACTTTTGTCTGAAACAAAAAATGATTCAATCGTGTCTTGTCCCCAAGGTGAAAGCGCAGGATAATATACCGTAGGTTTGCCAGAAACAAACAAGTCAAACAGAAACAAATATGAAGCAAAAAACACTTCTCACACGAGTACTGTTTGTGCGCAGGGTAACACCAATGTTGCTCGCGTTGTTTTTGGTGTCGCTGGTATGTTTGTTGGTGGCCACGCGCGCTATGGCCGCTACCGATTCGACAGTAAATTTCCAGGCACGACTCATGACAGCGGGAGGTGGGATTGTCCCCGATGGAAATTACAACGTTGAATTCAAGCTGTACAACGCGTCAACCTCATCCGGGTCAAGCCAAGGTTCATGTACGGGCGACGCAAATTGTCTCTGGACGGAGACGCGAACAGGTGCCAATCAGGTTCGTGTCGCGAACGGCTACCTAACAGTTAGCTTGGGGAGTGTATCGTCGTTTCCTGCTATTAACTGGGACCAGGGCTTGTGGCTGACCATGAACATTGGTGGCACTAGCGGTAGCCCAGTGTGGGACGGCGAAATGTCGCCACGCTTACAGCTGACGGCGGTGCCGTATGCCTTCCGCGCCGGACAGCTAGTTACGAATACGGGCACCTTCGCGAGTACATTGGGATTCGTGACGCCTACGGCGAATCGAAGTATTCTACTTCCTGACGAAGGGGGCACGCTTTGTATTCAGAATTCTGTTAATTGTGGGTTTGCGCTATCGAGTGGCTCGGGCAACTACATCCAAAATACAACAAGTGTCCAATCGGCAAATATGAACGTGCAAGCTGCTAGCAGCGGAAGCGTGGCGGCTGTCTTGCAAGCAAACGCCGGCGGCACGGGTGACATCCTGGATCTTAAAAATGGAAGTAGCGTCAATGTTGCGACGTTTGGAAGCTCGGGCGCAGTGATGCTGCAAAACGCCGCCAACTCGACCACTGCTTTTCAGGTCAGGCCAAATGGGTCGAGCATTGATGTCCTCGACGTCGATACCACCAATAGCTACATTGGCATTGGCAATAATGCGCCTACTACAAACTTGGACGTGGGTCCCGCCACTCTCGGAGCAAGTCAAATTGTGCAGATTAGAGTCGGTGATATTATAGTTCAGAGCCAGCAGGGGAGCTCGGACAGCATTACCGCATCGACGACTCGAGGGTCAAACGGAAACTTAATGCTTGATGGCGCATCGGGATCGGCGGTATATCTGAGCCCGTCCACGACTAATAACAACTTCCTTGCTGCTGGCGGCGGTAAGGTCACTATCGGCGGCCAAGATGCGCCTACGGCTAACCTGAGTTTTGAGAATGGCGCCAACCGTTCGATCAATGTGCTAACTGCAGCGTCGGGCGCTGGCAATACTCTTACACTTCAGGGCGGCGGCGGCGCCTCGGGCAATAATGCAGGAGGCGGCCTTACCCTTCAGGGCGGCACGGCCACTGGCACGGCCACCGGGGGGCTTACGACTCTGCAAGGTGGCTCGGGTGGTACTGGTGCCGCAGCCTTAGGCGGGAACGTCTTGATCCAGGGCGGCACGGCCAATGGTACAGGAGTAAGCAATGGTGGTAATATTACGCTCCAAGGCGGCACGGCTGCTGGAACTGGCACAAAAGGGCTTATTACAATTAATGGCGGTTTGATTTATACAACAGTAGCCTACTCTAGTGCAGTAACCGCAACGGTGACCCAGAGTAGTGTTGATTCATATACAACAATACTCGCCACAGCCACGGCAACAAACCTCGTGTTTACAGTTCCATCGCCAACAATTACAACAGCAGGACGCATGCTCAATATTACTAATACAGGGACTAATCCATTTACGCTGATTGCTGGATCGCTTAGTTATATACTAAGTGCGGGTAACACTGCAGTACTCGTGTGGAGCGGTAGCACATGGACGAGTGCTGGCGCAAGCTCCTTGCAGGCTGCCTATGGGCTATCGACCGGAGGGACTAGCACGACTCCAACGATCAAGCTGATCAACGGCATTGGGGACATAAACATCCAAGACGCAGATGGCGGTCTTGGCGGTGGTAATTTCCTGAGTCTAAGATCTCAAAATGCTTCCGGTCTGGGAAGCGTGGTTTTTGGTTTTGGTATCAAGGGACAGTTCTTCGAACAGCCCTCAACAGACACTGCAACGGCAGTGCAGGTTGAGAATCATGCAGGGAATACACTATTCGCCATAGATAGTAGCAGCGGGTATATTAATATTGGATCGACAGGTGGTGCAACGGGCGGTACAGGCTCGGCATTTAATGGCACCACGACCAATATTGAAAACTCGCCCAATGCCAACACGGCAACTAACATTGGCAGCACTGCACAGAACTCAGGGACGGCAACGATTAATATTGGATACACCAACACTTCCGGGGGTAACTCCATCGTTAACATTGGCTCGGGGCCAAATTCGATTGCGGGTGGAACGACAACCATTCAAGGCAACGGTGTCACCATTACAGCGTCGGCTGCTTCGACTTGGTCGACGACGAGCGGTGCCCTTACTCTGCAGGGAGCTGGCGGAATTAACATTAATACAGGTAACGTTGCCAACACTATACAGATTGGTAGCACCTCCTTAAGCTCGGGTACGCAGACCATTAACATCGGCACTAACGGAACTGCAGGCGGCGTGCAGGCGGTGACTATTGGATCGCTGTTAACAACAAGCACCACTCTAATCCAAGGTGGTACCGGCACATCGGCTATCTCATTGGCTCCGGCAACGAATGGTAGTATCACCGAAACAACGACTGGTACAGGAAATATCACCCTTAGTAGCGCTGCAAATGTAATAGTTAAAGGCACTAACTCGAGTAGCACATTTCAGCTTCAAAACACCTCAGGCACAGCGACGCTCAATTTTAATACTAACCAAGGTGTGTTGACTACCTATGGCGGTACTCTCACTGTGAACGGGGTTGCTAATCCGGCGGCACCATCGTTATCGACAAGCACTACTGGCGGGTCACTCGCAGCCCACACATATGCTTACAGAATCGATGCGATAGGTGGTGATGGCACCAGCACCTCTGCAGGAATCGCGTCTAGCCCTGGATCGATTCCTACCACGGGAACTACAAGCAAAAACACATTAACGTGGACGGCGGTACCATATGCAACCGGTTATGACGTTTATCGATCGATCGACAGTGGCGCCTGGTTTGGAATCACCGTTGGAGCCGGTGTTACGACTATTGTTGATAACGGAAGCACGTACACTTGGAATCCGGGCGCTTCTTTCTCTAACTTCAATAACGCTGGCGGCATAGACTTGCAAAGAGGAACCGGGTTGACGTTTGATGCCGGTAGTGGCGGAACGTATCAGATGGAGTTGTATGATAACGTTAACGGTGGGGATACGCTCACCATGGGTAACTACAACACGGGCGGCACCATAGACATACAAGCTCACAATTTTTACTTAACTGACGTTAGCACTTTTACCCATGACTTTACTCTGGCGGATACCGGCGCAATTACTCTAAAGAGCAATACGGCTTCACTCGCATCAGCATTTTCGATCCAGAACTCGACCGGTGTCAGCATGTTCAACGTCAACACATCAACCACGTCAGAAAGAATTACTATCGGCCCATCGGGTGGAGATACTGTAGGCGAAGTATTAGTGCTAGGGATTAAAAACGGCAGCTCTACTGACCCAACCGGCTCCAGTGGCTCCATGTATTACAACAGTACCTCAAACCTTTTCCGCTGTTACCAAAATGGTGAATGGCGAAACTGCGTCTCATCCGTCCAATCCAACGGTCTTAGTGTTGCTGCCGGTTCTGGCACTACTACCTCAACTTCTTACTCGAATCTGCCTTCATCTTCCTCGGTGACTCTCACAAAAAATGCTACCGCAACCAAATTGCTCATATCAGTAAGCACGAGCTGGAGGACAAATGTAAATCCATCAGCGAGCATGCTTGGCGTAAACATAGGTGGAACAGACTATGATTGTACGCGCACCACCTTCAATACCGCCAACGCACATCAGCAAATATCCTGTTCACTTGTGGTGAGTTCAATACCTGCGGGATCCGTTACGGTTCAACTTCGCTGGAAGATATTCTCAGGAACTAGCCCGACCCTGACTATAGATAGCAACGACTGGGTCTCCGTAAGTGTGCTTGAAACAGACTAAATCTACTACGCTAAGATTTGTGGGCTCTTTATATTATGGATAGACACCAAAGAAGGTCTCGCATCCTTCAAGTTCGTGAATTCAGATATATTACATCTGGCCGGGGCGCGGGGCTTGAATCCTTGCGACCAAAAGCTTCAATCTAAATAACCGCAACCGATCAAGTTTGGAGAGTGTTTGTTGTAGTTTACGCGATGATAAACGCTTGGCGCTTTGGCAATACAATTGTAGGGGTGGTATACTGGGCGAGTAGGGAAATATGAAACAAACAATCATCGCAGTCATCAATCAAAAGGGCGGTGTAGGCAAGACGACTACCGCCGTTAGTCTGGCGGCCCAACTTGCGTCGTCAAAAAATTCTGTACTGTTGGTTGACCTCGATCCGCAAGGCAACGCGACGAGCGGGCTGGGTATTGATCGCGCTCTGGATAATACAATATATGATTTGCTTACAGAGCGAGCGACTCTTGATGAAATTATGCAGCCCACTCATAATGAGGGATTATTTGTATTGCCTGCAAATAATGATCTTGCGGCCGCAGAAGTTGAACTTGTTAATGTCGCACAACGTGAATCGCAATTGAAGCGTGGTTTGCAGCACGCTACGCATCGATATATTATCATTGACTGCCCGCCAGCTCTGGGACTGCTCACAATCAATGCGCTAACGGCTGCCCACACATTGCTTATTCCTGTGCAAACGGAGTATTACGCACTCGAAGGTCTCGGCCAACTTCTCGAAACGGTCCAGCGGGTGCGGCAAGGCTTAAATCCGTCGCTCGATTTGCTTGGAGTTGTCGCAACGATGTATGATAAGCGCACTAGTTTGTCGGAGCAAGTCATGGACGAGTTGACTGAGCATTTTGGCGATAAGGTTTTTAGTACGGTGATCCCGCGAAATATCCGTTTGGCCGAAGCACCCAGTTTTGGCAAGACAATTTTTGAGCACGATCGCTGGTCAAAGGGTGCGCGTGCCTACAAGCAATTAGCCAAGGAAGTAGCGCAGCGTGTCGGCGAATAAGAAATCAGGACTAGGCAAGGGTTTTGACGCACTGTTGCCGCGTGATCTTACAAGTAGTATGATCTTTGCGGATGCGGATCGTGTACAAAAAATTAGTACAGATAAGCTCGTACCGAACCCCGACCAACCACGGACCATTTTTGATGAGCAAGCAATTGAACAACTCGCTGACTCAATTACGCGATTTGGCGTTCTCCAACCAATCGTAGTTACGCCGCATGGCGAAACATTTTACATCGTGGCGGGGGAGCGTCGCTGGCGAGCATCGCAGCGTGCTGGCCTTAAGACGATACCTGCAATTGTCCGAACGACTGAGGAGTTGGAGCGGCTCGAGATTGCACTTGTTGAGAATGTGCAGCGCGTTGACCTTGCACCGCTTGAACAGGCTATGTCGATTGAGCGATTGCACGAGCAGTTCAACATGACATACGATGCTGTCGCGCAGCGCTTGGCCAAAGCACCCTCGACGGTTAACAATATTGTGCGACTATTGCAATTGCCGGACGCGGCGCGCACCGCATTGCATGAAAGACTGATTTCGGAGGGGCATGCACGGGCAATCTTGGCCCTAAAAGCCTATCCTGAAAAACAGATTGAACTCCTGCAATCTATCCAAAAACACGGCTGGTCGGTGCGTCAGGCTGAGCGATATGTGACGTCTATCAAGGAAGGATTTCAGGAAAAGCAGGCGACGCATCGCCGTATGGACTCCGAAACGCCGGCAACCAAGGAGCTGAGTAAGCGACTTGGCGCGCCGGTGCACGTCCGTCGAACAGCAAAGGGCGGGAAGCTTGAAATTGCGTTTAAGTCAGACGAAGAGCTGGACGGCATTATGTGTCGACTGGACCTAGCCGGGGAAGGGTAAACCTAAAACACATAGCATTTCTTCAGGGCAGTTTATTGGCGGCTTCGGACGGATCTGACCTTTGGCAGTCAACGCTCGAATTCCCTGTTGTTCATTGCTGGCGGTGTATGTCTTTGGCGCGAAGTTGAGCGCGCACAAACTTAGAAGCGTTCGGCTTTGTTGAGCGGTAACAGGCGCAGGACTAATTTACCGATAATATCCTTGGTATTGACTGGTCCAAAATAGCGAGAATCGTATGAATTGCCGCGGTTGTCGCCGCATACAAACACGTTGCCAGCCGGCACAATCATGTCTACATCGACGTTGGTTTGACCGATGACTTTGCCGTACGGCAGCGTGACATCAGGGCGAAAGCCGTGCGGATGCTGCTTGTTGTAGACGGTCAGCACGCCATTTGCAACCACGACACGGTCCCCGGGCAAGCCGATCACGCGTTTGATGAGTTGCTTATTCGGATCTTGGTCGAAGTTTTGCAGATTTTTGGCATTGAAAATAACGATATCGCCTCTGTTGGGAATGTATGCATGGCCCGTGATCTTGGACCAGGTATGCGGCAGTTTCCAGGCAATGAGGCGGTCATTGTTCTGGAGCGTCGTTTCCATGCTCGAGCCGTCAACCTGATAGGATTGAAATACGAATGCCGTTAAAAAGAGGGCTATTGCCGGCGCAAGAAGCAGGATGGCAATTGTTGACAGGGCACTTTTCCAGCCATTACTTTTAGGGGTATGACTGGCGCGATGCATAGCGGAGCTTGCATCGTGATCAGACGAATGGGGCGTAGATAATTCAGACATCCTCATCAGTATACGGCAAAAAACTCAAGATTGCACCTGGCTGTTCGGCAAGGTATAATAAGCATAACGGTATGGATAACTTCAAACGGCCAGCTCAACGCTCGCGGCGCGGTATAGATGGCGTTAGCTCATTTGTGCCCCGCGCAAATTCTGCGTCGCAGATGCCTGGAGCACCGCGAAATCGTGCGGGTACAGTGGGGACGCAGTCTGGCGCTGGTACACGCAAAGTGGGGGACTTTACTCGGGCCGAGGGATACCACATGACGAGTCGTGTTGGTGTTGCGCCTTCGCTTAAGCGCGAGGCTGTCTCGAACCAGGAGCCGTTATTCGACGCTGGTTCCATTCGGGATATTGATTCGCCCAAACGCGCAAAAAAGCATAAGCGCGGCCGACGGTTGCTCTTCTTCGGACGTCGCAAAGCAGCCTTTAAAAAGCGACGCCCTGCTTGGCAGCGGTGGGTGATTCGGAGCGTACTTATTGTGACGCTGTTGGCATTGGCGAGCGGCGGGTTCTTGGCTGTCCAGGCCGCTTCGAAAGTGCACAAAGTTTTCCGCGGTGGCGGCTCGGCAAAAGCGATTGTGGCGAACGTTGCGCCAGCGCTTTTAAAGGGCGAGGGTGACGGACGCGTAAATATCCTATTGCTCGGCAAGGGGGGCGCCGGCCATGATGGGGCCGATCTCACCGACACAATGTTGCTCGTGAGTATTGATCCGGTGAACCACAAATCCGCGCTCGTGAGCATTCCGCGCGACTTATGGGTGCAGTCGCCAGACACTGGTGCCGCTATGAAAATCAACGCGGTGTATGCGCTTGCCAAGGAACACGCCCTGTACAAAAATCCGAAGGATCCGGCCGCCGCCGAAGCCACGGGCATCGCTGACGCCGAGAAGATCGTGCATGCCGTGCTGGGCGTAAATATTAATTACTTTGGCATGATTGATTTTCAGGCATTCCAGCAGGCGGTCGACACGCTCGGCGGCGTCACCTTTAATGTTCCCGAGGAGGTCGATGATGCAACGATGGCCTGGCAAAATGGTGGCAGCTCGGTTTTGGCGCGCGCTGGCACTCAAACCTTTAACGGCAAACAAGCGTTGATGTATGTGCGCTCAAGACACGGCAGCGCACGCGGCGATTTTGATCGCACTGAACGCCAGCGCTTGTTCATTACCGCGCTGACACAGAAGATGCTAACGGCCGGCACCTACACAAATCCGCTCAAGGTTTCGGGCTTGATAAGTGCGTTTGGCGATCATATGTCTACTGATTTCAGCGTGACGGATGCGGTGCGGCTCACTAATATCGCAAAAGACATCCCAGATGCTGCCATCACTTCGATCGGGCTTGCGGATCCGCCCAACAATTACGTGAAAACCGGCGCTGCTGGCGGGCAATCAGTAGTGATTCCGATGGCCGGCATCAATAATTACGCGCCAATTCAGCAATACATTCGTACACAATTACCGGATGGGTATATTATAAAAGAGGCTGCAAAAGTGGCGATCGAGAGCGGCGCAAGCAGTGGCATGCCGGCCCAGCAAGTAGCTAGTGAACTCAAGAATTACGGCTACAGCATCGCCGCAACAAATACTTCGCTGGCGAACGTGCCAACCAAAACAGTGCTCGTGGACATGTCGCATGGCACTAAGCCGTACACCAAAAACTACCTTGAGCAACGATTTGGCACCAAGGCCACGAGCACGCTGCCTGCGGGCGTGCAAACAAACGGTTCTGACTTTATAATACTAACGGGACAAACATGAAGCCACTCATCGACAAAATAAAACCGGCCTCTGGCTACGCGCAATTTGTGCATGTGGGATTTAATCTTTTATTGCCACTCGCGGTGTTTATTTTGGTTCGGATCAATTTTGTCCAGCTGGCCTTGGCCATAATTTTGTTAAGTAAATGGCGTATGTTTGCCGTGCGACCACGATTTTGGCCAACCAACATTCGCGCTAATGCCGTTGATATTATTGTCGGTATTTCGCTGCTGCTTTTCATGACGCATAGCGGCAGTCAGCTGATGCAATTTTTGTGGGTGCTCGTGTATGGGTTCTGGCTGGTGACGCTCAAGCCGGGATCGAGTGTCCTGCTGGTATCGACACAAGCGATGACGGGCATGTTGTTCGGCTTGGTGGCGCTGTTCTTGGCTTGGACGACAGGGCCGCTGTATGGGATTGTGTTCCTGACCGGGCTTATTTGCTACCTTTCGGCACGGCACTTTTTTGATAGCTTTGACGAGCCATACGCCAAGTTGCTTTCGTACGCCTGGGGCTACTTTGCGGTTTGCCTGACCTGGGTGCTTGGCCACTGGCTCATCTCATTTCCGCATCCGGAAAGCACACTCTTGCCTCAGCCGGTTGTGATTTTGCTCGTCATCGGCTTTGGCTTGGGCGGCCTGTATTATCTCGAGCATTTGCAACGGCTGGCTAAGCTTTTCAAGATGGAATTCGCATTTGTGGTGTCGCTCACTGTGGTGGCAATGATTGTGTATCTGATGCTTGATATCGCGCGTGTGCGCGGTGGGGTGTAAAAGGAGGGAATGATGGATCCATCTGATTTTGAAGAACCAAAAAAAGCCAAATCGGCCGAAAGTGCGTCCCCGGCAGCGCTCGAGCAACACGAAGGCCTACCTAAATCTCCACGCATTTCAGAAATGACATATCACGTCGACCATGCTCGCGTGAAGATTCTGGCAATAGCTTTTTTGTTTGTGATTAGTGGTTCAATGGGATTTTTGGGCGGTTGGCTGGGTGGCCGCAACGCAGGTGACGCCAATGTGACAACCCATCAGCAACAAGTGGTGCTCAAAACCCAAGGGCAGCTCATTAGCAATATTGCAAAAACAGTAGGCGCAAGCGTGGTTTCGATTGATAGTACCGGCACCACAACATCAGTGGATAGCTTCTTTGGCACTAGCCAACAGTCACAGCAAGAGAGTGCTGGCACGGGTATTATTATTTCCGCGGACGGATTGATTATTACCAATCGACACGTTGTGCCGGCTGGTACGACCAATGTTAATGTGACACTGTCTGATGGCACACTGTACAAGAACGTGCAGGTTGTGGGCCGCACGAGCAGCAACGATACGCTCGACATAGCGTTCCTGAAAATTACAAATACCAACGGCAAAAAACTGGTGCCGGCCCAGATTGGTCAATCGAGCAAGATGCAGATTGGTGATTCGGTGGTAGCGATTGGCAACGCGCTGGGACAGTTCCAAAACACCGTGACTTCGGGAATTATTTCTGGCCATGGCCGCAGCGTGCAGGCAAGCGACGGCGGCTCGGACAGCGAGAACTTGGACGATCTTTTTCAGACAGACGCGGCGATTAACGAAGGCAACTCGGGCGGTCCGCTCGTCAATTTGGACGGCGAAGTCATCGGTATTAATACGGCGATTGCTGGCGGCGCACAGAATATTGGTTTCGCAATCCCGATCGACGATGTTTCCGGACTCATCCAAAGTGTTGAGCAAAATGGCAAGCTCCAGCGCCCATATCTTGGCGTGCTCTACGTGCCAATTACGGCTGACGTTGCATCGCAATATAACTTGAGCGTGAACAATGGGGCGTACATTGCGCCGGCCAGTATCACCGGCCAGCCGTCGATTGTGCCTGGCGGCCCAGCAGCAAAAGCTGGCTTGAAAGAGGGCGACATCATTACGAAGGTCGGCAGCGATACCATCGACAATAACCAGAGTTTGACGGCGATTCTCGATAAACACGCCGTGGGCGATACGGTGACGCTCACGATAATTCGAGGCGGCAAGACGATTACGGCCAATGTGACACTTGGGGTTGCGCCGGCCGGTTAGTCCCACTGGCACCTTCCAGCACAAAAAGCGACGTTCTTAAAACTTGTACGGTTGTAGCCCGGAGTAGATCAAAGCTTTCCGGCCAGATAATTCTTGCTCAAATCGCAGCAAATACCTGGATGTAGCCTTCGCGCCGCTCAAGCGCAAAGCCACTGGTGCGGGCCATAAGCGCCACAGTATGATGTTGGCTTGGTATTGATTCGGTTAAGATGTGGTTGGGCTTGTGCGCCAAAGTAGCGACTTGCTGCCAAAAAGCGCGCAACGCGTCAAGTCCGTCGCTGCCCGCGAAGAGTGCGAGACTCGGCTCAAAACTCGTTGCCTGATTGACGGGGCCATGTTCCGGCACATACGGAAGATTTGCGAGCAGCACATTGTAATGCTTTTGTTGAAGATCGGTGAGCAAATTTCCCTGGTAGAACTCGACGTGTGCGCCGAGCGCCGCGGTATTTTGGCGGGCGACGACAAGCGCTGAGGGACTGATATCGTATCCGTCGACTTGCGCTGCCGATAGTTCTAGCGCCGCAGAAATTGCTAGGCAACCCGAGCCGGTACCAATGTCGGCAATCGTTGGGTTGCGCGTTTGGGGCAAGGTCTTAAGTAAAGTGATGATCTGCTCGCTTTCGGGGCGGGGCACCAGCACATCGGCATTGACCAAAAAATCGCGCCCATAAAACGCTGCATGTCCACGGATGTACGCCAGCGGCTCGTGCCTTTGGCGACGCGCAACGCATGTTTCGAGTTGGTTGGATTGCTCAGGAGCGAGTGGCATATCGAGGTGAGCGAGCAGCGAAGCTCGTGACTGAGCCAGCACCTCCTCGAGTAATACAAGGCAGTCAAGCCGAGGTGTTTCAATGCCGGCAGCTGCGAGTTGGGCTGTTTTCGCTGACAAAAAATCGCCGACGGTCATGTCGTCTTATGCTTCCGCGTTGAGCAGCTGGCGCTCAAACGACTGCAGCTGTTCAATAAGATCGTCGATTTCACCATTCAGCGCGCCGGGGATATTGCTGCGCGAGTAGCCAATGCGATGATCGGTAATGCGGTCTTGCGGAAAGTTGTAGGTGCGGATCTTTTCGGAGCGATCGCCGGAGCCGATAAGTTTCTTGCGCGAGTCGCTGAGCTGTTTTTGCTCTTCTTCGATTTTGAGCGCGAGCAGACGCGAGCGCAGCACGCCCATAGCTTTTTCCTTATTTTTGATCTGAGATTTTTCGTCTTGGCAAGTCACGACCATGCCGGTAGGCAGGTAGGTAATGCGCACGGCCGAGTCGGTGGTGTTCACGCTCTGGCCACCGTGGCCGGAACTGCGATAGACGTCGATGCGCAAGTCGCTCGGATTGATCTCGATGTCGGTTTCTTCGGCTTCCGGCAGCACGCTCACGGTGGCGGTGGACGTGTGGATGCGCCCCTGGCTTTCGGTAGACGGCACGCGCTGCACGCGGTGCACGCCGGCCTCGAATTTGAGCTGCTTGTAGATGTCTTCGCCGTGCACCTCAAAAATAATTTCCTTAAAACCGCCGACTTCGCTCGGCGCCTCGCTCACCAGCTCGGTTTTGTAACGATGCCGCTCCGCCCAGCGGATGTACATGCGGTACAGGTCGGCCGCAAACAAGCTCGCTTCGTCACCACCAGCGGCGGCACGGATTTCAACGACCACGTCGCGGTCGTCGTTCGGATCTTTGGGTGTGAGCTCTTCGCGCAAGCGATCTTCGTTGATCGTGAGCCGCGTGGCAATGTCCGCCAGATCAGTTTGGGCCAGCTCCGCGAGCTCGGCGTCGCCGCTCTTTGCTAGCTCGCGCGATTCTTGCTCATTTTGCAGGAGTTGTTTGCGCTCGTCAAAAAGATCGACCACCGTTTCAAGCGCTTGGCGTCGCTTGGCCAGTTTGGGGTATTCCTTCGAACTGAAAATCGCTGGATCGCTGAGTTGCGCCTCCAGCTGCTTAAGCTCTTCGCGCAATTGCTGTTCTTTTTGTTCCATATCTGGTGCTAGTATATCGTATTTTGCTGATTCTGGCTGTTGTTTGGTGCGAGCGCTGCCACTCATATGTGACTCTTTTGCCTGGCTGCGTATGGCGACCATGCTGAGCGGTTTTTACTTGCACGGCGTGGAGGCGGCGGGTGACAATTCCCAACAATAAAACCGTTCAAGCATACGTGCCCAAACGGTTTATTGCTTAAAGTCTAGCTAGCTCTTTTTGGCGGCAGCTGGCGCAGGAGTAATCTTCTCGGGCTTTGCAGCCTTGGCAGCTTTGCGGGCGGCTTCTTTTTTGGCAGCGTTGGCGCGCTTTTCGCGGGCTTCGGCAGCAGCCTTAGCGCGGGCCTTGAACTTGTCAACGCGGCCTTCGATGTCGAGCACGCGCTCTTCACCGGTAAAGAATGGGTGCGAGGCGCTGGTGATATGTACTTTCACGAGTGGATATTCGTTGCCGTCTTCCCATTTAATAGTTTCGTCGCTGGCGACCGTCGAACGCGTCAGGAATTTAAAATCGTTGTTCAAATCCTGGAACACAACCGGCCGATAATTTTGTGGGTGTAGCTCTTTCTTCATAATCCAAAGTATTGTATCTGTTTTCCGACCGAATGTAAAGAGTTTGCTCCTTGCACTATTGCGAGAGTAGGCGCTATTATTCATATTTGAGATGGAAAGAGTCATCAAGACAAAGGAAGAGTTGGGGCTAGAGCTCGAGCAGCAGCTTGATTTACTTCTGGTCGATACAAGGACTTATGATTCGGGCAAACCCTATGCGGCGAAAGCAATGGCTGCCAAGCTAAGATTATTGCTCCACGATAATCCGTCTGGAGGTAGTCGCGGACTATTGCATCAGCTGGGCCTACAATCTCATAAGTTTTTTGATACGGCTAAACATTATAAAACCTCGCCGGGCGTTACTAGGATTACGCCATTTGTGGCACTTGCTTCACTGCGAATATCAACTGATGGTTCGCCAGGATGTTATGATCCTCATTTTGACGACCTTCCAGGGTACTTACCACGAGAGACAGGTTTTGCTGACTACTGGGAGGAGCCGATAATTGAGGATTCAAAAGGAAATACATTCAACAGAGAATGGTTGATTCGCCGCGTGGCAAATCAGGATGGAGGCGCTCATGTTGATCCTGGTCTCTCGGCTGACTACATGGATCTTACCAAGCGTAATTCATTGGGCTGGACATATAGTCACAACGGGAGCGATTGGTTCGATGTTGAAGGCATAGGTTTTGTCTGTATCCGCCAAATAGCGCACGAGATTCTTCGAACGTTCTTGCCAGACAGGTATCAAGCGGGCATGCTGAAATCAAAAAACACCATCACATCAGTTTCCATCAACATTGGGGATGTATCATTTATCCCAGAAGAGCAGTGTCGGCCAAACTATGCTTCTATCCGAAGAAAGGGTCCATGCCCTTGTGGGAGTGGCAAGAAGTACAAGCGTTGCTGTGGCAATTGACTGTTTGCATCTCGGGGCACTTATCTGTTACAATAGGCGGGTAATTAATGAAGCAGTTTGGGATATATCCTCTCGGGCGATGGCTGTGTAGGCGCGCCTCGGGCACCCAAGCGAAGAGAAAGGACACCATATGGCTACTGTTGATGTAGACATCAAAAAACTTTTGGAATCGGGCGCGCATTTCGGCCACAAGACGAGCCGGTGGCACCCCAAGATGGCGCCATTTATCCACAGCAAGCGAGGCGGCAGCCACATTATTGACCTTACCAAGACGGTCGAGGGGCTGAACGACGCGCTTGATTTCTTGGCTCGTACCGTTGGCGAAGGCAAGCAAGTGCTGTTCGTCGGCACCAAGCGCCAGGCGCAGGACATTGTCAAACAGCTGGCCGAAAACACCAAGATGCCATACGTGACCGAGCGCTGGCTCGGCGGCATGCTCACCAACTGGAACACCATTAGCGGCCGCGTGAAGCGCCTCAAAGATCTTGAAGCCAAGATGGAATCAGGTGAGCTGGTGCACAAATACAACAAGCTCGAGGTGCAGCGCTTCCAAGAAGAAATTGAAGAAATGAATCGGCTGTACGGCGGCATCAAGAACATGGTGCCACGTCCTGGCGCCGTGTTTATCTTCGACATCGTAAGCGATGCCAACGCCTTGGCCGAGGCCCGCAAGCTCGATCTCAAAACAGTTGGTTTGGTAGACACCAATGCCGATCCGACTCTTGTCGACTTCGCAATTCCTGGCAACGATGATGCGCTGAAGGCGATCCAGCTGATCGCTGACTACGTGCAGCAGGCGGTCGAAGCCGGCCAAGCCAAGCACGCCAAATCAGCCGCTGCCACAACTCCTGACAAAGACGAAGCTAAAGCCTAACTAAGTTACGCGCAAAAGGCGCCAAAGAAAGGACACGAGAAATGACCATTGATATTGCAGAAATTAAGCGCTTGCGCGAGCTGACTGGCGTGGGCATGACCGACGCCAAGCGCGCACTCGAAGCTGCCGAAGGTGACTTCGATAAAGCACTCGCTGAGATGCGCAAAAAAGGCCTCACCAAAGCCGAAAAGAGCGCCGCTCGCGAAGCACGTGCCGGGCTCATCAGCAGCTACGTGCACGACGGCCGAATTGGCGTATTGCTCGAGGTGAACTGCGAAACTGACTTTGTGGCTCGCAACGAAAAATTCACCGACTTTGTGAAAAACATTGCCATGCACATCGCTGCTTCGGCGCCATTGTACGTCACGAGCGATCAGGTGCCTGAGGCCGAGCGCGAGCGCGCTGTCGCTGAGTTTACCGAAAAGGTCAAGGCCGAAGGCAAGCCCGAAGCGATGGTGCCGCAAATTGTCGACGGCATGGCCAAGAAATACTTTGCCGAGCGATGCTTGCTCGACCAGCCGTACATCAAAAACCCCGACCAAACCGTGGGCGACTATGTAAAAGAAACCATCGCGCAGATGGGCGAGAACCTCGTTGTTCGTCGCTTCAACCGCATGGCAATCGGCGAAGTCGAAGCGTAGATAACTGCGCTTTGCTTTTTGTATCTCAACAGCTCTTTGCTCAACACGCAGCTGCTTGGCCGCCCGAGCTTTGAGAGGTTCAATGGAAACCTGCGCGCCATGTCTGTCTGAACGGGCGTGCTGACAATAAGTTCAAAAATCGCCTCATTTTCTGGGGCGATTTTGCTATAATAAACGTAACGACCGGCAATCGGTAAGCAGAAAGCGAGACGGACATGGACATCAAGCAGTATCAAGATAATATGAAGCAGGCGCTGGAGTTTTTTAAGGACGAGGCCAAAAAGGTACGCACGGGCCGGGCGCATGCCGGCATGCTCGATGGTGTGACGGTGATGGCGTATGGTTCGCCAATGCCGCTGAATCAAGTTGCCAATGTTACGGCACCCGAAGCGCAGCTGTTACAGGTGACGCCGTTTGATCCGGGGAATTTACAGGCAATTGCTAGCGCGATTCGCGATAATCCGAGTTTGGGGCTGAATCCGAGCGACGACGGCCGGGTTGTGCGTGTGCCGGTTCCGCCGCTCAATGAAGAGCGTCGCCGCGAATTCACTAAAGTGCTCAGTGGCAAAGTCGAAGAGACCATGGTCCGCTTGCGCAATGTTCGCCACGACGCACTGGGTGCGATTGCCACCGCCAAAAAAGAAAAGCATATTGGTGAAGACGACGCCAAGCGGCTCGAAAAACAGATTGACGACAGCTTGAATGGTGTGCGCACTGAGATCGAGGCGGTCGCCAAGGCCAAAGAAACTGAGATCATGACGATCTAGCTGCTACAATATAAAGGAATGAAAACTCAGGTGGAGTCAAGCAAGTGTCGGTAGTTTTTCTGATTGTGGGACTCATTTTGTTTGTCGGGCTTGTGGTGGTGCATGAGCTCGGGCATTTCTTTGTGGCGCGCCGCAACGGTGTCGTGGCCGAGGAATTTGGTGTCGGTTTTCCGCCGCGCGCGTGGAGCCGCAAAGTTCGCGGCCGCCGCGGCCGATCTGGATTTATCTTTAGCTTGAACTGGTTACCGATCGGTGGCTTCGTGAAGCTCAAGGGCGAGCATGATGCCGACACGGAAAAGGGCAGCTTTGGTGCTGCATCCACCGCTGTCAAGACGAAGATTATGCTGGCTGGCGTAGGCATGAACCTGCTGGCGGCTTTTGTGTTATTTACGCTGCTTGCGTGGTGGGGAATGCCGCAGTTGGTGGACAATCAATTTGCCATTCGGAGTGATACGAAAGTAGTGAATGCCAAGGTGTTGGTGGGGTATGCGCAGAATGGCTCACCCGCAGCGCGAGCGGGATTGCAGCCGCGCGATGAGCTTATTTCGATCGGTCTGCCCGGGCAACCGGTTGCGGCGATCAAAGGCACGCAAAATCTGCCCGCAATCACGCAGCGATTTGCCGGCCAAACAGTTCGTCTTACCTATCAGCGTGACGGCCAAATCCGAACGGCCACGCTCACGCTTCTGTCGCAACAAGCGGTGGCAGCCAGCGAGCATACTTCGCAGCCGAAAGGCTACCTCGGTATCGCGCCGACCAATGTGCAGCTGGCGCGTGCCACGTGGTCGGCACCGCTTGTGGCCGTGGGTACGATCAAGCAATTTACGGTGCTCACGTGTAAGGGCCTGGGCAGTTCGCTGTCCAATGTAGCGCGTGGCATTGCTGAATCGATTAGCCCGAGCGCGCATACACGGCACCAGGCAAAGGCGCGTTTTTCCTCGGCAGGCGATAATGTCTCTGGGCCAGTCGGCATTTTCGTGATTCTCAAAGACAGCAGCTCGCTTGGGTTCCAGTATGTGCTGATGATTATCGCGATTATTTCGCTGACCCTCGCTATCATGAACGTGTTGCCGATTCCGGCGCTTGACGGTGGACGGCTCTTTTTGCTGCTCATTGCCCGCGTCCTCAGGAAGCCGCTCACTGAGGAGTTTGAAGATCGAGTGGTCGGCATTAGTTTTATGGCGCTTTTTGGTTTGATAGTGGTGATTACGATCGTTGATGTTAAGCGATTCCTCTGATATGCCAGAAATTTCAGCCATAACCGAGGCGTCCAAGACCAGCGAGACTCGCGCAGACTCGCGCCATAGAGGTGTTGTGCCGGACGGGCATGCTCAGGGCAAAACGGGCCTGGCGTTGGCGCCCAATTGGGGCTTGCGCTGGGGTGTGTTGGTGGCGATTTTGGTGTATGCGGCCGCTCAGCTTGTGGCCTTGATTTTGTGGGCCATAGCGGACAGCTTAGCGCCGCATTTGCGCGGTTCTATTGATTGGCTCGATGCCACGTGGGCGCAATTTGTGTACGTGGCATCGAGCGAAGCGCTGGGGCTGTACGTTGTCTGGAAATTTTTGCGCTGGCGTGGTGTGAGCTGGCGCGCTATCGGCGTCGACAGGCCCAAGTACCGTGACGTCGCCATCGCGCTGTGGAGTTTCGGTAGCTACTTTTTGCTCTACGCGGCAGTTGTGGGGCTAGCCACGCGACTTGTTCATCTCGACACAACGCAGCAGCAAGATGTTGGCTTCACGACCACCCATGGCGCGCCGCAGCTGGCGCTCGCCTTCGTGAGTTTGGTGCTGCTGCCGCCAATTGTCGAGGAGATTACGTTTCGCGGTGTGCTTTTTAGCGGACTGCGCAATCGGCTGCATTTTATTCCGGCTATGCTTGTCACGAGCGTATTGTTTGCCGCGCCACATCTGCTTGAGGCCAAGAGCGGCGGCGCCCTCTGGGTCGCTGGGCTTGACACTTTTGTGCTTTCGATGGTGCTGTGCTACGTTCGCGAGCGAACCGGCCGCATTTGGGCGGGCGTGGGCGTGCACACACTCAAAAATGCGATCGCTTTCGCGAGCCTATTTCTTCTCACCAGTCGCTAGTATGCTATACTGGCACATGGCATGAAACGCCTTCTTATTGCTCACCAGTTTTCAATTTGTTTGCTCCCGGCCCCGCGGCCGCATATTTCTATTCTCTAGTCTATTTTTACAACTGATCAAGGAACAAACATTATGAGAGCTACCCATTTATTCACGAAAACAAGCAAAACCGTACCAGCCGACGAAACCGCGCGCAACGCGCAATTGCTCATTCAAGCTGGTTATATTCACAAGGAAATGGCCGGGGTGTATGCCTTTTTGCCGCTTGGCAAGCGCGTGCTGGACAACATCGCACAGATCGTCCGTGAAGAAATGGACGCCTTTGGCGGCCAAGAAGTGCAGATGACCGTGCTCCAGCCGAAAGACATTTTTGAGAAAACCGATCGCTGGGACGACAAAAAAGTTGATAATTGGTTCAAAACGAAGCTCGCGAACGGCACCGAGCTTGGCATGGGCCTGACACACGAAGAGCCGATTGTCGATTCGCTCAAGAGTTTTATTAGTTCGTACAAAGATTTGCCCGTGTCGGTGTATCAGATTCAGAGTAAATTTCGCAACGAATTGCGCGCCAAAAGCGGCTTGCTGCGTGGCCGCGAATTTACCATGAAAGACATGTACAGCTTTGCTCGCTCGCAAGAAGAGCACGCGGAGCTGTACGAGCGCGCTGCCAAGGCCTACGCCCGCGTGTATGAGCGGCTGGGCTTGGGCGACGTTACATACCGCACGTATGCTGACGGCGGGATTTTTACCGACAAATTTAGCGACGAATTTCAGACGATCAGCCCAATCGGCGAAGACACTATCTATGTGCACGAAGGCAAGAGAGTCGCTATTAACAAAGAAATTTACACCGACGAGAATCTGGCCAAGCTGGGTCTCACAAAAGAAGAACTGGTCGAGAAGCGCGGCATTGAAGTCGGAAATATTTTCTCGCTCGAAAGCAAATACAGCGATGCGCTCGAGCTGTTTTATGCCGATGAAGCTGGCGACAATCAGTCGATTATTATGGGCTGCTACGGCATCGGCATTAGCCGACTGATGGGCGTTATGGCGGAGCATTTTTCGGATGAATACGGGCTGGTGTGGCCAGAAAATGTCGCGCCATTCAAGGTATATTTGGCGCAAATCGGCGCGAGCGAAGCTGTGGAAAAAGCTGCGTATGCGATGTATCAAAAGTTGACGAGTAACGGAGTTCAGGTATTATATGACGAACGCACCGACGTACGACCAGGGGAAAAGTTTGCCGATGCGGACTTGCTTGGCATTCCGTACCGCCTTGTCGTAAGCGAAAAAACGCTTGCAGCCCAAAAATATGAGCTCAAACATCGGCGCGAAAAAGAAGCCCAACTCATGACCGAAGAAGCGATTATGCAGGCACTCGCCGCATAAAAGCCCCAATGAAGCGACAGACAATAATTAGACATCCAAGTACCACAGGTGTACAGCAAGGGAGGTGACATGAAACGACAATTCCATCTGACAAAAGCCGGCATAGCCGAACTGAAAAAAGAGCTGCAGGAGCTGGTCGCATTGCGCAGCGAGATCGCGGAGCGTATCAAGACGGCCCGCGAATTTGGCGATCTCAGCGAAAACATGGAATACAGTGCAGCGCGGCAGGATCAGGAGCGTAATGATGCCCGAGTGGCCGAGATCGAAGCAATCTTGGCAAATTCAGTGGTGATCAGCACTCCGAAAGGCGACAGCAAAGTGGTGCTTGGATCGACCGTAAAGCTCAAAAGCAAGACGGGCGGCGCGTTCAAGCAATTCCAAGTCGTCGGCACCGTAGAAGCCGATCCGCTCGACGGCAAGATATCCGATGAGTCGCCAATCGGCCGTGCTTTGCTCGGCAAAAAAGTGGGCGATGCGGTTGAGATTAAAACTCCTGCCGACACCACGCACTACGAAGTTGTCGAAATCGGCTAGCCCGTTTGCAAGGGTAGCGCTGCCAGCCCCGACTCCTGACTATGAACGCATGAGTGGTCTGGATTTTTTGTCCGCCAACAGATATAATCTAGGAGATTATGGCTACACTCAAAGAACTGCGCGACGAGCGCCTGCGTAAACTTGACGAATTAAAGCGCTTGGGTGTAAATCCGTTTCCGGCGAACGTCGAACGGACGCACACGCTCAAAGAAGTCGTTGAGCAGTTTGAGGCGCTTGAAAACCAGCAAGTGACGATTGCGGGCCGTATTGTCGCGATTAGAAAATTTGGCAAAATCGCCTTTGTGGTCGTGCGGGATATGTCTGGCTCGCTCCAACTCTTTTTGGCCGGCGACAAGCTCGCGCCGCTGGAAGCTTCACAGAGCCAGCTCGGAATGAGCGAATTGCCGCTGCTCGATGCTGGCGATTTTATTGAGGCTTCTGGACTGGTGGTGCGCACCAAAACTGGCGAAATTTCGGTTGAGGCACATCGATTGCGTTTGCTTGCCAAGAGTCTGCGGCCGATGCCGGTGTCGCGTGAAGGTTTTACAAACAAAGAGGAGCGTTTGCGCCGCCGCTACATCGACATGAACGTCAATCAAGAAGTGCGCGATCGCTTTATCCGGCGGAGCAAATTCTGGCAGGCGACGCGCGAATTTCTTGATCAGCATGGTTTTATTGAGGTGAACGTTCCGGTGCTGGAGCATACGACCGGCGGTGCTGATGCTAATCCGTTTGTCACGCACATGGACGCGCTCGACCAAGATTTTTATTTGCGCATTAGCCACGAGCTGCCACTCAAGCGACTACTGGGCGCTGGATTTGAAAAGGTATATGATATTGGGCCGCGATTCCGCAACGAAAATTACTCCGATGAGCACTTGCCGGAGCACGTGGCGATGGAATGGTATTGGGCGTATGCTGACTGGCAGCAGGGTAGGCAATTTCAGGAAGATCTTTTCAAGTTCGTGCTGGAGCGAACGTTCGGCACGTTGCAATTTAAGCTCGGAAAATTCAGCGTTGATCTCAGTAACTCGTGGGAAGTGTGGGATTATGCCGCGGTGATTCAAAAGCATTACGGGCTGGATATTTTTGCTTGCTCGCTCGATGATGTCAAAAAAACGCTCAAAGAACACAAGCTCGAGCTTGAGAATACGGAAAATAAGGCTCGCGGCATCGATAAGCTCTGGAAGAACGTGCGCAAGGACGTTGCCGGACCGGTCTGGCTCGTCAACATTCCGACGTTTATTAGTCCGCTTGCCAAAACGAATCCTGATCGGCCAGAGACGACGCAGCGCTTCCAGGCAGTGATTGCCGGCAGTGAGCTGAGTAATGGTTTTTCTGAACTGAACGATCCGCTCGATCAGCTTGGCCGGTTTGTCGAGCAGCAAAAGATGCGTGAGGCGGGCGATGACGAAGCCATGATGCTCGATATCGACTTTGTAGAGATGCTTGAATATGGCATGCCACCAGCCTGTGGGCTGGGCTTCAGTGAGCGTGTTTTCTGGGTCTTTGAAGGCGTGACGGCGCGTGAGGGCGTGCCATTCCCGCAGCTGCGTCACGAGATTGATGGGCTCACTCGAAGCGTCTATCCAGATGTAAGACTGTAGTCCAATCTCTTTTAGCTCCCTTAAGAGCACGATTCTAGCGACGCAAGGAGCACTTCCCCTACGTGCGCAAACATGCTATTGCGGTAAGGCCCGCGGCACGGCTCATTGGATAAAAATCGGCCGGAAATGTGGGCGTTAAAGATAAATCGGCCGGCCGGCCGATTTATCTTTTATGACGAGAGAAATTCAGTGACTATTCAGCCTGCGTAGCGCGGCGCTTCGTGCGAATGAGCTGGGCTGCGTAGCCAAGCACGCCGACGACACCGGCAATTGCTGCAATGTTGCCTGGCCCAGTGTTCGGCAATGCGGTGGGCGTTGGAGCGGTAGGGGCAGCAGGTGTTGCTGGCGGAGTAGGCGTTGGTGTAGGTGTTGGCGTGGGCGTTGGAGCCGGAGCCTGAACCTTCACGATCGCCACATCGCAGCCATTCTGCGGCAAGTTACCGGCGCTGTTGTTGCCGGTGAAACAAGCCTTGTTGGTGATGACTTGGCCATCTTTGGCGCCGCTGACCACTTTCACCTGGTATTGCTTGGTGATTGATTGCTTGGCCTTGAGCGTGCCGAGCTGTTCGGTGATGGTACGGGTAGCCGGATCGCTTACGAGCGACACACCATCAGGTAGGTTGTCGGTGAGTACTGTGTTAACCATTTGGTCTTCGCCGTGAGCACCAATCTGCGTTTCGGCGTTGCCGACGGTAACGGTGTAGGTGAGCACGTCGCCAGGTGCAACTAAGAGGGCAGTTGCTGATGTGTTGGCGTCGCTGACGACGCTGTTTTTCGTGATATCCTGCACTTTTTTCACAATTGTTCCCTGAGGTTTGCAGGCAAAAGCAGGCACGGCGACGATACCAGCCACGATAATACCAGTTGCGGTTGCACTTGCAACGCTTTTCAGATTCTTCATCTCCAAAAACTCCTTCTCATACCGAGTCGTCTCAGGCTCAGATAAAGCTTACCCCTGCATTATACGCTTATTTACCAGCGAGTCAATATTTCTAAGCAAAAGCAAGTTATGGCCATGGCGTGATGTCCAGGAACCAATATGCCTAAAGGCCTCCTTCGAACTTGCGTTAGCGGGCGGGCCCATTCATACTATTTTGTAGAAAAGGAGCCCCGATGAAAGCAATCTGGAATGGACAAGTGATCGCCGAAGCGCCGAAGGAAGTGCTGATTTTTATTGAGCAGAATTGGTATTTTCCGCCGGATTCGGTGCGAATGGAGTTTTTGCGGAAAAGCGACACGCCATACACGTGTCCATGGAAGGGTAAGTGCCAATACTTTGATGTTGGCGCCGATGGCCAGTGGAGCAAGGACTCGGCTTGGACGTATCCCGAACCGAAGTCGACGGCGATTGAGCGTGTGAAGAAGGATTTTTCCAATTACGTGGCTTTCTGGCAAGATGTGACGGTGAGCGAATAAGTGTAGTTAGGTGCTCTTTGGGCGCGGCGTAATGTACGGTGGATTTGTTCGCTATGTGCCCCGTCGGGTGCAATCGCTGCATGCCGCTGCCGCGCGCTACACAAATAGCTTTTTGCGCAACCAGGCGATCCCGGGCTGTGTTTGCAGCACCAATGAGCTTGTGCTATGCTGCCCACATGGAGCAAGCAATTTTCGCTGCAGGTTGTTTTTGGGGAGTGCAGTACTACTTTGATCAAGTGCCGGGTGTGGTTGAGACGCGCGTAGGCTACACTGGCGGCCACACCGAAAATCCGACTTACGAAGAAGTTTGCTCACACACCACCGGCCATGCCGAAGCGGTTTGGCTGAAGTTTGACCCCGAAAAAGTGAGCTATGAAACGCTCGTGCGGCATTTTTTTCGTATGCACGATCCGACCCAGCTTAATCGACAGGGGCCAGATGTGGGCGATAATTATCGTTCGGCAATTTTTTGCCTGAATGACGAGCAAAGCGCCGTAGCGCACAAAGTGATGCAGGAGGCGCAGGCAGGCGTTAGCGACCCCATTGTCACGCAAATTATCGATCCAGCTGGCCCATTTTATAGAGCCGAAGCGTATCACCAGAAATTCGCTGAGCGCACCGGCCGCGGCATGTGTGCCGTGCCATACGAGCCCATTGCCGCTCATCCTGCCGCCAAAGATGCATAGTACGGACAGATCGATCGCGCATGTCGGTCGTAGCTTCGTGGACGGCAATCATGTATAGTTGATGTATGGCTACTTCCCGTAAAAAATCCAAAAAGAAAAGTGGCGGCACACTGGCGTCGTCCACTGCTCGCTCGTCCAAAAAATCTTCCCTGAAAACCAAGGCGCCTGCCGCCGAAATGTTGTCCATGGGCGTTTCACCCGAGCTTGTGTATGGGGAACCGGCCGAAGTGATCCTGGCAAACGATCCGACGCTTGTCTCGGCGGCCATTCGGCGATGGAATGGACGACTGGCAGTTTTGTACGCGGCGCAGGCGATCGCAATCGCGTGCTTGGGTGCTGACCGCGCAGTACCCGTTGTTACGCAGTACTTTGCCAAAGATACGCTGGGGTCGCAAATCGCTGGGCATGCGCTCTATGCGCCGGCGACTAGACAAATCTTCACACTTAATGTGCGCTACATTGTGCCAGCTTTTTTGCTCATATCTAGTATCACATGTGCCCTGACGGCTTGGAACAAGTCGGTGTTTCGGCGCCGTAGGCTGGCGCGTTTTATCGGCCAGGCTACTAGTGGTGCGTTCGCCACTTTGGCGGTTGCAATGCTGGCTGGCATGGAGGGGATATCAAGCCTGCTTGCCGTGTTTGCGTTGAGTGTAGTGCCCTCGACACTTTTGCTATTAGTCAGCCAGCAGGATGCTAATCGAACTCGAAGATCAATATGGGTTGGACTAGGCGCAAATGGCGTTGTGCTTGTCGCGCTCGCTATGTTCGTCTTTGGCGCCAACCTATACAATGGCGCTACGCCAGGATTTGTATATGGTGCGCTCGCCATATTGGCGGTCGGTTTGGCGGGCCTTTTCGGCATGGCAATGCTTGCGCAGCGTGCAGACGGGCGCTGGCGCAATGGTTGGCTTGCCGAGCGCATTGGGTTGCTGGTGAGTTTAGGTTTTCAAACTGCGCTTGCCTGGGTGATTTTTGCGGGTAGCTTGCTGCATTCATAGCGATGGCCGCGACACTCATTTTTGACTTTGACGGAACGATTGCGGATAGTTTTCCGCTGATCGTTGAGCTATTTTACGAGCTAACTGGCCAGCCAGCCATTACTGACCAGCAGCGCATCAATCGTCTGCGCCAGCTATCTTTGCGCCAGGTGCTCAAGGAATTGGACGTGCCGCTGCTTCGTATGCCGATGCTTTTGATGCGCGGTAAAGCACGCATGCATCAGCGGATCGGCGAAGTAAAACCATTTCCGGGTATTGAAAAGGCGCTTCGGGCACTGCGTGATGATGGTCATCGGCTGTTTATTCTCAGCTCGAACAGCGAGGCGAATATTCGCTCATTTTTGCAAAAAGAGCATATTGCCGAGTATTTTGAGCACGTACAGGGTGGGGCCGGCGTGCTCCACAAAGCAAGCGCACTCAAGAAGATTATGCACAAGTACGATCTTGATCCGGCGAAATCTTTTTACATTGGTGATGAGGTGCGAGATATCATCGCAGCGCACAAAATAGACGTGCGGATCGTGTCGGTGGCGTGGGGTTTTAACGGGCGCGAAGCGCTGGCGGCTCACGAGCCATTCGCACTTTTATATCGACCCGCAGAATTAGTAGACCTTTTTCGCTCCAAACAGGTATAATGCCAAGCATGTCTGAAATAGTTACGATTGAAAAACTGGTGCACGGCGGCCAGGGCCTTGCCACGCTTGCCGATGGCCGAAGGGTATTTGTGTGGGGTGCGTTGCCGGGCGAACAGGCCCGAGTGCGGATTATTAAGAGCAAAAGATCGTTTGCCGAAGCGATTGCGGAAGAAATTCTCACGCCGGCTTCGTTTCGAATTGCGCCGCGCGAAGCCGGGTATTTGGCGACAAGTCCGTGGCAGATTATTCCGCTTGAACAAGAAAATGAATACAAAAAGCAGATTGTGGCGGAGCTTTTTGCGCAGGCGCATGTCGAGCTGCCGGGATTTGCAATGACTGCGAGTGGCGACGACTGGCACTATCGTAACAAGATGGAATATAGTTTTTGGGGTGACGATGATGGCTTGCATTTGGCGCTGCATGTTCGTGGCTCGCATCAAAAAATGATTGTTACGGGCAGTGAGCTCGCATTGCCAGCCATCGACCGGGCAGCGAATGCTTTAGTTGCTCAACTCCAAACGCTCAAGCCGCGCGCCGGCGATCTGAAGACAATAATTGTTCGGTGTAACCAAGCGGGCGAGGCGGCCGCGGCGCTATTTGTGAAGCGCAAAGATTTCCATGCGCTCACGTTGCCGGACGGCCTGCACGGTCTGCGGGTATACTATTCCGAGCCCAAAAGTCCGGCCAGTGTGCCGACTGAGCTGCTACAAGAGCTTGGCAATGTGCGGCTCGAGGACTCGCTTTTGGGGCGTCAATTTAGCTATGATGTCGACTCCTTTTTCCAGGTGAATATTCCGGTGTTTGAGAAAGCGCTTGAGGCGATCCGTGACCACGGTGCGACCAACTCGCTGGTGGATATGTACGCTGGTGTGGGGAGCATTGGCCTGAGCGTTGCGCACAAAAAGGTGACGCTCGTCGAGCTCGACTCGGCCACGGCGGCTATGGCGCGCGTGAATGCAGAAAGCGCACCGCTGCAAGCGGAGGTGGTTGAGGCCGCCGGCGAAAAGTCGCTGGATTGCATTATTGGCGAGGCTCCGGTGATTTTTGACCCGCCGCGCGCCGGCTTGCACGACAAAGTCGTTGCCCGCGTGCTTGAGACATTGCCACCGCAGATCACCTATCTGAGCTGTAACCCCGCGACGCAAGCACGCGATCTGGCGCTCCTACAAGAAAAATATACTATTACACATTTCGAAGGCTTTAACTTTTTCCCGCACACACCGCATATTGAGACACTCGCCATTTTGGCACGGAAATAACAAAAGCAATTGCCGCGGCATGCCGGGTGCTTCAGGGAATTCCGGCAAATCCGCGTGCTATACTAATGCTAATGGGAAACAATTACTGGCGCGAGCGGTCGCAGCCATATCTGCCGGGCCAGAAGGCGCCGTACAAAGTGAGCCGAAGCAAAATCGAGCTGTTCATGCAGTGTCCGCGTTGTTTTTGGCTCGATGCGCGGCTCAAAATCAAGCGTCCGGATGGTCCGCCGTTCAATATCAACAAAGCGATCGATGAACTCTTCAAGCGCGAATTCGATGGCTACCGCGCCAAAGCCGAGCCGCACCCGATGATGGTTGCCGCAGGCATCGATGCGGTGCCATTTCGGCATGAGCAGCTTGACAATTGGCGCGAGAATTTTACGGGCGTGGTGCACGTGCACGAGCCGACGAATCTGCATGTGTTTGGTGCCGTTGACGACTTGTGGGTGACGCCGGATGGGCAGGTAATTGTGGTTGACTACAAAGCGACGGCCAAAGACCGTGAGCCGACCATCAGCGCGGGCTGGCAGATTAGCTACAAGCGCCAGATGGAAGTGTATCAGTGGCTGCTGCGCCGCAACGGCCTCGAGGTGCAGCCGACGGGATACTTCGTGTACACGAATGGCCAATCAGACCGCGAGGGTTTTTTCGACAAGGTCGAGTTCAAGACAAAGGTTATCCCATACACCGGCAACGACGAATGGGTTGAGCCGACACTCCACAACATGAAAGCCTGCATCGACAGTGATGACGTACCGCCAGTGGGCGATCACATCATGGGCGGTCCGTGCGAATTTTGCACCTACGCCCGCGCTCGCACCGAACTCACGCTCAAATTTTTGAACGAGTCAAAAGCCAAATCCCGCGCGTAACTTTGCTCGGCTGCCTCGATAACTATTGGCGCACCCTGACTGAGGAAGCCCGGCGGATAAACGTTTTCGCCAGCGGTTTCGTTATCAAGGCTGGCTCCAAGTGCTATACTAGAAATATGACAGGATTTTGGGCAATCGCGAGCGCATTTCGTTTGAGTCGGCGGCGCGCCGGCTTATTTACTTTGCACCAATTTCAAATTCCTTAATTTTTCTGATCGAAAGGGCGACCATGCTAGATATTCAATTTATTCGAGACAATCCTGAGCTTGTTAAAACTAAGAGTGCACAAAAGGGCTACAAGCCAGACGTTGACGGGCTTTTGCGCATTGATGCTGAGTATCGGGCGGGGCTGACCGAGCTCGAAAGCCTGCGTGCTGAGCGAAACGAGCTGACCGCACAAATGAAGGGCTCCAAGCCGACGGCCGAACAGCTCGAGCAGGGCAAAACGCTCAAGGCAGACATCGCTGAGTGTGAAGCCAAACTTGAGCCGCTTGAAACCCAGTACCATGAGCTGCTCAAAGCCGTGCCAAATATGCCGCTTGACTTCGTGCCAGTGGGTGCGACCGAAGAAGAAAATGTCGTTGCCAAGAAGGTGGGTGAGCCGCGAGCGTTGGATTTTACGCCGAAAAATCACTGGGAGATCTTGGAGCCGCGCGATATGCTCGACAAAGTGCGTGCCGCCAAGATTGCTGGCTCCCGCTTTGGATACCTAAAAGGTGATCTGGTGCGACTGCAACTTGCGATCGTGCAGTTCGTGATGAGTACGCTTACCGACGAAAAAGTTATTCAAAAACTCATCGACGACAATGATATTACGGATACGAATGGCCAGAAGCTCTCGGCCAAGCCGTTCACGCCCGTTTTGCCGCCGGCAATGTTGCGCACTGAGCCGTACGTGGCAAGCGCGCGACTCAATGCCGAAGATGTGACCTATAAAATTGAGCAGGACGACCTCTGGCTGAACGCGAGTGCTGAGCATACGCTGTGCACGATGTATTGGAACGAAATTTTGCCCGAAGAGCAGCTGCCGATTCGCTATCTTGGCTATAGCACGAGCTTCCGGCGTGAAGCCGGCACCTACGGCAAGGACACCGAAGGCATGTTGCGCTGGCACCAGTTCGACAAGCTCGAAATGGAGGTTTTCAGCACTGCCGAAACTGGTTTGGCTGAACACAAATTGTTGTGCGCGGCGCAGGAATATCTCATGCAGCAGCTCGGCGTGCCCTATCAGATCTTGCAAAAATGCACCGCTGATATCGGCAAGCCGAATGCGGCTGGTGTCGACGTCGAAGCCTGGTTCCCGGGCCAGAGCGCCTACCGCGAAACGCACACGGCCGACTACATGACCGATTACCAAACGCGCGACCTCAAGGTTCGTGCCCGCCGGGCAACCGGCAATGTTGAGCTTGTTCATACCAACGATGCAACGGCGTTTGCGATGACGCGGATTTTGGCGGCTGTGATTGAAAATTTCCAGACAGCCGAAGGAAAAGTGCTGATCCCAGAGGTGTTGCGCCCATTCATGGGCGGCCAGCAGCTCATGTAGCGAACAGGCGCCAAAAGCGGCGCAAAGGAGGGCAAAATGATCCAAAAACTCACAATCGACGGCGTGCACACGACGCTTGACGAGTCGCTCAACAAGTACATTTCCAAGAAGATTGGCCGGCTCGATCGGTTTGTGCCGCGGGCTGATCGAACGAGTCTGCATGCTGACGTCAAACTCAAAGAAGCCAAGGTGCGGGACAAAAACGCCTGCACCTGCGAAGTAATTCTGCACGTACCGCACGAGGTTCTGCGCAGCAGTGATACGACCATTACTATGTACGCGGCGGTCGACACCGCAGAGCTCAAGCTCAAAAATCAGCTCAAAAAGTACAAAGAACGGCGCGCGCCGGCGAGCGGTATCGGGCGACGGCTTCTTACGCCTCATCGCAAGCGCGAGCCGTTTGAAGCATAGCTATAATCTGTCCCTGAAAAACTGCCGGAGTCTTTAGAAAAATCGCTCGCGTTCTATCTGTAAACGCGTTACAATAGCTGATATACTGCCGCCAAACCGAAAGTAGGGAGAACGAAACATGAATGGCATCCTCAAGAAAATGCTGGGTGATCCGCAGGCTCGGACCGTCAAGCGCTTGAAAAAACGCGTTCGCGCCGTAAACGATCTGTCCGAAAAATACCAGAAATTGAGTGATTCGCAGCTCAAGGAACAAACAGCTAAGCTCAAAAAACGCCTCAAAAAAGAGTCGCTCGACGAGCTACTGCCCGACGCGTTCGCGGTGGTTCGCGAGGCGGCTGATCGCGTGCTTGGCATGCGGCACTTCGATGTGCAACTCATTGGTGGCATGGTGCTGCACGAAGGAAATGTTGCTGAAATGAAAACCGGCGAAGGCAAGACGCTGGTGGCGACCGCACCGGTGTATCTCAATGCGCTCACCGGCAAGGGCGTGCACGTGGTGACGGTGAACGAATATTTGGCGCAGCGCGATGCTGGCTGGATGGCGCAAGTGTACCATTTTCTTGGCCTGGAAGTCGGCGTGATTATCGCCGACCACTCATTTATATATGACCCGGAATTTTTGAACGAAGAGCACGATGATGAGCGGTTCCGCCATTTGCGCCCGGCAAGCCGCCGTGAGGCGTACGCTGCCGATGTGACGTACGGCACAAACAATGAGTTCGGCTTTGACTATTTGCGCGACAATATGGTGCGCGAGACTGATCAACTGCGCCAGCGTGAGCTGAATTTTGCAATCGTCGACGAGGTTGACTCGATTTTGATCGACGAAGCCCGCACACCGCTGATTATTTCGGCACCAAGTGTCACCACCGGCAACTCGTACGCACAGTTCTCGAAAGTCGTGCGCCAGCTCGAGAAGGACACGCATTTTGAAACTGATGAAAAGCGCAAAACGGTGATTCTCACCGATGCCGGTGTGGAGAAAATCGAGAAGATTTTGGGTGTCAGCAATCTGTACGCTACTGAGAATATCCGCACGATTTATCACCTCGACCAAGCGCTGCGCGCCCAAACGTTATTCAAACGCGACAAGGATTACGTGGTTACCAAAGACGGCGAGATCGTGATTGTGGATGAATTTACCGGCCGTTTGCTGGCTGGTCGGCGCTACAACGAAGGCTTGCACCAGGCAATCGAGGCCAAAGAAGGCGTTGAAGTGCAGCAAGAGAGCATGACGCTGGCGACCATTTCGTTCCAAAATTACTTCCGTTTATACGAAAAGCTCGCCGGTATGACCGGTACGGCGCTAACTGAGGCCGAGGAATTCCACCAGATCTACAAGCTTGAGGTCGTGGAAATTCCATCGAACCGCAGCCTGGCGCGTCAGGACCGGCCGGATAGAATTTACAAAACCGAACTTGCGAAGTTCAAGGCAATTGTACGCGAAATCGAAATGCTGCACGCCAAGGGCCAACCGGTACTGGTGGGTACTGTTTCGATTGAAAAGAACGAATTGCTTGGGCAAATGCTCACTAAAGCCGGCGTTCCCCACGAGGTTTTGAACGCGAAGAACAACGAAAAAGAAGCGGCAATTGTGGCGCGCGCTGGCCAAAAGGGTGCCGTGACGCTGGCGACGAACATCGCTGGGCGTGGTACGGACATTGTGCTGGGCGATGGCGTGAAAGAGCTCGGCGGGTTGTTTGTGCTCGGTAGTGAGCGACACGAATCGCGGCGTATCGACAATCAGCTGCGTGGACGTTCTGGCCGCCAAGGCGATCCGGGTGTGACGCAATTCTTCGTGAGCACCGAAGATGATCTGATGCGGATTTTTGGCGGCGAACGCATTGCTGGGCTCATGGAACGGCTCAAAGTCGACGACGAAACGCCGATCGAAAACCGGCTTATTTCCCGTAGCCTCGAAGGCGCGCAAAAGAAGGTTGAAGGCTTTCACTTTGATCAGCGTAAAAATGTGGTGCAATACGATGACGTCATGAACCGGCACCGCAAAGCGACGTACTCGATGCGGCGTGAGGTGTTGCAGGCTGAGGATATCAGCAAACGTGTGCGGATTTTTATCGAGGACGAGTCGCGCGACTTGGCGTCGTCGCCTTTGCTCACCACCGATCAGTTTGAGCCGATGGTGCGCGAGGCATTTCCGTTCGACGAAAAAATGCTCGACCGGCTGTTCGATACGGCTGCGGATAAGTTTGACGAGGCTTTGCTGACTGAGGCACGCGAGCTGTATGCGGCGCGCGAGGCGGCGTTTGGCGATGATATTATGCGCAAAGTCGAGCGCGACATTTACCTGCAAATTCTCGACAATCTCTGGATGCAGCACCTCGAGAACATGGACCACTTGCGTGAAGGCATCCACTGGATGAGTGTTGGCCAGCGCGATCCGCTGGTGGAATATCGACGCCAAGGGCAGATTTTGTTTGACGAGATGCAATCTGGACTGCGCCATGACGTGATTCGCACGCTTTTCCACGCCCAGCCTGTTGATCCGTCCGAACTCGAGGCTCCGATTGAGACTGATCTGACGCGCGCAGCTCGCAACGCCGTCGATAACATCGATCAGGTGAGCACTGGTGATCAAGAATTTGAAGAGGCGGACTTCAAAGCTGCGAAGGGCCAAACCCAAGCGGGTACGGCCAAAAAACAAACGACGCCCAACGTGCGCAAAAAAACGCGCAAAGCTGAGCGTCAACGCAAGAGCAAAGGACGTGCGCAGCGCAAGTAGCGCCAGCCTCTTAAATCTATGAAACACACTGTCACTGAGCTCGTGCTCAAAAATGGCGCGCGCGGGCTCCTGATTCACGTGCCGAGCGCCAGCGTGATGAGCTATGAGCTTAATTTCCGCGCTGGTGAGTATCTGGTCGATCCCAAGAAATGGGAAACGCCACATCTTATGGAGCACATCTTGCTGGGTGCCAACGAGCGCTTTCCGAAAGCACGTTTGTTCCAGGCTGAGATTGAAAAAAATGGCGCGTACAGTAACGCCTCAACAGGGGTCTATGACATCACGTACGAGGCGGAATGTGCTGATTTTGAGTGGGATCGCATCCTGGATTTGCTGCTGGCGGCCATTACCAAGCCGTTGTTTTTACGCGATGAATTCGAGGCTGAGGTGGGAAATGTGCGCGAAGAACTCGCCGCTCGATCAAACAATCATTTCCGACATCTGAGCTTGGCGCTACGCGAAAAATACGGCTTTATCGCGCGGACCGACCAAGAGCGCTTGGAGCTCATGGACAATGTTACGATCGACGACGTGCGCGAACATTACAAGCGGACGCACACCAGCCGAAATCTGCGTTTTGTGTTCGCCGGCAACATCACGCCCAAGCGCCACGAGGCAATTGTAGCGATGCTCGAGGAGATCGATATGCCGCTTGGTACGTCGCACTTGGCACTTCCGGATGAGCGCCCTAAGCCCCAAATCAAACCAGTATATATCCATAACAAATCGGTTAAGAACGTGTATTTTTACATCGACAGCTTTATGAATCGTCGGATGAACGATCCGGAAACCGATGCGCTCAGCCTCGTGAATACCATGCTCACAGAAACGCTCTACTCAAATATTCTCGGCACCGCGCGCGAACGCGGCTTGGTGTACGGCATGAGCTCGGGATTCGGCCAAACGAAGCTGAGCAGTAATTGGTGGTTTGGCGCGCAGGTATCGCGCAAAAATGCCGTCGCACTGTTTGAGATTATCGTGGCCGAATTGCACAAAGTGTTCGCGGGTGAGATTGAGCCCGAAGACATCGAGGCCGCAAAGGCGTATTCGCTCGGGCGTTTTCAGCGTAGCGGCCAGACAGTAAGCGGTACGGCGGCGGGCTACAGCGGACGATACTTTTTTGACGGGGTGATCGAAGATTATTATCAGATTCCCAAGCGGATCAAGGCGGTGACTAAAGAAGAAATCGAGGCCGTAGCGCGAGCGCTTTTTGCGGAAAACATCTGGGGGCTTGGGGTGCTCAGCGATTGCGACGAAGCTTTCGCTCTCGAATTACAGCAGCAGGCCGCGCCACTTTGGGCTAAGATTGACCAGCACGTGACTCAGGCCAAGCAATCCACAAAGGCAAGCTAATATGAGCGATGCGCCGTTGTTTGCTGACGCCCAATCGCTGCAATCTGAGCTAGCCGTGGCGCTGGAGCACCTGGGCGCGCCCAAGCTCGAGCAGCAAAAAACGCAGCTTGAGGGGGTGATGGCTCGGCCTGATTTTTGGAGTAACCCCACGCAGGCGCAGGATATTTCCAAGCAGCACGCCAAACTGGAAAAGCGGCTGGGACCGTGGCTGGTGCTTCGGCAAGAAATCGCCGATCTGTGTGAGCTTGCCGGCTTGCACGACCAGAGCATGGCGGCAGATTTGCAGATGCAGCTTGAGCAGGCTCGCCACCAATTCAGCGAGCTCAAAGCCGAGCTGAAATTCGCCGGTGCGTACGACGATCACGATGCAATTGTAAGTATATACGCTGGCGCTGGTGGCACGGACGCGCAAGATTGGGCGCAAATGCTGCTGCGCATGTATGTGCGGTGGGCCGAAAAAACCGGGCTCGATGTGGCGGTGCTCGACGAATCAGCCGGCGACGAGGCTGGCATCAAAAGCGCGACACTCGAGATCTCCGGTCCGTTTGCATATGGCAAATTAAAAAGCGAGCATGGCGTGCATCGGCTGGTGCGGCTCAGCCCATTCAACGCCGAATCGCGCGAAACCAGCTTTGCCAAAGTGGATGTGCTGCCGAAGATCGACCGGCCTGAAGATTTGGCAATTGACGACAAAGATTTACGCATTGACGTCTATCGCAGCGGCGGCCATGGCGGCCAAAGTGTGAATACGACCGACTCGGCTGTTCGCATCACGCACTTGCCAACCGGCATTACGGTGGCGATTCAAAATGAGCGCAGCCAGATTCAGAACCGGGAAACTGCGCTGACGATTTTGCGCTCTCGGCTCATTCGCCTGCAAATCGAACAACATCAGGAGCGACTTGATCAGCTCAAAGGCCCAAACCAGTCCGCCGAGTGGGGCAACCAGATCCGCAGCTACGTGCTTCATCCGTACAAGCAGGTGAAAGACTTGCGCACGCGGTTCGAGACGAGTGACGTTGATGGCGTACTCGACGGCAACATCGACCCGCTCATTAATGCTTATCTCGACCATACGCTGGGTCAGTAGTGTATGTGTGGCCGGATAAGGTGTAGCTGCCGGGAGCTGTCCTCACGAAATGAGTATTCCCGGCGCATGAAAAAGTAATCTGATAATTCAAAAAGTAAAACCCGCCACCGTAAACATAGTGCACCAAAAGCGCCTTGAAAACGGTGGCGGGCAACCGCGCAGTTCGAGTTATTCGTCGATGAGCGGTAGCTCGTGCAGCGGCTCTCCGTTGCCCTCCAAGAATCCGCCGCAAGCCTGAACGTGTCCGGGCTTGAGGAGTGTCATCATGGATCGATTGAAGATCGGCGCAGTCGGAGCCCAATAGGGTTCGATGCCGGCACGGCGCAGGACGCCATCCAGCTCCGGTCCCAGGTCGTATTGGCTGAATGCTTCCACCGATGCTACATTGTACCTTTGCGCGGCCATTGCTGCATCGAGGTGCTCAGCCAGGAACTGCTCGAATTGCTTGATGTTTTCCTCGGTGAGCGTTTCGTAGAGCTCGATGGCTCGACGATACCGAGCCGCCTGGATCAACGCCTCGAGCTTGTTCGCGGTTTCGCCCACGAACTCAGCTTCGGTCATTGCAGTAACTGGCTTGATCGCTGGCGCCAGTTCTCGGAGCTTGTCGCCCCACCAATGCGCTGCAGTGATCGCCTCACGACGCGGTTTCTTGCCATCTGACACGAGGTAGTACCTCCGCTCGGTCTACTTCTTCCTCGGGGCAGGGATAGTATATCACAGATCATGGTTGACATATTATCAACAAAGTGCTAAAGTTTATATTGTTCTTAGCAAATAAAAAGAAAGAACAAAAATGACAAAACACATCATCGTCACATTCGACAATGAATACCCGAGCGGCTACCACGTGGAAGTCCGCACGAGCGAACTTCATTGACGAACGCACGCGACACGTGTCTTGCAAAACAACATACCAGCCATACTAGCGGCTGGTATGTTGTTTTTGGACGTCGCCCATGCATGTCTGCTATAATAGTGCTAATGATTTTGTTGGACAGGGTAACGAAGACGTACAGCAAGACGGCAACACCGGCGCTCGACCGCATTAGTTTGCACGTGGAACCGAAGGAATTTGTGATTGTGGTGGGGCAGAGCGGCGCCGGCAAAACGACGCTGCTGCGGCTGCTGACGCGTGAAGAGCGCCAGACAAGCGGCAAGATTATTGTTGGCGGGATTGATTACGATAAGCTACACGATCGTGATATTCCATTGTTGCGACGCAAGATTGGTGTGGTGTTTCAGGACTTTAAGCTGCTGCCGAACCGCACGGTGTTTGAAAATGTCGCATTTGCGCTGGAAATTGTCGGTATGGGCAACCGCGAGATCCGCCACACAGTGCCCAAAGTGCTCGACATCGTCAATCTCAAGGGTAAAGAGAAGCGTATGCCAATGGAACTTTCGGGCGGCGAGCGGCAGCGCGTGGCGATCGCGCGGGCAATTGTGCGCCAGCCGAAAATTCTGATTGCCGATGAGCCGACGGGCAATCTTGATCCGAAGCATGCGTGGGATATCATCAGAGTCCTCGAGAAGATCAACCGCTATGGCACGACCGTCCTGTTGACCACCCACAACCAAGAGATTGTGAACAAACTAAAGCGCCGCGTCGTAACCATTCAGCATGGTCAGATCGCAAGCGACAGAGCAAACGCCGAGTACAGTCCTATAGTATGAACCAAAAACTTATCACGTTATACCGTATTATTCGAACGGGTGTCATCAATTTTGGCCGCAATGCTTGGCTCGCCATGGCCGCAATGGCGGTGATGGTAGTAACGCTGAGTATTGTGTTATTTTCGGTCCTCACAAACGCCACGCTCAACGACACGATTCAGCAGATCAACAGCAAAATCGACATCTCAGTGTACCTCGCGGACAGCACGACCATGGATCAGTCCAACCAACTCATGCAATCTTTGCGCAGTCTGCCGCAGGTGAAGAAGGTAACGTATATTTCTAAGGATCAGGCGCTGGCGATTTACCGCGCCGAAAATACCTCGAACCAAACGCTCCAGGAAGCGATCAACCAGACTGGCAATCCGCTGCCAGCCTCGCTCAAGATTACGCCTGTCGATCCAGCGCACATCGATAGCGTGCGGGCGTTTATCGATTCTCCGCAGAATGTGCCGCTCGAGGACCCGCAAATTCACTCGTCGTATGGTGGCAGTCAGCGCGCTGCGATCGACAAGATTGCTCACGCCACGAGCATTATGAAGCGAGTCGGTGTGATTGCGGTGCTGCTGTTCGCAATTATTTCGATGTTGATCATTTTCAACACGATCCAGATGGCGATTTTCAACCGGCGCGACGAAATTACGATTATGCGGCTGCTCGGTGCTAGTACGTGGTTTATCCGCGGGCCGTTTGTGGTGGAGAGCATGGTGTATGGGCTGATCGCGGCGCTGATTTCGGTGGCGGGGATTGATTTACTCTTTTCGCTGGCCAGTTCGGGATTGCAAGCGAGCAGTTTGGGACTGCTGAATATTGGCTATGCGAGCGATTATTTCCACGGGCATTTTTGGTTGTTGCTGGTGTTGCAGGTCGGCGTCGGCATGTTTATCGGCATGATTTCGTCCGCAATTGCTACGCGCCGGTACCTCAAATTTAAGTCGCGGTAGAAAGTTCTTGCAAGCAATTACGCACACCCGGCTACAATTAAATTAGCTGAAGCCTGAATCGCCTTTTTGACCGAATATCCATGGCATTGGGCGACAGATTTGCCCCAAAACAGTCTTGGTAAGCCATAAGCGCGCGTGATATACTAGATTGTGTTGAAACAGAACAAATATATGCGAAATAGAGGGCACTTGATATCGGCACTTCGTCGGAGTCCGCGCATGATTGCGTCGGCTATGATAGGGTTGCTTATTTTGGCTGGCTCGGCTTTTCCGAGTGTGCAGCGGGCAATTTCGGCGGCCACTTGCGCGAGTATTTCTGACTGCCAGCAGCAGATTACGAATGACAGCACTGCGATGGCGGGCCTGGAGGGCGTTGCCACGGGCTACCAGGATGCACTCAATAAATTACAGGTTCAGATAAATAGCATCCAACAGCAAATCTCGATCAGCCAGCAGCAGCAGGCGGCTGTTGAAGCGCAAATTGCCGACGCCGAAACGAAGCTTGCGCAGCAGCGCCAAGTGCTCGGTACTGATATCAAAATGCAGTACGTGAATGGTGGTATTTCGACGGCCGAAATGCTCGCCAGCAGCCAGAATCTCAGTGCTTTTGCTGATTCCGAGACATACCGCAGTGCTGTCCAGGCCAAGGTGCAGGATACGCTCAATACGATCACGGCGCTGGAAAAGAAATTGCAGCTCCAGAAGGATCAGGTGACGCAACTTTTGGCTGGCCAGCAGCAGCAGGCCGGACAACTGGCTGACGCCAAGCGTCGCCAGCAAGATATGCTTGCATATAATGAAGCGCAACAGGCGAATTTTGCGGCCCAAGTGTCGCAAAACCGCCAGAAATTGTCTGATTTGATTGCCGCGCAGCGCGCCGCCAACAATAGCACAAACGGTGGATACTATTTCCTGCGATTTCCGGGTGCTGGCCAAAACGACCCACTCAACGGCTCATACCCGTACGCAAACTCTGCCTTCAGTATGAGCACGGCACCTGGCTGCAATGATGGCGATGGTCCGGACCAATGGGGCTACTGTACGCGCCAATGTGTTTCCTACGCAGCGTGGGCGGTGCAGTACTCGGGTGGCAGCGCGCCGATCGAATGGGGCAATGCCAAAGACTGGGTTGGCGCCGCGCGCCGTGCCGGTGTTGCGGTGTATGGCAGCCCTGAGCCGGGTGACATCGCAATCGATACGGCCGGAACATGGGGACATGCCATGTACGTCGAAAAAGTGAGCGGTAGTCAAATATTCGTGTCGCAATATAATCAGCAATTGACCGGGCAGTTTTCAACCCAGTGGCGCACGTGGGATTAGAATCGCCCAAGGCTAACACAACCAGAAACATCCGCAGTTCGCTGCGAGTGTTTTTTCAAGCTGCGTGGGCAAGGGGGGCGACTGGCGCGCTCGTACTCGTGCTAGTGTTTATGCTTGGACTTAACTTCGGCAATGGCCGGCTGCACATTACGGGCATAGCGGGCGAGAATGGCTCGCTGCCGGCTCAGCTTGACAGTGCTGGCGCGCAACAAGTGTACAGCTTACTCAAACAGCATTTTGATGGCTCGCTCAATGCGGCCATACTGAGCGATGGACTCAAAACGGGCCTAGTGAACGCAGCGGGTGATCCATACACCGAGTACTTTAGCGCCAAGGATGCGCAAGCATTTAACGACCAGCTCGCTGGGACGTTCACCGGCATTGGCGCGGTGCTCGGCCAGGATGCTTCAAAAAATCTGATTATTATCTCGCCAGTGAGTGGATCGCCGGCCGCTAAAGCAGGCTTGCAGGGCCAAGATATCATTGAAGCGATAAATGGCAAAAGTACGGCCAACATTTCGGTCGACAGCGCAGTTGCGCAGATCCGCGGCCCAAAAGGCACCAAGGTTACGCTCAAGATTATGCGCAATAAAACGCAGGAACTGACCGTGACAATCACGCGGGACGATATCAAAGTGCCGAGCGTGACCTCGAAAATTTTGGACGGAAATATCGGCTATTTGCAGATCACCCAATTTTCCGATGACACATCTCAGCTTGCCCAGAAGGCCGCGCAGCAATTTGCTCAGGCGCACGTGAAGGGCATCGTGCTCGATATGCGGGATAATCCGGGAGGCTTGCTTGAGGCGGCTGTCGATGTATCGAGCTTGTGGGTGCCCGATGGCCAATTGCTTTTGCAGGAAAAGCGCGGCTCGAGTGTCGTGAATACCTATGTTGCCTCAGGTGACGACGTGCTCCATGATATCCCGACGGCGGTGCTTGTGAACGGCGGCAGCGCCAGTGCGGCCGAGATTACAGCTGGCGCATTGCATGACGACCACGTGGCGACAATTTTTGGTGAAAAGAGTTTTGGCAAGGGCAGCGTGCAGCAGATTTTTCAGCTGAATGGTGGCGCCGAAATGAAAATTACAGTGGCGCGCTGGTATCGCCCCGACGGCCAAAATATTGACAAAAAAGGCATTACGCCGGATCAGGTGGTGCCGCTGAGCGACAGCGACGCCGCCGCTGGCAATGACACACAAAAAGCCGCCGCGCTGGCGTGGCTACAAACACAACATTAAATCGCTTGCGCGCGCTTGCAGCGTAAGCGGAAATGCAGTAGTATTAGGGCTAGAAGTGATAATGGATGATAACGGGTGTCTGAGCCGACGAAGTATATATTTGTAACTGGCGGTGTTCTTTCTGGATTGGGGAAGGGCATCACTGGCGCCTCGATTGGCAACACGCTAAAGGCTCGTGGACTGCGGGTTAATATCCAAAAATGCGATCCATATTTGAACGTCGATGCCGGCACGCTGAACCCTCGAGAACATGGCGAATGTTTCGTCACCAAGGACGGCGCCGAGACAGATCTGGATCTCGGCCATTATGAGCGATTCCTTGATGAAGAGCTGACGCAGGCGAGCTCGGTGATGAGCGGCCGAGTGTTACTCAAGGTAATCGAAGATGAGCGGGCCGGTGCGTACGGCGGCGAATCGGTGCAGATTGTGCCGCATGTGATGAACGCAGTCCAGGATTATATTGAGGCCGCCGGCAAAGGCTTTGATGTGCATATCGTGGAGATTGGTGGCACGGTAGGCGACCTGGAGAGTCAGGCTTTTATAGAGGCGATCCGCGAATTTTCGATGCGTGTTGGTCGTGAGAATTGCTTGTATGTGCACGTGGTGTACCTGCCATATTTGGGTGCTAGCCATGAAGTCAAGACTAAGCCGGCACAAAACTCAGTACGTGAGTTGCGTGGCATGGGCGTGGCTCCGGATATTTTGGTAGGTCGCAGCGAACGGCCGGTCGAAAGTCACCGTGTCAGGCAAAAACTAAGTCTTTTTTGTGGTGTCACCGAAGAGGCCGTGGCATTTCTGCCGAATGCTGCCACGATTTACGAGGTGCCGCTCACGCTTGAGGCCGCGGGGATCATCGGCGTTATTTGCAAGAAACTTGGTTTGGCTCAGGATGCTGCTCAGCCAGATATGACGGCTTGGCGGGATCTCGTGCAGCGGGCAACGGCGCAGCCCCGGCAAACGGTGCGCGTCGGTATTGTGGCCAAATATATGGATAACCAAGACACGTATATGTCGGTGTTTGAGGCGCTCCGGGCTGCGGCTTGGCGGCATAATGTGGGGCTTGATTTGGTGTGGATCGATGCCGAGTCGCTCGAGACAAAGGACGACATTTCGGCCGATATTACATCGGTTGACGGTATCGTGGTGCCTGGCGGTTTCGGGCTGCGCGGCGTTGAAGGCAAGGTGAAGTCGGCAATCTATGCGCTCGATAATGGCACGCCGTATTTGGGATTGTGTCTCGGCATGCAGGTGGCAGTGATTGGTGCTGCCCGGCGTGCTGGTCTCACGGAGGCTAACTCGGCTGAAATGGCGCCCAACGCGACAGATAAGGTTATTCACACCATGGCCGATCAAAAAGGCAAGGAGCACACTGGGGGCACGATGCGCCTGGGCGACTATCCGTGCGAGCTTAGTCCTGAAAGTTTGGCCGCAAAATTGTATGGCACGACCAATATCGTCGAAAGACACCGGCACCGCTATGAAGCAAATAACGCCTATCGGCACTTGTATGAGCGATGGGGAATCCGGCCGGCCGGCTTAAGTCCTGATGGTCATCTGGTGGAAATGATCGAGGCCATCGACCATCCGTTCTTCTTGGCGAGCCAATTTCACCCTGAATTTAAGTCCCGGCCAAATCGTCCTCACCCAATGTTCGACGGATTTATCGCAAGTTTAGTTGCAAAAAAAGACCAAATAGCGTAGCGTAAGCAGTATGGATGCAGCAGCCAACGCCTCAACTCCGCCAGCCAATGCCACAAATAACGGCAAACGGATCTTGTTGGTTGAGGACGATGATGCACTCGCGAGTGTCTATGAGGTACGACTCAAGGCCGAAGGTTTTTTGGTTACTCGCGTTGCCAACGGCGAAGACGCGCTTGCTGCTGCCGTCAATTATCGGCCCGATCTTGTTTTGCTCGATGTCATGATGCCAAAGGTGTCGGGTTTTGATGTGCTCGACATTTTGCGCAATACTCCCGAGACGGCAAATCTCAAAATTATCATGCTCACTGCGTTGAGCCAAGAAACTGACAAGCAGCGTGCTAAGGCGCTCGGCGTGGACGATTATCTCGTTAAGTCACAGGTTGTGATCAGCGACGTGATTGAGCGCATCAAGCAACATTTGGGCTTGTAGCGTTTTAGCGTTTAGTCTGGATATTTTAACGTAGTGTGCTTCTTGCGCTCGCTTGCGGCTTTATGACTTGCACGATTCTTGCATGGTTGCTGTCTCAACACAGGTACGGCACAAGATCTACAGTGCACGCAGCCTAGGCGGCACTCGTTGCGGCACTCGTTTTGGACGGCAAAACACCTCGCCCGTGATTGTACTTTTTGGGCGAGGTGTTTTTGGCTGGCCGGGAACCCCAGCTTACGGCCTGCTATTTGTCGGCTGGCTTGCTAGCGGGAGAAGTTTTGGCCCGCTTGGCGCTTGGCTTTTTGCCAGCTTTTGGTGCTTTGACCTCAGTAGCTGGGACGATCGTAACTTCGACGCGGCGCACGGATTTGCCGGTGAAGAGGCGCACTTTGCGCAGCGTGTAGGTGACCAAACCATCGGCGTTTGCGTGGATAGTGAAGTTGCGGCTGAGCTTCGTGCCTTTGCCGGCGCGCTTGGTTTGACCGACTTGGCGAACGATGACCTGGCCGGTAGTTGCTTTTTGGCCGCCGTAGAGCTTAACACCGAGGCGTTGACCGCGGCTGTCGCGAGTATTTTTGGCGGTACCGCCGGCTTTGACGTGTGACATAGTGTGTTATTTCCTTGTTATTATGAGCAACTCGCGGGCGACAATTTGACCTGGCCGGTAATATACCAGCTCGGCGTCGCTCACAACAGTTGCGAAACTTATCCGATTGTATCCCATTTTCTCGAGGCGGTCAAGCAGTGGCAGGTGATGAATTCGGCCCGATGGTTCAATCCAGGCCGGCACAGCTACGCAGAGGCGGCTGCCCGGGGCCATTTGAGCGTGGAGATTGCGCAAAAATTTGTCGATGATGAGATTGCAAGTGGCGATGATTTGCTGTAATTTTTCGGGTTTGGGCCAGGTGTTGAGCGGCTGCCCAAGATAACTCTCGCAGACGACAAAATCGAACGGTTCACGCCATTGGTGTGTGGTAGCATCGCCGACTTCGAGCGGTGGCTCGGCATGAGTGCCGTGCTGTTCGCTCAGCCATGCCAGATTAGTTCGCGAAAAATCAATCATGCGCGGCTCAAGATCGCTGCCGTACGCACCAAAACCCATGAGCAGTGCTTCTTGGAGCACGACGCCAGTACCGCAAAAAGGGTCGAGCGCGATGCGCGTGGGCGACGGCGCACCTGGACCGGCACCGAGGTTCACAATAATCTGCGCCAGTTTCGGCGGCAGCATACCAACGAACGCATCACGCTTGGGCCGACCTTGGTCGCGCCGGGCATAACCCGTGATGTCTTGTACGGCCACGGTTCGACCAAGCACGATCTGATCACCGCTGCGGGCGAGAATCAGCTCAATGCCGCGCTCGCCGACCAGATGATTGTGCAGCACTTGCGCACTCGAGAGCGCCGGCTCTTGGTCTTGATTGGGCACGAGTCGCACCGAATAGCCACGAGCGCGCAGGTTCTTTTTGAGCTCGAGGCCGAGCGCGAGCAGCTGCTTGGGCGAAGCCTTGACGTCGTAGGCACTGACACCGAGCTGGATTTTGCCTTCGGTGATCGTTTGCGCGCATTCAAGCGCAAATGCTGCCAGCTCGCGCTGCGATTCGCGCAGATTTGTGCCGTGCAGGACACCGAGCACCTGCGCGAGCTTCACGCTGCCACCCAGCCGAGTAAAAGGCACTTCGCTCACATGTACGTCGCTCACGGCACTTTGTGCGCTGCCGGGGGCAACATGCTCGCTGCCCAGTACGCTCTCGAGTTCGGCGCGGCCGATTGCTTGCTGACGCCCCAAAATAAACAAACTTTGTAATTCCATCATCTCATTATATCGCATCTTAGGGCGAGCGAGAGAAATATTGTAATCAGCTCGAATACATTCTATAATATACCCCGTTGTGCGCAACGAGCGCAGGAACATCGACAGACAGACAAAGAAGGGATCCGCCATGAATGGATCGTCGGACTCGAGCTCGAAGCCGCAGCGTCCGCGCGCGAGCGACCAAGTGACCGGCCGCCAGCTGGTCACGCTCCTCCAGGGGATGCCGCTTGAGGCCGGGGTCACACCGTATTTTGGCGACCATCGGAACGAACACTACGAAATGCAGCTGGTTCTGGGATGGGACTGTGCTGAGCTCGGCGCCGCCGTTCGCCTCGTCTTCGCCGACAAGCGCTGGACAGCGATTCGTCCCAACGAATCCTACCTCTGGGAAGAGGTGCGGCTCCACCTGACCACCGACATCACGCACAGCATCGACGTGTACCACCAAGCACGAGCCGCCGGCTTGTTCAGCCGCTTTTGCTACTGCGGCAAGGAATCTGAGTGTCCGCAGCTGGTAGCGCCCACGGACCTGCTGGCCGCATTGACCGAAGGAATCGGCGAGTTCCGCAAGGCACTCCTCATGCGTGACTACGACAATATCGCCCAAGCCATTATGAGCACCGTGCGCACGTTGCCGGTGATGACGCTGCCGCTGCCCGGCGTTCGCCCGAAGGAATCGGCGCCCGATTACCCTGACGTCGAGCTGCCGTGCTGACAACCTGAATGGACTTTGGCTCGCAATGCTGATTCGAATACCAACGGGGAAGGGTGGCAGTCAGACGCGACGCATACGAGGCCTCGCCTTGTCGCTCATTTTGCACTTTGTCTGTCTGCCATCCACATCCTGCCATCGCCCAAACCATGAAAGCATTCATAGCTCGTGCGATGGCAGCTGCGAACTTCTGTGATAAAAGTGACCTCGCTCGTCTGGCCTGTGACACGATGCGCTGCTTTGTTCGGAAGAGATTTATGGCTATAATGATCGGATATGATCCGAAGCAAGCGTGCAGTTGTTCAGCAAACACCCAGGAGTCGCTGGAAAATTGTCCTGAATGTGGTCACGCTGCTGGCGCTGCTCGTGCTCGTGTTTGCGGTGCGGCATCAGCTGGCCGAGACGCTGCATAATTTGCACTCGGTTAACATCTGGGCGCTGCTGTTGCTGGTGCCGATCGAATGGGCGAATTACGATGCGCAGGCGCGGCTCTATCGGAGCTTGTTTCGCGTGGTCGGCAGCGAGCTGAGCTATGGGTTTTTGTTTCGCACGGCGCTCGAGCTCAATTTTATCAACAATGTATTTCCCAGCGGTGGCGTGAGTGGGATTTCGTACTTTGGGGTGCGCATGCGATCGGCGTCCGAGAATGTCACTGCCGGCAAAGCGACCGTGGTCCAGATGATGAAACTCATGCTGCTGTTTTTGTCGTTTGAAGTGCTGCTGATTTCGGGCTTGCTGTTCATGGCGATTGGCGGGCGGGTGAACAGCGTGGTGATTTTGGTGGCGAGCTCGCTTTCGACGCTGATGGTGGTGGGAACGTTTGGCTTTGTGTTGATTATCGGCTCGGAGCGGCGGATTCGGGCAACCTTTGTGGCGACGACGCGATTCGTGAATACGCTGGTGCGCCTGGTGCAGCCGCATCGTCCTGAGGCAATCAGGCTGGAGCGCGCGCTACACGCCGTGGAAGAGTTGCATGGCAATTATAAGCGCATCGAGTCGCAATACCGCGAGCTTAAGCGGCCGTTTTTTTGGGCGCTGATGGCGAATTTCTTTGAGGTGGCTGCCGTGTATATTGTGTACGTGGCGTTTGGGCACTGGGTGAACGCCGGTTCGGTCATTTTGGCGTACTCGATTGCGAATTTTGCCGGACTCGTCTCAGTACTTCCCGGTGGCGTGGGTGTGTACGAAGCGCTGATGACTGCGGTGCTTGCCGTGGCGGGCGTGCCGGCTGCGCTGAGTTTGCCGGTGACGGTGATGTATCGCGTGCTCAATATGGGCATTCAGCTGCCGCCGGGCTACTATTATTATCACAAGCGGCTGAGCGCGCCGAGCTCATCGGGATCTGCGCGGGCTTGAGGCATGGCGAGTGATTTTTTGCATGAAGAAAGTGCAGGGCTATCGAGCCGAGATTCGGCTGGCTCACGGGCTGGTCTTGAGCATGGTGATAAACTAGCCTCGGAGCGCGATGTGGCTGCTGGTACTGTGCCCGCTTTCGGCGTGAGCGAGTTCGTGGCTGTGCTCAATCAGACACTTGAGTATGCGTATCCGAGCGTGACGATCGTGGGCGAAATCGCCAATTTCCGGGTGAGCAAAGGACGCTGGGTGTATTTTGATCTCAAGGACGAGCAGGCGAGTGTGCGATTTTTTGGCACGGTGTATCAGCTGCCTGGGCCGCTTGAGGATGGGCTGCGTGTGGTGGTGCGCGGTGTGCCGAAGTTGCATCCGCTCTACGGTTTTAGCGTGACGGTGCAGTCAATTCGGCCGGTGGGCGAGGGCTCGATCAAGAAGGCAGCTGCTCTGCTCGAGGCCAAACTTCGGGCGGAAGGGTTGTTTGACGCTGAGCGCAAGCGAACGTTGCCGTATCCGCCGGCACATATTGGCTTGATCACTTCGGCGGAATCGGCGGCGTACCGCGATTTTATCAAAGTGCTTGACGCGCGGTGGCGCGGTGTGCGCATCACGCTTGTCGATGTGCAGGTGCAGGGCGAGCCGGCACCGTCGCAGATTGTGGCCGCGATCACGCAGCTCAATCAGCTGGCCGAGCCGCCCGAAGTGCTTGTCGTAACGCGCGGCGGCGGCAGCGCCGAAGATTTGCAGGCTTTCAGCACCGAGAGTGTGACGCGGGCTGTGAGCGCCAGCCGAGTGCCGACGATTGTGGCGGTCGGCCATGAGGTAGATATCAGCCTGGCTGAGCTTGCGGCCGACTGCCGGGCAAGCACGCCGAGCAACGCGGCTGAGCTGCTCGTCCCGGATCGCCAAGCCATGCGTGCGCAGCTGCGCGTGCAGCGCGAGCGGCTGGATGCGCGGATGACTCATGTTTTGCACCAGGCGCATCAAGGTATGGCTCAATCAAGAGCAATGCTCCACGCGTCTGCTCGTCATGTGTTTGAGCGCGCACATCGTCAGCTCGAACTCAAGCAGCAATTGTTGCGAGCACTTGATCCGCGCGCACCGCTGTCGCGTGGCTACGCATTGGTACGTTCGGCTGATGTGCTGGTGCGGCAGGGAGGTGAGCTCTCGGCTGGGCAGCACGTGCAGCTCGAGTTCGCCGATGCTCAGGCTGATGCTGCCATTGCGCATGTTACAATGAAAACAGAGAAAGGACACCTATAAATGCCCCGAAAATCCGCTCAGTCTGAACAACAGGATTACTCAACGCTCAATCAAGAGCTCGACACCGTGCTCGCTAAGTTGCAGGCGCCGGACATTCCAGTGGACGAAGCGCTTGTACTATATGAGCGCGGTTTGGTGTTGATCGGGCTGCTTGAGCAGCATCTGCAATTGGCCGAAAATACCGTGGAGCGGTTGGCATTGGCGCGTACGGAGTCGCTGGAGGGTGGGCAAGCGAGCGTGGAGTCGCTGCGACTTCGTGAACGCGCTGGCAAGGCTGGTGTGTGACCTTGCTGCTCGTGAGCGTTGGCATTTTGGCGGGCGTGATTTTTATGCTGTTTGCGTTTGTGATCTTTTTTGGGCCGCCGTATGTGCCGACACTTGCGCGTCAAACTGAGGTGGCGCTCGATCTGCTGGATCTTCAGCCCGGCCAGCTTATGCTCGAACTTGGTGCCGGCGACGGCAAAGTGGCGCTGGCAGCCGCGCGCCGCGGGCTGCGCGTGGTGGGGATCGAGCTCAATCCATTACTCGTGCTCGTCGCGCGGGCACGCTGCTGGCGGTATCGACGCCAGGTGACGATTCGCTGGGGTAGCTACTGGCGCGTTGCGTGGCCGCCCAAGGCCGACGCTATTTTTACATTTATGCTCCAGCGTCAGATGGGCGAGCTCGATCGGCGAATTGCCGCGTGGCGCACACATCCGGTGAGGCTTGCGAGCTTTGCCTTTCATGTGCCAGGCAAAACGCCGGTGCAGGAGCGTGAAGGCGTGTTCTTGTATGAGTACTAAAAGTGCACAAGGCGTGTTGTGTTTTTTGGCGCAGGGCTGCGGCGTATACGTGTTGATTTTCTTGCAGCAGAAGCCAAAGTGAGTTACCATGAGCACTATGAAGAAGCTCGACCAACGCGGAGTTATTAATGTCTTGGTTGTGCCACTTGTGCTCATGGTGCTGCTATTTCTGGCCGCGGCGAGCTTTGCAGTCTGGGCGTTTTCCGGCCGGCAAGATTTCAAAAATAATGTCGACAAAAAGATTGCCACGGCAGTCACCGCGGCCGAGCAAAAGCAACAACAGACAGATGCCGTGAACTACGCTCAGCAGGAAAAGCAACCTCTGCGCAGCTATGTGGGTCCGGCGCAGTTCGGCAATATCACCGTGAAGTATCCTAAAACATGGAGCGCGTACGTATCTGATTCCGGCACCAGCGGGAACCCGATAGACGGCTATTTTCAGCCTGGCACAGTGCCTAACACTACCGATCCCAATAGTTCTTATGCCTTGCGCGTGACGCTGCTCCAGCAGACATACGATCAAGTCATGCAGCAATTCCAGGGCGGACTGGCTTCCAAGGCATTAACGGTTGCGCCCTATTCACTGCCCAAAGTACCGAGCGTAGTCGGTTCGCGCATCGAGGGTCAAATTGAGCCGCAGAAACAGGGCGTGATGATTGTGCTGCCACTGCGCAATATGACGCTTGAAATTTGGACTGAATCTGTCAGTTTCAAGCCGGATCTCGATACGAATATTTTGCCGAATTTCAGCTTCCAGCCGTAGGTTGTAATAGCTTGGGCCAGTTTGGCAAATTTGCGAGCACAATGTATGCGTCGCTGGTGCTATACTAGCTCGTAATGAGGGTAAGCTGAATGGACGAGCATGGCATATTGGACGAGCACGCAATCGCGCTGCTTTTGTCGGTGGCTGATCAGCTCAAGTTGCCGCTGACCAACATCGTGCGCCACGCGGAGCTCGCGGCCATGGACGCGCGGCATGGCGATTGGCCAGCAACTCACACGCAAGCACAGGTGGCGCTCACATTGGTCGATAGCTATTTGCTCGGACTGCAACTGCTGCGAAAGCAGGAAACGCTCGAGCTCGAGCCAGTTTCAATCTCATCGCTTTTGGTTGATAGCGCTCACGAACTCGAGTCATATGCCAAGCAGCATGGCACAATGCTCGAGCTGCATGTTGCCGGCCGGTACGGTCCGGTGATGGCGCATCGGGCGGGCTTGCGCGCAGCGCTGCTGAGCCTGGGCTACGCGCTCATCGACTCAAGCATGGGCGAAGGCAAGCGCCGCGCGCTGACCATCGCAACACATCGGACGCCGCATGGTATCGTCGCCGGTGTGTACGGCGAATTTGAGCAGCTGAGTGCGCGCGCTTGGCGAACAGCACTTGCATTGAGCGGCCGCGCGCAACAGCCTTTCAGCGAGATCTCGGCCACGGGGGGAGCTGGCATGTTTGTCGCCGACACGATTTTTCAGGCGATGGATACGCGGCTACGGGTGGGGCGCCACCTCAATCAAACCGGCTTGGCTGTCACATTGCAGCTGAGTCAGCAATTGTCACTGGTGTAGTATGGCAACGATTTTAGCAATCGAACCAGACGACATGCTCGGGCGCACCTACCGCGCCGCGCTCGAAGGCGAGGCGCACACGGTGTTGCTGGCCACAACGGCGCAGGCGGCGATCGAGAGCGTCGACAGCCAAGCACCAGATGTGATTGTGCTCGAGCTGCAGTTGCCGGCGCACAATGGCTTGGAATTTTTGTATGAGTTGCGATCGTACCCTGAGTGGGCGCGGATTCCGGTGATTATTAACAGCTTTTTGGCGCCGCGCAGTCTGGCGCTCATCGGCCCAGAGCAGCGGGATGAGCTGGGCATTGTGGCAGCTTTTTATAAGCCAAAATTGTCGCTCGTGGCCTTACAGCGGGCCGTGCGTGAAGCGCTCAATTCGAGTAATGTATCCAAAACTACGGGTCATACGACCCTTGTTGATAACCGCGGCCAGACCGAACAGGGCAGCCACGCATGAACCAGCTCGTCACGACTGGTATCATTCTGGCGCGCGTGGATTATGGCGAAGCTGATCGCATTTTGACACTGCTGACGCCCGATCATGGCAAGCTGCGTTTGCTTGCGCGTGGGGTGCGCCGTGTGAAATCCAAACTAGCCGGCGGCATCGAGCTGTTTAGCGTTAGCCACCTGACGTACATCGCGGGCAAGAATGGCGGCATGGGGACGCTGGTGTCGACGCGGCTCGAGGCGCATTACGGGCATATTGTCGAGGAGCTCGAGCGGACGATGCTCGGCTACGACCTTATTAAGCAGCTCAATCGTCAGACCGAAGATGCGCCGGAGCCGGCGTATTTTGAGCTGTTACATGCGAGTTTTGTCGCACTTAATCAGTCGCAGATTCCGCTGCAAATTATTCGACTGTGGTTTGCGGCGCAGCTGCTTCGGCTGCAAGGCCACGGGCCAAATCTCCTGAGTGATACCTCAGGCCACCCGCTCGATGCCTCACTGCGCTACAACTTCAGCTTTGAGCAGATGGCATTCGCGCCGGCGGGCGAACAGGGGCGATTTACCGCGCAGCACATCAAATTTTTGCGGCTCTGCTTTGGCGAGTATTCGCCCGGAACACTTGCGCACATCGCCGGCGGCACCGCGCTGGCCGAAGCCTGCGCGCCGCTGGTCCAGGGTCTCGTTGCCCATGTGTAATATTTTCAGCAGACCATTTTTCTATGCATATTGAGTCTTCGGCACGTGCCGACAAATAGACTCATGACAGGTATATTTTGTTGCGCGCCAGACAGTAAATTTGTCAAAAATCGCTGGCGCGCCAGAGGTAGATCGAGTATACTGTGCGTAGAACGAAGATATGCAAAGCGCACGGTCGATGCCGTTTTGGCTCCCGGCTAGGCACGCTTTCGCCGACAAATCAAGCATGAGGTATCCCAAATGAGCAACATTAGCCTAGAAGACATCGCCAGCCTGTGCAAGCGCCGCGGGTTTATTTTTCAAGGGAGTGAAATTTACGGCGGCCTAGCCGGAACGTGGGATTACGGTCCGCTCGGCACGCAGCTCAAGCGCAACATCGAACAAGCCTGGTGGAAAATGTTCGTCGAAGATCGCGCCGACATGTACGGCCTCGACAGCGCCATTCTCATGAACCAAAAAGTCTGGCAGGCGAGCGGCCATGTTGATACTTTCACTGATCCAATGGTCGAAGATCTAAAGACGCATAAGCGATTTCGGGCGGACCATCTCTTGAAAGAGCAGGGTTTGGTGGTTGATGGACTGAGCATTGAGGGGATGAAGAATCTTATACGTGAAAAGAAAATTCTTAGTCCGGACGGGAATGAATTATCGGAGCCCGAAAGATTCAATATGATGTTTAAGACCGTCGTAGGTCCGAAGTATACCAGCTTCGATAGAAAGAAGTCGGGCGGCCTGAAGGCGCATGTTGAATTTCTGAATGGAGTTGAGAAGTCCGAAGTGGTTTTTGATCTTAACGATGAGTTTAGCGAACTTGGTGGTTTCATGTTCTATGATACTCAGTCTAAAAGTTACCTCCGGCCGGAAACAGCGCAAGGCATTTTCACGAACTACAAAAATGTTGTTGATAGTTTTTATCCGGATATGCCGTTTGGGTTAGCACAGCAGGGTAAGGCATTTCGCAACGAGATCAGTCCCCGTGACTTTGTGTTCCGTTCGCGCGAGTTTGAGCAGATGGAGATCGAATACTTCGTTCACCCTGATCAGTGGGAGGAGGCATTTGAGCAATGGCGCCAAAAAGTACACGAGTGGCTTGCGCTGCTCGGTCTGCCGGCTGGCAAAGTGCATGAGCTCGAGGTTCCTACTGAAGATTTGGCGCATTACAGCAAGCGAACGATTGACTTTGAGTTTGATTATCCGCATGGTCGAGATGAGATCTTGGGCTTGGCGTATCGTACCAGCTTCGATCTTGACAACATCCAGCGAGCAACGGGCAAAAGTATGGAATATCGACCCAAGAATGGTGGTGCTCCATTTGTGCCGCATGTGATCGAGCCGAGCTTTGGTGTTGAGCGAGCCCTCATGGCGGTCTTGGTTTCGGCATACACGATTGATGAACTCAACGGCGAGCCGCGCACGGTTCTCAAGCTGCCGAAGCACTTGGCGCCGGTGAAAGCTGCCGTGTCGCCACTGCTCAAAAACAAGCCAGAGCTGGTGGCCAAGGCGCAGGAAGTTTACCAAAACTTGCAAAAAGAGCTTGGGTTTGTGACTTGGGACGATAACTCGAACGTCGGCAAGCGTTATCGCCGTTCAGATGAGATTGGCGTGCCGGCACATATTACGATTGATTTTCAGACGCTTGAGGACGACACGGTGACGGTGCGCGACCGCGATACGGCCGAGCAAACTCGCGTGAAAATTGCCGATTTGTTGCCGGCCCTGCGGTAGCGCGCCCAGTAGTTTCGATATAAGACGCGTGGCTGTCAAAAAGTCAGCGCGTGCCGATGGGGAACTGCCTTTGTGACTGCCTCAAATGTAGTGCGCCGACAGGGTTTGGACGGCAGGATGATAAAGAATAGGGTGGCGTTTTTTGATTTGATCTCGTGAAGTACGAGTCAGAAACGCCGTAAACTGCATGCATCTTTAGCTACTGTCGCGGCAACCAAACCTCGTAGGACACCGGATTGGAATGGAAGCGTACGTACTCCTTGTACGCATGCGCGTTGAGTTGTCCGCTGTTCGCCGGCAGATTGGCACGAGCTCGGTCGACCGCCGTTGCCTTGTGGGCGTCGAGGTCGATCTGGCGCTTGGCACGCACGAACTCGTGGGTAGCCTTGGGATCATCCTTGATAGCCTGCTGCTCGGCGAGTCGTTGCGCTGCTTCGAGGCCGAGTCGAGCTTGTTCGGCAGTGATCCGTTGATCGAGTGTGCCCGACACGAGCTGAGCGGCGTTCTCGCGCTCCAAAAGGGCGACACGCGCTTCTTCGATCTCAGCGTCGCGGCTCGACTTCAGCATCTCGACGAACTGCGTGGCGATGGGCGACAGCTTCACGGTGGTAAAGATTCCCACGATCAGAAGCGCCAAAGGCCATGCGAGCCCTACAACGGTTGATTGGTGCATGCGCACCCCTCTCAATCGACTGACTAGCAATTGCTAGTTGGCAGTATTGTATCGTAATATCTCTTGACGCGGCTTATAGCTTATAGTTGGCGGTTGTATTTTGGGCGCTAGTCGGCGCTTCGGCTTATCTTGGAGATTGCGTGCTTTTTATCCGCGCGATGGGCGCTCGCGCACACTGCTTATGCTATACTCAAACTATAAGCGGGAAAGTGCATATGGCAGATGGCAAAACAAAGGCATGGGACTTTAGTGGGCTTAGGGCGCTCTTCTTCAACGGTACGCTCACCAAGTCGCCGGAGCCAAGCCACACTGACTTGCTGATCAAAGTGAGTACAGAAATTATGCAGAAGCACGGCGTTCAGACAGAGGTTATCAGAACAGTGGACCACGATATTGCTACGGGTGTGTGGCCCGACATGCGTGAACACGGTTGGCCGACTGACGAGTGGCCGGAGCTGTATAAAAAAGTGCAGGCGGCGGATATTTTGGTGCTCGCCGGCCCGATTTGGCTAGGCGATAATAGCTCACAAACCAAGAAGCTTATCGAGCGCCTGTATGCCTGCTCAAGTGAGCTGAACCCGCAAGGCCAATACGCATACTACGGCAAGGTTGGCGGTTGCCTGATCGATGGCAATGAAGACGGCATAAAACACTGCGCAAGCAACGTGCTCTACAGCCTGCAACATCTCGGCTGCACGATTCCGCCGCAGGCCGACGCTGGCTGGGTGGGCGAGGCTGGGCCCGGCCCAAGCTATGGCGACAAGCTGCCGGATGGCTCGCGCGCTGGCCTCAGCAATGATTTTACCAATCGCAACACCACGTTCATGACATGGAATTTGATGCATCTCGCGCTGATGCTCAAAAAATCCGGCGGAATTCCGGCGTACGGCAATCAGCGCAGCGCATGGGACGCTGGCGGTCGGTTTGATTTTCAGAACCCCGAGTACCGCTAAAGCAACGCGCCAGAAATCTTCTACCTGAAAGATTATGACGCTAAAGCTTGGGCTAGTTTTCGATGTAATTGAAGATTTTTACCGGTCCATTGCTTGCAATATGCTCGGCAATATTTTCTTGCCCGAGGAATTTAGGTAAGAGAGTGTATTCTGCCGGGTCGACAAAATCAATGTGCCCGATTTCAAGCACGCCGTGCGTGGTCTTACTGAGGTCGATCGCGCGAAAGTCTTCGGTATTTTTGACATGGAAGAAAAATTCGAGCTGCTCCTCGATCTCCTCGCGGCCGTCGTAAATGAACTGCTGGATATAAAGCAGGCTACCAATTTCCGGCCGCACGCCGGTTTCCTCGAGCATTTCGCGTTCCAGCGCCGCTTCGAGCGCTTCGCCCGGATCGACGCCGCCACCTGGTGTGCACCAATAATGGCTTCGCTTGACGCCGCCGTAGTCGGTCAAATTAACTGCCAAAACTTTCGCGCCGTCTACTACCAGCGCTCGTACTGCAACTCGTCGTTTCATGAAGGTATGATAGCACGATCAAGCAGAACAACAGTGGTAATTTGCGCATGGCGGCGGCCAGCCAAAAGTGCTAGACTACAAGAATGAAGAGCGACAAGCCGCGCGTCTACGCGTTTATCGATAGTCAAAATCTTAATCTGGGCGTGCAAAAGTTCGGCTGGAAGCTGGACTGGCGTAAATTCCGGCAGTTTCTCGAGACGGAATATGGTGTTACTCGGGCGTTCATGTTCATTGGGTATATTCCCGAGAACGAAGCGCTGTACGAACAGATGCACGATGCTGGCTACGCTGTTGTGCTGAAGACTACGTTTGACCTGACGCGAGTTCGGCCTGAAGCACTGGCTGAGCAGGCTGAAGCACAGCAGGCAGACGCTGGGCATGCGCAACCGGCGGCTGGCCCAGCTCCGCATGAAGCCCCCGAAGAACGAAAGCCGGTCAAGGGCAACATCGACGCCGAACTGGTACTTTGGGCGATGAAAGAGCTCAGTAACTACGAAAAAGCGATTATCGTGTCGGGCGATGGGGACTTTTACAGCCTGGTCGAATACCTCGAGTCAAAGGGCCGACTTCTGCATGTGTTGGCGCCAAGTAGCCATTACTCAAGCTTATATAACAAATTTGATTCATACGTTGTGCGGCTCGATCAATTCCGGCGCGAGCTGGCGTATCACGACCACCACCGAAAGTATAAAAAGCCCGACCAATGATCATTTATCACACTGATGGCAGCTGCGAACCGAATCCGGGGCAGGGCGGTTTCGCTGTTATAAAAGGCATGCGGCCGCATATCTTGGGCGGCGAACCGGCTGGTCAGGAGCTCCAAACTACCAATATTCGCATGGAGGGATTCGCGATTATGGCCGCCCTCAAAGACGCTGATGGACAGGCTTGCGCCATCCACACTGACAGCGAATTTTGGATTAATGTTATCACTAAGTGGTCGCTCGCTTGGGAAAAAAATGGCTGGAAAAAGAAGGGTGGCGACATCAAAAATCTCGATATCGTGCGCGAAGTTTGCCCGCTCTATCGCCAGTCGCAGGCGCAGCTGGTGTGGGTGCGCGGCCACAACAACGACGAGGGCAACGAGCTGGCCGACCACTGGGCCAACGAAGCGCGCAAGGGCATACGACTGTAGCATATGCTGCACAGTGCGCTGATTTTGCTTGGTCCCGTATTTTCAATTGCGGCTGTCTGGCATTATCTCATTGAAACAATCAAGGGCAAGACCAAGCCGCGCGTCGTGTCGTGGTTCACGTGGTCGTTGCTGACGGGCATAGCCGCAAGCGCGAGCTGGAGCGATCACCAATATCCGGCGGCAATTTCGCTAACCGCGGCGGCGCTTGAAACGTTCACTGTTGCGGCCATTGGATTTCGTGCCGGCCACAAATCATTTGAGCGGCTCGACATCTTCTGCCAGATTGGCGCGCTGGTCGGTATTGGGGCGTGGTGGCTGTACGATTCACCTGCGATTGCCGTTGTGGCGACCATCTTCATTGATTTTGTCGGTACTATTCCGACGCTTGTGCACAGCTGGAAGCGGCCAGCCGAGGAGGCATGGGCGACGTACTTTTTGTCGGTGCTGAGCGCCTTGGCTACGCTGCTTGCCGCGGCAAAATGGCAGATAACAGCCGTCGCATTTCCGCTGTACCTGTTTTTTATCGATGCGTTAATCACTGCGGTTATCGTGTGGCGCAAAACGTCCATAGCCCCGGCTGCCAAAATCCCGGATTCGGCAAAGTAGCCAGCTTCCATGCAATCTGACGCGTTATGAGCATGCGCACAAAGAAGTGCTTATTTTACATCAGCAGCTTGAGTCAGTTTCGCGTACAATGAGTCAGTGAATTGAGCAAGCCGCTCGCATCGGGGCGACACTAATGAGGGATGATATGGACGAAGACGCACTAGAAAATGTTATGCCGGCCGAGACGCTCGTCTCGCAGGCGCAAAAAGGCGAGAGCGGTGCGCTTGAGGAGCCGAACTTGGCCGACGAGCACGCAGCTGCCGATGCGTCGAGCAATGAGGCCGTTACCGAAACGCCGGAAGAATCGTTCACCTTGCAAACGCAAGTGCCGAGCTCGGAAAACATTGCGCATTTGTCGGCCGACGAGGCTGCGCAGGCGCGTGCCATCAGCGAGGCGCACCCGCATTCCGATATTTTTGCCTGGGCCAACAACATGTATGAGTACAAAGACGGCTTGCAAGTGGAGCTCTTTTTGATCAACAAAAACAACGTGCTCTATCGGACGAAGCTCGACGCCGATTTGCGGCAACAGCTTCGCCCGCTGTTCATTGATAAAATGGTCGACGATGTCATCGAAGGGGCCGGTGAAGGCATGATTGTGCGCGATTTTGAAGATGCCGAGGCCGAGGACAATGTGCTGCAGCGCTTGCCCTGGAAAAAAGTCGAGAAACTGCGCGAAGTCATGCACTGGATCCACACACAAGAGCACGAAATCGAGCTGTTTGTCGAAGAAGAGCACGACATGAAGCGTATCAAGGGCGTGCTGGCGCGAGTGACGCATCCGCGAATTTCCGAGCCGTTTTATGTGATTAAAGTGCTCGGCCAAACACTCAAAGGCGATGGTGCTTGGATGGCGCGCGGCAAGGTGTTCATGCCGTTCGACGCCGCCGCGGCTTTTCGCGTGCCGGGCGACAATCAGCTGCTTGTGCTCGAAGACGATTTATATGTGTTCAATCAAGCCAAGCTTGATCGCATGTTCGGCTACAATGCCAAAAAACAGAGTATCGCCGACAAAAAAGTTGCCGAGATAAACGAACATTTTCGGCTGAGTTTTGCTGATGGCCTGGACTTGCAAAGCGCCGTGGCGGGCAACAAAGCCACGGTGAACAAACTTCAAAAACTTGAGATTGGCGAGCTGACGCAAGATCAACTGATTGATCATGCTGATGAGCTCGGCGTCGACCTCATGACCGACGACACAGGCGCGATCATTATCATGAACCAAAAAGATTTGACCAAGTTTGTGAATTTGCTGAACGACGATTACATGGAGTCAAATCTGACTGGTATTCGCTACGAAATCCGTGGCAAAAAACCGCTCAAGCCAAGCAAGGACGACGCCGAGGGTTTCATGGCATGACGCAAAACGAGGCACTGGCGATATTGGAATCAGGCGCATCGGTGCTTTTGAGCGGTGCGGCGGGTACGGGCAAGACGTATGTGCTCAACGAGTTTGTGCGTCGAGCCAAGCGTGAAGGCAAAAGTATTGCCGTGACAGCCACAACCGGCCTGGCGGCGACACACCTGAACGGCACAACAATCCATGCATGGTCGGGCATTGGTGTGCGTGACGAACTTGATCCGCGCACCGTGTCAAAACTGGGAAAACAGCGCCAAGAACTTATCAATAAAGCCGATGTGCTCGTCATCGATGAGATTAGTATGCTCCACGATTTTCGCTTGGACATGGTTGACGAAATGCTTCGGCTGGTGCGCGAAAAAGATGCGCCATTTGGAGGCATACAGGTGGTGCTGAGTGGTGATTTTTTTCAGTTGCCGCCCGTAAATCGCGCTGATTCGCGCCAAGGCAGTTTTGTGACCAACTCGCAGGTTTGGGCACAAAATGTGTTCACGGTATGTTATCTCGAAAAGCAATTTCGCCAGAGTAACGATCAGGCATACACCGATATTTTGAATGGAATCCGGGCTGGCGTCCTCACGCGCAATCAGCTCAGATCGCTCCAAGATCGTGCCACTGCCATCGAGGATCCGTTCACTACGCAGACTCGATTGATGACAGTAAATGTTGACGTTGATGAAGTGAACGAGCGCCAGCTTGCCAAGCTTGAAGGTGATATGCATGAATACGAAATGGAGACGGCGGGTAGCAAGCAGTATCTTGAACAGCTTCAGCGTTCATGTTTGGCGCCGCAAACGCTTCGCCTCAAAAAGGGCGCCCACGTGATGTGCATCAAAAATAGCCAGGATCGCAAATATGTCAATGGCACGCTCGGTGTTGTCGTGGCCTTTGAAAAGGGCACCGATTATCCGGTCGTGGCGCTGAACAATGGCCGCGAAATTACGATTCGGCCAGACAGCTGGGAGCTCATGGACGGCGACAAGCGGCGGGCTCAGATCACGCAACTGCCGCTCCGGCTGGCCTGGGCTATTACGGTGCACAAGAGCCAGGGCATGACGCTCGACGCAGCGCGCGTTGACCTCAGCCGTGCATTTGTCGAGGGTATGGGCTATGTTGCATTGTCGCGCGTAAAGAGTATGGAGCATCTTATCTTGGATGGGCTCAATGGCATGGCGCTGCGAGTAAGTCCTTTGGCGCGCGAGATTGATACTGAGTTGCGCACCAAAAGTGCTCAGGCCCAGCATGATTTTGCCTCTGTGTTTGCGGCCTGGGAAGAGCGCGAAGCCAATCGGGCCGAGGATGAACCCGACGATCGGTCTGCCTCGCCCAAAGCGAACGCTATGGATTGGCAGGCCAAGCTCGCCAAAATGCGCGAGCAATATCCAAACGCTTATCGACCATGGTCAAAAGCCGACGATACCGAGCTCAAGAAAAAATTTGATGAGGGAGCGCTGCTGAGCGATTTGACGGCGCATTTTGGACGCCATCCTGGGTCAATCAAGAAGCGCCTTGAAAAATATTTCGGTGAAGATGTCGTAGTACGCTAGAGGGCAATGCGCCACCGAGCAGCAGGTCCTAACGAGAGCTTTTGGTAGTGCCTATTATGAAAGTGCGTGAGTCAGATGGGGTCAACTTGGCCCGACCACTAGAACTCGTCGACACGCTTGAACGGACGGCCAAGATAATAATCCTCGAGTGCGGCAGTTAGATTATGGCGCCCAGCAATCGCATGCTGGGTGATGGCGATTGCAATTACATCGTGCGAGAGCGTTGTTTCCAGAAAATGTTGATCATGCAAAAAGAGTGAATCATTTTCATTGTAGATCTCAAGAAAGTGTTGGTTGAAGATGCCTGGACTGAGCGATTGTACCCGATGGGCGAGAAGCGAAAAGGTGTCGAACTCCTGCCGAATCTCGGCGCTTAGGCTCATCGGCCGCGCAAGCTCCAGTGCTCGTTGGAATCGCTGGGCGTGCCCCAAGAATGCTTGCCGAATGCCCAGAAGCGTGTCGAGCGCATCATCCATCGCCTCGGTATTTTTGTATGACGGCACGCTGAGGCCATGGAGCGGGATATTATGCTGCGCAAATAGGCGGGCGATTTGCTGCCAGCCTTCGAGCGCATGTTGCTCGAGGACGGTTTTGGGTAGGCTGCCGAGCCCCGGCCAACTCAAATCGTGCATATAGTCAACGATCAATCCATCGGCTGGTAGTCTTTCGATGAGATGGCTGGCCTCAGTAGGAGAGATTGACGCGCCGAGATACACGGTCAATGCCCGGGGCGGCATGGTACTAATTTTGTCGGGTGTGAGTACGAACACTTCGGAGCTGGGCGCTTCATAACTTGGCCGCAGCGTAAAATGCATTTGTTGCATGCGGGCAATAGCATGCGTGTACTTGATGATCTTGTCGGCGTTGAGCGTGCTGGCGCGCTGCTTTTGAATGTTGCGAACGAGCTTGAGCCATTGCTTGCGCACAGCACTGAGCGTGGTCTTGGGATCGGTACTCACAATAGCTGCCGTGCCAAGATATTGGCGCGCATGCAAGTGGCGCATCATGTCAGCCGCGAGGCTATCAGTACCTCGCGCGGACTGGTTCCGCAACTCAAAATATGCTGGCATGGTTCACTCCAAATTAGGACGCGCGAATCATAGCATACGTTCGTCGAAGTGCAAACGAAAATGTAAATATCATAGAATTAACAGATCTAATATACATCTACATGCTATTCCTAAGGCCCGATAAGACCTGAGAAGACATGAGCAACATACTAAATGTGCCCATGCCTATGCCTATGCGCATACGCGCCAAACAGTGTGTGAGATGTAGACCTCAAATGAGCCGATGTTCGCGAAAGCTAAAATAATCGGCGCGCGTCACAATAATATGATCAAAGAGCTGCACGCCGAGTAGCTGCCCGGCGCTCGCGAGCTGCTGCGTGAGCGCAATGTCGTTATCGCTGGGCTCGGCCACGCCCGAAGGGTGATTGTGCGCCACAATAATACTCGCCGCACGGTCAGCGATAACGTCGGCGTAGACTTCCCGCGGATGTGCCATCACCGCGTCGAGCGTACCAATGGTGACCGTGCGCTGGGCGATCAGCCGCTGGCCGCCGTCAAGACTCATACAAATGAGATATTCTTGCTGCTTGAGGCGGATGTCGCTCAGGCACGTCAAGATATCGTGCTGCGAACGCAGCGGCTCGATATCCTTAGTAAGATGCCGGCGCGAAAGTTCCAGCGCTGCCAGAATCTTGCTGGCATGAGCGATGCTAATGCCACGGACCTCGGTGAGCGACTCAAGCGTCACTGCTTCGATGCCCCTGTGGAAAAGTCTTTGCAAGTGGCGTGCGATAGTGCCCACATCGGCCGCGCGCGTGCCACTGCCAATAATGACTTCGAGTAACTCAAAATCAGACAGCGCCGTAACACCTCTATTCTGAAGCTTTTCGCGCGGCCGGTCACTAGTCGGGATTTGCATTATTTTGCGAAATGTACCCATGAGTGGAGCAAGTGTAACAGATGTTCGTCCGACGACCTACTGGCACATATATGAGCACAAAATTGACAAAACGCTAATGTTTTAGTATGGTAATGGTAAGATGCAAAACAAAAATAGCCACAGTATTCACCAGCGTGTCGAGCACTTCTTCCGGAAGCCGCTGTGCTTGTACGGTGTACTCGGGTTTGTGGCATTAGGGCTGAGCCGTACCGATGGCCGCATGCTCAACTCCTTACACCAGGCGTACGTGCAGGGGTTTGGGACACTGGGCATTTACTTGCGTGAGGAGCCCTCACGGATCCCGGTGAATTTCGGGACGAATATTCGCATTGTCAATACTTCCGGCGAGTAGGCGTAGCGCCACCGCGCGGAGGGTGAACGCTAGATATGTGGAAAACTCTTACCCAGCAAGAAAACTGTGGAAAAGTGGTGTAGGAAAAACCACCATTTTGGTGCAAAACTAGTTGCATGTGGGTAAGAGTGGGTAGTATAGTCATGGCAGTGGGTAATCGTGGGTAGCCAAAACAGCTCCTCACTCAAAATAAAAACCACTAGCAAATTAAACCCTATGGCCACGGTAGATTACTTTCAGCGCAAGCTCGACGATAAACGGCGGTTAACCATACCAGCCGAGCTTCGCGCCGAGTTCGCGAGCGGAGTAATCGTCACCCGAGGATTCCAAAAATACCTGCACATGTATCCCAAAACGGTGTGGGACGATGAAGTGGAGCCGCTGCTCAAGGGCAATATCCTTGATGAAAAAACGGCCGACCTCAACGTGCAATTCCGGATGGGCAAGACAGAAGGCACTTGCGATCAAAAGCAGGGACGCGTTTCAATCGAGCAGCATTTGCTGGATTTTGCAGGAATCGACAAGGATGTCGTGGCAGTACGCGTCGGAAAATATTGGCGGCTTATGAGTCAATAAATTTTGCCGCCCCATTCGGCCAAAATGCGCCGATGCTAAGAGCACTTTAATAATTTGAACGAGCAAGCAAACGAGCAGGAGCCCTAAGAACGCTCCCGCGAGGTCAGCTACTCGGCAGCCAGCCAGTGGATCGATGGCACCACTGTGAAAAAACCATAGTTCATTTTTTGGAAACACCTCCCAAAACTCCACCTCACACATAAGTCTCTCAACCTTGATTGATTGCAAGCAGGAAGTTCAAAAGAATTTTTTAAATTCTTTACTCAGAAAAATTACTTCCAACATGCCGGCAATCGATCACCACAAAAACAAAAACAACCCAAAAACAAAACGCTGACTGCTGAATAGGTGACCTTGCAAAAACAAAAACACCAAAACAAAATGGTATTATGAGCAAGATGCACCAAGACCAACCAAATCATTCACAACATATTCCCGTATTGCTTGAGCCAGTGCTCGCAAGTTTGGCGCCAAGGGCAGGGGAGCGATACCTCGACCTGACGGCCGGCTATGGCGGACACGCGGCGGCAATATTGGAGTGCACAACTTCGGACGCAGCCGCTGTACTTGTCGATCGAGACGTGAACGCAATCAATGCGTTGCGCGAAAAATTCGAGGGCAGGGGAGTGGAAATTCGGCACGCCGATTTCTACTCAGCGAGCAGGGGACTCGCCGACGAGGGTAGGCAATTTGATGTGATTTTGGCGGATCTGGGCGTGTCGTCACCGCACCTTAATCAAGCGAATCGCGGGTTTTCCATCCAGGCGGATGGGCCGCTCGACATGCGCATGGATCAGTCGCAGTCGCTCACGGCAGAGCAGGTGGTCAACACTTTTTCGGCTGAGGAGCTTACTGACATTCTGAAGCGCTATGGCGAGGAGCCCAAAAGCCGGCAGATCGCGTCGCTCATCACGAGCAACCGACCGATCAAAACCACTCGCGAACTCGCTACAATCGTTGCCAAGGCTTGGCCAGGCTACAGCAAAGTTCATCCGGCTACGCGCACGTTTCAAGCGCTGCGAATTGCCGTGAACGATGAGCTTGAACTGTTACGCTTGAGTTTGCCGATCTGGCTGGATCAGTTGCTGGCGCCAGGCGGCAGAATCGCTGTCATTAGTTTCCACAGTCTCGAAGACCGCATGGTGAAAGATGCGCTCAAATCGAGAAGCGGGGAGCGCTACGATGCCAGCTTGAGGCTTCTGACCAAAAAGCCAATTACCGGCAGCGATGATGAAATTGTTTTCAATCCGCGTGCACGGAGCGCCAAGCTTCGCGCCGCATTCAAACAAAAATAATACAAAAAGAAAGGATTTTGATATGCCAATCAAAGTTCAAAACAAATCACGCAAATTCACTGTGCAGGTTCGCATCGGCGCCTAGCCGATCCGGGAACACGGCGAATTGCCAGCTAGCCGGGTGCGGGAACGCGCTCGGCTAGCACCAGCAGATTTCGTAAGCGAGGGATAAAACCCCGACTAATCAAAAGTGGTGCTGGCCAAAAAAACAGCATTGCCTGTGTATAAAGAAAGATGCAAAATCGGCGTGCCGCAAAGCCACGCCAGTAATCGGCAAACCAAAAACTAACGCCAAATAAAAACAAAGTAGAAAAACACATGACGTATTCCAACTCGCTTGCCGTCGGCCGCCAAAACGCGTTCGCCGGCCGCAATCAGAACAATGTAAGTTTTCGCTCGCGTGAGCGCCGGCTCGGCCCGGTGAGCAACACCGTGATTTTGATCGTTTTGGCTTTGCTCATTGGTTTGCTGTATCTGACGCAGGTGACAAAAACGAACGCCTACGGTTATAAAATCAACGATTTGCAGCAAAAACAGTCGCAGCTCAAGCAGGAAAATGACGATCTCGCTGTGGCATCGGCGCGACTGCAATCAGTGAGCCGGATTCAAGCCAGCAGTGTTGCGCAAAGTCTCACGCCAATTGCGCCAACCGGAGCGGTCCAAGACTAGTATAATAGCAAATATGGGTCCAAGCACCGGCCAAGAGCCGCCGATAAAAGCGATTGAGCGAGCACATATTTGGTTCGCTTTGATCTTGCTGATTGTCGGCGTTTTTGTGCTCCGGTTGTTTTTCTTGCAGGTGATTCGCTACGATTATTACCATAAAGCGGCGCTGAGCGATCAGCTGAAACAGTACCAAATCCCGGCCACGCGCGGAATTATCGAGGCGCACCAAGGCGGTGCAGTGGTGCCGTTCGTGCTCAATCAAAAATTATATACGGTGTATGCCGACCCGACGCTCATCAAATACGCCGACAAAGACGCCGATATGCTGCAAACGGTGCTCGGCGGCGCTGCAAGCAAGTATCATGATCAGCTAACGACCAAGGACACGCGCTACGTGGTGCTGGCCAAAAAAGTGAGCCAGGATACCGAGCGGAAAATTCTGGCGTACAAAGACCCCGGCATCGGTGCGCAGGAGCAGGACTACCGCTCGTACCCCGACAGTTCGCTGGCGTCGCAGACGCTGGGTTTTGTGAATAACGACGGCAACGGTGTGTACGGGCTTGAGCAGGCGCTCAATCAAACACTGGCGGGCACGCCGGGCGAGCTCAAAGCGGTGACCGACATCAACGGTGTGCCGTTGGCGGCCAACAGTGGTAACATTTTGCAAGCGCCTAAAAACGGCAGCAACGTGGTGCTGACGCTCGACCTCGGCATGCAGCAGCAAATGGAGCAGATCTTGCAAACCGAAATGGGCAAAATCAAAGCTAAGCAGGTGAGCGCGGTGATCATAGATCCGAACACCGGTGCGATCAAAGCGATTGCCAACAACCCAACGTTCGACCCCACGAACTATCAAGACGTTTCCGACCCGACGCTCTTCCAAAATGCCGCCGTGACCAATCCGATCGAGGTCGGCTCAATCATGAAAACGCTCACTACGTCGGCGGCGCTCGATCAAGGCGTGATTCAGCCAAACACGACATACTACGATCCGGCAAGCTGGACGGTTGATGGCTTTAAAATTACGAACATCGAAGAAGATGGCGGGCCGGGCACCAAGAGCATTGCGCAATTGCTCAATCTGTCGCTGAACACTGGGGCGACCTGGGAACTGATGCAGATGGGCGGCGGCCAGATCAACCAAAAGGCGCGCGACGAGTGGCACACATATATGGTCGATCATTTTCAGCTTGGCAAGACGACAAATATTGAGCAGGGCTATGAGTCGGCCGGCTATGTCCCGGGCCCGAAGGACAATGGCGCCGGCATCGATCTCACCTATGCCAACACGGCGTTTGGCCAGGCCATGACTGCCACTGCCGTGCAAATGGCTGCCGGACTTTCGAGCGTACTGAACGGCGGCACGTACTACCAGCCGCATTTGGTCGATCAGACCATCGGGCCCGATGGATCCGTGAAAACTACGCAGCCAGTGGTTGTTAAGAAAAACGTCGTCGGTTCGCAAGTGGGACCCGACTTGATCCCACTGATGGAATATGTGGTGCAGCAGCACGGCCTAGGTGTGTCGTATTTGCACTTTCCATCGAACTACATTGTGGGCGGCAAGACGGGCACGGCGCAGATCGCCAAACCGGGCGGCACGTACTACGACAATGAGTTCAACGGCACGTATTTGGGGTTTGTGGGCGGCGACAAAGTGCAATATGTAATCGCGGTGTTCACGATTCAGCCGAAAGTCGCTGGCTACGCCGGTACGGCCGCGGCGCAGCCGATCTTCGCCGATCTGGCGCACATGTTGATTAATAATTTCGGTGTGACACCCAAATCACACTGACGTATAATGGAGCCAAGCTAACAAAAGGACGCATCTGCACATGATCTCAACAACTCTTCATATTACGGTTGAAACTCATACATTGCTGCGGATTTTCCTGCTTGGTTTTCTTGGCTTTGCGTTCAGCATGGTCATTACGCCGCTCTACACGAATGCTGCCTACAAGTGGAAATGGTGGAAAAAACCGCGCACCACGGCCACGACGGGCGAGGTGGCCACGGTGTTCCAGAAGTTGCATGGCGAAAAACATAAGCGGCACATTCCGACGATGGCCGGCGCGATTATTGTCGTGGCAGTGTGTATGGTGACATTGCTGTTCAATCTGTCGCGGTCGGCTACATGGCTGCCACTAGCGGCTTTTGCCGGTGCTGCGGCCGTGGGGCTGCTCGATGATATTATCAACATTCGCGGCTCAGGCGCGGGTGTCGCGGGGTTGCCGTCTAAAATCAAGCTGTTGCTTACGACTTTGGTGGCGCTGATTGGTGGTTGGTATTTTTACAACAAGCTCGATGTGTCGAGCATTCACATTCCGTGGATGACGCATGCGTGGCACATTGGCTGGTGGGTTGTCCCGCTGTTCACGTTTGTGGTGGTGGCGACAGCCAATGCGGTAAATATGAGCGACGGCCTCGATGGCTTGGCTGGTGGACTTACTTCGACGGCATTTGGCGCCTACGCTTTGATTGCGGCGATTGAAGGCCGATATGGCGTGGCAGGATTTTGTATGACGATCGTTGGCGCCTTGTTGAGTTACACGTGGTTCAATGTGTTTCCGGCGCGGTTTTTCATGGGCGACGCTGGCTCATTTGCGCTCGGAACAGCGCTCGGCGTGGTGGCGATGGTCACCGACACGGTGGTGCTTCTGCCGATTATCGGCATTGTGTTTGTGGCCGAGGCTGGCTCGGTGGTGCTCCAGATTGCTTCCAAGAAACTTCGCCATGGCAAAAAGATTTTCAAAATCTCGCCCATTCATCACCACTTTGAGGCAAGCGGCTGGCCAGAAACAAAAGTCACTATGCGCTTCTGGATTCTCGGCCAAGTGGCGGCAGTCCTTGGCCTGATTGTGTTCTTGGTCGGGAGATACATATAGCATGAGCGTTGTCACTCGCCGAACGGGCGAGGTGAGTGGCCGCGCATTTACGCCGCCTAGCCAAGCGCCAGCGCGTCGGCATAAGCCGGACTACTGGTTGCTGATTCTGGGGATTGTCTTGCTGGCGATTGGCCTCGTGGTCGTGTATGCGATTAGTCCGGCGCTGGCAATCGATAAACATGTCGGCGCGAATTATTACGTCACACGGCAGGTGATCGCGATTTTGCTCGGTGTAGTAATCTTCGGCGTGACGTCACGGATTCCATTTGGGCAGTGGCGCCGCTGGTATATGATCTTGCTTGGTGCTGCGGGTTTGGCGACGCTGCTTGCGCTCGCAATGCCGGTCAATGCTGATTATCCGGCGCATCGCTGGGTGCGCCTGGGAAGTTTGTCATTTCAGTCTGTTGAATTGCTCAAGTTCGCGCTGCTTATCTCGCTGGCCGGATTTCTGGCCGACCGCATGCTCAAAGGTGAAACGCGCGATATGAAAAAAACGCTTCGGCCGCTGGCCTTCGGTTTGGCCGGCACATTTCTCGTGGTTGCGGGCGTGCAAAGTGACCTCGGCTCGATGGGCGTGATTGTGCTCATGAGCTTGGCGATGATGTTTGTGGCCGGATTGCCGATGCGCAAGCTGATGCTCGGCTTGCTGGCGCTTGGGGTATTGGTGTTCGTGGCGGTATCTTCCACGCCATATCGGCGCGCGCGCTTGCAAGCGTTTTTGCATCCCGCCAGCAATTGCCAAACAACAGGTGGTTATCAGGCATGCCAGGCGCTCATTTCGGTCGGCTCTGGTGGCGCCATTGGCTTGGGCTTGGGCCGCGGCGTGCAGGCGTATGGCTATGTGCCGGAGCCGGAGAATGACTCGATTTTCGCGATTTATGCTGAGAAGTTTGGTTTTGTGGGTTGCCTGGTGCTGCTGGCACTCTTTCTGGCGTTTTTCATGCGGATCAAACGGATCGTGGATCGGGCACCGGATAATTTTAGCCGGCTGGTGGCCATCGGCGCGCTTACGTGGCTGAGCATGCAGACGTTTATCAATATCGGCGCGATGGTGGGTTTATTGCCGCTCAAAGGCATTACATTGCCGCTGATTAGCTACGGTGGCAGTAGCGTGCTGCTGGTGATGGCGATTCTCGGCGTACTGTTTCAGATCTCCAGGTACACACTATACAATGTGCCGGGGCTTGATGATGTAAATGGAGGCAATCGATATGAAAATAGTCGTGACGGGCGGCGGCTCAGGGGGGCATATCACCCCGATCTTGGCAGTAGCGCATGAGTTGAAGGTGCTGCAGCCCAACGCCGAGATTGTCTACATCGGCCAGCGCGGCGATCAGCTCAGCGACATTCCGGCGCAAGACAAGAATATCGACAAAACCTACTCGGTGCGGGCAGGGAAGCTGCGCCGTTATCATGGCGAAAGCCTGGTGCGGCAGCTCCTCGATATACCGACAGTTCTCAAGAATCTGCGCGACATGGTGTGGGTGGTGGTTGGTATTTGGCAGAGTTTTTGGCTGATGCGCCGATTGCGGCCGGCGGTTGTTTTTACCCGCGGCGGCTTTGTCAGCGTGCCGGTAGCGCTCGGCGCCAAACTAAACGGCATTCCGTTTATCACCCATGATTCTGATGCGTTGCCGAGCTTGGCGAACCGCATTATTGCCCGCTGGGCAGAGCTACATGCCGTGGCGCTTCCGAAGGAGATTTATCCGTACAATCAGGCCAAGACAGTTACCACTGGCATTCCGATTTCCCGCGAGTACCGCCCGGTGACGCCCAAACAAGTCCAGGAAATCAAAGAGCGGCTCGGCCTCAGAGAATATGCTCGCTTACTGCTGGTGACTGGTGGTGGCAACGGCGCGCTGGGGCTCAACAAGGCAATTGCCAGTTGCGTGCCCGATCTGCTTGCTCGCTATAAAGACCTGGCCATTGTGCAGCTCGCAGGCCGTGCGCACGAGGCGGCGCTGCGCCAGGCGTATTCACAGGAGCTGAAACCCACTGATGCCAAGCGCATGATTGTGAAGGGATTTGTGACCAATCTGCATGAATACAGCGCAGCATCTGATGTAATAATTACACGTGCTGGCGCAACGAGCATTGCTGAATTTGCCGCACAAGCCAAACCGTGTGTCGTTATCCCAAATCCGGTACTTGCTGGTGGTCATCAGCTCAAAAATGCCGAAGTTCTGGCCGACCGCAAGGCCGTGAAGATGGTCAATGAACGCTTGATGCTTGAGGATGGCCGCGCGTTGCTGCCGCCGCTCGTTGCGCTGCTTGACAACCCAGAAGGCGCCCGCAAACTTGGCGTGCGCTTGCATGAAATGGAACAAACAGGTGCGGCAAAGCGTCTCGCGGTGCTACTATTAGAACATGCGCGTCCATAAACACCGCTAACATATATGCTTGGCAAAAAGAAAAATCACCAAAACGCGACAACTCAAACGCGCGAACGCAATCGCGACGGTGCTATGCGCGCCCGCGAAACGCGAGTGCAACATAGCCCGAGCCAAGTCTTCTCATATCACGCTAATCGATCGGCTCGCCAGGCCGATTTTGGCCGCACTGCGCCCGAGCCAGCAACCAAAAAACGCTATTTGCGTCCGCGTCGGCTGCACATTGGGGCCTCGCAGATCGTGCCAACACTTATTGTGCTGGTGCTAGGGCTGATGTGCTTGAACTTGAGCACTCGCCCCAAGATTGTTACCCTGGGAGCTACGACCGGTGGGCAGGTATTCTTGCGAAGCCCGGCGACATATCAGCAGGCCGCGCAAAAATTGTTCGCAAGCTCGCTTCTGAACGCCAACAAACTTACGGTCGACACGACGCACATCACGCAAACGCTGGAGCAGGAATTTCCTGAGCTGGAAGCGGCGTCCATCTCGCTGCCCGTGCTTGGTCGCCAGCCGATCGTGTATATGCAGCCTGCCATGCCCGAACTAATTCTCCAGACAAATCGCGGCCAGGCGTTTGTGGTAGATAATCATGGCCGCGCGCTCATTAATACATCGGCGGCGCTGGGCGTGGCGCAGCTGCACATTCCGACTGTAGCCGACAAAAGTGGTCTGCAGATTCAGCCAGGCGTCGTCGTTTTACCGAGTGAGAGCGCCTCGTTTATTGGTCAGCTTGCGCAGCAATTTCGCGCCAAGGCCATCCCGGTCTCGGCCTACGATCTGACGAGCGGCGGCAACGAGCTTGACGCGCATCTTGCCAATGCGTCTTACATCGTGAAATATAATCTGCGGGGTGACGTACGCGAGCAGGCTGGGGCATTCTTTGCGACCAAACAGCTGCTTGACAGCCAGCGTAAAGCTCCTGCCCAGTATGTCGATGTGCGCGTTCCTGGAAAAGTTTTTTATAAGTAGTGATAATTTTTCTTGTCAAAGTAACAGTGGCGGGGAATTGCGATGGAGGTGAGCGAGCGCTCCAAAAGCCTTCGTCGAGCGCTGTTTTTGGAGTTCATCACTTGTCTCACAGAAAACAGCAGCAAGCTAGTTTTCGCCCCTTATAGGGTATGAGGCGGAGATTTTGTTTCACAGCGGATGATTGCCAGGGAAGCATGATCTGTTCTTGCCAAAAAAGAGCAGCCACTTCCAGCTCACTTGTCGATCCTTGCGGCCGGAGTTTAGGAAAGCGCCAGGGCGGATTGCTTATACTTTTGAAAAGAGATGGGCATGTATCTCGAGTAGCCCCCTAATGCTGCCCTACGTGTTCGCATTTTGTTCGTTCTTGCCAATAACGCAGCGATGCGGAGAAGACATATGAGGAAATGTAGATAGGCAGAAGTCAAACTATTTGCGCGGGGCAAAGGGGAGAGAGGGAATTATAATTTGTGACACAAAACCGGCAAAAAGCAAAACATTTCACGACACGCTGTGGAAAAGTCGCAATCGACAACATTCGCGAAATTTTGCAAACTATAGATACATGGCCAAAACTCCTTACAGGCTCGTAAGGCTCGTAAGGCTCGTAAGGCTCGTAAGGCTCGTAAGGCTCGTAA
>CAZAFC010000002.1:0-124931 GCA_964484675.1 uncultured Candidatus Saccharibacteria bacterium | reverse complement strand
AGGCTCGTAAGGCTCGTAAGGCTCGTAAGGCTCGTAAGGCTCGTAAGGCTCGTAAAATCTTTTACAAAACTTAAACATATCACGAATAGACTCTGGAAGTCCCCTGCAAGCAAGGCCCTTCTCATATCACTGGATGCTCAGTACATAGAGTCGCAAAATATACATTGTGCGACATCTAGTTCATGTCTCCTTTGCGAGTCGGCTGTTCGCCTGTTTCTGGCCTGAACGATTTTATTCGTCCCTACCTTTTCGGAGTTTATAAAAAGACTCTATTGCCCCCTCCAAAGCTTCGTAGACTTTGCGCGCTTTGAAGCCATCTGCGATTCTGCACTTCAAGTTCGTATTTTGACCACTTTTATGCAGCACAGCCTGTTCGTATTTTGTACGGTGTCCCGGGCAAGCCTGCTATTTGCTCGCGATGGCTCTTCTTCATGTGCGCGACAAAGCCTGATCGCCTTCGTAGCATTGGCATTATGAGGAGCTGCAAGAAATAGTTTAAAAAACACCGGCATAAAACTGCCGGTGTTTTTAAAAGAACTGAGCCCAAGAAATATTCAGAGACCTTTTCGCCTTTTTTACTGGTAAGCCCAGTCTGCGCCGAGCACAGGCCCCCCTGGTATGAATAGCCTAAGCTAAGTCGTAAGTGGCTTTGGCGACACGCTTGAACTGCGACTTGCCTTGCAAGTTCAGAAGGATCGTCGTTTCTTTGACGAATCGGCTCTTGAGCACGCGCTTGACGATTTCGTCGCGGTGCAGCGGTTCACCGGCGTCGCGCAGCACTTCAGATATGATGTCTGCGACGGTTCCCTTCTGGTAGCCCCACTCTTTGAGCGCATAAATGCCGCGGCCGATGAGCACAAAACGCTTGTCTTTGATGAGCTCGTTGTGGATCGCTTGCGTCGTCACATCTTTGCGCTTGAATTCGGAGTCCTTGATGGCTTCAGCGATCTCGTTGAAGTGCATGTGTTTGCCGTTTTCCTTGAGGATGACGTAGATTTTGTCGCGAATATTTTTGGGGTTGACCATCGGCCATTTCATCAGCCCCCAGCGGCCATTGAGCGTCGCCAGATCCTTGGAAATGGTTGCGAGCGCATTGGCCTGCGCGACGTCACTTACGCCAGTTGCCTTGGCGAGTTCCTCGATTGATATGGGCTGACCGAGCTTTTTGAGGGCGTCAACAAGCTGCGCGATTGCGGCTTTGAGCTGCTTTTCGTCGCGCTGTTTACGGATGCCGATCGCGTAGTGGTAGTGATCGTTGTCGTCGAGGGTCACGAGATTTGGGCAGAGCGTGGCCAGAAATGCCAGGCGTGATTGATCGGTGCGGCTGTTTTCGCTGGTGAGCACGACGCTGAGATTGCTGACGCGCGCTACTGTTCCGACCTGCTCCAGTTGCGCCTGCAAATGGCGCTCGACTTCGTTGATGTGCGGAATATCGCCCTGCTCGGCCGAGATTTTGAGGCGCGAGATGACTGATTTTTCAAGTTGGCGCACGCGCTCACGCGTGATACCGAGCAGTTCGCCGATCTGTTCGAGAGTTTCTTTGCGATCGAACAGGCCAAAACGGCGCGCAACAATCTCCCGCTCTCGATCGCGGTCTAGGGTTGCCAAAATATCTTGGACAAATTGCTCAGTATTGAGCACAGATTGTAGCTGTTGGGCTTGTGCCATTTCAAAATTCCCTGTCTGTTAATTCAACACTTTCGTACAATTATAAAACGTCTATCTGTAAAAGTCAAACGCTTTAGACCTAGAATATATTGTAGCACGTAATAGACATATTGCACTAAAACATGTCATAAAATACAACTACATCGTGTATGTGTATTATTGCAAATAACAGAGGTGGGAATTAGTAAGGACGTGCGAAAAATAACACGAAAAAATGGGGCGAAATGCGTTGAGCCCGGACGTGCAACATGCTTATTTGCTGGCGCGTCGCCGAGTGAATTTCTTGCGCGCTGGCGCTTCATCGAGGAGCTTTTTGCATTCCGCTTCGGTGAGTTTGGCCGGCTCAAGATCTTTGGGGATCTTGGCGTTCTTTTTGCCGTCGGTGATGTATGGACCGTACGGGCCGTTGACCACTTTGATGCCGCTGTCGAACTCGTGGATGTACTTGTTGGCGTCTTTGGCGAGCTTGGCTTCGTAAAGCTCACGCGCCTCGGCTTCGGTGATGCCGAACGGGTCGAGCGGCTTGATGCTGACAAATGTCTTGCCAACTTGCACGTAGGGGCCAAAGCGGCCGATATTTGCGCGCATTTCTTCGCCGTCTTTGGTGGTGCCAACGACACGCGGCAGCGTAAACATTTCTAAGGCCTGCTCCAGGGTGACGGTATCGAGGGTTGTGCCTGACGGCAAGGGTGCAAAGGTGGGTTTTTCTTCGTCATCGGTCGAACCTCGTTGCAGCATTGGGCCATACTTGCCGAACCGCGCGAAGACTGGTTTTTGCGTCTTGGGATCGATGCCCAGTTCCCGCGCTTGAGACACTTCCGAGCGGGTGGCGTCGGCCGACTTCTCAACCAGTTCATGGAACGGAGTATAAAAATCGCGTATCATTTGCACCCACTGTCGCTTGCCCCGAGCAATTTTATCGAAGTCATCTTCTGCGGTCGCGGTAAAATCATAGTCCACGATACTTGAGAAATACTTGACGAGAAAGTCAGTTGTTACTTCGGCAATCCCAGTTGGCACTAGCTTATTCCTGTCGGCACCGGTGATTTCGGTGGTCTGATCTTCGGTGATTGTCCCATTTTCCAACGTAAGGCTTTGCACCTTGCGCTCCGTGCCTTCAAGGTCTGTTTTTTCAATGTAGCCACGAACCTGGATAGTCGAAATGGTGGATGCATATGTGCTCGGGCGACCGATGCCCAGCTCTTCCAGTTTCTTAACGAGGCTGGCTTCACTATATCGCGCGGGGCCTCGGCTGAACGACTGAGTAGCAGCCATAACTTGGAGAGGTAGGGTTTGGCCTTCACTGACTGCTGGTAGCAGCGTGTCGTCCTTGCCGCCGCCGTACACCTTCATGAACCCATCAAACTTGAGTACCTCACCCTTGGCAATAAAATGCTCACTGCGAGTTGAAAGGCCAATCTCTATCTCTGTTTTCTCGGTTTGCGCCGCCGCCATCTGGCTGGCAAGTGCGCGTTGCCATATCAGCTGGTAAAGCTTTTCTTGTTGGCCGTCATCGCCGGCGCGGAGGTGCGTAAAATCGGTGGGACGGATGGCTTCGTGCGCCTCCTGGGCTGATTCATTTTTGGTTTTAAACTGTCGCAGATGATGGTACTGTTCGCCGTACTCCTTCTTTATGAACGCCTCGGCCGTGCTGATTGCGAGCCCCGAAAGCGTCGTACTGTCAGTTCGCATGTATGTAATGTGGCCGTTTTCGTACAGCCGCTGTGCCAACGTCATCGTTTGTTTAATGCTATAGCCAAGGCGGCGTGAAGCCTCTTGCTGGAGCGTACTTGTAGTGAACGGCGCGCCAGGATTACGGCTGCCCGGTTTTTGGGCTATGCTGGCAACGGTAAAGATGGCTGCTTTGGCGTCCTCTAAAAAGGAGCGGGCCGTATCCTTGTCCGGTAATTTGGTGGCCAATTCCGCCTTTAGCTCTTGATCGCCAACCGTAAAAACTGCCGTTACTTTGTAGCTGACTTCTGGCGTGAACGCTCGAATCTCGCGCTCGCGTTCGACAATCAAGCGAACTTCCACTGATTGTACGCGGCCGGCGCTTAGGCCTGAGCGCACCTTTTTCCAGAGCACTGAACTGAGCTCGTATCCCACCAATCGGTCGAGGACCCGACGGGCTTGATATGCATCTACAAGGTGCAAATCTACGGTGCGCGGGTTCTTGACAGCGTGCTCAATTGCCGGCTTTGTGATCTCGTGGAACACGATGCGTTTCGTTGTTGCGGGGTTGAGCTTGAGCGCCTGGGTTAGGTGCCATGCAATTGCCTCACCTTCGCGGTCTTCATCGCTTGCCAGCCAGATTTCATCAGCTTCTTTGGCGAGCTTGCGCAGCTCAGCTACGACTTTCTTTTTGTCGGGGTTAATTTCGTATGTTGGCTCGAAATTGTGGGCGACATCGATATTGGTGCCTTTTTTGGGTAAATCGCGGATGTGGCCGAAGCTACTCTTAACGGTGTACTCTTTGCCTAAATATTTTTCGATGGTTTTGGCCTTGGCGGGGCTCTCGACGATAACTAAATTCTTGGTCATACTTATCCAACTAGCTTATACGCAAGTGCTTATAATACGCAAGTCGTTTGCGATTTGGCAAATTTTGTGTGGTGATGATTTCATGGTTTGACGGCTTTGGCCGATGTTTTTGATCTCGTGATCACGGGCCGAGCGCCCACGCACCAGAGCCGACTGAGCGGATCTTACTCGTGAGTTCGAGCATTGTCATGGTTTGGCCAAAGAGCGCGGCGGGCAGTTGGCTTTCGGCGAGTAGTGCGGCATTGGTGCTGTGGCCGGCTGATATGAGGTCGATGAGGCGCTGTTCGTGTTCGTCGCTGCCGATGATGAGCGGCTGTTGGCGGGGATTCAACCCGAGCGCCAGCAAAATATCTGCCAGCTCGGTGATGGGTGTGGCGCCGTCGCGAATGAGTGCGTTGGTGCCGCCGGAGTTGGCGCTCGTGATATTGCCTGGCACGGCCATCACCTCTCGTCCCTGCTCGAGCGCGAAACGCGCCGTGTGCAGCGTGCCGCTTTTGATGGCAGCCTCGGGGATGAGCACAGCGTCGCTCAGGCCGGACACGATGCGGTTGCGAGCGATAAAATTGGTCTTATACGCGACCGTGCCGCTCGGGTATTCGCTTACCAGTGCCCCGCCCTGCCTGAGAATCTTCTGGGCAAGATTGCGGTGGGCGCTTGGGTAGATGACGTCTAGTCCGCACGGCAACACGGCGATTGCTATGCCGCCAGCTTCGAGCGCGGCCTGATGAGCCTCGGCATCGACGCCATACGCCAGGCCGCTTATAACAATGATGCCTTGCCTGGCGAGTTGCGCTGCAAGATCTTGGGTTACCGCTCGGCCATAAGGGGTTATCTTGCGGCTGCCGACAATTGCAACTCGAGGCCGCTTGAGTAGCTCGGTGAGGTCTTGGCCTCTGTAGAAAAGCTGCGGTGGCGGATCCGGAATAGTAGCCAGCAACGCAGGATAGCCATAAGCATTTACCGAAACCTTTTTGACTTCCACACAAAATCCTTTAATAGTATTGACATAAGACAATAAACTTGCTAAAATTGCCCACTGTAAGCGTTAAATATATAACGACTACGCACCTTTATCCCCCATTCTAACAATTGTTAGATTGTTTTAGAGCGTGCCAGCAAAGAGTTGTTACCCTCCACTTAATGATGTGCTTGCCTTCGAGGCAAAGCGCTCTAAAACATACTAACCCCTTTAAGCACCCTATTACTTCGGTAAGAGGGCGACCTAACAAGAGCGAGTCCAAAAAGATGGTCATTGACCGGCACACCACTGTATGATTTTGGTGCGTGATGCTTCGCTTAGGTGGGCTTGAAGGGTCGGACTTCTTTCGAGAAGCCCTTGGGAAGGTCAGCAATGACGTTCCCAGCAATAGGCCTACAAGCGGTGCCCACCCCCTCTTGTAGGCCTATTTTTGTGGCTGCAATTCTTGGCCTTGTCTGCGCGTGCGAACCAAAGCTTGCATATCCTAGCCTACGCTCCTCCACATTGCAAGCCCGAAATACCTGCTTGCTAGACAACATTTACATTTCTCATATTTATAGTATAATATATATGAATGGGCACCATCGTGCTTAATTCTCCGCTGTGTGTGCGAGACCATTCGCACCTACTCGAAGGAAGTGTTCTATGCGTAAGCCGAACATCCGCACGTCCGCTCTGGCACTCATTGCCGTTGTCTTCGGCGTCATGCTCGCCGGTTGTGACGACCGCACCGCGGCCCAGACCGACGCCGACAAGTTCGTCAAGCAGGCGACGGCGCACGTCATCACGGACACCGCCGCCCCCGACGCGCTCATCCCGCCGTCCGCTATCGTCACCACCTTCCAGGCCCCGCAGCTGGAAGAGACCTTCCGGGGCCCGGTGACGGCGTACACGAACTCCAACGGCGACTGGCGACTGCCGAGTCTCGGCTCGCAGTACCAGCTGAACGGAGTCTGCGACACTCCCATCCTGGTAGAAGTCACGACCAACATCGAGGCGGCGGGTTCGCATGACCTGTACTCTGCGATGGTCGAGACCCTCGCGAGCCCTCAGGGCAGCAGCCAGTCGGTGACCAATCCGACCACTCCGTCCCTCGCCGGTGTGAACACGCTGCGCGACATCTACGGCGGTCGCTGGGTTCTGGCCAAGGACGGCAAGCTGATCGGCTTGGTCTTCCAGGATGTGCGGACGAACATCATCGTCGCGATCAGCGTCGACCCCGACGGCTTGGTGGTGACGCCGCAACGTTTGATGGCCCTCGCGGTCACGGCGCACGCCAACATGGCGCACTTCCGGGCCGCTACGCCGACCACGATCTCGACGGTCACCTCGGCGCCAGCCAGCAGCCCCCAAACCATGAGCCAGCCGGCGACCACTTCGACCCCCGTGACGAGCCTGCCGTCGGTCCCGTTCGTTCCCTGCAACGAGTAGGTGGACCTTCCGCCGCCCAAAAAGACTCTCGCCTTCATGGCGTGATCTAGAGCGGCCAAGCGGCGACAAAGAAAAGACTTAGTTCGAGCATCACTGCCCGAGCGAACCTCTTCCCTTCTTTGCCGCCGCCCCACCAGTTATCCTTATCGCTAAACAATGGCATAGCCACTCCTAAACACACCGTCGGTAGTGATTTTGCACAGATGCGTCGTGCGGCTCGGTGCGAATGTCGCTCGCCTTGTGTAAAGTATCTCTTGGCCGAGGGTTCCGCTTGTTAGGGCCAAGCGTCGCAGAGCGATAATTACATAAGAAATGAGCGGGTTTCGGGCAGGAGTTCGTCGCCGTAGGCGCGTTCGCTGAGTATGGCGCAGGCTTCGCGCAGCAGCTTGGGCAGGTCGGCTGCCTGGCCGGAGCTAAAGCGCGCCAGCACGAAATCGGACGTGTCCATCTGGGCCGGTTCCTTGGGCCCGATGCCGATGCGTACGCGGCCGTACTCTTCGCCAAGGTGTTGTGTGATGGATTTGATGCCGTTGTGGCCGGCGCTCGAGCCGCCGATGCGGGTGCGAATGTGGCCGAACGGGATGTCGATCTCGTCGTGCACGGCCACGATCTGATCGGTGCTGAGCTTATAAAAATGCATCACCGCCTGCACCGCTTCGCCACTCAGATTCATGAATGTGGTCGGCTTGACGAGCAGCACGCGCGTGCTACCGAGGGTCGCTTGCGTGAGGTGGCATTTGAGGTCTTTTTTGTCGATCCAGGCCGGAAAATCATTGGCCTGTGCGAAAGCATCCACCACCGCAAAGCCGATGTTGTGCCGGGTGCCGTCGTACTCGCGGCCGATGTTGCCAAGACCCACGATGAGTAGCGTTTTGTTGAGGCCAAGCGTGTAGAACTGCGTACCGACGCCCACCTGAGGTTTTTTCTGAATAAATGCCATCGCACCTATCATACCATCTCTTGAGTAGCCTGCGGTAGCAATGGTGGCCCGTCTGCGCTGGCGCGAGATGGCCTGACTCTTTGGTGAATGAGTGGGTGCCCCGAGGATCTTGCGTGTGCCGAGCTGAGCAGGCTCTACGTGCTCGGCATTTACATATTAAACCCTTTATGCTATAATAACAGTGAATGGAGCGCGCCGCGTTACTTCCGAATCAGCAATGAATCGGCCATTCGTCCTTGACCATCTACGATTGAGAGTTGATCTCTATGAGCAAGACTTCGGTCCGTCAGCGCCGCACCGCCGGACGGATGTTCGTTCGGGTATGCCTCACCCTGGTTGTCGCCTGGGCTATCGGCGCCTACGTCGTCCACCTTTGGGGCGGGCACGCTGCTTCCGACGCTCGCAAGGCACCGGCGCAGGCTTCGGCTACCGTCGCCGCCAGCCCCGCATCTGTTCCCGCGCCGGTCAAGCCGCTGACCGCCTGCGATCTCATCTCGGTCGCCGAGTTCACCAAGGTCTCGAACTTTGACGGCCTGACGAACGACGGCTTGGGATCGAGCGGCACGAGCTGCTCGTACTCACACCCGCAGGACCAATCGCTGGCGTTCGTCGTCTGGGCGAACCTGCAGCCGCGGAACGCACAGCAAAACAATCTGCTGTTCGCGACGACCAACGACCTGGCGAAAGCCAATGCCACGACGTACGGCGCGGATCGCTCGACGGCAAGCAAGCCGCTGACGGTGTCCGAGCTCAGCGCCTGTGGTGCACCGGCCGGCCAGGGCGCCTGGATCACGTCCGGCGCATACACCGTCGGCTTGGTGGTGCAAACCCCGCTCGACGGCCACGTTGCCACCATCGGCATCTACGCCGAAGGGTCGCTCCCCCAGATCGAGTTCATGGACTTGATGTACCAGACGCTTCCCAAGGCGGCAGCGCTCCAGGTCGGTTAACTCGACTACTACTCGTAGGTGATCGTGCTGCACTGGCTGCCGTTTCGGCGCGCTTCCGTGCGGCGGGTGGTGGCGAAGCGTCTAAGTCCTCGCGGCTTTTGCCCCGAACTTTTGAACCAACGCTTCGCCACCCCGCACCTACCCCTTGAGCCGCGTTTTATTCTTATAAATCTTTCGCCGCCGCTCTGCCCCGCACCTATTTGCGCGGTTCTTTGGTGGGGCTATTGCCGTGCTTGTGCGTTTCGTGCTTCTCAATAAACCAGAGCTGCACCGGCGTGCCTTCAAAATCGTACACTTCGCGCAAACTCCGCTCCATGTAGCGCTTGTAGCTCCAGTGCAAAAACTTGGTGCTCGAACCGAACACTTTGAACGCCGGAATCGGATTGTCGTCTTCCTGAACCATGTAATTGAGCTTCGGCGCGCGGCCTTTGAGCCCGGCTGGCGGGTGCTTGTCGATGACGCGGCGCAGCCAGAGATTCAGCTCGCGCGTGCCGATGCGGGTGGCGCGATGCTTGTCGATAGAAAGCGCCAGGTCGAACAGCTGCGCGACGTTCTGGCCGGTGATAGCACTGGTGAAAATCAGTGGCGCCCACGGCACGAAGTCGTAGGTGGCGGCGATTTGCGGTGCGAGCGCATCGCGGGTGAAGGCGTCTTTGCCCTCGGCGGCGTCCCATTTGCTCACCACCAGCACCAGGCCCTTGCCGGATTCTTTGATCATGCCGGCGATTTTTTGGTCGAGCTGCGTGTTGAGCTCGTTCACGTCCATGAGCAAGAAGCAAACGTCGGCTTGCTCGATGGCCGACAGCGTGCGCACGACGCTGAAATGCTCGATGCCGGTGCCAATTTTGCCAGGACGGCGAATGCCGGCGGTGTCCATAATTTCGATTTCGCGGCCTTCAAATCGCACGACGGCGCGGTTGATATCGCGCGTGGTGCCGGCGCGATCGGCCACAATTGCCTGCTGCTTTTTGGCGAGCGTGTTAAAGAGCTGCGACTTGCCGACGTTCGGCCGGCCGAGCAGTGCGATGTGCAGGCGGTCGTCGGCCTGCTTGATGGTCACGGCCGGAATGTGCTCGACTAACAGATCGAGCAGCTCGCCGATGCCGCGGCGTTGCGTGCTGCTGGTGTGCACAATCGGTTTGATGCCGAGGCGCTGGAAGGCCTCGAGATTGTCACTTGCCCGGGCGCGGTCGACTTTATTTATGACCAAAAACACCGGCTTGCGGCTCTTGAGCGCCAGCCGGGCCACGCGGCGATCTTCTTCGGTGATCGGCACGTTGGCTTCGACCAAAACCCAAATCACATCGGCGCTATCGGCAGCCTGCAAAATCTGCTCCTGAATAGTGAATTCGAACTCGTCCTCGGCGTCCTTCATGCCGGCGGTGTCGACCAGCCAAAAATCCTGGCCGTTCCAGCTGGCCTTGGCTGTGATGCTGTCGCGCGTGGTGCCGGCTTCCATGGCCACAATCGCCTCGCGGCGGTCGAGGATGGCGTTGAAGAGGCTGCTTTTGCCGACATTTGCGCGGCCGACGATTGCCACGATCGGTAGTTTTTTAGTACTCATTAGCATCCATTTTAACAGATGTGCTCCGTATTGACAAACCTACTCCTCGATATTAGAGTTATGTTTGAACCATCGCCAGCTATATGCGCGCGAAGTTCGTTGACAAGCAAACAGGTCCGCACAGCACGAACGAAAGGAAATCCATGAGCACCCTTCCTAAAGTGTACGCCGCGCTTCTCGAGCTGGCCGCAACCGGCAAGCCTATCGCAAGCGATCGCATGCCTCTTCCCGAAATCGGGCCGAAGTCGGCCCCCGACCAAGCTGCCGGCATCGGCTACGAGTTCAGGCGAACCGTCTCTGTTGCTCACCCCAATCTGAGTGCGCCGGTGGAGGCCGCCACGTCGCTCTTCATGGTCAAAACGCCCCAGGAAACGCTGCTCCTCTGCACCCTGGCAGACTGGACGGCATCGCAAGGCCCGCACCGCGCGTGCGTCAAGTACAACGTGTCGCCAGAGGTGGTGCTTGACGTGGTTCAGCGGATCGTGGACGACCGCATGGATAGTCCTCTGGAGCAGTTTAGTAAGCACATGGCTGACTCTGTCTACAAGCAGCCCCCTCATGCTGCATCGCTGCAGATGTTCCCGCTCATGGATGAGTACCGACGCACCATGGCAGCGGAAATTGCCGGAGAGCCGAAATCTGCCGAGGATGCCGAGATCACTAAAAAGTGGGAGGCTTCGCATGGCCATCACGAGCGCGTCATTATGGAGCTCCGGCGGCAGTATGCGCAGCTGAATATGTTGTGCAGTAGTCTCACGGAGCCGGCATTCATCGAGGCACACACGCTTGGAGCAATTCTGACGTGGGCGCGCAAGCAGCCGGAGATTAGCGGGCGATCTTGACCCCGCCGGCTGGTCGCCACCACATCACACTGCTGAGAGGAAACGCATGGACGTTATTGAAGACTACGAGCAGCTCTGCCGGCTGGTCGCAACCGGCGATCCGATCACAAGCGATCGCCTGCCGACGCCCGACAACAAGCCTCGGACCGGCCCTGTCAGGACAATCGGCAATGGCTATGAGTTCCGGAGGACGATCGAGGCGCAGCACGAGATGGGCCGAGAATTGGACCAACCGCCCGTCCCGGTGGAGGCCGCATGCTTCGCCATATTGCGGCCCGAAGGTGGTCTGTATCTAGCGAACTGGGCTGGCTGGTCAAACCCTCACATCCGCAAGTCGCCTGTCGACATTTCTCACGTCCACCAATTCCAGTTCTACGTGGCGCATACTAATGTGTCGCTGGAGGTGCCTGTCGGTCTGCACATAATTGGCCTTACTGAGGCGAGCGACTTGGGGGATAGAGATCGATCGATCGAAGCCTCGCGTCGCAACGTCCGCAAGCGACTGGCCGAAAATTCCGAAGCCGGCCAGGTGATGCACACCATCACCACGGCGATGCAGTTCTTGAAAGATCCTCCTGCATCAGCACACCCGAGGCATCTCACCAGGCTACGCTTGCGGGTGGGGATGACTTGGGTGTACTGCCAGGACATTCTCGAGCATCTGCGTGCCACTGCGCCGCAGTTGTGTCTGCTGCACTTCGAAGGCGCGAAGCCGATCGAGGCGGGTGACTTCCGGCAGCTGCTGGACTGGATGGGCGAGCAGCCGGAGACCGCTGGCCGCGTGCCGGCGTAACCCGCACCAGGCTCGCCTGAGCTGAGTGTTTCGCGCGTCCTGCGCAGCAGTTGGCCAAGCTGGCTGCTGCGCAGGACCGCGTCCTTTTTATCCCGTTTGCTTGTCGCTACTTTTATGAAACACGTACCTTTTGGGAAGTATTACGGGTCGAGCGATACAAACGCGCCGCTGGCTAGGTCGCCCAAATGATACGGGCCGAATTGCGTGCGATGCAGCCGCGCCACGCGGTAGCCGAGGCCAGCAAATGTGCGGCGAATTTGCCGATTCCGGCCTTCGCTCATCCGCACGAGCCATGCCCGATTGTCGCCATCGCGCAGTCGCTCAAGCCCGAGCCGGCTCAGGCCATCGTCGAGCTGCACGCCAAAATCGGCGATCATTTGCCGATGCAGCGGCGCAAGCGGCTGGCTCAGCTCCACCTCATATACTTTGATCTTTTGGCGGCTGGGATGCGTGAGCTCGTGGGCCAGTTTGCCGTCATCGGTGAGCAGCAAGAGGCCGCTCGAATATTTGTCCAGCCGGCCGATCGGCTTGAGACGGTGCAGCTTGGCGGGCAGCACATCGTACACGGTGCGGCTGCCCTGCCCGTCACGGCTCACGACGAACCCGGCCGGCTTGTTGAGCATGATCGTCGTGCTCTTTTCCTGCGCCGGCGCAGTGAGCACGCGGCCGCCAAACAGCACCGTGTCGTGCTCGCCAACTTCTTGGCCGAGCTGTGCGATAGCGCCGTTCAGCTGCACTTGCCCCGCCTCAATGGCGCGGTCGGCGGCGCGGCGGCTCAGCCCAGTGGCTTGCGCGAGGTAGCGATTCAATCTCATGTTGGTAGTATGCACGCCGGCGTGCGCCTTGGCTAGTAGCGGCTACAGCGAAATGGTGTTGGGGTCGATAGCGCTGCCGTCGGGATTTTGCGGCGAAATCACGTGGCCGGGCTGGTGCGGCGCAGCTGCGCTGTACGGCGCGGTGACACCGGCGGGCGGCTGCTGGGCTGGCGCTGGCGCCGCGTCAATGCTCGACATGCCTTCTTTAGCCAAAAGCGCGTTGAGGTCATTGTGCGGATCGGGCGCAGCGAGGTCATTGAGCGGCTGAATGACTTTCTTTCCCGAGATGCCCACTTGCTCGTTCGGATTGTTAGCTGGCGCGATATTTGGCGGCGCGACCGGCCTGGGCGCAGTGTTCGGGGTGGAAGGTGATGCTGTGCTTGGGGCCGTCGTGATAGCTGGCTGCTGCGAGGCGGAATTATTCCCCACACTGGCCGCAACCGGGGTTGGCTGGGCTGAGGCTGCCGAAACCGGCGCAGTACCGGTGTTCTCTGACCTGGGAGTCGTATTCGAGCTTGGCGATGGGCTGGCTGGGGCGGCCGGGCCGGGCATTTGAGCGCTTGCCTGGACCGTCGGACTCACAATTGTCGGGCCCGCGCTCGGCGCTGCCGGGCTTGTCTCGGCCTGTGCCGGCCGCACCGATGAATTGAGGTCGTGCACTGCGCTTGCCAGCGCATCTTCGTTGGTCGATGAATCGTTGGCTGGCGGTGTTGCAGTGGTAGCCGGGGCCGGCTGGCTGGAAACCATTGACCGCCCTGCTTCTGGCTGAGCTGTTGGGTTAGCTGCTGTTTGAGGTGAGCTCGGCGCAGGCGACGCGCCGGTGCTTGTCGACTCGACGGTGGTGTCCATTTGGCGGGTTGGTGCGGATTGTGCTGAGGCCGCTGGGGCGGCCGGTGCCGGAGATGTGGGCGCGGATTGGCTCGCTGGTTCTTTGATGAAGTTCTCGATTTGTGAGCGCATGGTGGCGGCTTCGTCGGAAGTCGCTTGCGCGCTCGGCGTCGCTGGACTTACGGCCGGGTCGGCGCCACTGGCGGCAGATACATTGCCGGCGGCTGGGACACTTTCGGCGGTAGTCGAGGTTGGCGCGGAAGCTGTCGAACTTGCCGGTGTGGGCTCCGGCTTTTCCGGCGTTGCTTGTGGCGGCTGCTCGGACACTTGAGCAGCATCGGTAAGCACGGATGGTTGTGCGGCATGTGGTGCCGGGGCATTTTCCGCCGTGGAGCTTGCCGTGGACGCCGTTGTGTTGGCCGGCGTTGCGCCTGCTGCCGTACCATTGCTCACTGGAGTGGCGCTCGGAGCGGTCTGAGTAGGAGGTTCTGGCGCAGGCTTCACGGTAGTGTCTGCCGGCATAGAAGTTGGCGTAGCCGAGGCGGTTTTAGGGGCTGGCCCCGCGGCTGATGCCGGGCTTGTATTGCTTGTCACGGCCGGAGCTGCTGCTGATGTTGAAACTGTGCTCGAAGAAGCCGGCTCTTCGGGCACATGCGTGCCTGCGCTTGCTGGAGCTGGCGCGCTGGCAGCTGCTGCTGCGGTGGCGCCTGGCTCGGCTGGCGGCTGGCTCACAGGAAGAATCGGGGTTGGTGTTGGCTCGGGTGTGGCCGCCGAAGGAGCTGCTGGCTGCGCGGAGTCGCCTGTAGGAGCTGCTGCATCTGTCGGGGCAGCAGCGGGACTGGATGTCAAAGTGGTCGAAGCAGGCGCGGCTGCATCTTGCGCCGGAACGCCACCGCCCGGCTGCAAAAGTTCATCCGCGCTCTTGACGATGTCTTCGAGCGTGACCTGCGACTTCACGAGATAGCGATCGGCGCCGAGCGAGTCGGCACGTTTTTTGTCTTCGGCCTGCCCGAGCGCGGTGAGCATAATCACCTTGACGTCTTTGAGGCCTTCGGTGTTGCGTAAAATGTCGAGCATCTCGAAGCCGCTGATGCGCGGCATCATGACGTCTGAGATCACGAGATCGGGGTGCTCTTGCTTCGCCACAGCAAGTGCTGCCTCGCCGTCCATCGCCGAAACAATGGTATAGCCTTCGGCTTGCAAACGAGCTTCATAGATCTCGCGCAAGTTATTATCATCTTCAACCAGAAGAATTTTCGCCATCGTTCGCCCCTGTTTTAATGTGTAACGCTTATAGTTTGATTGTATTGTATCACGGTATTACGAAATTTTCTGTGGTGCGTCGCCTGCACGAAGCGGGGTGGCGACTGGAGTTGCGGCGAGCGTGGTGCCTTGCTCTTGCTGCTGGAGCTCGGCGGCGCGCGTGGCGCTCAGTCGCGGCAAGTTGATAAAAAACGTGCTTCCCTTGCCTAGCTCGCTCTCGACCCAAATTCGGCCGTGGTACAGCTCGACGATTTTGCGGCAAATGAATAGCCCTAGGCCCGTGCCGCCGATGGTGCGCGTGGCGGAGTTGTCGACACGGTAAAATTTTTGGAACAAATGCGGGATGTCTTCGGCCGGGATGCCGTTGCCGGTGTCGCGGACATACAGCTGCACGACTTGGTTGTCGCCGGTGAGGCCGACGGAAATTTTGCCCTGTTCGGTGTATTTGCAGGCGTTGTCGAACAGGTTGGTAAGGACCTCGCGCATGCGGTCCGGGTCGGCCAGCACGTAATAGAGCGGCTTGACGACGTGCGTGCTGGTGATGTCTTTGGCGGTGGCGTCGATGGTGTCGCTGGCGCCGATGATGAATTCGGCGAAGAGGCCCTTTTTCTCAGCGGCGAACTTGAGATCGTCGGTGAGCTGCTGCGTGAAGGTGCCCATTTCGACCACTGCCGGATGGCTGGAGAGCCGGCCATCTTCCGCTTTCGAGCTGGTGAGTAAATCCTGGAACAGTTTGCCCAGGTGCTGCGTGCTGGTGTGCGCTTTCTCGAGGTAGGCGCGGGCGCGGTCGTCGATGTTGCTGACCTTGTTGTTGAGAGCGAGCGCCAGGTAGCCCTCGATGGCGGCCACCGGCGTGCGCATTTCGTGGCTGGCAGTACTGATGAAATCGGCGCGCTGCTTCTCGGCCTCGCGCTCCTGACTGATGTCGCGCATCACGGCCACGGCGCCGACGAGCTTGTTGGTGCTGGGCGCGGCCACTGGCGAAACGACGAGCGACACCGTTTGTTTTTTGCCGCTGCGCCCGGTGAGCACCAAGGTGCGATTGATATGCTGCTGCGTGGCCAGGCTGCTTACGAACGGACTTTCGCTGGCCGGAATATCGCTGCCGTCTTCTTCGGTAAGCTTGGCGACGAGCTGTGCATCCACGCCGATCGCTTCAGGAATCGGCCACTCGGTCATCACCGCTGCCGCTGGGTTCATGAGCGAAATCTTACCTTCGGTGTCGAACACGATCACGCTGTCGGCGATCGACTGAATCAGAATCTCGGATTGCTCCTGATTATTCCGCAGCGCGCCCGAGAGCTGATTCATGCGCACGTCCTGCAGATTCACAAATCTCGTGCGCCAAAAAAAGTACGCCGCCAGTAGCGTGATGAGGCTGCCGCCCACCAACACCAGCGATGCTTGCGTGAGTGCGCTCAGCTCAAAATTGCTGTGCAGTACCACATAAATCACCGTTACAAAAAGCGCGATCACCAGCGATGGCACGCCGAACATACCGATGAAAAATCCCGAGACGCACCACAGCGCCGTGTACATGAGCGTGGCCGATTCGTGGGTAGTGTTCGCCATGCCGTAGAGGAGCGTCAGCAAAAACAGTAACGCGCCGATGAGCACCGCGAACGACTCACTGTATTTGGCGATCAGCCAAAACGCCAGGCCCAAATACAGCACGTTGAAACCAGTCATCACGGCCGCGGTGTGACCGATGTGAAGATAGTCGGCGTACTGCGTGGCGTGAGTCGAAAAGCCGCTCGCCAAAAACACGCCGAGCATCGCCAGATTGCACGCGATCAAAAACGACCAGTATGCGCGGTACCAGCCCTTGTTGACTTGGTACAAAAAATAATCCTTGGCCATTCCTTCTAGTGTACCGCTTATGGTTGGCAGCGGCAACCAGCTCGAGCTCGTTAGCGATCTTTGCCAATTTATTATATGATAACTCTGGCTCTTCTAGGCTACGGCTGAATGGAGTGATATGGAGCCATACGAATTGGTCGAAGCGTTCGAAGTGGTCTGGCCAAATGTCCCCAAAAGGATCCCGTTGGGAACACGCAACGGCAAGCAGTTTGTCTATTCGCTGTTTCTGTCGGCGGGACCGCTACGCGTCTGCATATCTCTGGCGATCGGTCCGCATGGCGGCATCAAGGAAGAGGTGGTCGTGATCGACCCCGCTTCTCGCGTTACCGCAGATCGTCTCGTGGTCCACTCGACCGATGGCGGTAGCCTTGGCCGTGGGTTGCTATTGCCGCTCGCTGACTTGCGTCACCAGGTCATGCAGCTGCCGCGAGTTCAGCGACGCGACGCAGCACTTGCGCTGTGCCACCAGGCCCTTCGGGACTACGTCGCGCAGCTCGACACTGTTCCGTTGCGCCCCGAGCGCTTGCGCTTGCTGCCGTCAACTTCTCATTCGATGCGGCGCGTCGCGTCCGGCGGTTTGCCTAGTTTTGGTGGGCATGGCGGAGGCGTGCCTGGAAGGAGTTGAAGGATGGGCTGTCAGCGGGCTGTAGCTGTCTACGGCAGTACCGCGAGCCCTTCCGCAATCACACGACGTATTACTGCTGTACAGAGAACACTCATTTTGGTATAATTGCTCACGTCGCACCTCAGTTCAAGGTAACGATACTATGGCCTCATCGTCTAGCGGTTAGGACACTGGGTTCTCATCCCAGCAACCGGAGTTCGATTCTCCGTGAGGTCACCATAAGAGACTCATCATTCGATGGGTCTTTTTTGATAGTTTCGTCACGCACTCAAATAATCATAAGCACTTTATTGCGGATATGGGCGTCTCGTACGTTTGACTCATGCTCTATGAATTCGTCAGCGTCTTTATCAGAGTAGCGATTCATCTGTTATCATTACTGTATGAAGATTCAAAACCTCAGTTCTTTCGGTATAACCTACGTCGGTGTGCGAACCTGTCGCATAGACGAAATGAAGCAATTTGCCCAACAGGTGCTCGGCTACCAAAAGACCCATGACGACGGTGACTTCGTAGCATTTACCACGCCGCAAGGCCAACGATTTGAACTACACGGCGAGGCAACGCCAGACAAACAGTTTTATCCTCTTGATGGAGCTGTCGCTGGCTTTGAAGTTCCGGATATGGACGCTGCAACTGCTTGGGCCGAAAAAAATAACCTCGAAATGTTCGAGGAGGGTATTGGCAATGGTGAGGCTGGTACGCGTTGGGCGCATTTTCGCGGGCCAGACGGCAATGTGTATGAGTTCGTACATCATCCATCAATGCTAGAGGGCGGTAAGCTAGAATAGGACTGATATGGCAGACAAGAAGTTGGCGGTAATTACAGGAGCTAGTCGAGGTCTCGGCTTGGCATTGGTGCAGAAGTTTGCGGCAAGTGGCTGGCAAGTTATTGGCACCAGCAGATCAGCACGCCCAGCCGATATACCGGCTGGGGTCACATATAAGCAGTTCGATGCAAGCAATGCAGCGGAGTGCGAGGCGTTTTGGCAACAACAACTACGGGCCGAGCAGCCCGATGCGGCTGTGTGCTTGGTAAATAATGCTGGTAGCTACATAAGTGGCAGCCTTACCGAGACAAAGCCGGAGGATTATTTGCAACAAATACAGAGCTGTTACTTTTCATCTGTATATATGATGCGTGGCCTAGCGCTTGCATTTCCTCAAGCCAGAATCGTGAACATTATTTCAAACAGCGCACTTGCCGCACACAAGAATAACTCTGCCTATGGCGCTGCCAAGGCCGCACAGATGCACTTTTTCCAGTCATTACAAGAAGAGTTCGCGCCGAAAAAATACCAAATCACTAACCTATATCCAAGCGATATAGCTACGCATGGCGATAACCCTAAAGCTATTAGTGCTGCTGATCTCGCGGGTTTTGTGTGCGAGCAGGCAGAAAATACCAGCACGTACTACTTGCGGGATGTTACAGTATATCCAGTCGTCTAGCTCGACTAAGCTAAGCTGTAGGTTCTAACTCCTGCGGGGGATCTAACGACGACTGTTGTCGGGCCAATAATCTGTTCCGGCGCAGTTTCGCCACGACCAGGGTCACCAAAAGAGATTTTCGAACATCTCTCCAAGAAAACTCTTACGTCCTAGATCTGTAATCCTCTATTGAAGCATATTTACTTTATGTAAAATAAGTGTTATAACTACATTGGTAAGGCAACGAAATCCTTGCAGTGCTTGTCTCGAAAGGAGAGGAAGCATGATGTGGTTGGATAGTCCGACGCACATCGCAACTGACGACGACGAGGAGACGCAACAACTTGCGACCATGATGTACCCACCTGATCTGGTGGAATGGCCGAAGAGCAAACTCGTGGCCGCCATGTCTGTCTGTCTCGCCTGCTGCGCGGGAGTCGTCCGGATCATCAGGGACATCCAGCATGCCGGCTACGCTCCGCACCTCGGCCTCATACTGATGGGGCTGATCGTGTTGTTGGGCGTGAATGGGCTGCTGCTCGTCCCGTATTACTACTACGGTGCGAAGCAGTACTCGACTGCTCTTGCCTTTGTGCAAGCTCAGCGCCAGGGCCGCATTGTTACGGTCGATCCGGAAATCCTGCGGGCCGCTTACGATGGCATCAAGCAGTCAGGGGGTGATGTCCGCAAGCTGCAGCGATACCTGCAAGCCAGCTGGCGGACGGTCGTGCGGCTCCAGAGCGATGTCTTGCCGATCACCACCCAGGGCAGAAGCCAGAGGCTGGCGGACGAGGCCAAGCGGCAGTTTGCCGAAGGCATCGACACAATCGTTCGTGCCGCAGACGGTGACATCACCGAAGCGATCAGGCGCGACGCGGCAAAGCTAGGGCTCGACACCGAGGACAGCTCGCAGCTCGCCTGAGCTTCGTCATCATCTGAGCCGCGACTCCTGAGCGCACGTACGACACCCAAGGGCCGGGAAAAGTGATTCTTCATCAACTTTTTCCGGCCCGCGTTCATATCTTGGAGCTTTTTATGAATGCACGCTACGGGCTCCAACGATGAATTCGCTATCGTTATAAAATGTGCCTATCGCTTGCGAAAGATTCTGCCGGTGCTCATGACGCTCATGTATACTGTCTGTGATGGGAAACGTACCTAACTCTGAGCAAGCCACTGGCACGAACAAGCACGCTTCACCAGAACAGGTTGAAGGGTATTTGCAAAGCTTCGACAATGACGTTGAGGCGGCGGTTGCTGCCCTGCGCAGTCACGCTCAAGTTTCTTTTGATACATTTTCGAAGCAGGCCCAGAGTGCGCGACGAGCACATGCGGGCACTGCGGTTTCGGTCCGAAATGTGTTCAAAACATACGCCGTGAATAAGCAAGCGGTCGGCGCGCTTCAGGACGTTTCGCTCGATATCGATAAGGGTGAATTTGTGGTTATCACCGGGCCGAGTGGCAGTGGAAAGAGCACCTTGCTCCAACTGATAGGTGGCCTTGATCGCCCATCTCATGGTGAGATTTTTGTTGATGGTGTGTCGCTCGGCACGATGAACGATCGGCGTTTGTCGCATTTTCGCGGCCAGACGATCGGCTTTGTGTTTCAGTTTTTCTACCTCCAGCCTTTTTTGCGATTGCGCCGGAACTTGGAGGTGCCCGGCATGTTCGCGCGCACCAAGCGACCTGAGCGGCAACAGCGAGTCCAGGAGCTGGCTGAGGCTGTGGGGCTGGCAGACCGGCTTGACCACTTGCCCCGAGAGCTCTCGGGCGGCCAAATTCAGCGCGCCGCGATCGCTCGCGCCCTACTCAATCGCCCCAAGATATTGCTCGCCGACGAGCCGACCGGTAATCTTGATAGCAAAAACGGCGGGGCAATTATCGATTTATTTGAGCAAATACGAAACGAGTTCGGCACGACCGTCGTGGTTGTCACGCACGATGTTACTATTGCCCGGCGGGCTGATCGCGTGATTGTACTCAAGGATGGGGCGATCACGTGATACGAGTGAGCGACGCACTGATTTTGGCGGGCACGAAATTGCGCGTGCGACGGATAAGAACCGTCGTCACGCTTGTTATCTCCGGCTTGCTCTTTAGCCTGCTAGTCGCGGCACTACTTACGACGCGGGGAGCGCTGCTGAGTATACGGCGTTTTAGCGGCGTGGGCCTCGGTAATCGCTACATTGTACAGGCGCAGGGCGACAGCGCCATTGCCGGGCTTACGAGCAACAAAGAAATTATTGCCAGAGCTCAGCAGCTTTACACTCAGCAAGTTGCTTCCAAAAAAGTCGCCGCTCAAAAGCTTGGCATCGCCTATGACCCGGCGATGGATAAAGGGCCGACGATAACCTTCGCTGGACAATCGGCACAGTTCCTTGATATTACGAACCCAAATTCACAGCAGGCCATCGACGAATATTTGCAAGCTCATCCCTCGCCTGCGCTGCCTGAGCTTCGCAGCGTGGCGTCGGCCTTCCACCCGATCGGTTTTTACTCGTCTGAGTATATCCAGCCGCGTCAAGGCACGATTGCGACGATGCAAGACGGTGTCGAGAATTTTTCTCCTGATACCACTACTTCACAGAATAGTGACCTGCTCAAAAAGAGCCAGCTGCAATTGACACCAGCGGCTCTCACGCAGCCGTTCATGCTCTCGGGCGCGGAAACCAAGAGCGGCGCTCTGGCGGCAAGCGCTATTCGTGAGGATGCGATCCCGATTGTAATCTCTTACTCTGACGCGACGCAACTTTTGGGATTGCCGGCGCTATCGGCTGGGGCGACTGCAAACCAAAAACTACAACGCCTGGCTGAGCTTTATCAAAAAGCGAGTTCCGTTTCATTCTCGGCTTGTTATCGTAACGCGGTGTCGGAGGAGCAGATCCAAGATGCCGTTACCGCGGCGGCCGACATCGCTAAGAATACTGGCAACAAACAATATCAGGAGCCGGAGCTTGTCTACGGCTTGCCGGCTGCAAATTCGTGCGCGGCGGCCCCGATCGTCCGTGACGTACGCACGAGTGCCGAAAAGACGGCTGCGGGCAACCAGAAGCGGTTTGATGCGATGTTTGGCACGATCACCGATCCGGTGCAGCGAAAGCTGCAATTCCGGGTTGTGGGCCTCATGCCCGATCCGCAAACGGGTGCTGCTGCCAATAGCACGGCCGGTATTTTGCAAAACCTGGTCGGCTCATCACTGGCTGGTGGCATTGCGATTCCGCAGGAGCTCTACGAACAGCTGCCAAGTGCCCCTCAGTACGATGCGCTGCTTCGATCGGCGCAGGATCCACTTTTTGCGAGTCCAATATGGTACGCTGAATTTGCCACCGCCCAGGACGCGCGTGCATTTATTGAGCAAAAGTCTTGCACGACGCGAGAAGATGGGCTCTGCGCAGCGCCAGGTAAGCCGTTTCAGCTCAGCGCATTTGGTAGTAATAGCATTGCTCTGCGTGATCTCCAAAATAAAGCCGTGCGCATATTTGCCGTCGCAACAATTGTCGTGACCGCCACCGCCATCGTTATTATGGCTGCGATGGTTGGCCGGACAATCACCGACGGTCGTCGTGAAACGGCCGTGTTTCGAGCCATTGGCGCCGACCGGGCGGACATTGTGCTGGTGTATGGCTCATATACAGCCATGATTTCGCTGGTGATTGCAGTGCTCGCTTTGGCCACGGGCATTGGCCTCGCCGCCGGAATTGATCACGTATATCGCGAGACACTCACGGCGCAGGCGCAGCTCGCCTTTGGCGGCTCGCACGCTAAGTTGGTCTTCCGCGTTTTTGGCTGGGATGCGCGCGTTTGGCTGGTAACGGCAATCGCCATTGTGGCTGGGTTGTTCAGCATGATTGTACCTCTGCTCCGCAACATCCGCCGCAGCCCTATTAACGACATGCGCGAGGAGTAACGGATATGACGCTTGACCGAAAAGTGGCTCTGACCCGAGCGGTTGCCTACGGCTCGGTATCGGCTGCGGCTTTCTGCTTGCACAAACAAGGGCGCCGGACCATGACCGACTTTGCTTGGCCGGCGCCCGATTTTACTAAATCTGCTTAGTATTACATAGACTTGCTGTGCGATAATCCTGCCGGCTGCAATGTGCAAGATCTACGTCTGTTTGGGATTTTGACACAAAGTACACTTCCCGGTATCTTGACAGGTATACTTACGTGATGAGCAATACACCGAACAACGCAGGCAGTCTGAGCGAACTCTGCATTTCCCCGCACCAAATACCCGAAGTATACGATGATCTAGACGTCGGTCCGAGTGTGGACCTGCAGCGGCTGGGGTGCGTTATGCTCGATGTCGAGCCTTTGGAGATTGTGAAACATGTTCCCGATGGAGCTGTAGATTTGTACACCTCTACGGACGAGCGATTCCCTTTCGTGGCCGGCGCGGTGGGCGAGCTGGTGCCGCACGTGACGCTCAAGTACGGCTTGCTGAAATCTGCAACTGAGTGGCGTCCGCATATCGAACGGGCGCTCAGCGGCTGGTCGCCGGAGCCGGTAACGGTGACTGGAGCCGGCTATTTTGAAAGTCCGCCTGGCGTCGCGGAATCTTGGTACTGCATCGTGGGTAGACTCGCACTTACGCAAAACCTGTTGGAGGGCCACGCGCGCCTAAACCGGTTGCCTCATATCGACATGCATCCAACCTATCAGCCGCATATAACGCTCGCCTATATACAGCCCGATCCGGCACTGCGCGACAAATGGGTGGACTCCCTGACGGAAAGGCTTACCGATACGCGCATGGCAGTAAAAAGCGAGCTAAACTATGGGAAATAGCGACCTTCTTGAGGCCGCCAGCCGCCAAAAGCTTCGGGTCTTAGCGACACGCTATGGTGCCTGCTTCCCGCTTACTGTGAATCACACAGTGCCCTTCTGCAGCGAGAGATTTGATCCCGCGGCCAAATAGAATAGTTCTTGTGGTTATATATGTGTATATGATAATCTCTAGCTATGTCACATTTTGAAACCCCTGGATTTGCCCAGTTACCGATCTATGCGCCCCAGTTTGATAGGATTACGCCCGTGCCAGATGGTGGTGGTGCACCGGATTTTGACCCGGGTGCGCCGGCTGGATCCTTGGGAGCCGAGCAGCCTGCTGGCTCGGGCCTTGCGCGACGCGTGCGCCGTGGTCTTGGCCGTGTGAGTCTGGCTGTGAGCGTGCTGGCGGGCGGTTCGTTTGCCGTGGATGCATGCGAGCCCGAACCTGCCGGCGCCGAGACAGCTATTGTGCGGCAAGTGTATGGCACGAGCGGCGAAGGCCTCTATCTTCACCCGGGTGCGCCGGATGTAAATGCGCCAATCTCGGACCTCTTGTCCGACGGCACCAACGCCCTCACCTACAACCAACGCGGCTGGACGTACTCGCAGAAGGATCATACGTGGTTGCAACAGGAGCGAGATAGCACCGGCAATTACCCGAACCACGACATGACGGCGTATCTGGTTCACTTTAGAGGCGAGGACGAGCTCAATCTTCATTAGTCCTGATGATTGTCGGAATGTGGTCATGGAGACGGGTTCAGCCCAGCCCAGTACAAGAATCTCAGAACGAATTATTACGACAACAGCCACATCTAGCATGGCGACTACTTGATCGGCACAGTTTCGACGTCGATTTGTCTCGTCAGATAAGGAAGACCTTATGACTGTGCAGCAGAAGATGGGTGGCGCGGTGGCCGTTTTTTGGCGCATCCCGCTTCTCCCGCACAGCCTGGCGACGCGGTGTGCTCCTGCTACCCCGCCCCGTACTCATGGCCGTTGACTTGGATGGTGCCCAGGCCGAGACTTGAGACACGGACCTGGCCTTGTACCTCGCGTAGCACTACGTCGCCTCTGCCAACGAGGTTTACGTGCGCGGTGCCCGCAATGGTGCCGTGGTGCTGGACGTCGACGGTGCCGAGACAGGTGCAGCTGAGGCTTTTGCTGGTACCGCCGCGGATAGCGACGGTTCCAACGCCTTGGATCGAGAGTGCGATATCGCCGCCGATGCTGCCGATTTCGCACTCGCTGTGGCCAAAGATGCTCAGCGTGGCGTCGGTGGCGACACTTTCGACTAATAGTTGACTGGTACTTTTGGTGTCGAACCGCAACTTTCTGACGCGACCGGCGAATAAGTCGGTGCGGATCGACGACTGGACGTCCAGCGTGGCGTCGAGCTCGTCGGTGATGGCCATGCATCCGACGAGTCCGCGAACCTCGAGGTGTATGGTTTCGGGCATCAGCACGATGAGCTGGATGCCCCGGTCGAGGTCGACCACGTTGCCGTTGGTGCTGATCGTTGTGTTGTCGCCTGAGCGATTGGTGCTCGTCTGGCGCACCGTGCTCATGTCGTCGGAAGGCGTCGTGGCGCTGGGGCCTCGGCGCTGGCTTGTCGGCCTGTACGGAACTTTTCCGTGCAGGTGCAGTGTGCCGTGGTTGACGGTGCACTGGAGTGCGCGCAGCATCTCCTCGTCGCCTCCAGCGCTGAGGAGCTTGACTTGGTCGGTACGCGTGGGAACGACCGCGACCTGTGCCAGCATGTCGTCGAGCAAGATCTTGGTGATCTCGGGGGCGTTGAATTGCTGCCGGACCTGTCCGTGCGGCAAATTTGAGCGGTCCATCAGTTCACGGCCGGCGCTGAAGAAATCAGCGCTGTCGCTCTGCACCAGTTGCTCCTTTTGCTAGGTGGTCGCGGTTCCCCATCTTCTGCTGTTAATGAACTAGGGAACCCTAGTAACCAAACTATCGCATGGACACCTTGCGCGCGTCAATCTCCTCAGGCGGATTGGCAAGTACCTTCGTGAAGAAGCTGCGACAAGCTTTGTTTGATCACCTCTATCTCAGAGGACACTACTTATTACAGTTCGCAACTTAGCTGCGGCTAAAGTGACAGACGACCGAAGACGGTTATAAAGCCTTTTGATTTGGCGACTACCTTCAAGACCTCTCCAGGTGTGCTTGTGGAAAGATTTCTGTCGATACTCCCCAAGACTCTTTTTGCAGCAAGGTCAGGCTGATTGGGTATATAGGTAAAGATCCCAGGGCCCTTGTTACCTGTGACGAGCATATCGAGTATCAGTTGCCGTTTCACGAGATACTTTTTGTATAGTTCGTCGAGTATCGCTTGGTCTTCTTCGCCATCAATGACTTTTACGTAATCTTCTAGACACTTTCTGAGCGCTGCATGTGTGTTTGCGCGTAACACTTTCTGGTTATGGAAAAAGGAGGCATTTCGCAAACGAACTGCATCATCATATTCTTTGCACTTGTTATAGAAATCAGTTATCTTGTTGAATTCGTTTATATCTTTGAAGTCTTTAACAAAAAGATGTTTGTAGTTATCCCAGCTAGCGACTCTCATTAAGAATACGTCTGCATCGCTGATTTCGAGTATTGGCTTTTCTAAAGTCAATCTAGTGAGACCGTCCTCGGCGCTCTGAATCTCAAGTATTAAGATGTTGGCAGCATTGCGCTTCTCGTCACGTTTTTGTTTGTAGTAGACACGATATGCTGCTACGCCAACTATGAGAGCAACTAGCCCTACAAAGAGATTGGAATAGAAGAAGTTGCCTACATGCTGCCAAAAGCTCACGTGTTCAGCCATAGTGCCTAGGATTATGCCCTACTACTGGCAAAAAAGCAAAGTCGACTACTTGTTTGATCACTTTCAGTCATGTGCTGAGCCAATATATTGACGCACGCATAATATTATGTCATAGTTTTGGGGTACGTCTGTTAGCTCGTTTCCATTTGTGCATATTTTCGTGCATCGGCTCAGAAGGGGCGACCTCTATGTCGTTCAATCCCAAGTACGAAATCGTCTACTCGGCCTACCTGCGGGTTGAGTTGAAGATTGGCTGTGTCAGTATTTTGGTCCGGCCCACCATTCATGGCGAGCGTGTGCCGTTCCTGCGCAAGGTGGGCACGCGCGAGCTGCTCATGGTAGTGATGCCGTACAAGTTTGTTGGTCTTCAGATCAAAAACGAATCGCCACAGGTTGTCGCGATTCCTATACGGCTTGGCGGGGCCAATGGCAGGTGGGCAAACGTCTGGACCGACTGTGACGAAACGCGGCCTTCCAAGATGCCGGCCAACGATGGCATGTGGGAGCTCCGACAGTTTGAAATATTCGAGGTCAAGCGGTTCGCCGAGGCTAAGGGCCGGGGCATGGCTTTCGTGCCAATCGATCGGCCGGACCGCGCGGCATTCGGCACCTTTTATCACCTGTACAACAGGATCGAGGTGTATTACCGCCCGCCCGAGCCCGCCGGAACTACAATCGGCGAGGACCGCAAGATCTTCCGGCCCGCCGACGATCCCACGCCAAGGCCCACCGAAGGTACCGGCGTCGAGTACGGCCCGGCCGTACTGCTCGCGCAGATCAGGCTCGTCACGCCGCTCCAGGCCTACGACATGCTCCGTGGGAATTACCCCACCATGGACATGCCCGACTTTGCCGACCCTGCGGCATGGGAAACCATCCGCGAGCAATTCGCGATCCCCGTGGGCATTGCTCAGGCGGACCCGAGGCCGTGCGGTGACGACGTAGAGAACGCGCCGGCCCCTTCGGACGATCTTCTCGCCTAATCCCAAAAAGGGTTTAGGGCCGATGTGCGACTCAGGCGTCGGCGACGCGAGCGCAAACGTACGCCTTACGGGCCGGGAAGTGATGATTTTCATCAGCACTTCCCGGCCCGCGTTCATGTTTATACACCCACCGCCCGCGTTTCAGAATGCCTAAGAATCTCTACCACTTGCGGAAACGCCCCAGGTTGAATAACTCGCCTTTTATGATATTGTAGCAATGTACGCTCGTTTACATTGCGCAGCTTGCGCTCGACCAAAAGAGGTGGCTCTATGGGTAAGAAACCGCAGTACGGTCTCGCTGCAGAAGTGAGACTCAACGTCCGCCCCGGAAGATCTTACGGCCTTACGGTTAGTGCCCAGATCGGTGAGTACTTCGTGCCCTTCGTGTATCATGGGCCAAGCCGCAGCCTTTACTTGCCTGTGGCGGTGGGCGCCGGGTTTAGCCTGCGGGTGAGCGATCAAACCTCACTGCCGAGCGCGCTGCCTGCCCGTATCGGCGACGGCACCACCTGGACCAATGTTTGCCGCGAATGCCCAGAGGTTGACCCTTCCCTGATGCCGGTGCACGGGGGCATGTGGGTGCTCGGCCCTGGCATGACACACGAGTTCGATAGCTTCTTGATGCGAAGCGGCGAGCACGAGCCATTTGTTGTTGAGCCAGAGCACCTTGGCCCAGACGGCAATCGCAACATTATCGAGCTGTACCGTCGGGCGTGGGTCGACTCTCGTGGTATGCGTGGTGATGGCCAGGCACAGGAGCAGGTCTCGGATTCGCAGCTTTCGGCGGCGGATCTTGGGGGTTGCGGTGATGCGCAGTGTGAGTGTGCGGAACTGACCTTTTCGCCAAAGGCCACGCTCATCGCCCGCATCCATCTGATGGCGCGCGAGCAAATGGCCGAACTGCTCACTGCTGACGGCATACGGATCGATGGCAACTCTGACAGGTCGTGGAGATTCCCGCACTACCATTTCGACAATCCCAACGACCCGCTGAGGTTGTTTCTGAACGTCGAGGTCGAGGAAGATTGACGCCAGCGTACACCAAAGCTGGGAAGCGACTCGACCACATCGACCGCTTCCCAGCAGTACCACGTGCTCGCGCTAGCGCGGCGGGCATTGCTCGCCCACCTTATTCCCTTATATCTGATCATTTTGGCCGGGCGCAAGGAGGTGTGCGTTTGGCGCCCTCCAAAAGCCAGCTCGCAGGCAGAGTACGACATTTTATTGACGTATTTTTTAATACATGATATACATCCGATGCTCCGTGTTGAGACACTTACGTGTGGCTTTGCCGGCGCATATTGACAGACAAGCAGACTATCACGAGGTTGGACTACTCGCAGAATGATTTTTGCCAGTGGTCCCATCTCGTGTATCAAAGGATACGCACGCCGAGACAGGGTCGCTAGAACAGGAGTCACGTATGACCGATCTCGCCAGGACACTCATGACCTTGCTGCTGATGGCGCAGGGCCTCGAGATCATTGGCTACTTCTGGAGCACCAGTCGGATCCAGACGCGCGAGGATCACCTTGCGACGCTCCCGGTGACATTGCTGCTCCAGGCTCTTCGGCTCGCCGGCGTTCTGGCGCTGTACAGCAAGAGCCACCACACCGCGGCGAGCTTCATTGCCACCGTGGCGCTGGCCCTGATCATGCTGGGAACAACCGTCGGCATGTGGAAGCTCGCCCACAGGCAGTACGCCACCTATCGGAGCCTCAGGAGCGCCTGGAACTGGACGCTCATTGGCATCGTCCAGGGCGCGCTCATCGTGCTAGTTGCTGTGGGCTAATAGCCAGTAGTTCCCGACCAAGTTTTTGGTGAAACGGCGGGACGAGCACGTGCAACGAGTTTAGGGCGGTGGCGAGTATCGAACAAACAGACGCGCCGCGTGCAAAAGCTCACGTCGCCTTCCGCGATGTGGTTCTTTGTCTGTCTGCTTGTCATTTCCCTTTTGAGCCGGCAGCGCCGACTTGGAAGCGATTTGGATGCAGTCTGCCGACATGCCCCCGCGAGTGCGGTATGTTGACGACTTCAAAAGGCGGATTCTTCGGGGTCGGCTAACTCCTGTAAGTCTATTTCGGCGTGGCGCGTGCAGCCAAAATCCGCCAAATATCTGCCACTCAAGGTTCGTGCGAAAAATATCACAAGTGCGCCAAAATTGCTTGACGGACCGGATGAGCGCTCGCTACAATCGTCTTAATCGTTTGAGCGAAGCGAACAAACATTTTGCTCACGGTTGCAATTTGACAGCGATGCTTGATATTAGATGAGCTACGATTGCTTAGGTATGCGGCCCCAAAAGGAGCCGATTGCCAAACGTTTTCTGAGCAATGATAGCTCATCTAATGCGAGAAAAACGCATTGTAGACTCCGTAGTCTGCCACTCGGTATCCCAGCGGCTCCCGCGAGTGTGATGAGCACCATTTACGACGAGTGGGGTTCGGGCACAACTTGTCGTACGAGTTACGTCCATAATCAAGAGTTCGCTCTTGATGCCGCGGCGAAAGCGACCAGCGAAGGTCGTGGGACGCCAAGTATGTGGGGTACTGCGGTTGGATGATTATAGCGTCCGGTTTCTGGCGTGCGCAGCGCAAATGTCCACGCGCCGGGCGTGTTCGACGGGTCGTAGGTCCGAGCCAGCCCCTCCGAGGATCGGCGATCCGCTCAAAGGGTGGAGATGGCAGAGTTGCAATGCGAGTACCATACGGGAACGGTCTTCGTGACTGAGAGGGCAGCTCCACCGCTCCCCGCCCTTTTCCCTATCGCAAAGCATCGCTGTCATCTTCACTCTGCTACTTTGGCCTGTTTCAAAGACGCCCAAAAACAACCCAAGAAGTGCTTCTCGGGTTGTTTTGACTTTGTCGATCGGGATCGTTTATAAAAAGCGTTCGGGTGGATAGATGCGGGATGGCTGAAGTGGTGGTCGCTTGGCGGCCGCGCTTGTTCGGCCATCCCGCTGACACGTTGACTCCCCTGGGCCTAAGCCAGAGATTCTCGAGCGTGTCTGCTCCATGAGCATCTACCAACCTCTACTGCCCGGGCGTCCAATAAGCGACGTGCCGTCCGACGGGGTTCACCTGAACGTGCGGCAATCGGTTCCGAGCCTGGAGTCGTCCCCCGCATGCATTGCGCACGGCTTGTTGCTCTTTTTGCCGTATGACTTGCCAGGCGTCGCTCAGCGGCGTGGGCGGGTTGTTCTTGAAAACAGCAACGTACGCCTTGAGCAGCTCGTTGATTTGGGCGGCTGTGAACAGCTGCGCCAGAATTATGACGAGGATTTCCTCGCGGGTCAGCCACCGCTCGAGAGAATCGAGTATGGTGCGCGGCAATGGGTGTTCGGACGAAGGCTCGTCCGTCACGACCGCAGCGGTGCGGAGTTCGATCTGAGTGTCCCAGTGCGATGTGGAGTGTCCAGGGTGTAGCGGGGCCAAAAGCGCGTGAGACATGCAGTACCTACTTCAAGGATGGGGGCGGGTTGGTAGATGATCTGCTAAGGTTTCGCTTGCGGCGATTGGTCGTCATCCGAGTTGCGATGAACAGGTGTATTTTACCACATCGTGCTTATTTTTGCAATGCTTACGCGCTTGCGTTCCGAGCGGCAGGCGTATAGAGTGGGAGCAGACGACAAAAAGCTAAAACCGATGAAGACGCGAGTATTTATTTATGGTTAGTACAAAATCCCCGGCCACCCATACCACTCCAACTGATGAGCATGAGCGCAGCCACGCTGAAATTATGGTCGTGATGACCGCGCTCATGGCGGCGATGTTGCTGGCGGCGCTCGACCAGTCGATCGTTTCGACTGCCCTGCCCACGATCGCCAACGACCTGCACGGGCTGAGCAAACTCTCGTGGGTGGCGACGGCGTACTTGCTAACGAGCGCCGTGGTGACCCCGTTGTATGGCAAAATCAGCGACCTGTTTGGTCGCAAAAAGATTTTCCTGGGCGCGATCGTGATCTTTCTGGTCGGCTCGGCGCTGTGCGGCTTGAGCCAGAATATGGACCAGTTGATTTTCTTCCGCGGCTTGCAGGGCTTGGGCGGTGGCGGCTTGATGGCGCTGGCGCTGGCGATCGTGGGCGACATTATTCCGCCCCGGCAGCGTGGCCGGTATCAGGGGTATTTTGGTGCGGTGTTTGCGGTGTCGAGTGTGGCTGGGCCGCTGCTCGGCGGCTTGTTTACCGATTATTTGAACTGGCGCTGGATATTTTACATCAATATTCCGATCGGGATTGGTGCGATGGCGATGATTTGGCTGCGGCTCCACTTGCCGGTGCGGCGTACCGAGCACCGGATTGATCTCCTGGGCGCTGCGCTGCTGGCGGCTGGCTCAATCTGCCTGCTGCTCGCCACGGTGTGGGGTGGCAATGAGTACGCGTGGGGTTCGCGCCAGATCATCGGCTTGCTTGGCGCGGGTGTGGTGCTGCTGGCCGGATTTGTGGGCTGGGAGCAAAAAGCTGCCGAGCCGATTGTGCCGATGCGGCTGTTTGGGAATGACATTTTTCGCACCTCAACAATTATGTCGCTCCTGGCTGGTCTGGTGATGTTCGCGTCGCTCATTTATCTGCCAGAATATCAGCAGCTGGTGCATGGCTATTCGGCGACGAAATCCGGCCTCATGATGCTGCCACTGGTGTTTGGTTTGCTGATCGCGATGATCGCTTCCGGCCGAATTATTTCCAAAACCGGTCGCTACCGCTGGTTTCCGATCGGCGGTACGCTGGTGTCGGCGGTGGGTTTGTGGCTCTTTACGCACGTGTCCGTGACGACGAATGAGCTGATGCTGTCGAGCTGGATGCTGGTGCTTGGCATTGGCATCGGCTCGTTCATGCAAGTGATGACGCTGGCCGTGCAAAACTCGGTGGAGCGCAAGGATCTGGGCACGGCGACTTCGGTGGTGACGTTTTTCCGGAGCATGGGCAGCTCATTTGGCACGGCGCTGTTCGGCGCGGTTTTGACGGCGCGATTGACGGTGTATTTGCGCGAGCTACTGCCGCACAATCTGGCGAGCCACATCACGGGCAACAACTTGCAGGCCGGCCACACCCAGCTCAAGACGATGGACCCGCGCGTGGTGCACGCGATTTTGGAATCGTTCGTGCGCGCATTCCACGATGTGTTTTTGCTCGCGATTCCCTTCGCACTGGCGACGTTCGTGGTCTCGCTCTTTTTGCGAGAAACCCCCTTGCGCGAATCCACCAAAGACATGGCCGAAGGCGAAGCGCTCAAAGTCGGCGACTAATCTTGGCTGTTACGCTGCCGCAACAGAGCTGTCTAAAGCGCAGCTCTGCTCTGGTAGTGCAACAGATGGGGCGCGTGACGCGTTTTTTGGATCTGATGTGATCCGCATGCGCGTCGGCGCCCCATCTGGTTTGCCGGCTTGTTAGCTAGCGAGTGGCCGCCCGTCGTACTGACGCTGCTTGGGCGCGTGCTTGGGGTGTGCGGCCGGTGCCTTCGGGCTCGGCTTCGGCGCCAGCCGGTAGATCGTGATGTGCTCCTTGAATCCAACGAACTGGGCGATGGGAGTGGCGGTTGCCAGCAGCTGGTTGACCGTCGGGGTGTTGGGCGGTTGCTGCGTGAACGAGGTGTACGTGATGATGTAGCTCGCGTTCTTACAGGTGCCGGGGTGGGCGATCTTGCAGTACGGCTGCGGGATGACGGCACCCACCGACTCCTCGGTGATGACGAGCGCGTCGTTCGGCAAGTGCTGCTGAGCCCACTCGGCGGTTTGCCGGAGGGCGTTGTCGCTGTGCTGCACGAATCGAACGTCAAATGCTACGGTGTTGCCGATCAGCATGGCGGTTGCCAGAAGTCCGAGGACCACTCGCCGGCTTGCTGAGCCGCCCGCCCACGGCTGATCGACGGTTGTACGGAGCTGAAGCTCCTGGCCGAGGTAGCAGTACAGTGGCACGACCGCCATGATGAAGTAGTGCGGCAGCTTGAGCTGCATCACTCCGAAGCAGACGATCGCGGCCAGCGCCCACGAGAACAGGATGGTGTTGCCTTCGAGACTTGCCACACTGCGCGCGCGGATCATGCGGACGGCCCGGATTGCCAACAGCACGCCGGCCAACCCAGCCAACGCCACGGTGATGACGAAGATCTTGTACTGCGTCAGCAGCGGGCCGAATGTGCTGTTGAGGCTCGTCACCGCGCCACGCGACTGCTGCATGCCGAAGATCCGTCGTAGCTGCACCGTCGATTCGCGCCAGTACGTGGTACCAAACCACCATGCCATGATGCCGACGTAGGTGGCGATCACGGCGGAGGTCGCAGCCAGCAGCGTCAGGTGCAGCCGGTGCTTGCCACGCGTGAGTGTCCAGTTGATCAGCACCGCGACGACGAAGTACAGCCCCACGTGCTTGTAGACGGTCGTGAGCCCGAGCGTCGCGCCGGCGATCATGAAGCTGACGGCTGTGCCGCGCTTGAGTGCTCGCGTGTACAGCCACAGTCCGGCGACGCCGAGCGGCATCATGGTGTTCTCGATCCAGCCGACGCGGTCGGTGAAAACCATCCAGCCGTCGATCGCCAGCGCGAGGGTGACCACCGCCGCCCAGCGTCCGCCGATCAGGCGTCGCAGCCACCAGCCGAGAACGGCCAGCAGCACCAACGACCCGACCGCCGCGAGCTCTCTGCCCTCTGTGATGCCGGCGCCGAATATCCGGTACCAGAACCCCAGAAGCATGAAGTACAGCGGCGGGTGGTAGGCGTAGGGCTCGGGTCCGACAGCGGCGTCGGTCTTTGCCTCGAGCAGGTTGTGGTGGGCCATGTTAGTGCCGACCACATTGTACACGCTTTCGTCCCAGTCCCAGCCGGGCCGGGTGGCCAGATTCCAGAACCGCAGGGCGGCCGCGAGAAGCAGGATGAGCATCATGGCGAACCCGAAGGTGCGCCCGCGTAGGATGTGCATACGTGTCTCCTATTCTGAATCGGTTTTCAGGTCGTTTGTGGTATGGACTTAAGCGACGGCCGTTCCTTCGCTCGTTTCGTGCCGGAGAATTCGCACGCCGTGAATGATGGGCGCGACGACTCCCCTGGAAGTCACGAGTTGCCGAGTGAGCCCGACGACGAACATCGTGCCTAGCAACAACGTGAGGAACGGATACGTCAGCGCCTCACGCGACTGCGTGCGGATTGCCACCGCCGTGATAAGCAGGAGTGCGGCAATGCCACCACCCAGAACGGTTGCGAACGGCTCAAAGACCGCCAGCAGTATGCCGGCCGCCACTGCGCCGTAGAACGTTCGCAGTTGTTGCAGGCGTTTCTGTGCGAAAGCGCATCGTGAGCCGAACACCCGAATGTAGTCCGCGCAGCCCTTCCCCGATCGCAGATATTCACGCATGAGTGGCCGAAGGCCCTCGCGGTGGTATCGGCTGCAGGTGAGCTTGGCGGTGCACAGGATCGGATAGCCGGCCTCGATGATAACGCGCATCCAGCTATAGTCTTCGTAGGAGTTGGTGAACGCCGGATCGGGTCCGCCAGCCACTTCGAAGAGCTTTCTGGTGACGACGAAATTCGCGGTCACCGCTGGCTTGTAGCGCTGGATGGTGCGCTTGCTGAGAACGTAGGACATGCCGGTTTCGGGCATTTTGCGCGCGACGGGATTGTCGTCGATGTAGCGCTGCCAGAATGAACTCCCCAGCCCTGTTACCGGTCCGGCAACGGCCTGGATGTAGCCTTGCAGCAGTTCGTTGGCCTGGCGCATCCAGGTGCGCGGTGGAATGACGTCGTCATCCATCACGGCCAAGATCTCCGAGGCCCTCGAAGCTCGCTTGAGCCCGGCCATTCGCTTGGCGTTCGAGTCGCGTCCCGGTGAAGTGACGCGCAGCTCGATGCGTATGATGCGGTTGCCGAACTCGGCGAGGTGTCCCCAAGCTGTGTCCGCGGTGTCCCCTACGACGATGATCTCTGGCGGAAACGGATAATCCTGCAAGAGCAGCGCTGTCACGGTGTCGGCGATACTGCCGGTGTTCTGCTTGGTTGGGATCACCACCGTGAAGCGTCGTGGTTCAGCCCGGAAATCGAGACCGAAGTCGTCGGCCTGAGGCATCTTGGTATCGACGCTCTTGAGCTGTGTCCGCGAATTGTGTGCCCGCTTTGAACGACCCCGGCGCAGGAATCTGCCTCTCATCGCACCAGCGATGTCGCGCAGTCGCAGTGTGCCGTGCGTCCACCGATCGGCAACGAAGTAGCTGTACACCATCGTGATGATGATGCAGCCGGTATTGGCGATCGGATAGGCGATGCCCAGCGCGATGAACACGTTGAACAGCACTTGGTTGAGCGGGATCGTGACCACTCGCGCCGTCAGGAAACGGCCGAGCTGCCGCCACACACTCTTCTCGCGCCGGTCGCGCCACGTGATGCTGTAGTTCAGGACGAAATTCAGCCCCACGGACACGACGGTTTGCACCGCGTAGCTTACGCTTGGGTTCCAGTGCAGTAGGTTGATGCACAGGAACAGAGTGGCGTAGCCGACGAGCATTACGAATATACCGACGCTCGCGAACATGAGCTTCCGCTGGAACTTTCGGACGAGTCGGACAAGGCTACCCAACCGCGATGCGGCTGTGCCTTTTCCTCCGCGTGCCGAGTGATTTCCCACAGGAATCATCACCTCTCTTATGTTAAGTTTCCCCCGAAGGATGCGAGCAGGTGCTCACTGGCCAAACATTAACATATTTTGGGCGTTATAGCAACAGCCTCTGCCAGTCTCGAACTCCTGGATGGATACTGATTTCATGATATAATATATGAGACTTTTCGTGAGGAAACTCCGGGGTTGCCCGAGCACCGAAACCAAGTACGTGCTCAGACAGAGGGAGAAAAGTATGACGGATGAGCATGATTCCACCAATGGCACTGCCGACCAGAAGGCTCTGAGCGCCGAGGAACAAGCGTTTCGACTCGGACTTCAGGTTGGCTCTAATCGGGGTAGCGCCGCAAGCTACAAGACCGGCTACAACGACGGCGTCGAAGCCGCTCATGCCGGTGACCGGGTGTACATGGTTGGCATGCCTGCCGATGCGGAGAGCGCTCATGCATATCTGGCCGGGATGCCGGTCGACTGTATGCTGATGACCGAGGACGCCACAACGGCCGCGCGCAATCGTCAGGCAGCAAAGGCCAGCGCGAGCCTCGCCACCAACATCGGGGAGCTCAGGTTCTGGGTGGTGACGAAGCTGTCACTGTCGACTTGCGAGATTCTCCTGCGCGAGAATCTGTGCACCATCAATGACGTCCTCGAGTGCGGCGCTGAGGGTCTGCTCCGAAGCGGCTTCGACTACCAGGGCCTTGCCGAAGTCGTGATGGCACTCGCAGAAGTTGGCTACGCGCTCGGCTAGTCGCACGGTTGGCGCCGCCAAGCGCCTCGCGGCCGGAAAGGACACCTCATGCAAGTTCACCTTGCTGCCCTTTCCGGCCGCCGCCCACTTTTCTCCCTTTTACTTTTATGAATCTCGCGCTCTGCTGGCGCGTATGCATAACCTGTCGACGTGTGAATGAGTAAGTCTGGTCTTGAGCTAGGCTCAAGCTTTGTGGTACGGGTGGCCGGCGCTGATGGTGCTGGCCCGATACAGTGCTTCGGCCAAAATAACCATTGCGAGATCGTGCGGAAAAGTGAGCTTGGAGAAGCTCCACTGGGCATCGGCACGTGTGATAACTGCCTCGGGCAAACCTTTCGGCCCGCCGATGAGGAAGCACACTTCCCGCCCCTCGAGGCTACGCTTTTCAAGGAAGACGGCCAGCTGCTCGCTCGAAAGCTGCTCGCCTTCAATGACGAGCGCAACTTTGTAGCCTGCGCCGCATGCCGCCAGCAAATATTCGGCGTTGTAGGCGTGCTTGTCGGCGACGTGCGTAACGCGCACCTGGTGATAGCGCTGCAGACGTTTGAGATATTCGGCCCAGCCGAGCTTAGCGTAGCCGAGTTTTGGTTCACCAACGGTAATAATGCGTAGTTTCATGGCTTGTTGTTCCGTTTTGTGCCTGCTCGATAATAACAATGTTGCGGACGAATCGCGCATGGCTCATTATAACGCATCTCAGCAACTCGTCCCCGTCGTTCTTATGTCTGATTGTCGCCCATGGCTGGTAGTATCTTCGGACATTCTTGGCAGTTGATCTAATTGCCGTAGACCGTCCAAACAGGGGGAGAGGTGTAGGTGGGCGTGACGGTGGCGCCCGGCGGCACGAAGAAGGTGGCAATGCCGCTTGCCGGTATGGTGACAGAATTGCCGTTACTAGTTAGAATGGCGCAACTACTGCTGGCCGAGGCAACGACGGTGAAGAATCGCTCGAACGGCGCGCCGCTGGTGACACTTCCCGACGCTGGCACGGCGACGCTCTGCGAGCCGAATGGGTTGTAGCCGCGGTTGTGAAAGGCGTATTTGGGCGTGGTTGAGAAGATAGTGCTCGGGCTGAAGCCACTGCCGCCAAAGTTGTTGTCCTCCCATTCTGTCCCGTTTGACGACGCGCCATGCAAGCCCACGGCCGCAACTTGGCCGCTGGCATTGCCCCGGGGTGTGTTGAAGTCGTTTTTGGAAATCCAGATGGGTGCAGCGGTGGAGGGGCAGTTTATCTCGTAATTGGTGCCAGCCGTTTGCCCGTTAAGGCTAAAGATGCAACCCTTGATCTGGATGCTGCTACCCGTCGTAATTGTGATGCCATGAGTGCCCATGTACTGGATTTTGAAATCAGCCACATATATATGAGTGCCAGCCGAGATGGTTATGCCTGTGGCGCAGCGCTGCAGGATGCCGTTTGAGAGATGGATGTTCTCGGGTGTGCCATTGGCGCTGCTCTCAATCAGGATCGCTGGGGTGCCGGCTGGCTGTGTTGGGAATGCGCCAACGTCAAGGTTGTTGGCAAAAATGGAGGCGCAGGCACCCCTGATGCGCAGATTCGAGGCGTTCGAGCTCGCCGTGCCGGTGATGGCGCTGTTGACCTGGCTGATTTGCACGTCGTAGCTATCCTCGATGAGCAGCACATCTCCAAGTGATACCTGCTGCATATAAATATTAGTGAACATCGCCTGTACGGCATAGCCGCTGCCGCTGTTACCGAGCGTGTGAATGCCGTAGCCGTTTTTGTTGCCGCGGATGTTGCTTACGAACAGCCCCTGCACGCCGCGGCTGGCCGTGCCTACTGCCTCGATGACGTAGCCGTTCACATATTGCGAGTTGATGTCCTGGATGGTGCAATACTGCGCCCCGTTGAGCGTGATCATCGTAGCCGCTGGATTGGCTGCTGCCGTTGTGTTCGGGCCGCCCACGAACGTTAGCTTCTCGATCGTTATGTAACTATTGCCCAAGCTGAAGACCGAGCTGCCCGCCCACGTTGCACTCAGTTTGAGTATCGAGCCGTTGCCGGTGCCACTGATGGTTATGCCCGCTGCCGGCGCAGCAAGTCCGCCCGATATGAGATAGGTTCCAGCCGGCAAGAACACTCGTCCGCCAGCAGCATTTGCCGCCTGGATCGCGGCATTGAGCGCTGCCGTGTCGTCGATTGTTCCATCGCCTGCCGCACCGTAATCAACTACACTGAACGCAAGCTTGCCGATATCACTCGCTGTTACCGTGACATTTGTGCCGGCTTTGCCGTTTATGGCGCGTACGGCTTGATCGGCGTGCGTTAGCGAGGCCGCTACACCACTGCTGAGATCCTGTACGGGTATGCCATCACTCGGCCGGAAATAGCTGCCAGCAGCTAGCAAGGCGTCAGCCCGAAGCGTACCGTTCGGCGCATGCGCCTGTAGCAAAAAGTCATTGAGGATAGTTCCCCATGTGCCTTCGTCGCTTTGTGGTGTTGGTAGTCGTATTGGCATAAGCTTTTCCGTAAGACAGGGAGTGTACACGGGGTTCGTCCGTCTTGCAACACTTTTTTGCGAAATGTGCAGCGTATTTAATCACAGAAATTGTGGATAAAAAGCTGGTATTCGTGCGCGCGGACGAGTATATTCAAAAGTAGCCATGTGCAGGCTTGGCGCAGCGAGCAAGATCAAACGATAACGATCAAGATACGAGCAGGCTCGCCATTCCTCTGCGCAGACTTATGTGAACTTCTTCTCTGCAAACACACCGGACGTTCCGCGCGCCTTTAATCGGCCAACACGGGAAGCCAAGCGTCACTGCAGCGAATTCAAGCAAAGCCACCAAGTACGAGAAACGTCCGCTGAACGGTCCGGCGCTTCCCTGGTGACTCTTCTCCAAAATCCGTTCTGCTGGCAAAAATGGTAAACCATTTCGACCCCAGTTTCTCTTTCTATAATCCAAAAGGAGCTTGAACGATGGATCTCTTCCCTGTTAACAAAGAAGTTGAAGTGAACGCATTTTATTTCGCGCAGGCGGCTGAAAATCGGCAGATGCGGGCGTTTCCAAAGCAAATCGAGCTGGACGGTTCGGCGGTGACGTTTGTGGAGTCGGGCCTGCAATATCTGGTGCGGACCGGCCAGCAACTCGTGCGATTGTTCGACATGAACGACGGCGAAACGACCTATCGGCTGCGTAACGAAGGCGCGCACTGGACGCTCGTGGGCATGAAGGCGGTCGCCTAATGCAGTACGAGCAAGACATCGATTCGGGCGAGGCCATGCCCGATGCCGTGGTGACGCACGCCGGATTTCCGAACCCGGCGGCGGACACGTCGCTTGGCGGACTCGACCTGCACCGGCTGCTTGTGCCGCGACCGGCGAGCACGTTTTTGTTCCAGGTGGCCGGCACGGATTGGCATGATTTGGGAATTTTTGACGGCGACATCGCGGTGATCGACCGCGCGATTGATCCGCTCAGGCGCGATATCGTGGCCTGGTGGCATGCGCCGCGTAGCACATTCGCGCTCTCGATGTACCGCGACATGCCGTCGGGCGCGGCGGTGTGGGGCGTGGTGACGTCGACGGTGCGGCGGCTCAGAAAGGCCGAGCGATGAACGCAGCCGAGCCTGGGGCTGGATTCGATGGGTCGAGTGCGGCTTTTGTGGCCGGGATAGATGCGCCCAATACTCCGGCGGGCCGAGCCCATTCGGACCAAACTTCTCATTCGACCAGCGAAGGACATGAAGGCTTTGCGGCCAGCCAGTCCCCTACTGATCTGAGCATTGGCCCAATACTGCAGGCTCGCGCGCGGGAGCTTGGCCGTATGCGCGCGCGGTCAACGACGTTTGCGCTGGTGGATTGCAATAACTTTTTCGTGAGTTGTGAGCGGATTTTTCGGCCGGATCTTGCGGGCAAGCCGGTGGTGGTCCTGAGTAGCAATGATGGCTGTGTGGTGGCGCGCAGCAATGAGGCCAAGGCGCTTGGCGTTCCGATGGGCGCGCCGGCATTTAAGTGCCGGCAGATGTTTCGGCAGCAGGCGATCGTGCAGTTTTCGGCGAACTTTGAGCTCTACGGCAACATCAGCAAGCGCATCACCGATGTGTTGGCGCGGGTGACGCCGCGGATTGAGATGTACTCGGTGGACGAATCGTTTTTGGATCTTTCGGAGCTTGATATTGCCGAGTACACAGCGTGGGCGGGCGACATCCGCCGGCGGATTTGGCGTGAGGTGGGCGTGCCGGTGTCGATCGGCATCGCGCCGAGCAAAACGCTCGCCAAGCTGGCCAGTGAGCTTGGCAAACAGCGCCGCGAAAACAACGGCGTCGTGAGTTTGGTTGAGCGAAGTTCGACTGATCGCGCGGCACTGCTCACTTCCCTGCCAGTGCGCGATGTGTGGGGTGTCGGGCGGCAGCTGGCGCCCAAGCTGCAGGCCGAGGGCGTGACTTCGGCTTTGGCGCTGGCGCAGCTTTCGCCGCAACGCGCGCAGCAGCTCATGGGGATTCGCGGCCGCCAAATGGTGGCTGAGCTGAACGGCATCAGCTGCTATCCGCTTGAAAATGGTTCGCAGGTCGCCAAAAGTATTCTGCGGTCGCGGACATTTGGCGAGGACACGAGTGAAGAATATGTGCTTGAGGCTGCTGTGGCGAGCTTGGGTTCGAGCGCGGCGTTCCGGCTGCGCGCGGCTGGCTTGCTGGCGCGGCGGCTCGGGGTGTTTGTGAACACGAATCGCCACAAGCCCGGCTACAAACGCTGGACACGCGAAGTACTGCTGCCGATGCCGACCAACGACACGGGTCTGATTGTTGCGCAGCTCATGCGCGAGCTCAAAGGTGTGTTCAGCGCCCGCCAGGCGTACCACCGGCTCGGCGTGTTTTTGTACGATCTTTGCCCGCCGCAGGGTTTGCAGACTGATTTGCTCGGGTTTGTTGACACGGCCAGTCATGATCGCTCGCAGGCTCGCATGCAGGCGATCGACGCGCTCAACGGCCGACTCGGGCGCGGCACGATTCGCTTGGCTGCCGAAGAGCTGAGCAAAGCCTGGCAGCCCAAACACCATATCCGATCGCCGCGTTACGTCTCAGATTGGGCCGAAGTGCCGACGGCGCGAATTTTCCGCTGAAGATTACTTCGGCGAGTTGTTCGGGTCGCTGGCGGTTGCGGCCACACCGCAGCGTTTTTTCGTGCACGCATGGGCATCAACACGAGGCAGCACCAATGCTGCCTTAGCTGCCAAGTTTGATCGCGTTGAGAAATTCGACGAGCTCGTGCGGCGTGATTTCAGCTTTCACGATGTAGCCGTCGGCGCGTCGCTCGATATCTGCGCGAATATCGTCGCGCTGTTCGAGGTTGGTGGTGATAATAATCTTAGCCTTGAGCGCGGGCGTTTCGGTGGAATCGCGCAGGCGGCGCAGGATTTCGATGCCGGTGATAGTCGGGATCATTAGGTCGAGCAAAATGATGTCGAAGCGATTGGTTTTGGCGAGTTCCAGCCCGCGTTGGCCGTCGACTTCAACGGTGACTTCGTAGCCGGCCCGCGTGAGCGCACGCACGTACAACTCGCTGATGAAATGCTCGTCCTCGATGCAGAGTACTTTTTTGACGGCGGCGGCGCTAGCGCTCGGGCTGCCAGGCGATGACAAAGTGGTGTCCATGAATTATCTCCGATACAATGAGTGATTTTTGATCCAACCGTGAGCGCTGCGCACGATGTCTCCTCCATTATCGCCGGTTTGGAGCTTGCTCGCAAGCTGCGCGTACGGTAGCACGCTGAAGCCGAAGGTTGTGCCCTGGCCTTCCTTGGATTTGACCCAGATTTGGCCGCCGTGTGCGGTGACGATCGCTTTGCTGAGGTAAAGTCCGAGGCCGGTGCCGCCGACTTGCGCGCGGTTGCGGTGGTTGCGATAGAATTTCTCGAATAAATTGCCCAGCGCACCTTCGGGAATGCCGACGCCGAAATCTTGCACGGTCGTCTCCACGGTGCCGTCGCGGCCGAGCGCCGCACGGATGGCGATGGTCTTGCTGGCACCGCTATATTTGATGGCGTTGTCGACGAGATTGCTAATAACTTCGTAAATGCTCACGCGATCGACGGCCACAGGCGGCAAGTCGGCCGCAATATCAGTCGTAAGCGAAATGCCGCGCACCTCGGCGCGCAGGCGCAAATCTGCGGCGGCGCTCTCCACGATATGCGCCCAATCTTCTTTGTGCAGCTGGAGCTCCATTTGATCGTCCTCAATCCGCGCCACGTTCAGCATGTTATTAATGAACGCCGAAAGTTGCTGCGCGCTGGCGCTCATTTTTTGCATAAATCCTTGCAGGCTCGGGCTGAGCTGGTCGCCAAATTCTTCTTCGAACACTTCGATGTAGCCGCGTAACAGCGTGAGTGGCGTGCGCAGCTCGTGGACGGCGAGCGCCACGAAACTCACTGCTTGATCGTCCTGGCTGTACTGCTCGGTGTGGTCGAACAGCACGAGAATGGTTTCGAGCGACCGCGGATTATCTTTGTTGTAGTACGCAGCAAGATCGCAGAGTCGCTGTGGCTGCCCACTCGTGCTACCCGGGTTGACGCGCACACGCTCCCACGTTTTGGTCGCGACCGGCTTAGTGGCTCGGGCGTCGGCCAGCCAGCTGTCGAGCGTGCTGTCGCTCGGAAACGACAGGTCAAGCTTTGCGTACATATTTTGGCCTTGCAACTCGCTGGCCGGGTCGGTGCCGATGTACTCGGCAAATGCGCGGTTGGCGAACAAAATTGTTTGTTCATGGTCGAGTACCACGAGAGGCAGTGGCACGTTGTTGGCGACAAAATCAGTGCGCAAGTCAGAGCTTTTTTGGGCTGTTTTTTCCACGGCATCAACGACACTTGCAAGCTGGTACAGCTGTCCGATAAGTGTTGTGACGAGCTCGCGGCCCATGCTCAACTGTGTGTGTTCCAGGTCGGGCGCCGGCACGTCCGGGCCGTTTGGCGCAATATGCAGGATCGCCTGCCATAGAAGTCCGTACGGTCGAACAATAGCGCTCACGCTCAGCCAGGTGAACAAAAAAAGTGGTACGAACGACATGCTGATGACAAAAACAAGCGCCGGCGCAAAATCCAAGCCAAGCACGTGCCAGGCGACATATATGCTGGCGATGACGATCGTATTCTGCACGAGCAAAATGATGAATAAGTGGGCGCGGATTTGGCTGGTGAATTTCTGGAAGTTGTTCATGGTTCGGTTATTTTGCGTTCATGGCTTGCTTTTGTGCGGTGGATGTGAGGCGCTACTGATTCTACATGTGGGCTGGGTTTTTCGTTGCTGAGGTGGCTATGGCTGGATGTCCGCGGGCTGGACTTACGCGGCCTTATTTATAGCTCACCCGATTGGCGTCGCCAAGTGCCGTGAGCCAGGTTTGCCCAGCGTTGAATTTGAGCGGCTGATTGTTGGCGTCGGTAAAGGCGAAGTTCGAGTTGGCGCTGGTTTTGTGCCAGGTTGCGGGCGTGGCTACGCCATCCTGGAATACAAATGCTTGCCCACTGCCGATGGTGCTGTAACTGCTGTGCAGGTCGTCGGCCTCAATGCCTTGCGGCATGATGAGCGCTACGACCACTTTGGGCGTGATCTGCGTTTGGACGCCGCTCTCGTTTATTTCCATGTGCGGCTGGCCGGCTTCGCTGCGCTTGTACGAGTTGGTCGCCGGGTCGTAATCGTAGTGAACGTTGTAGTAAAAACCTGAGATATTGAAGTCGATGCTGGTGGCATTGGGCGCTTTGCTGGGAGTATCGGGCTTGCGCAGAAACGGCGTGTAAACGCTCTTGCCGTAGCCGAGCTTGGCTTCCAGCGCGTTCAGCTCGGCCATGCTTGTATAAACATTGTGCGGTGCATAGCGGCTAGTGATCCGGTGAAAATAACTGCCGTTCGTGAATTGATCGAGATTTTTTGTGCCCCAAGCCCGCAGATCTGCGAGCGCTTCGGGGCTGCCGCCCACGTGCGCCACGGCGGCGTCGAAGCCCATCAACCACTGAATATAATATGGTCGCACCGAACGCACCGGCCCGATATAGGCGGGCGCTGTATCCTGGAACAAAGCCACGAACCGCGTGATGCCGCCTTCGGCCACGGCTTCAAACACGACGCCGGCTTGGTCGAGCCCGGACTGCGGTCGTGCATCGGTGCTGTTTTCGATCATGACAGCGGTGACGGGCTTATTGTTGAGGCTGGCGTCGCTGATCGGCAGCCCGGTGAGTGTTGAAACGATTGGCGGTGGTGGCGTTGGCTTGACCACCAGCGGCTTGGGTTTTGGTGTATTTTTGACGACGACCTTGGGCTTATGCAGCGCGACAATTGCGGCAATGCCGCCGCCAATCACCACGAGCAAAACGACGCCGATAATCACCCATTGTTTCTTGCTGAGCGAGCCAAGCCGCCGCCACCAATGGCGCTTGGTGTCTGCGACGGCCGGAGAGTTACCACCCGGGCTGAAGTCTTTTGGCTCGGATTCGCTGGGGCCATGCTCTGCGGCTTCTTCGCTTCGTGCGACTTCGCTAGGCGGGATAAAATGACCAGGTTCGTCATGGCTCGAAGGCCGATGTTCAACGGAGATATGATGCGTCTTGCTCGTAGAAGTGGCAGATTCGGCAGAGGCCGGACGCGGTTTGGATGAGTGCGCGGACTGCTCGCGCGGCGCTTTGAAATCATCAAGCATAAGCTCCATTGTACAACGATATGCCGCGAATGCCCAAAAAGGCATTTTGTCGGTAGAATGCCGGCCAGATAGGACGGATTAAAATGCATGCAAGTGTGTGCTCTACCTGGGTTGTGCGCCGTACGCATGGAATGCCGATGCGCACAACCCAGGTATTTGAGCTCAATCAGCTGGATAGCGATGCCGTGGTCGGCCAGGTGCGGCTCTCGAAGGCGATGGCGTCGATGATGCGCGGGAGTTTTTTGTCGGTGGCCGCGAGGTGAACGCGGAAGACCTTGTCGAGCGGACTTCCTGCACCGTAAGGACAGGCGCGCGCTTCTCGCAGTTCCCTGGTTCTCAGCAGGATGTCATCGAAGTCTGGCAGGCCCACGCCTTCCTGATGGGTGAATCGGATCAGGCAGGTACCATTGTATGGTACTGGCGTGATGCTCACCGAACTGAGCGATGTCCGCGATGCGTGCATGTCCCTCGAGAGCTGCGAGAACTGCTGCGAACTGATGACGAGCGGTTCTGTTCGGGGTCGCGGTTTCGCCAGGTAGGTGGCGACGCTGGTCTCCGCAAGGATGCCTCGCGGCTGATTGACTTTAGCGTCAAGGACGATCTCCCAGCCATAGCTCATCCAGAGCCATCTGATGTGCGACGTGAGGCCGCCCTGGGGAACGGCCTTGCTGAAGTGCACTCGGATTGCAACGCGGGCTTTGGGAAGCCGCTCAAACTGAGCGTATGCTACGCTGTAGTCGACGGCTTCCTCGGTTTCATATGTAGACACCAGCTTTGACACCAGCTTTCTGATTGAGCACGTTAGTCTCGGTTGAGACAACTTCTATCGTAAGACAAAAAAGATGGTTGCTCAACCACAAGCGCTCGCCTCGGCTGGCTGGGCGGGTGTCGCCTTGTAATGTATGCCCTGCCGAACCGCTGACTAAAGACTTTCAAGTGACGCGAGGGTGGCGTCGATGCGGCGCAGGCTGGTGTCGCGGCCAAGCACGGCGAGTGTCTCGGCGAGCGGCGGGCTGAACGGCGCCTGTGTGCTGGCGATGCGCACGAGGCCGAAGAGCACGCCCGGCTTTTGGCCGGTTGTTTCGAGGAGTCGATTGAGGCTGCTGGTGAGGCTTTCGGTGGTGAAATCGGTGCCGGCAATGGCTTCGCGGGCTTGCTCGAGGAGCGTATGCAGTTCGGCGCTGCTGAGTTTTTTGAGTTGCTTGTTGCCGGTGATGAGCTCAGGGTTGAGCGGCAAATCTTCGAAGAAAAAGCCGGTGAGCTGCGGGATCTCGGCCAGGAATTTGAGCCGCTCTTGGATGAGCGCGAGCACTTGTTTTTTGTAATCGTCGTTGCTGTTTGCGGCTTGTTCGGGCCAAAATTCGCGGCTGTGTGCGGCGAGTTCGTCCAGGCTCAGCTGTCGTATATAATGCCCGTTCATCCAGATGAGGCGCTGCTCGTCAAAGTGCGCCCCGCTCTTTTGCACGCGGTCGAGGCTGAACTTTTTGATGAGCTCGTCCTGGCTAAAGATCTCTTGCTCGGTGCCGTCGTTCCAGCCGAGGCTGGCCATGAAGTTCATGAGCGCCGCCGGCAAGTAGCCTTCCCGTGCGTAGTCGAGAATGTCTTTGGCGCCGTCGCGCTTGGAAAGTTTCTTTTTGCCGTCGGGGCCGAGCACGACTGGCAATGTAGCCAAGATAGGTCGTTCGATTTCGAGCGCTTCGTAGAGATTCAAGAAGCGTGGGATGCTGGCGACGAATTCCTGCGAGCGGATGACGTGCGTGCACTCCATGAGCAAATCATCGATGATGTGGCAGAAATTGTATGTCGGGTAGCCGTCCGATTTGATGAGAATGAAGTCGTCGATCGCCTCGGCACCAGCGTGCAACTCGCCCATCACAGCATCTTGCCAGGTGTAGGCTTTTGGCTCGGACTTGAACCTGAGCGGCTGCGTGCCGTCCCAGACGGGCGGGTTTTCGGGCCGATGATTGCGGTACAGGAATGGCTTTTTGGCGGCTTTGGCGGTTTCACGGAAAGCCTCAACTTCCTCGAGCGTATACGGATCGGCATAGGCTCGGCCTTTGTCGATAAGTTTTTGCCCCCACTCCTTATATATCGCCAGCCGCTCACTTTGCTTGTACGGGCCAAGCGGACCGCCGATATCAACGCCCTCTTGCCATTCCAGCCCGAGCCAGTGCAGGCTGTCAATGATATGTTGGGCTGAACCGGCAACCTCGCGCACTTTGTCGGTGTCCTCGAGGCGCAAAATAAACTGGCCTTTGGTTTGGCGAGCGATCAGCCATGCGAACAGCGCGGTGCGGACGCCGCCAACGTGCAAATAGCCGGTTGGACTGGGCGCGAATCGAGTGCGTGCAGGTTTCATGCCGACACTGTAGCATGAAATGCTCTCTGTTGCGAGCAGTAATTACCGCCGTGCTTACGCTACATGCTGGCCGCGAGGCTGGTGATTTGGTCGGTGGTGAGGTCGGCCGTGCCGGTGATGTCGTAGCGAATACCGCCAGTCACCCAGCTTGCCGTGTCACCGCGGTTGTAGATGTAGATGGTGTGGCCTTGGCTTTGGATGCTCTTGTATTTTTGGCTGTTGAGCGCGATGGCGTTTTCGTAGAGCGTTTGGCTGTCCCAGCTCGATGGTTGCTGGGTGATGTTGAGCGTGCTGTCACCTGAGCGATAGCTGAAGCTCACGACGCCGCTCGTGCTCTTAATGTTGCTATCGAGCGCGTAACCTGTCGGCTGGTAGCCGGGTAACTGCGCGTGGAAGCCGGCGTTGGCCGAAGCGAGGCGGATGGCAATGCTCGGCATATTGGCATACGCGATAAAGCCGCCGAGGATGAGGAGCGTGCCGAAGCCAGCGCCGATGCCGATGAGTTTACGATTCTTGATGTGCAAGCGAGTGTGCTTGGCTTTGGGCGGTCGATGATAGGTTTGCTCGTGGCTGGTGGCACGCGCCAGCGCTGCTTCAAAAATATCAGTTGAGCCGCGCGAACTGGCGCTGGCTGAAGTATGTGCTCGCGCGGGAACACTGGCCGCATGGTCTGGATGAGCATGCGGCCGAGCTGCCACGCTGTGAGCGCGCACATCGGCGGCATGCTGGCCGCGAACAATCGGCCGTGCATTGTCAGAGCGCGGCACGTGATTGCCTGCCGACGCTGCGGCCGCGGGCGTGACTGAGCTGCTCGGCTGGGCCGTGGCAGCGATATTTCCTGGCGCGACAACGTTGCTTGCGTGTGAGGCTGGGGCTTTGAACGGTGCGCTGTCGCTCGACTTGAGCGGCTGAAAATGCTGCACCTGTCCGCTGAGCGGCGTGTGGCGGGCGCGCGCCAGCCGGCTTTTGCTCACCTGCATGGCAGAGGCTTTGGGCACGATGGTGGCAATCGGCGCAGCCATAACTTCGGCGGGTGCTTGCGTTTTGATGGCTGGCTTGCGCTTGAAATCCGGCTTGGTGACGGCTGAGCGCATGAGTGTCTTGGGCTTTTGCGCCGGATGGTGCATGACAGGCTTTTTGCCGGAGCGTGCGACATCAAGCTGCTTTGCTGCCGGATTCGGACGGCTGGGCTGGTGCGTGACTTGAGCAGTGTCTTTGGCTGAGGCTGCGTGCTGATGAGCGGCCGAGGTGTGGGTGGCGCCGGCCGACGCTGCGGCCTGAATGTGATGGGCGTGCGCCGAAGTTGAGACGTGGCCAGCCGGGGTCGAGTGCACTTCTGCATGCGAAGTGGTCGCGCCATGCGCCGGAGCATCTTTTGCTCTGAAAAATCCATCCATCGCGCGGCCGCGACTCGCATGTGGCTGCACCGGCTTGGCGGCAGTCACGCTGTTGCCTACAATGGCGCCCGTGCGCGCGTCGTACTGTTTGCCGTTCAGTTCAATTATGTTTTTGTGCGCCACTCGTTGTTACCTTTTGATTCCGCTTACGCGGCGTTACAGGTATCTTAACGCGCTTGCCTGCCGACTGCAAGCTGAACTTTTGGCCTTCTTGGGAATCTTTTGAAAATTGTGCCCCGACGTGCGTATAATAAGTACGCGTTATGGATTTTCTTGACCCCAAAAAACAAAAATCGTACAAAATTCGCCTCCTGATCGGCTACGGGCTCACGGCGATTGCGCTCGGGCTGGCCACGACGATCCTTGTGTATTTGGCCAAGGGCTACTGGCTGAAAAACGGCCAAGTAGTGCAAAACGGCCTGGTGTTTGTCTCGTCGGCACCAAACGCGGACATGTATGTGAACGGCGAAAAAACGGGCACGACAAACGCGCGGCTGACGCTCGAAGCCGGCCAGTACACGCTGCAACTCAAGCGACCGGGCTACGCCGATTGGCAGCGGAGCGTGACCGTGCAAGGCGGCATCGTGGAGCATTTTGATTACCCGGTATTGCTGCCCACGCAGCTGACGACCTCGAGCGTGAAGCAGTATTCGGCGGCACCAGGGCTCATGGCGCAGAGTTTGGATCGACGCTGGATACTGGTGCAGGACGGCAACGCGGCCGGCTCATTTGATCTGTTCGACACGAAGTCGCCGCTGAAGGTCGTGGCGAGTCAATTTACGCTGCCGGATAGTAGCTTTACCAAAGGCGACGGCACGCAAAGCTGGACGCTTGTGGCGTGGGCTGGCGATAATCGCCACGTGGTGCTTGCGCACACCTTCCAGAAATCCGGCCAACAGCACCGTGAATATGTGCTCGTCGATCGGCAAGATCCGGCGCAGTCGCTCAATCTGGCGACCGTGCTCGGTGCGAATCCGCCGCAGCTCGAGCTTTTGAACGGCCAGTACGATCACTATTATGAATTTGATCCGGCGACGGGCGTGCTCAGCCAAGCATCGCTCAAACAGCCGCAAGCGCAGCTGTATCTCGACCATGTGCTGGCGTTCCGGCAATATGGCGACCACATGATGCTGTTTGTGACCGATCAATCGCCGGCGAAAGATACCGTTGCTGTCAAGCTGCGCGACAACGACCAAACGTACACTTTGCGCACGCTGCCGGCCGGCGCGCCGCAGTATTTGCTCGATCTTGGACAGTACGACGGCGCGTGGTTTATGGCGGCCGGTGCTTCAAGTGAGAACAAGATTTATGTATACAAAGATCCGGAGGCGACGCTTCAGAACGCCACAAACGTGCTTGTGCCCATCGAGATTCTCAAGCTCGATGCGCCGAATTATCTGGCCTTCTCGCCGTCGAACCAGTATGTGATGGCTGAGAGCGGCGACCATTTTGCCACATACGACACGCGCAATGACAAAAATTACACGTATCAGATCAAAACGCCGCTCGATGCGCCGCAACCGCATGCTGCCTGGATTGATGGCGCGCGTGTGGGTTTGGTGAGCAACGGCCGCACGCTAGTGTTTGATTATGACAGCGCTAATCAGCGGGCGCTCAGCGCGGCGACGCCGGGCTACCTGCCGTTTTTCGATCCGCAGTACGAAGCGCTGTATTCGCTGGCGTCGCCTGGTGCCAAGATTGACGCCGGCACGAGCGCACCTGCCGCGGTTCTCACGCAGCCCGAGCTGACCCGGACGTATTTGCGCACCGCAGCCGACTTGTAGTATGTAATTTGCCTACCCGCGTCTCGACTATATTTAGTGAGCTTAGTTAGGCGAGATATGCTTTTCGAGCTTTGGAAAAGCACTCCCTGCAAAGCCAGTTTCCATGTTTGCACTGTGCGGCCCTGCCCTGTTTTTTCGGGCGTGAGCTACCAGTGGGTGACCCAGTGCGTCAGCCGACCCCAGAGCGTCGGGCCGTTGCTTGCCAGGACGGTCGGCTGCGTGGTGGCGTTGCTCGTGCTGCTGTCGCCGTTGGCGGTCGGGTCGGGACTCACTTGCTCTCCCCAAACCACGAGGCGATTGAGCGAGGTGCCGGGCGGATCACAGGTGATGAGCGTGGCGGTGGCAACGCGGCCGTCGACGTTGTCGAGCACTGATACGTCCTTTGGCGAGACGATCTTTTTGTCGTAGACGCGGTAGGTGTAGACTTTTTGATTATAGGTGAGGTAGAAAATGTCGCCGGGCACGAGCGTGTGCAGGAGCACGAAGGCGAATTTGTACTTGCCGGGGTTAAAGATGTTGTTGCTCGAGTGGCCGAAGAACGCGGCGTTGCCCTTTTGGCCGGGCACCGTGGTGGTAGGATAATGCACGACGCCGTTTTGGAGCGAGCCTTCGATGTCGCTTTCGTTGCTGCTGGTTTGGGTGTAGTCGACCGGGATTTCGACATTGATTTTGGGGATAATCACCTCTGGCGTGGAGCCGGGCGCCAGATCTTGGCTGGTGAGAATGATCGGCGTGGCGCTGGCGTGGCGGCTCGGCTGGATGAACGGCGCGATGATAACTTCATTGAAAAAGCCGAACAGGAACACGAGCAGCACCAACGCGCCCATGCTCAGGCCGAAGAACAGCGATTTGAGCTGGCGCTTGGCTTGCTGCGGCACGCGGTCGTTGGCGGCACGCACGCGAGTTTTGATCTGGCGGCGGATGGCTTCGATGCTGCGTTTGTCGCGCGTGACTTTGTGCGGCAGGCTCGGCAGACCTTGCGGCTCGGCGCTTGTTTGGCTAGTGCTGCTGGGCACGCCAGACTTTGTGCTGGCTTTTTTGCGAGATCTTGCGCTGCGGAAGATGGCTGGACCGGTGTCGGACTCATCGCCGGTGTTGAGCCGGCCTTCGTAACGAGCGAGCAGCGCTTCGGTGGGCGTGAGTACGGCGCTGGCTGGCTTGGCCGCTCCTGAATGTGCATGGGAGCCGGGCAAAATGAGCTGCGACGCGTGCTCGCCAGCGTGCTGTTCGGCGGATGCACCGTGTTCGGACATTTGAGCAGTGTGAGTCTGGGCCAATGCCTGTTGTTTCTGTACGTACTGCGTGTACGCCGACGGCTGGCGCTCATTGGCCGCGTAGAATTCTTGCCACACTTCGTGCTTTTCGGTGTCGGGCAGCTCGGTGTAATACTTGTGCCAGGCGACTTGAATCTCGGCCAGCGGCCGGCCGCTCACGCTCAGATCGTGCATGAATTGCTGATGCTTGCTGCGCGGCTTGATCGCTTCGGTTTCGGCAAGCTCGGCACGCGTGCTCGGCTCGTGAGCGTAGAGATGGTCGATTTTGTGGCGGATGAGATTGGCGGCGGGATTGTCGCTTGCGGTTGTGGGCTGGCTCTGTGTGAATGGAGCGTGCGGCGCGGGCTGCGTCTGCACATGCTGCGTTTGCTGGCTCTGTGCTTGAGAATGAGCTGGCGTGGTCAACTCAGTCAACTCTTGGTGGGATCGCAGCTCCTCGCGCGTGTGCAGCGGCTGAATCTTGCCATGCTGCCGCGGCAGCACGTAGCCGGGGTCTGGTTTGCCCGACTGATTCTCGTCTGAATTGTTGCTTGGAAATAATGGATTCATAGCTAAAATAGCGAAGGCTCGCTTTCTGCCTCTAAGTATAGTACAATAGCGCGAGTCAAGCCTACCAAGTTTGAGTTTGCACCTGGGCGGGTGGCGGAATTGGTAGACGCGCTGGACTCAAAATCCTGTGAGCTTGCGCTCGTGAGGGTTCGATTCCCTCCTCGCCCACCATCGCGGATGTACTCGCACGCTGATCACCACACTCGGCGGCGAGCAGATCGGCCACGGTTTGCACGAAACGCCACCTTTGTTTGCGAAGGTGGCGTTTCGCTGTTCCGGCGCATAGTCTTGAGATACTTTTTACGCTTATTATGGTATGGCTGACGTTGCATCACGCGATTTGCATTGAACATGCTTTGCATTTGCGTCTGAAGGAAGGTGTGCTAGTATCTCGGCGGGCAATTGCCCACTTCTCGATCTATCAAAGGAAACAGGATGCTCAAAAAGCCCGGAAAGGATGTAGGCTGAGGTTATGTTTGCAATAGGATCTCCTGAGGTCGCTATTTTGCTTGTGGCTGCGGTGGTGCTGGGGTTTGAAGCCACAATGTTCGTGCATATGCTGAAAAGCAAGCTGCTGAGCCGACCACAGAAGCTGTTGTGGGTGTTGGCATTTGTAATTCTTCATACGTTTGCAGCGCTGTACTACTACTTCTCGCGGTACCGTCATGAGCCTGCGCATCGCCAGGAAAGCACTGCATAGCGGTCCGGCTCGGCTGCTTTTTACGCACGATCCCCGTTCTTACGTTTGGCTGCAAATGATGGCTGACCACTCTGCTATGCGCATGTGGCTACGGCAATGGTGTGAGGTTTGTCATCGTGATTTATGCTGCAGGTGTGTGATACTCTGGCAACATGAATGTTGAAGATTACCTAGGGCTGGCGTCACCTGTAGAGCCGTTGACATTTGACGATATGATGATTCGGGCGCAGCGGTTCCACTCGGCTGGCCAGGTTGAGCTGGCGGCGATGGCGTATGGCTTGGCGACGACGCAGGCACCAAATGACTCGGAGTTTGGGCGGGCGCTGCGCGGCCAGGCTGTCGGGCTGTATCGCCAGGGTGACGAGTATTTTGACAAGGCGTTTCAGCTGGCTCAGGGCGCGCTCAATGTGCACAGCGGATTGGTTGAGCTGGCGCCGCGCGATGTGGAGCGCCGCAACGTGCGCCTGGAGAGCGCACGGGTGGTGGCGCGCATGGCGCTGAGCCAGACGGTGCGCCAGGAGCACCGGACGCGGCGTATTAATAGGGTCGCTTTTACATACGTTGACACCGTTTTGGCGACGGCGCTCGAGGATCTTAATCAGGTCTCCGCTGATTCGCAGCATGCCAAGAATTTTTACCCGCTCGGCGCGATTGCTTTGGCACTGTTGCCGGATCGCACCTCAGCCGAAATGGTGCAGGCCCACAACTTGGCGCACCACGCTCGGCACACTGCAACCTCGGCGGAATCGTCTTCTAGCAGTACGAGTGCGCGGCTTGGCCGCAGGCACCAGCTGCGGTCGGCGAGCGTAGCGAGCTACCGTGCGGCGGCGGCTTCGGCTGTTGTTGGGCTGGCGACGCCTGAGCCGAGTGCTCGCCGGCGCAGCGCGGTGCGAGTGGCTAGCTTGCCGATGGTGTTGTAGCTGGTTTGGCTAGTTGCGCGCCACGCCGCTAGTCACCTCGTGCACGGCGGTGGTAAGCGCCTCGAACGGCTTGGCTGGATTTTGCAGCCACCACACACTGGCGTGCGTGGCAGTCTTGAGCCGCCACTGCGGCATGTGCGCCGGCCGTGCTGTCGTGCTGATCCTACCCTGCACCGCGACGAATATCGTCCCCAGGTGCTCTGTTATGATAAACGCCTGGTGCTGCTGGGTGAACTCGTGCAGCCAATCGACAAGCCGCAGCATGTCCATCCCAAAGGTGATCGCCTGCGGCGTGCTGGCGTTCGTAGCGAGCTTTTGCAATTGGCTGAGACTGAGCACGAGCAGCGTGTTGGCGCGAGCGAGCGCGGCACGTGGCGCTGGGGTGAGATAGTCGGCAGCGTCTCTGGTGAGCGTTGTGGCGACGGGAATCTTGGCCAGATATTTCTCGAGCAAAATGGCCGTTTCGGAATTGCGGCCGAGGTCGCCCGGCAGCAGCACGCCGTCGGCCCAATGCGCTTGGGTCAGCAGCTCGGCAAGCGCTTTTTGGGCAAGGCTGCCGCTTGGCGTGCTCGGCACGAAGTCAGCCGTGTCGATAATAACGCCGACGATCTTTTGGATGGCGTCGGGCAGCAGCACCCGTGCGGTGCCAACGCCAGCGCGCACGCTTTCGGCAAAACTTTCGGCCTCGGCGGCGAATCCGTGTGCGCTGCCGCCGACGATGAGCAACTTGCCGGCGTGGGCGCGATTTTCCGGCCGACTCCACAGCAGCTCGCTGTAAAGCGGTTCGCCGGTTTGCTTGTGCCAAAAATCACGGTGCATAATTATCGTATTGTACTACGAGGTGCTTCGCGGCGGAATGAGGCGCGGCGAAGCATTCTTTTTGGCGACTGATTGATAAGCGTGGTGAAGCGCGGGACGAATGGGGTTGGCTGTCGGCGGATGCGCGACAGCGGATGACATTCGTCCCGCGGCCTGCGTTCAGCGATCAGATCGGTGAGCACAGGACTTGGTCACGACGACGAGCTCGTACCTCTCAGCCGTTGCTGAGGTTCGGGGCGAAGCTCAGATACGCGTCGGGCACTACGGGTGTGTCCGCTTGGGCCAGACGGCTGTTCATGAGCGGGGTGTACCCGTCGGGAATGACCACGCCGGCTGCGGCCAACGCCATGCCGGCCGTCATGCCGCCGGTGAGCGTGATCCGAGTCAGCTCGTTGTCGTTCTGCACGAAGCACCGGGGCTCCGGCGTCTCGGGCGATACCGACTCCGTCGTGTCGACGAGGTCCAGCGTACTTGCGGTCATGAGCCTTGCTCCTTCTTTTTCGGCGTGCTGTTTGGCGACTCACTTGGGCGAGTCGTTCGAGAGGTAGAACTCTTCGATCACCCCCCTTTCAAGGTAGTGTTCCGCGATGATCCTCACCTGGTCGGCGAGGACAATTGGGACGGTTCGGCGCGTCTTTTCGCCACATGGCAGCGGCAGACTGGCCGAATCCGGGTGCAGACGTCGCGTGTACTCGGCGGTGTCCTCGACGTCCACCGGGCTGAAGGCGAAGATCTGCCAGTGCTTGCTACCGGTGCGAGTGTCGATATAGAGCTCGACTCTTTCGATGCCCGCGATCGTGGCCGCCAAAATAGCTTGGCGGTCCTCCATGGAGTCGACGCCGACGATGACGATGCCATCGAGGGTTGTCTCCGCGGTGACGCGTTCGGCGTGGGCGACCACGGTTGTCGGGAATTGCTGCCGCTCGGCGTAGGAGCGGAGCGCGTAGACCTTCTTGGCTCGCACGTCGCACGGGCCGTAGGGCCGCTGGACTCCGATGTTGCCTATCTCAACGCAGTCGTCGTCCCATGCATGGATGGCCACGGCTGCGCCGGCGTCCCGGATTGATTCAGACCGGAGCAGCGCTTCGGCGATTGCGCCACCCGAGCTGCCGACGCCAATCAGATGGATGTTGCGCACGCGATGTGGTGCTTCGGCGGGCGCTATGGACTCATTTTGCGGCGACACAGATGCCTCCTTCTCGTAAGGGTCGAATGCTTGCCAGCTAGCCGGATGTCAGGACACGGAATGTCTCGGGGACCAGCGCTCGATCTTCTTCGTTGATGTGCTGAAGACTCGCGACTGCGACTGCGAAGCCCTCGACCAGCTGGCCCTTTTTGAACAGCTGCTCGATGTGGTGCTGACTTTTGCCGAAGCAAAATTGCAAGCCGATCCGATATGCCGGCGCCCGGCGCACGCATCCTTCCAGCATGCCCGAACGCAGCTCGTAGGCGGCGATCCTGTCGCTCGCGTCCGTTATGAGCGCCCAATCGCCCAGGTCGTACGTTGTGCTTTCTTGTGTGTAGCGAGCGTGGACGATGAGTACGATCTGCGGCCCGTACTGACCATCCTCGGTGATCTCGATGTCGGTCACTCCCGACAGCTGCCGCAAACACTGATACTCGACGTCAGTATCGTCGCGAGTGAGCTGCTGCGCGGTCGCCCACGCTTTTTTGAGCTCCAGCGCTCGCTGCTCGAACTTGGCCAGCAGCTTGCGTTGGTTGCCGATAGCGCGCCCGAAGTTGGCGATCTTTTCGGTGATCCTCGTGATTTCCTGCTCGATTTTGTGGCGAGCATTGTCTGCCTGGTGTGCGATCAGCGTGGTGCGCAGCTCGAAATACTGCTGCTCATCCAGCATGTTGCCGGCCAGCCGCTCCACTGCCGCGGTATCGTCGTCGGTCCAGTCGAACGCGCAGTCCAGGGTAAGTGAGTCTGCGAAATCGAGCTCGGTTACGATGACCGCATCGAGCACGTCGTGCGGCGTTAGCTGCACGAGTGGCTCTCTTTGTAGCTGGCGCTTATACCGCGCGATGCGTACCAGACTGACAGCGTAGAATGGCGCACCGATGATTGTCAGCAACACGAAGGCATACGGCCAGCGTTTGCGCCACGGGAAGTCCGCGATGAATTCTCGCGGCTCCAGCGCGATGCACTCGCTGCCGTAGAACAGGAACGTGATGAAGCTGAGGGCGACCGCGCAGCCGAAGATGCCGCCACCTACATTGAGGAAATAGATGTGCCAGCTGCCCCGTGGTGGGCTCAAGCTCGGCGGCTCGCCGGTGTCGGCGGCCTCCCGAACGGCCTGCCACATGGCAGCTCGCTCAGCGGCGTTGGCAAACTTGCCACCCAGGCTCAGGTCAATCCCGTTTTGCTTGGCGCTGATCATGCCTTCGGCCATTTGCCGCCGCTCGGTGGGGGTTTGCCCAGGGCGATTGAAGCCGGCCGTAAGGTTTGCGTACGATGCTGCAACGTCCTTTTTTTCGAGGTTGTGATGGAGCGTGACGAGTGCGGACACGGCGAGAACCACGATCCAGCCGATCGCCGCCATCCAAAGGAATGTCGGGCCGATGATTTGGAATGGCCGCCGCCAATGTTGCTCGCGAGTGTAGTCGCTGCGCAGTTGCGCGTTCACTAGTAGCGCCTTTCGCCGATGTCGATAGTTGTCTGATTGTCTGCCGAGGTCAAACTGAGCATGCTCAGCTCCATCTCGGCAGACAATCAAAAATCGCATACAAGCTCGAGTGCGAAAGTCGTCGTGATCGTTAAAAAACAAAAGCCAGCACACGCTGGCTCTCATATATAGTTATACTCGTCCGGCTGGGCGATGACAATGCGCGCGCTTTCTTGCTGGTTTGTAGCCAAAGCGCGGTCATAGTACTTTTCCCTGGCCGCCTTTTGTTTACGCTGGTACGTCCAACGTAACGCTGATCGGGCAATGATCGGAGCCGAGAATCTGCGGATGAATTTCGGCGGCCTTCACATGCGATTTGAGCGCGTGCGACACCATGAAATAGTCGATGCGCCAGCCGACGTTGCGGGCGCGGGCGTTGGCGAAGTGCGACCACCAGGTGTAGAAGCCATTGCCCTGCTTGAACATGCGCAGCGTGTCCACGAAGCCGGCGTCGAGGAAATTTTGGAAGCCCTGGCGTTCTTGGTCGGTGAAGCCTTTTTTGCCGCGATTGGGCTTGGGATTGGCCAAGTCGTCCTCAGTGTGCGCCACATTCAGATCGCCGCAAAACACCACCGGCTTGCGCTTTTCGAGCTCCTTACAATACGCCAGAAACGCCGGGTCCCAGTGCTTTTCGCGCATCGGCAGCCGCGCCAGGCTGTCTTTGGCGTTTGGTGTGTACACGGTGACCACGAAAAATTCTTTGAACTCGGCAGCGATGATTCTGCCTTCGCGGTTCGGGTCGCCGTGCAGGTCGCCCTCCACCTTAAACTTTTTGATGATGTCTTCCGGAAAGCCGTTGATGATGCTGAGCGGCTTGATCTTGCTGAAGATCGCCGTGCCGCTGTAGCCAGCCTTGTCGGCCGAATTCCAGTATTCTTCGTAGCCTTGGAGCTCGATTTCGGCCTGGCCCTGCTGCGCCTTGGTCTCTTGCAGGCAGATGATATCCGGCTGCTCTTTTTCGATAAACGGCTTGAACAGCTCTTTGCGCACCACGGCCCGGATGCCGTTGACATTCCACGAATAAATTTTCAGCATGTCGTCCCCTTCTCTCTTACTAGTGTACAGCATGGTGCGGCGTCAAGGCTTGGATTTTTGGGGAAAATGTTTTTAGGGTGTAGGGAAAATGCGCTAGCCGAAGAATTTTGTGTTGCTATTCGGACGACGCTTTGCTACCGTAGGCGTTAATGGCCACATACAAGCGCATACTACTGAAATTTTCGGGCGAGCAGCTCGCCGGTTCGCACGATTTTGGCATCGATGTGGAGGTGGCGCGATTTATTGCTCAGGAGTGCAAGCGCGTGCTTGACCTCGGGATTGAGGTGATTTTGGTGGTTGGTGGCGGCAACGTAGTGCGTGGTGCTCAGCTCGCAAATGGTGGCGGCATCAAGCGCGTCACGGCCGACCAAATGGGTATGCTTTCCGGCCTCATGAACGCGATGGCGCTCACCGATATTTTTGAAGCTGCGGGCGTGCCGACGCGCTGCATGAGCAATATTTATGTGACGCAAGTTGCGGAGTCTTTCTCTTTTCGTCTGGCCGAAAAACATATGGAGCGCGGGCGTCTGGTGATCGTTGCCGGCGGCTTGGGCCGGCCGTATTTTACGCACGATACGGCAGCGGTGAGTATCGCGCTTGAGATGGGCTGCGAGCTGGTGCTCAAGGCAACCAAAGTTGATGGCGTGTACGACAAAGACCCACTCAAATTTGATGACGCTCAGCGGTTCGAAACGCTTGATTTTCAAGAAGCACTCGAGAGCGACGCTATCAAGGTCATGGACAAAGCTGCGCTCGGTCTTGCCCTCGAGCAGTCGATGCCGGTGCTGGTTCTCAATGCTTTCGAGGATGGCAATCTCATCCGGGCCGCCCAGGGCGAAAAAGTCGGCACCATGATCCGCTAGCTGGTGCTGTTGTTTTTGCTTAGCTGTGAGCGCAGGCAACCGATGCAGATTGATTATAGATAGTATTTATGGTAAAATATAGTAGTTCTGTAAAGAGTTTTAGACTGCTTTCAGGGCACTTTACGAGAGTGTGTGTTTGATGATTTGAGACTCATTTTCATGATCGAGATCGGATGTTTGCGGCTACCGCGCCAGATGGCCGCATGCACCCGATCTCGTCAGATGCGAGCTCAGGATGTTCCGCCCCGCTGTGTTGCTGTCGGATCGTCCGATGGCTTTTGTGTTTTGGAGGTTTTCCATGTCCGATCTCATTCCGGCTGCCGACCACCCCACCGAGCAGCCCGTGCCGAGCAAGGATTCGCGTTGGTTCACCCCGCGTGGTGTCGTCATGGCCATCGGGGCTCTGCTGCTCGGCCTCGTGATGAGCCCGTTCACTCCTGTCATGCGGCCGGCGACGCCTCCTGCGGGCATGGTCGCGGCATACGTTCCGCCGGGTACGCTGATCTACAAGCCGATCGCCGCCGCGGACAACGTCATCGTGACGTACTACGAACGCATCGGTAACAAGGGTGAGTTGCTGGAGGACAAGCCGCCGACCGTCACCTACCGCGGCGACGCTGTCGTCGACACGTTCTGCACGGCCTTCGAGCAGCTCGACGCCGGCGACTCCGACTCCTCTTCATGGGGGCCGAATTACACGGTGCTGCAGAGCGACTGTGCAATTGCCGCGCAGCAGGTGTCGACTGACGCAGCGGCCTGTGAGCAAACGCTCATGGGAATGGCGCGCGCCACGGGGCTCGACCTCGGGAGCAATTCGTTCGACTTCGTGACCACGAGGGCGCTCGACACGGCCTGTGACGACTCGAACTTGGCGGCCGCCATCAACGCTGGCGCTGCCGATGTGCCGGTTTTCTCGGTGAGTCAAGGCAAAGACGGCTCGTGGCTCGGGGACCGCCCGATCATGAAGTAGGCGCGTTTTGGTGGCGGCCGGCATGCGACCCCTCAAAAGGTCCATGACTGCATCGAGCAATCGACGCATCCGGCCGCCGCCCGCCCTACCACTTCACATCACAAAAAGCCCCACCTCCTAAAAACCCCGCACATCATCAAACCACACTCCCTCTCAACCATACGCTTATGTTTATTCTACCTCTGTTGAGAGTATTGACTTATTATCAGACTTATGCTAGGATGTAACTGTTCACGTCGGTGTAATTACATCTGTCGTTGAGCGACCCTTAGAAGTACTGTGAATAGCTACAGCAATTTCGGTATCCTGTCTGGCTCGTTCGAGCACCGTTTTGTCGAGTAATCGGCACCGATCATTGGAGTAATCCATGTCCTTCCGCCGCTTCTTCCGGCCCAAGCCGTACCGCGTCGACGGGCGCATGCTCGTCATCGCCCTCTTGTCGACCCTCCTGGTCACCATTGGTATCACGTCAGTCGTCGACGGTTCGGCCGACGGGGTTCGCGCCACCACGCAGCAGGTCGAGCCCGGCACCGTGAATGTCCCGATGAAGATCGGCGACACGTTCGCCATCGTCCACACGAACGGCGCCGCCACGATGACCCTGCCCGAGACCGTCACCAGTTCCGGCATGCAGCGTCAGGCCGACCCGACCATCACGCTCAAGGGCAACCCCACGGTCGACTCGCTGAACGACGCCGCAACGCTCGCAGCCCAGTACCTGGGGAAGCCGGCTTCGGCCACCGCGGGCGACTACACTGCCGCGCACAACGCGATCTTCCAGCTGACCTACGGCGGAAGCGCTGCATTGAAGCAGAACCAGCTCGCGTGCATCCAGGCCCTCGGGTCCATGATGACCGACGCCGGCGTTCTCGCGGCACATTCGTCCATCTTGGACACGGCCTTCACCAACGGGAACGTCGATCTGGTTTGCCACTCCGACACCGGCTACGACACCGAGCAGGGCACGTTGAACAAACCTTTCGACCCAACTATCGGAAAGTAGCACGGTAAAGGAGCTCGCCGCTCCCGCTCGATAGTCCGACCCGACAAGACGCCAGCGCGGCGGCCGGCATGCGACCCCTCAAAAGGTCCATGACTGCATCGAGCAATCGACGCACCCGGCCGCCCGCATCGGCAGCTCACCCCAGACACCACCACTTTGCCGCTATTCACACACTTCTCGTTTCCACGAATGTGCGTTCGTGCCGATGAGTCCAAAAGGACGAAAAACGAGCAGACTCCAAGAAATTTTTTAGCCGCAGAATAACAAAGCTGGCGGAGAGAGCGGGATTCGAACCCGCGATACAGTTGCCCGTATACACACTTTCCAGGCGTGCTCCTTCAACCACTCGGACACCTCTCCCTGCAAGCTACCTTGATTATAGCAAACTTTTGCGCTGCCTAAAGTCGCGCGCGTCATAGGGTGGCGCGCCAACCCGTCTGGCGAGTATCATTTCGGCATATTCTTTTTGAATTGTTGCCTGAAAATAGCTGCTCGCTCGCAAAAATTACCCAAAAATCGGCACATTCCGGCCAAAACACCTTGCCAGCGACCAAATCGCGAGGGTACACTGGAAGCAATGCCAATTATCGAACTAAAAAATGTGAGCAAACTCTACGGCTTCGGCGATGCGACAACACTGGCGCTCGATGAGGTTTCGCTGAGCATCGAGCCGGGCGAATTTGTGGCCGTGATGGGTCCGAGCGGTTGCGGCAAATCGACGCTCATGAACGTCATCGGTCTGCTCGATCGGCCGACGCACGGTGAGTACAACCTGCATGATCGAGCTGTCGCCAAGCTGCGCCCCAATCAGCGCGCCAAGGTTCGGCGCGACACAGTGGGTTTTGTGTTTCAGTCGTTCAATTTGCTCTCGCGTTTGACGGTGCTGGAAAACGTGGCGCTGCCGCTCGCTTACAAGGGTAAAAGCGCTGCTCGGCGCGTCAAACAAGCCAGCGCGATGCTCGAGCGAGTGGGCTTGCATGAGCGCGAGTTTTATTTCCCATGGCAGCTGAGTGGCGGGCAGATTCAGTCGGCGGCGATTGCCCGCGCGCTCATCAACGACCCTACAATTATCATTGCCGACGAGCCGACTGGCAATCTCGACAGCGCTAGTTCACGGCTGGTCATGGAGCTTTTGAGTGAAATTCACAACAGCGGCAATACGATTTTGTTCGTTACGCACAACCCCGAGCTCACTCGCTATGCAACGCGCGTGGTGTACATGCACGACGGCACGATTGTGCACGATGAGCAAACGGCGCTGGGCGAAATCGCGGCCACCGCGCGCAAAGTGATGTATACCCTGCCGACCAAAACCGAAGAAGATGACCTCGCTGGCGTGTCGATGCTCATGAAAACGGTGCCCGGCAGTGACAAAGCGGTGAAGAAATCGCCAGCCAGCGGCAAAAATGCCTCCAAAAAATCCAAGGCCAAAAAGCGCGGAGGCAAAAAATGAGTGCGGCTTCACGCGGCAATATCAAGATGGCGCTGTCGGCGCTGCGCTCGACACGGTCGCGTAGTTTTATGACGATGTTCGGCGTGATCGTGGGCGTGGCGTCGGTGGTGACGGTGGTTGGTTTGGGTGAGGGCGTGCAGCAGCAGCTGACGACGCAGGCCGGTAGCTTTGGCAAAGATTTGATCATCGTGCGGCCCGGTATCGCCGACAATCACGATCTCAAGAGCCTGTCGACGCAGGATTTGCTGTTTGGCATGGGTGCCTACAGTAGTCTCGGTGCAAACGATGTTGGCACCGTGGCGGGCGCGAGTGGCGTGGCCCAAGCAGCGCCGCTCGGCATTGTGCCCGGCACGGTAAAAGTGGATGGCGGCCATGCGCAGACGCCGCTCGTTGTGGCGACGAATGAACACCTGCCTGACGTGCTCCAGCAAGGCATCAGCGACGGCTCGTTTTTCTCGTCGGTGGACACCGATGCCAGCGCCGCTGTGATGGGCAGCGATGTTGCGCAGCGTTTATTCCAGGAGCAAGTGCCGTTGGGCCGGCAATTTGTGTTCCGCGGCCAGACTTTTACACTGCGTGGCATTTTTAAGAATTTTAGCAAGTCGCCGCTGTCGCCCACCGCCCAGTTTAACGATGCCATTTTTATTCCCTACCAAACGGCTGAGCACTTGACAAATAACAGCACGCAGTTTTATACGATTCTCGCCAAGCCGGCGCGTGCCGCTGGCCAGCAGGCTGCGATGGGCGCTATCACCCAGAAGCTCACCGCAGCGCATGGCGGCCAGCAGGATTTCTCGGTGCTCAATGAGCGCCAGGCGCTGAGCAAAGGCACGACGGCGCTCAGCCTAATGAACAAGCTGATTATTGGTGTGGCGGCGATTTCGCTGTTTGTCGGCGGCGTTGGCATTATGAACATCATGCTGCTGTCCGTTACCGAGCGTCTGCACGAGATCGGCGTACGCAAGGCGATCGGTGCCACCAGCCGCCAGATTTTGAATCAGTTTATTCTGGAGGCGACGGTGCTGAGTGTGGTTGGCGGTGTGATTGGCATCGTGCTATCGCTGATTGTCGAAGGTTTACTGCGCACATATTCCGACTTGCAGCCGATATTTTCGTGGCACGCGATGGTGATCGCACTGGTGGTTTCAGTCGGCGTCGGCGTGTTCTTCGGCGCAGCGCCAGCCGCCAAAGCCGCACACAAAGACCCGATCGAAGCCCTGCGCCGCGGCGAGTAGCACTTCCTGCGCTCCTCTTGGGTCTTTCGCTCTTTGCCCGCCGCGCGCCATGTTTGACGAAGCCTGAGCAATCAAGATTCCGTGGAGACTTTCTGCACATGCACTTTTGGTGTCGATCACGACTCATCCAAGCGCAATGTTTCGGCGCCAGGGTTATTTCCGGCAATTAACTGCTAGAGATATTTGCCGTAGTAGTACCAGAAATGCTTGAGAATGAGTGCGGCGATAACCAGTAGCCAGAGTCCCAGAATGTCGAGGTGATGCCGGCGGATGAAGCCGCTCCAAGCGGCGCTTTTGAGCCGCAGCGCGCCGGTTTCGAGATTATACGTGATGCTGTAGACAAAGGTTGTGATGGTTGCCACCCACACGGCCATGCAGTACGGGCACAGCGCGTGGATGCGGTACACGCTCTGGAAAAACAGCCAGTGCACGAAGATAACTCCCAAGGCTGCGCCGACGCTCAAGCCCTGCCAGAACCAGCGCTTGAATGTCGCGCCAGCCAGCACAGCGACGCCGATGGTGATAAGCACCGGGAACGCCGCCATGCCGATGAACGAATTTGAGAAGCCGAAGATGTGCGACTGAGGTGAGCTCATGACGGAACCGCAGCTGATAACCGGGTTGAGATTACACGACGGCTTGTAGGCGGGATTTTGCAGGAGCTGCATTTTGTCGTACGTGATGATGGTCGAGCTGATAAGCCCGATCACTCCGAATACGATTAAGACCCAGGGCAGTATGCGCGCCACGCTTTTGAGCGGACTTGCGGTGGTTTTCGGAGATTTTTTGGTGGTCATGACGTTATTTTACCACGAAAGATCGGTCACGTGCCTATGCCTACTCGTTCGCGGCTTCCGCCGAACTTTTGAGGTGCAGTTTGTCTTTGGCATGCATGCTCAGCACGAGCACAAAGAGCACGCCCAAGAAAATGATAAACGCAGCGCGGTCGATGACATTGGCGGCGACGATCGTGCTGCTGCTAATGTGGTGCAGCCTTCGGGTCAACAGCAAAAACGATTCGCGAATACCGATCGCGCCGGGCGTGAGCGCCACGAACAGCGCAAAATTCGCCGCACCGGTGTACGTGATGCTTTGCGCCAGCGTAACGTGCGCCTGCACTTGGTGAATTTCGATGAAATAAATGATCATTTGCAGCACGGCTTGCGCCGCCGTTGCAAAAAAAAGCCAGCCGAGATTCGCGAGTGTAAGCTGCGGTTTGTCTGCTTCGAGATGCTTGCGCCGCGCAAATCGCCGGAGCGCCCACCAACACGCGAGGCTCGCCAGCGCCACCACGAGCAGCGTGCGCCACCACGCTTGACTGCCAGCAAATAAGAAAAACGCGCTCACCACCACATAAAACGCATAATACAAGAGCATGGTGAACAGATAATCCTTGATTCGCAAATGGTGTTTGGCTCGCAAATACGCGCCGCGCACCGCCGGCCCGCTTTGCCCCGGACCGAAGAAATTCACGAGTGTGGAATAAGCGTTGAGCAGAATATTTTCCTGCACTTTTATCGGGCGGCGATAGATGCGCAGCGACAGGTGCATGACCAGTCCGAGCGCCGCGAACCAGCCGATGTATAGCAGCACAAGTCCGGCCAAAACGAGCGGCGGCGTGGTGCGCACTTGCCGCCAAATTGCCGGATGTTGCGACATATAATGCAAGAAAACGGCGATGGTGGCAAGGATAATGAGCGGTCCGAGCACACGCCGCGCAAGCTTGAAGTTCATCGCTCGTATTGTACGCTGGATGCTTAGTATTTCGCAATGCGCTGCATGGGCACGCAGCGCTGATTGTTGCGGCGCTTCGGGCTGAGCCCCAGCTTGAGCCGTGTATAATAGGCGCAGTAGATGCAAAAGTTCGTCCAAAAAACAACTGCCATTTTGGGGTCGCGCCGGTTTTTCCAAGTCGTGCTTGGCATGTTCGTGCTGCAAGCGCTGTGGTTCGTGGTGTCGGCTGTGTATCCGATGGCATTTGATGAGGATTTTCACTTTGGCATCATCAAGATTTATTCACACCACTGGCTGCCATTTCTCGCATCGCAGCCGCCAAATGCCAGTGCGTTTGGCGCCGTGGCACGCGATCCGTCGTATTTGTACCACTACCTTATGAGTTTTCCGTACCGGTTGATTGAGCTTGTGTGCCACGGGCAGACTTCGCAGGTCATTGCGCTGCGGCTCATCAATGTGGCGCTGTTCGCGTGGAGCCTGGTGCTGTTTCGGCGCGTGCTTGAGCGCGTGGGTACGTCGCCGGCGCTTACCAACGTGAGTCTGGTGGTGTTCACGCTTGTTCCCATCGTGCCGCAGCTCGCCGCTCATATTAATTACGACAACCTGCTCATGCCGCTGGTGGCCTGGACGTTGTTGCTAGCATTTCGGGTGAGCGACGAGCTGCGCGAGCGGCGGGTTGACGCGCGTACACTGCTGACGTTGCTGATTGTGTGTATTTTTACGAGCCTGGTGAAATACGCGTTTTTGCCGATTTTTGTGGTAACGGGTGTCTATGTGGTGGCGGTGGCTGCGCGGGCGTTTCGTGGAGATTTTAGGCAGCTCTGGCCGAGTGTGCGGGCAGGATTCCTGGGTTTGAGTCGTATGCAAAAGATGGTGCTATGCACATTGCTGCTGGTGGCGATCGGTATGTTTTGGCAGCGTGACGGCACCAACGCCGTGCATTACAAAACGCCGGTGCCGAGCTGCTCGGACGTGCTGAGTATCAACGAATGTTCGGCGTATGGGCCGTGGGGTCGCAATTATCAGGCGTCGCTCGCCAAGGCGCCGTTTGATGCGAATCCGGCCATTTACACCGTGCGGGATTGGTTGTTCGGCTTGTGGTACCGGCTGTTTTTTGCGGTGAGCGGGCCGGCGTTTGACTTTCGCAATTACCCGCCCCTGCCGTTGCCGGGCGCGGCGTCGATTTGCCTTGGGCTTGTCGGACTTGTCGTGGTTACGGCGCTGGCGCGGCGGATTTTCGCCGGACGAAGCAACTTGCTGCTGCTGTTTTTGATTTTCAGCGCTTATTCGCTGGCGCTGTGGGCTGACGAATATGAGCAATTTCTGCAGACCGGTCAGCCAGTGGCGATCAACGGACGATATTTGGTGCCAGTGTTGCTGCTGGCAGCAGCGATAATCGGGCGCGGCTTGAGTCTGCTGCTGGCGCGTTACCCTGGCCGGCGCTTGGCGCTGGCGAGTCTGCTTATGCTGTTCTTCTTGCAGGGCGGCGGCGTGCTGACATTTATTTCGCGCAGTGATGCGAGCTGGGATTGGCCGAATCAAACTGTGATACATGTGAACGACACGGCGCGGCGCGTGCTGGCGCCGGTGCTCATCGAGGGCAGCAAAGAACGCAAAACGGCGCCGTAGCTGCGCGAGTGATTAATCTTTTGAGAATCGCTGGCGCTTGGTTTGCTCGAGATTTTCTTCGATGAGAACGCGGTTGATGCGGATGAGATCGGCGATGGCGGCGAGCGCGAACGAAATGAACGAGGCGATGAGAATCACACTGCCGACGATCAGCGATTGCAAGTGATGCGCGCCGTGCGATTCATTGAACCAATAGAAGAAAAAGTAGCGCATGAACGGCACGAGCCCGAGGATCAGCAGCAGCGTGCCAGCGCTCACGAACACCTCGGCCGGCTTGTACATGATGTAGGCACGCACGATGGCCATGCCCGATTTGCGCACGTGCTCCCAGTGGTTTTTGAAGAGCCGCGACTCGCGCGTTTTGGGGTTGGTCTCGACCGGAACGCACGCGATGGCCAGGCGCTTGTTGCCGGCCTGGATGATGGTTTCCATAGCATAGCTAAACGGCGTGACAACGTTTAGTTTCATGGCTGCCTCGCGTGAGTAAGCGCGGAAACCGCTCGGCGCGTCGGGCACTTTGGTACCGGCGGCGGCGTTCAGGATGCGCGTACCGAGCTTTTGGAAGAGTTTTTTGCCGGCCGAAAAATGGTCGATGTTGGCCACTTGCCTGTCGGCAATAACGATGTCTGCCCGGCCTTCGAGCACGGGCCTTACCAGATCAGGAATGCGCTGCTGCGGATACTGATTGTCGCCATCGGTGTGCACGATGATGTCGGCGCCGAGTTCGAGCGCGCGGTTGAGACCGTCACGAAAGCCGCTGGCCAGGCCGCGATTGCGCGCATGGTACACGAACTCTTTCACGCCATGTTTTTTGGCCACGGCCACCGTTTGGTCGGTGCAGCCGTCGTCGATAATCAGCACCTCGATGGCATCGACGCCGGGAATTTTCTTGGGAATTGTTTGGAGCACAGCCGGCAGCGTCTGCTCTTCGTTCAAGCAGGAAATTTGTACAACAACTTTCATATCACACCTTTCACTGCCCTCCAGTATACCCTATCATGCGTAAAACTGGCTGGAGGTGCGCCGCCCTTTGGCTTGGCGAACTGCTCGGCGAGTGCGATAATGAGCGATAATGGCAGGGAAAAGGATGAATTTGGGCGTGCACGATGGTGGCTTCACGCTAGTGGAATTGCTGGCGACAACGCTGCTCATCACGGCCATGCTCGGTGTGGCGGCGCTGCTGATTCGCCCCAAAACGTTCGACGCCGACGAGCACAATGCCGAGCGCCGGCTTGCAGTGATCAAGATTGCCGACGGACTGGCGGCCTACAAATCTGCGCACGGTTCGTGGCCGAGCGCGCTCACGACGACCCGGCAAGTGATCGGCTCGGACACGAACGAGTTTAATATCTGCGCCGATTTGGTGCCGGCGTATCTACCCGATTTGCCGCTCGATCCAGCGGTGAGCCTCACCGACGCTGCGAACACTTGCGCCGACTCAGGTACGATTTATGTGACCGGCTACGCAGCCCAGCTGAGCGGCGACCACGCGCACGTAACCGTGTCGGCGCCGTATGCCGAGGCTGGCGCGAAGATCAGTCTCACCCGCTAAATGCGTTTGTGGCTCGGCGAGGCTTGAGACTACCTCGGTGGCTTACAAAATCTCGGCAAGTCGCTCGCGATAGACGATGAATCGCCCTTTGTCGTAAAAAATATAGCCTTTATCTTTGAGTCGTTTCAGCTCGACAGTTACTGTTTCGCGCGTCAGGCCCAGCAGATTGGCGATGTCTTGGTGCGTAACGGGCACGGCGATTTCGCTGGAATCCTGCTCATCGGGATTGCCAAAACGCAGCGACAAAAAGTACAGCGTGTGGGCAATCTTTTCGTCGGCCTTGGCTTTTTCGGCGGCATTCAGATGGCGAACGGAATCGTTGAGCAGCTGTGCGAGCTGGCGCGCCACTTCGTAGAGCGTCTCGGGATTTTGGTGCAAGAATTCCGAAAACTCTTTGCGTGGCACCCGGTACAGCTGCACGTCGGTAAATGCGGTCACAAAATAGCCGGCGTGCGGGTCGAGCTCAAACGCAAACAACACCGGGAAAAAATCGCCCGGCGAGCCGATCCACACCAGCTGTTCGGTTCCCTGCTTGTCGATGTCGTAGCACTTGATAAATCCGCTTTTGATGATATTGATGTGTGAGAGTTCTTCGCCCTGCAGGACGATTGTTTCGTTGCGGGCGTATTTTTTGAGCGGAAATTGGCTGCCGAACTGAGACAAACTGATCATGTGACAAGCATAGCGCGTTTCGGGCGATTCGTCGCTCATTTTGTGATGTATTGCGTACATCGTTTGGCGGCAAGCTTTTTTGGCGAGCTGGCGCCTTGTTGTGCGAGCGCACGACATGATATACTAAGAAGGATTCATATATGTCGCTTGCTACGTTTTTGCTGAGTATTGTTGCGTTGGTGTTCGTTTCGGCCATTTGTTCGGGCCTGAACGTTGGATTGATGTCGCTCGACCTTGCCGATGTGCGCCGCAAGGCCAAGCTTGGCAATCTCGCCGCTGCGCGCGTGCTGCCGCTGCGGCGCAATTATCACTTGTCGCTGGCCGGCATTTTGCTGACGAACATTGGCGCTGTGTCGGCCACTTCTTTGGTGCTCAGCATGCGGTTGGCCGGGCTGCTGGCTGGTACGATCAGTACGCTGCTGATCGTCGTGCTTGGCGAGGTGCTGCCTCAGGCGCTGTTCACTCGCCGTGCATTGGCATTTACGGCGCAGCTTGCTTGGGTGCTGCGGCTGATGATCGCCATTACGTATCCGATTTCCAAGCCGCTCCAGCTGCTGCTCGATCGGCTTTTCGGCGCAGGCACCGACGCGTCGGCGCTGCCAACGCGCCAGGAGCTTGGCATTATGATGGCCGAACATCTTGGTAACACTGCCAGCGAGCTTGATGAAGACGAGGTTGAGATTGTGCGCGGCGCGCTCCAGCTGAGTGAAAAGCGGGTGCGCGACATTATGACGCCGATTGAGCAGGTGTACTGGCTGTCGCCAAGCGATGTGCTGAATGACGCCAAGATTGACGAGCTCAAGACGCACGCGTGGAGTCGGATTCCGGTGTTGAACAAAGCGCACACGATCTGTTATGGCGTGCTGCTGATGAAAGATTTAGTGGATGTTGACTTCGACAATGAGCCGGTGCGTGTCGACGACCTCGAGCTATACGCGTGCCCGGTGGTTGGTAGCAAAACGGCGCTCGACACGCTCTTGCGACGTCTCATCAATAGCAACACGCACCTCATGCCGGTGGAGCGCGACGATCGCATCGTGGGAATCGTGACGATCGAAGATTTGCTTGAAGAAATTGTCGGCCAAGAGATCGAAGACGAAAAAGATCGCTCCAAAAAGCGCCGTACTGCCGCGTCGAGCCGGCGCGCGGCGAAAAAACTTCGCGCGCGCTAGGTGGGCAGATCTGGCGTGCCTTTTTGTCTTTGTAAAATTATTTTTGGGCTAGCTTTCGATGATGTTTTGCGGCGTGCTGCCGGCAGGATAGTGCTTGAGGTCGCGTGAGTCCATGCTCCAGGCATGCAAGACCGGCTCGAGAATTCGCCACGAGGCCAGCACTTCTTCGTCGGACGTAAACAGCGTGCGGTCGCCGCGAACGGCGTCGAGCAACACGCGCTCGTAGGCGTCGGGCAATTCCCCGTTCGCCAGGTCGTAGCTAAATTTCAGCATGGTTTTCTCGAGCTTGCGGCCGTAGCCGGGCTGCTTGCTCCAGAGCGCGATCTCGATGCTTTCATTTGGCTGCACACGCAGCACCAGCTCGCTCGCCTCAGTTGCCTGCTCTTGGCGATACGTCAGCCGGATTTCGGTGGTTTTGCGGTCGAGCGCCTTGCCGGTGGTGAGCGTGATGGGCACGCCGCGCCAGGCCGGATCGTGCGATTCCAGCGTGAGCGAAACAAATGTCTCGACAGTGCTGCCCGGATTTTTGACCTCTGTTTGATAGCCGTCATATTGGCCGCGGACTACAGCCGAGGGCAAGCTGAGCGCTGGTAGCTCGAGCGATTGCAGCGCTTGCAGGCGCTGTGCCGGCACATCTCGCCAGTCGCTCTGCGTGGGCAGCGGCATCAGCGCGAGCGCAGCCAGCTGAAGCAAGTGGCTTTGCACGACGTCGCGCAGCGCGCCGGTTTGCTCATAAAACGTCGCGCGGCCCTCAATGCCGATGCGTTCGCTGGCGATCACCTCAATTCGTTCGATAAAATCCCGATTCCACGTGTTTTTGAACAGCGAATTGCTGCTGCGAAACACCACCAGATTTTGCGCCATTTCTTTGGCCAGATAATGATCGATGCGGTATATCTGCTCTTCGGCGAAATGCTTGTGCAGGCTGGCGCTCAACTCACTCGCACTTGTGAGGTCGGTGCCAAACGGCTTTTCGAGCAGCAGCGCACACACATCACTCGCGAATCCAGCTTCACCCAGCCGGCGGACGATTGGCCGCGAAATGCCCGGCGGCACCGAGAGGTAAAACAGCGTTTGGGGAACGACGGCTGGCGTGTGATTTTGGGTGAGCGGCGTGCCGGGGTCGGTATCTGCGGGTGTCAGCCCGCTTTTGCCATCTGTTGGCTTGATTGTGTCTTGTTGGTTGCCGGCTTGACTCAACGGTGTCGAAAAACCCGCCTGCACGCCTGCAATATGCTCGCGCAACCGGACATAATCGGCTGGCTCATCGAGATTCATCTGGAAGAGTTCGAGCATGCCGGCGAGCTGTGACCGCGCACTTGCCTGAAGCGACTCCGGTGATTCTGATTCCGAGCTGGCATCGCTCTTAGAATGCCCGGAAATCGGCCGCAGCGTGCTCCACTGCACCTGCTCAAGCAACTCTTCTGCAGGGAGCGCCCGGCGGGTGACGCCGATGACCTTGAACTGCGCTGGCAGCTGCCCGGCTGCTGCGATTTGCGCGATCGCCGGCAGCAATTTGCGTGTCGCCAAGTCCCCTGTGATGCCAATAATCACCAAAATCGTGCTGCGCGCAGGCGCTGGTTCGTGTTCGTTCATATACAAATAGTAGGAGCATTTCGCCCGCTGGTCAAAAGAATGCCGGCGTGGACGTGGCGCGGAAGATTGCAAAAGGGTTGATTGCGTTTTTTAGGGTGGCTAAGCCTGGCAGCCTTGCGGCTGTTTGGTGTTTTTGGCCAAGTCGCGCTACTATATGAGCATAAGAGGATAGCAGCATGACGCTCCAAAATACATTTTATGTACTTGCAATTGTTTACATGGCCGTCGGGCTGATTATTATGCTGGCGATTGTGGCAGCCGTGTTCACGATCAAAGCCAAGGTGAACGACATTCATCGGCGGATCGAAGAAAAGCTCGATGCGGCATCGGCGGTCATGCAAACGGGCGGCAAAATTCTCGACACATTTAAAGAAATGCGGAGCCGAAAGGAGCGGTGATTTCTGTGGTGTTGAGTTTGGGAGCGGTGCGACCGTGAACGAGCGTCACGAGTCGAATAAGCCGCGCGCTGCAAGTGCCGAGGTGCGCGGGATTCCGCGGCTTATCTACCGGCTTGACCTCTGGCAGCGGCATCATCGATTGGCGAGTTTCGTGTACGCGGTTGCCAAGAAATTCGGCGACGACAATGGCGGTTATCAGGCGGCGTTGATTACTTATTATGGCTTTTTGTCGTTGTTTCCGCTGCTGCTGGTGCTGGTGACGTTGCTCCAGATTCTGTTCCATAATCACGCTTCGGTGCGGTACGATGTGCTTGCGAGTGTGACGAATTTTTTCCCGTTACTGGGCAATCAGATTCAGTCGAATGTGCATGGGCTCGGCAAAACCGGCGTTGGGCTGGCGGTCGGGCTGCTGCTGACGTTTTATGGTGCGCGTGGCGCGGCTGATGCCCTGCGCTACATGCTGGATAATGTCTGGCAGGTGCCGAAGACGCGGCGGCCTGGCTTTCCGCAATCGATGCTGCAAAGTCTGGGCATCATGCTGTCAGCCGGGGTTGGATTTGTGGCAACAGTGGCGGTGTCGAGCTTCAGCTCAGCACTTGGCCATGCCATGTGGGTCAAGCTGATCGCCAATGTGCTCGGGTTTATAGTGCTTGGCGGCACGTTTTTGCTGATTGTGCGCGTGGCGACGTTTCGCCAAGTGCCGGTGCGCGCCATCGTGCGCGGCGCGTTTATCGCGGCTGGCATCATTCAGATGCTGCTGACATTCGGTGCTGTGCTTGTGGCGCATCAGCTCAAACATCTCGATTCGGTGTACGGCACGTTCGCGATCGTGCTTGGATTGCTGTTTTGGATTTATCTGATTTCGCAGGTTTTTGTCTACGCTGCAGAGCTCGACAGCGTGCGATATTTCAGGCTCTGGCCGCGGGCGATCATGGGCAACAACCCCACCGATGCCGACCATCGCGCCTACGAACTCTACGCCAACGTGCAGCGATTTGTTCCTCACGAAGCCAACGATCTGCCGCCGCAATAGCCGAAAAGCCGCCGCACCCACCCAACAACAAAAGTTGCTTAAAATAGCGAATTGTATTAGAATAGCCTGGTTAACAGATCAGATTTAAGTGCCAAGCGAGGTGAGACATGCGATCGGCGGACAAAGCTGTTGCTATTATTGGGTTGGGTTACGTTGGCTTGCCACTTGCAGTGCAAGCAGCGGAGAAAAAGTATCATGTGGTCGGAATCGACCTCAACGAACAGCTCCTTGAGCTGGTAAACAAGCGCGTTTCGCCGTTCGCGAACGACGCGCGTTTTGCGAAAGCGCTTGCGGGCGTGAGCAAGACGCAGCTCGAAGCGACGAGTGATTTTAGCAAGCTGGACGGCGTACAAACCATCGTCATCTGCGTGCCAACGCCGACCGACGACAACGTACCGGATTTGAGCTACGTGAAGAGCGCGGCGAAAGCCGTTGCCAAGCATCTCAAGCCGGGCCAGCTGGTCGTGCTGGAGAGCACCGTGAACCCAGGTGTCACGCGTGACGTTGTGTTGCCGCTGCTCGAAAAAGCCAGCGGCCTCGTGTGTGGCAAGGACTTTTATCTGGCGCATTGCCCCGAGCGAATTGACCCGGGTAACCCGACCTTTTTTGTCGGCAACTTGAACCGCGTTGTCGGTGGTATCACGCCGGCCTGCACCAAGCGGGCGCACGCGTTTTACGCCAGTGTTATCGATAGCTCGATTATCGATCTTGCTTCGCCCGAAGAGGCTGAGTTTGTGAAATCGTGGGAAAATAGCCACCGCAACGTGATGATCGCGCTGGCTAACGAGGCGGCCGTAATTTGCGACGCACTCGACATGGACATCAACAACGTGCTCAAAGGTTTGCAATCGAAGATCGACCAGTTCGGTCTCAGGCTCGCCTCGCCGGGCATTGGCCCAGGTGGTCACTGTATCCCTGAGGATATTCACTATGTCATCAAAAAAGCCCGCCAGCAAGGCATCGATACGCATTTCCTGGACGCGGCTGCGCAGCTCAACGACAAAATGCCGCTGTACGCCGTTGGCCAGCTGCGCACGATGGTGAAATCGAAGGGCGAAGACTTGCGCAAGCTGAATGTCGCCGTGCTTGGCCTCGCTTACAAAGAAAACATTGAAGACGCTCGGCGCAGCCCGGCCATCGACGTGGCGCACTTGCTCGTGCAGCGCGCAAAACACGTGAGCTTGCACGATCCGCATGTGAATCTCGACCGGATTATTGCTCGCGGCACCGAAAAGATCGCCGACCTTGGCAAGGCGCTCGAAGGTGCCGAAGCGGTTTTCATTGCCACAGCGCATGACGCTTACAAAAAACTGACGCCGGAAATTTTCAAAAAGCACGGCATCCGCTACGTGTATGATGGCCGCAACTGCCTCGATAACGCCGCGTTCGCTGGCAGCGGTGTCGAGTACAAAGGCATGGGTCGCTAAATGAAATCGATAAAACGCGCCACTCGCTACATCGCGGGCCTCAATCTCAACGGCTGGGTAATGTTCTTTACCGCCATTTACATCGTGCTGATTGCCAAAATTTCGGTCTTCCACGATTTGTCGAGCCATCTGGCGTTCGGCATTTACAGCATTACCGTGTCGTTCTATATTTTGTCGCGCTTCACGATCGCACACTTCCACGAGCACGATAAAACCAAGTTCGACCGCAGCTACGAGCCGACTTTGTCGTTCGGTGTGCCGTCCAAAAATGAAGAAGAAAACATTCGCGAAACAATCATGCGCATCGCGAATATTGACTACCCGAAAGAGAAATTCGATATCATCGTCGTGAACGATGGTTCCACCGATAATACCTTGGCCGAAATGGAAGCTGCCAAAAAAGAAGCGGCCAAAATCGGCGTCAAGGTGATCGTGGTCGACTGGGTTGACAACCGCGGCAAGCGCGAAGGCATGGCCGAGTGTGTGCGCCAATCGAGCAACGAGCTGATGGTATACATCGACTCGGACAGCTTTGTTGATCCGCACACGCCACGCGAACTGGCAAAATACTTCACCGACCCACAGGTCGGCGCCGTCGCTGGCCACGCGCACGTGGCAAACGCCAGCAAAAACATCGTTACCAAAATGCAAGCCGTGCGCTATTTCGTGGCCTTCAAAGCGTACAAAGGCAGCGAGTCGGTGTTCGAAACGGTCACCTGTTGCTCGGGCTGCTGCTCCGCCTATCGCCGCGAATACATTGCCAGCTTCATGGACGAATGGCTTGACCAGCATTTCTTGGGCATCCGCTGCACCTACGGCGACGACCGTAGCCTGACCAATTACCTGCTCCGCCGCGGCTACAAAGCACTGTACTCGCCAGATGCAACCGCCTACACCTTCGTGCCCGACACGATGCGCAAGTTCATGCGCCAGCAACTCCGCTGGAAAAAGTCGTGGGTGCGCGAGTCGATGATCGGCGCGCAATTTATGTGGCGCAAGCACCCAGTGATGGCGCTCGGCTATTACATCAGCATCATTTTGCCGATCCTGGCGCCAATCATCGTCATCCACGCCATCATTTGGTACCCGATTCAGGCACACTCGTTCCCATTCTTCTACCTGTTCGGCTTGCTGCTGATGTCGACGATTTACGGCTTGTACTACCGCATTTACGTCAAGGATCGCAAGTGGGTGTACGGCGCGATCTTCGCCGTGTTCTACACGATTGTGCTCATCTGGCAGCTGCCCTACGCCATCCTGACGTTACGTGACGCGAAATGGGGGACACGATAATGAACATGTTCAAAAAAATGTCGGCCAAGCAGATCGTTGCTTGTGTCGTGGTGCTGGCTGTACTCGCCGTGGGTGGTGTGCTGCTGGCGCGCAAATATGTGGGCTTGCTGCCCGCTTCGGATAGTCAGTTTGCTCACGACAGTGCGCCGGCGGCTGCGGCCTTGGGTCAGCTTGCTAAAAGCGGCCAAAAAATGCAGCTCAACCCCGACGGCACTATCAAATATTTGAATGAAAATTTTCAGGGTTACCTCGGCAAGAGCCAGGCGATTGTGGCGCCATTCAACGGCACGAGCGGCGTGACCACCAGCGGCACCAGTGGTTCACTTTCAACGCAAAAAGACGCCTACGAAGGCGCTAGCTCACTCGCTGTGCGGCTCGTCAAAAGCGACCAAAAGCAAAGCACCGTCACGCAGTTGCTGAGCAACCCGCTCGATCTGAGCAATTGGCAGACGAGTGGCTACGCGACGATGTGGCTGCGGGTGGACAATCGCATCGGCATCAGCAGCATCGCGTTGCGCCTCAAGGACGCCAGCGGCAACTACCGCGAGTACGCGGCGCTGCCGAATTTGCAAACAAACTACCCCAATACGATCGAGAACGACCCATTCCAGGAGCTGCCGTTTGAGCAGCCCGGCTTGACCACCAACTGGACTGATTACATGCTGGCGCCAGGCTGGAATTACCTGCCGTGGCGCGCCGACACCGGCAATTTTACCGATCACGGAAGCATTGACATGCACAAAATCACCTCGGCCGAAGTTGTGTTCAACACGACATCCCAGCTGGCGCCGCAAACCGTGCTGCTGAACGATTTGCGTATGGTGTCTGGCCTGCAAAACACCGGTAACGAAGTCGGTGGCAACTGGTACCCACCGCTCGAAGCCGGCCAGTATGGCGTCTATGACGTCAACCAAAGCAAGGGCCAGGCCGCGCTCAAACTGCTGAATGTTCGCCAAAGCCAATACCCGAGCAATGGCGACCACGGCCGCCTGCTGAGCAAGGGCGGCACGCCGCTGAACTTCGCGATGAAACTGCGATTCTCGGCCAACAACCTCTCGAGCGACACGAACAACACCTACCTGCGCTTCTTGTACGATTTCGACCCATCGTACGACCCTGGCCACGACTGGTTCGGCGCCTACATGTCGCTTGACTACAAGAAGATTGGCTTGCTCACCGTGAAGCCGCTCGAGCGTTTCACCATCCAAACGCAGGAGCCGTTGAACTCAACGACGAACGCATCGTACCGCCAAGATTTCAAGCCAAAAGCCGATCAGCAATACGAGCTGGACGTCACGGTGCACGGCCAGCAGAACCAAACCACGCTGTACGCCGTTGACGGCAGTAAGCTGCGCAAAATCACAACGCTCGATTACACCTTTAAGCGGCCGCGCGAGAAAAAGCGCAACCCGCTTGGTTTTGAGGTGACCGGCAATGCGAAACTAACCTTTTCCGACGTGGAGCTCGTGCAACTATGACCAAGAAACCATCCAAATCAGGCGCGTCTGCCCAGCCGCAGCGCGCTGCCAAAGCTCGCGCCAAAACCGGCGCTGCCCAAGCTCAGCCGAGCAAAAAAGCCAACGAAAAGACCGTGAAACACCCAGCCCAAAAACCCGCGGCTCAAGCAGCGGCCGCGAAAACGAAGCTGCACCGCAAGCTTGGCAAAAAGCTCGTCCCGCGCAAATACCACAAATATTTCCGCTCGGCCTTTCTGACGCGTTTTGTGGTTGTCGGGCTCGTGGTGCTGGCCGAAACGCTGGCGCTCCACACCTACAACAGCAACCGCGACTTCTTACGCAACGTGAGGCCCAACACCATAGCCCAAGCCTATCTGCCGTCGTGGAAATATGAGCTGACCAGCCACCACAACGCCGTGGCTACGGGCACGGCCGAGTCGGTGCCGGTGCTGATTTACCACGGTCTCATCAGCAAGCCCGACCAAGCCAACTACCTGACGCAGGATTTCCGCAGGCAAATGTTTGCGCTCAAGGCTGCCGGCTGGCAAACGATCAGCATGGACGATTATGTGGCGTTCATGCAGGGCAAAAAGCACGTGCCGGCGAAGTCGTTCCTGCTCACCTTCGACGATGGCCGCAAAGACAGCTACTACAACGCCGATCCGATTTTGCGTGCGCTCGGCTACCGCGCCACGATGTTCGTCATCACGCATCACGCGTTCGACGAGGGCGACAAGAGCATCTACTACCTCAACAAATCCGAACTGCAAAAAATGGTTGCCAGCAATCGCTGGGATCTCGAGGCACACACCGGCAACGGCCACAATCTCATGCAGATTTCCAAGGCCGGCCAAGAGGGCTACTTCTACAGCAACCGCTTGTGGCTGCCGAGCCAAAATCGCCTCGAAACCGAGCAGGAATATGAGACGCGCGTGGTGAATGACCTCCAGACTGCCAAAGCTGAGCTGGAGAACAACCTGCATATCCACGTGAACGCGTTCGCCTATCCGTTCGGCGATTATGGCCAGGAAACACAGAACAATCCGAACGCTGTTAATTTCGTGCCCAAGCAAGTCGCTAAGCTGTACGCCGTGGCATTTGCGCAAGAAGGCACGAGCAACGAGACGGTGCAGAATTACTTCGGTACCGGCGGGCAGCAATCGACGCGCCTCGAGCCGTCGTACGAATGGACGCCAGAGAACTTGCTCGCCATGATGGACGTTGGCTCGGCCAAGCAATTGCCGTTTACCGACAACTTTACCGACATCACCGGCTGGCGCAACACCGAAGGCTCTTACCAGATCAGCGATCAAGGCATGGAGCTTCAGGCCGACCCGACGAACACGGCCGATGGTGTGCTGCTCGACGGCACCCAGAACTGGGGCAATTACAGCTACACCGCGAACGTGACGTGGAAAACGGGCGACAACGTGGCGCTGACAGCGCGCTACCAAGATCCCAAAAACCTTGTATCCTGTAGCTTCGAGCTCGACGGCATTACGATTCGCCAAACTGTCAACGGAACCGTTCAGGTTTTGCGCAAACTCCCGTATACTTTGAGCGAGGGTCCGATCACGCTTAATGTGACGGTCACCGGCAATCAAGTTGCCTGTAGCGTCAACGGCACGCAAGTGCTCGCGGCTGCGGCGCCCGGCTTGCCCGCGCGCGGCATGATTGGCTTCAGTATTTGGGACCCAACGAAAGGTTTTGCAGCAAGCAATGTCACAAAAGTCGAGGTTACGAAAACTACCTAACAAGAACAAGCGGTGGGCTTGGGCGTTTCGCGTGCGGTTGTTGCCGCTAAGTGCGGCGTGCATGGCTCTCGTGGCTGCGGCTGGTTGGGGCATGCACGCACATCAGCGACTGTCGAACACGCAGATCGCCGAAAGCTCCAAGCTGTTGCCTACTGCGCGCCTGGCGGTTTCCGGTGTGAACCCGGCGATTGCTGGCGACAGCACCATCACTGAGCCGCTGCTTGCCAACCAGAAAGGCATGTTGTACTTCGGCGGCTTTGAAGGGTCGCCGTGGTATCAGACCATGCATGCAAACGTGACGGCGGGCAATCACATGGCCATCGTGCCGGGCGCTGGCGTGTTTGGCAGCAGGGCGCTCCGCACTACATATCTTCAGGGGTCGTACGGCAGTTACGCCAGCCCTTCGGGCACCAGCTCGACGATTTTCAAGGTGCCGTTTAATAGCACGGGCGCTAATATTGGCACGCACGATGATCTGTATTTTCGATTTATGGTGAAATTTCAGCCTGGATTTCAGTTTGACAAATCGGGTAAATTGCCTGGGCTGGCTGGCGGTACTGACAACGCCGGCGGCCATCCGCCCGATGGCTACGACGGCTGGAGCGGGCGGCTCGACTGGGTTGGCAACGGCGGTATCATCAGCTACTTATATGTGCCGGGCATTCAAAAGTATGGGCTCGAGCTCACCTGGCACCCAAACGGCCAAACGACGCAGCTGCTCAAGCCGGGCCAATGGGCATGCCTCGAGATGCGCTACCGCATGAACACGCCGGGGCTGAACGATGGCATTGCGCAAGGCTGGCTGAACAGCGCGGTGGCAATCGACTACCACAACATCAATTTCCGCTCGACGACGAGCCTCGGCATCGACAATATCTTATTCACGACATTTTTCGGCGGCGCGACGGCCGACTACGCTTCGCCGCAAACGCAGTACGCCGATTTCGACAGCTTTGCGGTCGCCACGCAGTACATCCCCTGCCCCGGCACCTAGTGGCTTTGGCTCATCGACACGCCAACGCATACTTTATGCAGCTGCGGTCACGCTCTTTTGGCTTATCCACCAGGCCAGCGGACATGGGTCGGCTTCTGAACTTTAGCTGACAATATGCCGTTGCACGAGCTCGACGAGCGCATGGTAATGGCTGGCGCACAGCCAAATATCGAGCGCCAGCAAGCCCGGAAATACGATCAAGCTCTCGGCCCAGTGCCCGGTGGCGATGCGCAAAGTCTTGGCTGGTGGCAAACCAAATTTCACCGGAATCGGCAGCAGCCACGGCACGCCTTCTTTGGTAAAACTGTCCATGAGCAGATGCGACAGCATGCCGATCATGAACGCCCACCACACGAGGCCGGCATCGACGCGCGGCATGATCGGGTGCAGCAGCTGAAGGAGTACGTGCGCCAGCCCGCCGAATAGTGCCAGCCCGATGAGCGAGTGCGTCAGGAAGCGATGGCCGCCGAGCAGCTTGTCAAACATGCGGCCAAAGAGCTTGCCCACCGGCAAGTTGCGCCACAGCGGCGCAGTCGGCTGATCGATATCCGGCGCGATACCACCGATCTGATTCGCCAGCACCGCAACAAGCGCCGTCGAGAGCGTAAATGTGCGGTGCGGCCCCAAGACCACCACCGCTCCAAGCGCGGTGATTGCCGCCAAATCGTGCGTTCGCCCAGTCATGCCAAAAGTATAAACGCTTAGCGTGCGCCGTCAAGTCGAGACGGCATCCGCCCAATTCCCCGGCCAGATTGCGCGGCTTCCTGCTCGATGTAAAAGATTTGGCGTGCATTGCCCGCTCGCTTCGCACTGCAATCGCCACGCTGGTGTTTGCGGCGCTTGGCTAGCGGTGCTATGCTGAGCATACAAAGGTATTCATATATAAGCTGCCTAAAATAGCGAGGAGAATACGCATGAAGCGACGAGCATGGTGGATCTTGGGCGCGGTGATCGTAATAGCCGGCGTGGTGCTCGGCGTAGTGCTGCATAATCGGTCGGACCGTACCACCACCACAATGTCGGGCATGTCGATGCACTCCTCGGCCAACACATCGGCCTCAGATGCCACACCCACCGTCGCTACAAATACGGTGACGATCAATGATTTTTCTTTTGGCCCGCAAAACATCACCATTCAAGCCGGCACCACCGTGACCTGGAAAAACCAAGACAGCGTGAGCCACACCGTGACGGCTAAAGTGGCGTCGCCCAATGCGCCGAACAGCCAGGAAATCATGCCGGGCAGCAGCTTCAGCTTCGTCTTCCCCACACCTGGCACGTACGCTTATCGCTGCATTATTCACCCGAGCATGCAAGGCACCGTAGTGGTCACGAAGTAACTTTTGCTTTTCGCCGCGCCGATCAAGATTGCGCGCCAGGTGCTTTGTTCTTCCTGGAATGCACTCCTCGGCTGGCCTGAAGAAATGCTAAAATAGCGGTATGAATCGCACTGAACGGCTTGGATGGCATGCGCTCCTGTTTTGCGCGTTTGCCGTTGCGGGGATGAACCTTGGCCTGATGGCCGGGGTGACGGTAGCGCGCTGGAGTTTGCCAGTGTTGTATGGGTTGTATGTGGCCGGCTGGGCTTGCGCCCGGCGCTGGCGCAGGCTTGGCTGGCCACGCCGATGGCAGCTGCTCGCTTGCGTGCTGGTGCCTCTCGGGTTGTTTGTGATTGCATGGGCGCTGAGCAGTCTCTACGACACGAGCTGGGACGGTCAAGATTATCACCAGACGGCAATTGCTGCGCTGCATGCTGGCTGGAATCCGTGGCACAGCCGCGCGCTGCCAGTCCATGCGCCGGCCAACGCGCAGTACGCCATCGGCTACCCCAAGGCAACATGGCTGCTCCAAGCGAGCATCTACGCCTTGACCGGTCGGCTGCAAACGGTGGTGGTGACGAACGTGGTCGCAGGCGGCATCGCTGCGATGTTTGTGTATGGTGCGCTGCGGCGGCTCCGGCTCGGCCGCACGTGGCGCTGGCTCATCACGCTCCTGGCGGTGTGCGAGGTGCATGTGTTGCAGCAATTGCCGACTTTCATGGCCGATGGTTACAGCTACTTGCTGTCGCTTGCGGCGCTGGCGCTGCTGTGGCTGTATGCGCGCGAACCGACTCGGCTGGGGCCGCTGGTCGGATTTTTGGCGAGCTGGCTGTTGCTGGCAGGGAGTAAATTCAGCAATCTTGTGGTCTGCGGGCTGCTGATGGTCGCCCTGCTCGTGCTGCTGGCGCGGGCTCATGCGTGGCGAGCGCGCTGGTTTGCGCCGCTGCTGCTCGGCTTTGCGCTGGTAAGTTTTGCAGTGCTGTGGGTGCCGTACGGGACGAATTGGTTGCGCTTCGGTTCGCCGCTTTATCCGCAAAATCAGCCGGGCGAAAGCGCCAAACTGCGCTTTGATAACGTGCCGAACAATCTCAAACATGCCGGGCGCGTGGCGTTGCTCGGCTATGGTATTTTTTCGCACACCGAGGCGCCGGACGCTGGCAATCCCACGAGCGTGCACAACGTCGCGCAGCTCAAATGGCCGTTCACGTTTCATTGGTATGAGATTGGCGAAATGAATAATTTTCAGGGGCGCGTGGCGTCGGCTGGCGTGCTATTCAGCGGGCTTTTCGTGCTGAGCGGGCTGTTGCTGGCCTGGCTGATTGTGCGCGCATATGGTGCTCGGGCGCAGCTGCCGGATACTTGGCGGCTGGCGCGTGGCGCGGCGGTGCTGGTGGGGTTGATTTTGCTGGCGGCGCTGCTCATTCCGGTGCCGAACAAGTTGCGGTACAGCCCGCTGGTGACGCTGATCCCAGTGGTGACGCTGGCGCTCGGCGTGCATGAATTCTTAGCTCGGCGCGCAAATTCAACGCGTGCTGGCCGCTTTTTGCGCATGGCGTGTATCGTGCTCGCCATCGGCATTGGCGCAAATACGCTGCTGGCCGGCGGCGCACTCGTGCAAGCGCGGCTGGATGAGCGCACGGCCATCAATCGCCAGCTCACCACCCTCGTGCACTCTGATCAAACGTATGCGGTGCGGGCCACGGCTTTTTACGGTAACTACGTGCGCCTGCAGGAGCACCGTGTGCGATTTGTGATTGTCGATCGTATGCCCTGCGCGCATCCCGAATCGCTTGCCTACACGTACGACACGACGCAGCTGTGTGCGCTGCCGCGCTAGATTGGCTTGTGGCTTTTTGGGCGTGGTTGGCAGCTGCGTGAACGGCTTGAACGCTATTCGGTGATAAACGTCGGGCTTGTGGAGCGCTTTTGGGCATGAGCCGCGAAGGATGTTTGGCGCAAGAATGTCGGCACCAAGTCGGAATTGTCGCGCGGCTGGATGAATTGCAGGTCGTCGAGACCGTGTGCAAGCGCCGCCGCTACTTGCGTGCCATTGGCGCCTGGGTGAGCGCCGAGACGCGCAAAATCACGATCGTTTTGAACGCTGAAAAACAGCGTCAGCTGCTCGGCGTGAGACTTGCGCGACTGCACAACAAACTCCAGCTGCCCGAGCTGCGGCATCACGCCAGTTTGGGTTTGGACGTGTCGCGCCAGCGCCGTTTCGGCTGATTCATCCGCGCGCACGAGCCCACCGGGCAGCTCCCAGGCAGTGCTGTCGGCAGGCTGCACGGCCAGCAGCAGATCGCCCTGCATGATAATCGCCCGTACGTCGATATCGCGGCGGTGCTTGGCCGCTCGCCACTGGCGTCGGTACGCTTCCCAGCGCTCAAACACCAGCGTGCCAAAGGGCGGAATGCTAGCAGCCGCCGCAATGATCGTGCGCTTGCGCGACCATCCCAGGCTCGCATACGCCGCGCATGTGATGGCGAGATACAGCAAAAACAGCGTGCCGTGCACTTGGCCGGCGATTTTCACGGCGTCACCGTGGGGCAACACGCGGTTGCCGAAAAGCACCGCGCTGCCGAGCAAGCTCCAGCCAATACCTTCGCCAAACGCCGCCACACGAAACAGCATCCACGCCTCGCGCTCGCTAAACAGCTCCAGCCGCTCGAATTTTTCCAAAAAAGCCAGGGTCATTGTGGCTACATCATAGCACCTAGCTCGCCCGGCCGTGAACCTTGCTAGGCTTTGGCCTTTTTCGGTTTCTTGACTTCTTTTTTGTGTGAGATGCCTTTGGCCATTTGATTTCCCCATGTGATATACAGCGTCATTGCTGCTTACGGATATTGTAGCTGATGCCAGCGCGCGGCGCCATATGCGCAGGCCATGGCTTGTGGCGGGGTCGGCCCCGATACCTTTCGGGTGATAATTGGACGTAGTATGCTTGCATTATTAACGTTTTTATTTTAAAATTATTCGGTCATGCCACACGGCAGGATGAATCCCCCGAACGAGGGAGCTTTAAAACTATGCACGTCATGCGAAGGAAGCTCGCGGCTTTCGCCGGAGTGCTCACGGTGCTGCTCGCCTTGTGCGGCCTCACCGCCACGCCGGCCAGCGCCACCAGCCTCACCGACAAGGCGGCCCAGGTCTGGGTCCACAACTCCGTGTTCGTCGACCCGAGCGCCAAGGCAGCAATGCCCCCGGCCGCCGCCAACCAGCTGAACGCGCTGATCCGCGGCTCTGGGAAGAACGTCTTCCTCGCTGTGCTCAGCCCCAGTCAGGTCAACGCCGTCAGCTCGACGGGCCTCCTGGACGCCATGCACAACAGCCTCGGCGCCAACACGGCCGAGATCATCGGCATCGTCACGACACGCGGGCTGTACGCCCACGCGTACAACCTGCCCGGGAGTCTGACCACCGGTACGGTGACCACGACCACCCAGATCTCCAGCCACGCGCAGCCCGGCAGCAGCCCCATGACCATCGGCTCCACCTGGGCCGGCGCCATGATCAAGCTGCCCGGCTGGACGCTCGCCGGCACCACGCCGATCCGATCCGTCCCGTCTTCTAGCAAGGTCAACAGCGCGGTGGTCCTCATCGTCGTCGGCGTCATCGTCGGTCTGATCGTCATCGGGCTCGTGATCTTCTTCGTCATCCGCAGCAAGCGGCTGAAGCGTGAGCGGGCCGAGGCCGAGGCGCAGAAGACGCAGACCTACCAGCGGCACCTGGAGCGCACCATCACGCTCAGCAACGAGCTGGACGCGATCGAGGTGGATGCCGAGCTCGACCACACGGCCAAGACGTACTATGCGGCGGCTCGGGCCAACCTCAGTTCGGCAGCGACTATGCTGGAGCGCGGCGACTTCACCGAGGTGGCGAACTACCTGGCTATGGCCAAGGACAACATCACCAAGACCAAGCGGGCCATCGACCCGGAGTCGGCCGCCGACTCGCAGTACGCCAGCCGTTCGGGAACCGGCAGCAGCACGTCCAACACGCCCGCGGCCTCGGCCACGGTGCAGCACGAACCGGCGCCGACTTCCACCCAGGCCACAAGCACCAGCTCGAGCTCGGGTGCCAGTTCGACCGGCGGTGTGCAGTTCCGGGACCCCCAGACGCAGCAGGTCGTCGTGATCGATAACACGCCTCGGTCGTTCTACTCCGTGCGGCACCCGTACGAGTTCGGCGGTGGCTACATCGGTGGCACGTACTTCGCGGCGGGCTTCTACCCGTACGAGTTCTGGGGTGCCGGCTGGGGTGACCCGCTGACCAACCTGATCGTCGCCGAGGAGATCCGCGAGGAACGCCGCGAGGCCTACGAAGCCGGCGTGGTCACCGGAGCCTTCGAGGCTGCGAGCACTGCCGGCTACGGCAACACGGCTTACGTCGACCCCGCTTCCGCGGAGCCGGCCTACGTCGCTGACGTCGACCCCGCTCTCACCGGCGGCGGTGACTTCGGCGGCGTGTCGGCTGCTGCGGTCGATTCCGGCCCGGACTACGACGACTCCCCCACCTTCACCGGTGGCGGCGAGTACGGACAGCCCGACGTCTCGGATCAGTCCCAGGACTACGCTCAGCCCGACGCCTACCAGGACACCAGCTACGGTGACACCGGCGGCGACGACTTCGGCTCGAACTACGACACCGGCGGCGGCTCGGACGGCGGGTACGACTCTTCTGGGGGTTCGGACAACTCCGGTGGTGGCGACTTCTGATGGACTACCTGTCCGTCGTTGACGCCAGCGCATGATCCGTTCGCTGACGAACAACTGCACGACGCTGTACATCGTTCTGGCATCTGAGAAGTAGCCATAAGTCGGGTCACCGACAACTTCTCCGGAGGCGCGCATGCGCGGACGATTGGTCGCCACTTCGGCAACCATCTACCCGCGCATGCCGCCCTCCGTCTCAACCTGTTGTGTTGTTCCTCATATAAGAAGGACGCAAAAGGCAGAGACGGAAACGTGCGCGCTATTTGCGTGTTTTAGTACAGGCTGCTTGCGCTTGTGCGTAGCCGGCTGATCCGGGCGAGCAGTTGGCTCAGCGCCACAAACGCCACGCACACGATGAGCGTGTAGCCGGCCACGCCCAGCCAGCCGTCGACTTTGTTCGGATTGAGAAACGGGTACGGGTACCAATTGAGCATCACGCCGCGCGTGATGGTATACACGAGCCACAGGATCGGGAAAATCAGCCACAGCAGCGCGCCGCGGGCCGAGATCTTTTTGCGCGACGGCCAGACGAGCCACCATACTACAATCGCCATCGGCGCGAGCTTGTGCAGCACAAAATTTTTCCAGTCGAAGCCGAGGGTCGTGCTGGCGTTTTCATTATTCTCAAGCAAGAGCGCGTACACCACGAAAGTGATGCTCATATACAAAACGCCGGCGCCTCGCACATAGGCGAACCATGTTCCGAGCGGCTTTCTGCGGACGATTGCGCTGGCTGCAATTGCAAAGATTACAACGGCTATCAGATTGCTCTGCACCGTAAAATAGCTGAACAGATTCCAGCCGTACGCGTCGGGATGCGGATTGTGCCATGCGTGCCAGGGGCGGACGGCAGCCAGGATGAGCACAGCCAATGCGGCCAGGCCGATGATTTGGACCCAGCGGCTCATCGGGCTTATGGAAGTTTTGGCGCTCGATGCGGCCGAAGATTTTGAAGTTCCCACCTGCTTCATCGTAGCTACTTTTTGGTCTCGCGCTCGACGTGAATGGTGCACTCGGCAAGCAGCGCGGCGATAGCGCCGACGGCAGCCAGCGGCGCTGCGAGCACGGCGCCGACCACGCCAACCGTGAGCGGAATCACCACCACCGGCTCGCCCTCTTTGTTTTTAATGGTGATCTGCCGGACGTTGCCCTCTCTGATCAGATCCTTGACCCGTTTGAGCAAATCCTCGCCCTTAACCTTGAATTCTTCTTCGTGCCTTGCCATGCAACCATCCTCTTATATATGTATATGGTGCTTTTATTATAAGTTATTTTGAAAGCATTGGTACCTGAGTTTATGCTTTGTTGCGTGGCGCAAGCTTATGCGCTAGGCGTACCACTGATAGTGTATAAAAATGAGTGTGTTCTGGTGCGTTTGAAATTGATTGTGGGGGGGTGGGCCTGCGAGGTTCGGTGAACGCGGAATGCGCTCTCCTTGCCCCGCAGGCCCGGGCCCGTGCCAGTCTTTTAGTCGGCACCAGCCGCTGGACTGTTGGCCTCGAAGGTTATTCGCCGGTCACGTGGCCGAGCTCGAGTGCCCGCGGGTAGTAGACCGAGAAGTCGCCGAGCAGCAGCTCGAGCATCACATCCTGGTTGTCCCGCGCCGACTTGCTGTCGAAGAAGCCGACGTTGTTGATCAGCTTGTCGGCCGCGAGGCACTTCAGGTCTTCGAGGAACGGGAAGCTCGCGCGACCGATTCCGACGAACTGCGTGAAGATCGGCAGCTTCTTCTCGCGCATGGCGGTGACGAGCTGGATCGTCTCGTGCTTGTCCTGCGGCTCACCGTCGGTACCGATGATGCCGAAGGTCGGATAGGCGTTCAGGTTCGGCTGGGACTGGGCCATCGTGTCGGCTTCGCGCCGCCGTCGGAAGAGGCCGCGTCCGCCGCTCGAGTTGCCGCCGCTGTTGGCTGGCTCCAGGGTGTACGGGTCGTAGCCGGCCTGCTTGATGATCCACCGCAGCGGCGCGGTGTAGCTCGTGCCATTGATCAGGTCGCCGGCGTGCTTGTCGAGGTAGCCCTTGGGGGTCTCGAGCGTCACTTCACCGATGTCGCGGATAGTCGAGCCGAACAACGCGATCGGCTCCTTGCCGTCGTCGTCGAAGTGCAGGCTGGCTGCGGTGGTCATGTCCGCCAGGCGCTGCATCTCGCCCGAGCTGTATAGTCGGTTGCGGCCGTCCTCGGTCGAGGGGCTGCGGTCGAACGCGGCCATCACGGCGGCCTTGTACCGGCTCGGGTCGATGCCCCGCTCATCCAGAACAGCCCTTGCCCGCTTGTAGAGCTTGACCAGATGTGGTGCCTCGGCTTCGACTTTGCGAATGTCGACTACCATGGTGAGTCCTTCTCACTTGGCGATTGATGCACGGATGTGCAACCTTGCCAGCCTACCACGCATCTGTGCATAGTTCAATGATATTGCATATATAACAAGAATGTTAGGTATTACGATGGGTCACGAAGATGTGTGCATAATATCCATGCAATAATATTGCTTTTATATCTATAGAGTGATATCGTAATCTAATCGTAAGCCGAGAAGGCGCGCGAAACCTTAACAGTGTGAGTCTAGTATTTTGGTTGCGCTCGATTCATGCAAGGAGCAAGCGCTGGCCCGGTAATCTGCACGTATACGCATGAGTTCGCAAAAACTTGATGCACACGGGGATTGCACGGCTGGTGCTTGCTCTTTTCGAAGACAAGTGCACTGCCCGCGCCGCTGCGTTTACCCGCAGTTTGCGCACTGCACAACCCGCATGTTTTATGCGGCTGCACGATCTGCGCTTTCTCGCGCATCGCACCACATCCGTTCTGTTCCGCCAACGACTCTCGAAAGGAGTCAAGCTATGAGCAACGCCACCATCACAGCGGGAAGCCCGAGCAAGTTCGGCTTCCTCAAGCCCTATCGCATCGACCTCGGCATCACGGCCGTCATCGGCGTCGGGCTTTTCCTCATCATGGGGATCGAGGCCGTCCTGCGGTATCTGGTCCTCGGTGTGTTGGAGGTCTCATTCTCCTTCGACAACGCCATCGTGAACGCGCTGGTCTTGGCCACCATGGCCGAGGTGTGGCGCAAGCGCTTCATGGTCTGGGGCGTGCTGTCCGCCGTGATCGGTATGCGGTTCGCCTTCCCTGTGGCGATCGTCAGTGTGACCGGCAAGATGTCGCCGTGGCAGGCCATCACCCTTGCGTTCGCGCACCCGGATGAGTACGCCGCCAAGCTGGACGCCGCGCACCCTCTGATCCTGATTCTCAGCGGCATTTTCCTGCTGTTGATCGGCGTCGAGTTCTTGGCGGGCGAGCGTGAGCACTACTGGCTGAAGCTGTGGCGACTCGAGGAGAAGCTGGCCAAAGTCGGCAAGCTCGACATGGTCGCGCCGATCATCGCCGGCATCGTGGTCATCGTCATCAGCGAGATCAAGCACAGCTTCTCCATCATGGCCTACGGCCTGGGGAGCATCGTCGCTTTCATGCTGGTGAGCGCGCTCGCCAACCTCTTCGAGAACGAAGACGAGGAGGACGCTGAGGCGCAGGAAGGCGGTGCCCCGCTCAAGTCGGGCAAGGCCGGCCTCGCCATGTTCTTCTACCTGCTGGCGCAGGACGCGACGTTCAGCTTCGACAGCGTGAGCGGTGGCTTCTCGATCACCGTCAACTTGCTGATCCTCCTGCTGGGCTTGGGCATCGGCGTGGTGTTCGTGGTAACGATGACGCTCCACCTGCTCAAGACCGGAGTGCTGGACAAGGAGTCGGAGAACAACCTGATCTACCTCGAGCACGGCGCATACTACGCGATCACTGCGTTGGCCGCGCTGACACTCGCTGCCGAGTTCACCAACGCCATCCCGGACTTCATCAACGGCATGATCGGCGTGGTGTTCATCGGGCTCGCCGTGTGGTCGAGTCTCCGTCACCAGAAGCAGCAGAAGGCCGCCAACGGCGACAGCCAGAACTCGACCGGCGACGCCGAGCTCGCGGGGGCCATGACCGAGTAGAGCTCCGGCTCACTCGCTGGAAGCGTCCAGGCAAGCGGGTTCAACCCTGCCCTCTGGAGCGCTTGTCGCGCGCACAATGATCGAAGATGGGGCGGGTGGTCTCTAAAGCTCCTGCAGCCGCAGAGACCACCCCAACCCCTCAACAAGACTCACACTGTTACACCCCTAAACGTTATCATGTATATTGTTGACAATTCTTTGGAAAATTAGGAGTTCGGATTAGTATGAGCTTTCAAAAAATTCCCGCTGGTGCTGAAGTCGTGAGTTTTGATCTGTGGATGACGCTTATACGACATGATGGGCGCACGTTTAAAGATGCGCGGAACGCCATGCTGGGTGCGGAATTCGCTCCTCAGATGGATCCGGCGGCATTTGACCAGCTGGTTCGCGCGCAAGACCGGCAAGCTGATGCGATTGCGGAAGTTCGCGGCACTGATGTGCAGTTTAGCGAGCGCATAAATATGGTCGCGGATGCTGTTGGCGCGCCTCGGCCGTCTCGCGCCACGCTCGCTACTTTCTATGAACGGCAAGCGCAACTCTTTGCCGAGCATCCTCCGGCGTTGCTCGACCCGCGCACGCCGCAGCTCCTGGCCGCACTCAGTATGAAACACCAGCTCGCCGTGGTGAGCAACACTGGCTTTATTCGCGGTGCCGAAATGCGCCAGACACTCAAGCGGCTCAATATTCTGGACGCTTTTTCGTATCTGGTCTTTTCGGATGAGGTGGGCTACGCCAAGCCGCACCCGCGCATTTTTGGTGCTTTGCTTGACGCAGCCGGCGTGTCTGCCGAGCATGTCACGCACATTGGCGACAACCAGCGCGCCGATGTCGAGGGTGCCCGCCAGCTTGGCATGGGCGCGATTCATCTCACCGCTGGCATGACGATTGGCGACATACTCGCTTAGCGAATTGACATGATAGCACCTGAAACGATCGCGGCACATCAGCTTTCTCTCGATGAGAATCAGCTCCTGGTGGACATAACGTCTCATGCGCCTTTTGATCCGTCGAACTATAGTCTCATGAAGTACGGCAGCCGGGCGGCAACGCGGACTTTTGCTGCGGAGCTCGCCTGCCAGCTCGCGGTTGAGCTGCCGGAAGCCATGTACGGCGATGCCCCGCCGCAGTTCCTGGTGGCGTACAAAGCTGTTCCGCCAGCTTGTTATTTTCTCTCGCGGTATTGTGTGGGCAAGATCAACGAGCAACGTGTGGAGCGAGGCTGCGAGCCGGGCCGAATCGTCCAAGTGTATAAAAGCAGGGTGGCGGCGACGAATTATGCGGCAGCTTCCGGCGCGGCGCGCGAGCGCGAGCTGGCTGGCATTGACTTTTCGCTCGAAGGCCGCTCGCTTCGCGATGTGCCGGCTGTTGTGCTCGACGATATTCGCATAACGGGCGCGGCTGAGCGGCGCATGGTGCATATTGTGGAGCCTGCGCGGCCGCTCACGCTGACTTTGGGATACATCGCCGCCTTCAACGCCGACCAAGCTGCGGCAAATCCCCGGATCGAGAACGACCTCAACACCACGGCAGTCAAAGACGCCTCAGCTGTCAGCCGCCTTGCCGAGCATGACGACCTCGATCTGAACATTCGCACACTCAAACTGCTGCTGGCCGGCGAACCAGCGACGCTGCGGACCTTTGCCGAGAAAGCTCCCCTCTCCATCGTGGAAGTGATGCTTCGCGGCACCATTGATACGGGTCCGGATTTCGTCGCGCAATACAAAAGCGGCTACGGCGTGCTTGCTGACGTTGCGGCAGCACGGGGGCTATAATAGGAATTTCAACCTTCCGGCTGAGCCTTGCCATGGTGACGCCAGTGCTTGGCCCGGACTCGAGCGAAGTCGAGCCTCGCATCACGGGCGTCCCGGCCGTCGACTTGCACGAGTACAGCCGCTTCAAGTATGGCGACAGCACTATCGCGCAGCAATATGGCCGTCTGCTCGCGGAGCGCATGGTGGCTGCCCACCCGGCGCTGCTCGAGCGGGATGTGGTGTATGTGGCGTCGTCGGCTTATAAGGTGACTCCCACTGCTGCCACCGCGTTGCTGGCCCCGTGTATCCAGCGCGCTTCTCAGCTCGCACGTCTCCAGGGCAGCGCCACCGCGTTTGTCCCGTTTCACATACATCGGCAGCATCTGACCAAAGGAGATTACGCGCAAATGCCGCCGCACAAACGAGCGGATGCGATGAGCCGTATGGGCCTTTCGGTGCCTGGGGATGTGGACTTTCGGCGACAAAGCGTGATTGTCCTCGATGACATCCATGTTACCGGTTCTCACGAAAAAGCCGTTCGACAGTTGCTCGCCGGCGTAGGGGCGGACGCGGTGTATTTTGGGTATATTTTGCAGGTTGAGCATGGGCCGGAGCACCCGGCGCTGGAGGCGCGCATCAATGCCACAGCTGTTGCGTCTTTGTCGGACATTCTTGCGCTCATGCGCCAGCCCTCTTTTGTCATAAATGCGCGGATCTGCAAGTACGTTCTGTCGTCTTCTCTCGAAGATCTTGAGTATTTTTGCCGCGAGTCGCCTCGCGAAGTTTTTGGCCAACTGCTGACTTTTATGCAGGCCGACCAAGCTGCTTAATGTTTGCTTTTGCGGTGTTCTTTTTGGCGAAGGCTTTTGTTGACCTAAGGGAAAGGTCAGTATATAGTAACTTGGTCACGAACAGTGGCACTGCCGTTTGCGCTCACGCGTAAACACAATCAGAGAGGCACATTCATGTCCGGTAGGGCGAATCTGTCCCTGTACGTTCTGAGTGATATGGACCCGGACCAGCGCGCGGCCTTCGAGCAGATGGTCAACGACGCCTTCCTCGCTTTCGACAGCGACAACCGGCCGGAGACCTTCGAGTACGACGGCGCGAACGTCGAGGACGTGACCGAGGCCGCGCTGAAGCGCGCCAAGCTCACCGACGGCCCCGACCTGATGGTGATCTACACCACGCTCGCCGGCGACCAGGACCGCACCACAGAGCTGCTGAGGCACCAGCTGGGCGACGACATGATGGTCTTCGTGACCCCGGACGGCGACAACGTCGACGCCGCGTTCGCGGATCGCCTGGACAACCAGCACCCCAAGGCCGACCAGATCGCCGTCTTCCGCCTCAGCCAGCTGGCCGACGTGAACGCCGCGCGGCGTGAGGTCGAACCCTGGCACAACGCCCTCGCGGCCTGACCTGCCGGCGGCTTGCGCTGACGCTTTCTGGCGTTTGCGCCCCGAGCCAACTGAATGGGTGAAGTAGTTTCTTGGTGCTGAGCTACTTCCCCGCCGGGGCGGTGCGTACGAGTTGCTGTTTATCAGCGGCCAAAAACTCGTATGCACCGCCCCACCCCCACAATTCGTTATACAAATCGCCTCCACATTCGGAGGCGATTTTAGTGTTATACCTTTTCGTCCTTTTGGACTCGTCAGCACGAACGCACATTCGTGGAAGGTTTTTGAGAGCGAGACGGTGTTTTTGGAATGCGGGATTTGAAATGTCCGCTGCACGTGCGTCGTGAGTGAGTTTCCGTCGATGTCGGCGTACCTGCGTGTCAATGCGACTCTCCTGGACATGGAACATATGCGCGCGGCCGAGGCGCAGCACCTGTAGTAGCGTGCCGCGTCTCGGCCGAGTATGCTGACGGATTTGGCTTTGCGCCGTGGATGGACCAGATCAGCTTGCGCTGGGTCAGTCGCTGTTGCTGTCCGGAGCTGTCATCTGGCGTGCAATCTGGTGGTACATGTTGAGGCACTTCTGCAGCGCGGAACTTGGGATGAAGTCCTCGGGCAGCTTGTACGCCTGCACTTCCATCGGGTCGAGTGTTCGATCGAATGAAGGCGCCGGACGCGCGAAGTGGACGAGCAGCGCGAACGTCGGCGCCATGTTGATGATGCAGCGTGGAGCTTCTACTGGGTTGATGTCATTGCTATCGCCAGAGTAGCCACTCGTATCGTTGACGCGCTTGATGGCTTTCCGGACCATGCGCCGCTGGGCCTTGGAGCTGCCGTGGAGCCGATCGACGCGAGCGATGATCGCCGAGCGGAGCGCGGTGCTGTTGAGCGCAATGATGAATCGTTCGATTGTCGCCACCTCTTCGGGGGTGAACTCGAACTCGGTTGCGTCGGGCGTCTCGTCGGTGAAGTCACTTCTTGCGTCGTTCATGACGTGCCTCTTTCTCTTGGACGGTACGCGGACGTGCGGACGATGGCGCGGCTCCTGCCTGTTCTCGCATGTGCGAGTGAAGTGTCTTCCGTCAACACAACAAGAGGAGGAAACGGGCGACTCGCCGTGCGAGTAGCCTGATTCCTCCCCTCGTTTGTCTCTTGCTCTCAAAGTACTCGCGCTCACAGTTGCTCGAGCGAGGATGGTGTAATTATACAATCATTATGCAATATTATCAACTCTATGCGACTGACACAAGGGCATGAGCCGGGATATTTTATGAGATTCGTATTGGATAAGGTGGGTGTTCAAGTAGGCGACTTTTTTGGGGGATTTTAAGGGAGATGGGCGCGGAAACGTCCGAAGTTGCTGACGTTTCCGCGCCGGATCTCGTCTCGTGCCCCGCTACCGGATGTCTTCGGCTTCGTGCGCCAGCATCAGGTACAGCCGCAGAATCTGGCCGATGGCCGACAGGGCCCCCTGGTACTGCGCCGGCAGCTCGTCGCCGTTGCGCCCGATCGGGAATGGGTCGCACTCCATGAAGAGCTGGTCGCCGTACTTGTCGAACGACGGATCGGCGCGCCGTGCAGCTCCGCGGAGCTGGGCAGCGGCCTGCACGGTGTTCGGCGCGTTGCCGATGAGCCTGATCGTGCCGCGCAGATACTGCGAGTGGTGCTCGAAGACCTCGTCCCAGAGCACATCGCCGTCCGTGGTGTCCAGGAGGAGGAGCTTGGCCTTGCCGAAGCCGAATGTACGCAGCGTGGGCATGACGAACTTGTTCAGGAACGCGGCCTCGGTCGGGTACGTGCCGTGCGTACGGTAGTAGGTCCGCACGGTCTGGTGTTCGGCGGGCCCCATGACTCGTCCACCGCCGACGATGAGCATCGGGGTGTTGGCGTCGACTCGCAGGCCCAGGAACAGCCGCCGCAGGATCCAGTTCGCGGTGCCGGCGTTGAACATGCTGACGCCGAACGTCTCGGGAACCGCGATGTGCGGGGAGTAGAAGTTCCGGTTGAGCGGCTCCATGGCGCCCGATGCGAGTACCCAGCTGAGCAGGGTCTCCTGGTCGACGCCGCTGACGTTGTCGTTCGTGCGCAGGAGCTTGTTCGGGGCGGCGTGGGCGACCAGCTGCTGGATGAGCGCGAAGGTCGGCCGCTCCAGCAGCGCCTGCAGGTGCGGGAAGCCGGTGCAACTGGCGATCTCTGGCAAGATGCCGTCGCACATGCGAACGAGCGTTGTCGGATCGTCGCGAATGTCGCTCAGATGGTAGTCGGCGAAGTTGGTGGTCACCATGCCTCCAGATTTGAAAAAGTGCCTACTTGAACATGCAGTGGGAAGTCCCCAGAGCAATCTATATTTATACTACATTATGATTATATTTTCAAGTATAAGCATGTCTGAAATCGAGTGCGCATGCGTGCGGCTAAGCTTCCTAAATGCAAAAATAGTTTTGCGTTTAGGAAGCTGCCGGAAGGACGAGATGAAACGCTCACGCGATTCTTGTGTTGTCTCGTCCGTCCGGCGTGCGCTCCGTTTTGCTTGGCGTGCGGGCCGGCGAGCAGTTATGCCACTTGTTCGGCGCCGTGGCAGATCAAGCGTCGCTGCAGGTACATGCGCTTCTTGCCGGTGAACCGGTCGAAGCAGGCGTTGAGTTCGCCGAGGGAGGCGTTCTCGCTGGTCGCGATGACAATCTGCTGGAACTGCCCGGACCGGTAAATGGTCTTGACGCGGAGCGTAATTGGCCCGCGCCGGTAGGTTCCGTCGGCCAAGTCGGGGTCGGGCTTCTGGATCTTGATGATCCGGTAGTTGCACATAGTGACTTTGCGCAACTCTCTCGGCAAGGTCTTGACCTGGCCGGGCAGCTTGATGACGTCACGCTTGAAGTCGGCACTGAACACCAGCTCGTGGCCGTGAAACTCGGAAAAGTACTCCCGCAAGCGACGCCGCGCGGCGGCTATGGCACTCATCTTTTTGGTGCGATCCCAGTCGGGAACGAGCACCGTACAGATCTGACTCATGGGTCACCTTCTTCTACTGAACAACGGGACGCTTCCGCAGGCGGCAACGGGCACTGGACGAGGATGGATCGCGATGGACCATCCATGCACAGCTCTCCAATAGCCAAGCAATAAGGAGCGGCACTCGTATCAACTACGTTGAGAATGCTCGCATATAATAGCATAATCAGGCAATTATTACAATACTATACCGCTCATGGTTTTCGAAAATCGTTGCGAAGCTTTGGCTCGACACATGTGGCGTGTATACTAGCTCAGTGCTACATCTATTTGACTTGACGGGTGTGTTCGCGTTTGCCTTTTTGGGCGCGCACAATGCAATCGAGCGGCGCTTCAATGCCTGGGGTATTGTGGTGTGCGCTTTTTTGCCAGCTCTGGGCGGTGGCACGATCCGCACGTTTCTGCTGCACACGTCGCCGGCGTACTTGTCGAACAATCTATATGTGCTGCTCGTGCTGGCGGGCGCGGCGCTGGCAGTGCTACTGCGGCCGTACTTGAGGCTTTTGCAGGGCTATTTGCTGGTGCTTGATGCAATCGGTATGGCGGCGTTTGCGTGCTCCGGCGCGCATGCGGCAGTCGCCGCGCATGTGGACTTGCCGGGGGTGATAGGCTGCGCCGCGCTGACCGCTTCGGGCGGCGGCGTGTTGAGCGATCTTGTGGCTGGCAAAAAGCCGCACCTTTTCACTCGAGAAATATGGTACGGGCTGCCGCCGGTGTTGATGGGCGCTGCGTATTGGGCGCTGGGCGCAAGCGCGCAGCACGTGGCCGTGCAGGACGGCCTGCTGGTGCTCACATGCTGCATGCAGCTTGCCTTGGCGCCTACACTTCGCAACGCCGTCTGGGCACAGATGGCCGACATGCGTTCCGCTTTTGGCGCATTTTGGCAGTGGCCTTCCCTTGGCCTCGCGGCTGTGCCGGATGAAGAAGAGTGATTCGCCGCTTGCCTGCTTGCCGCGCCTGGGGTTTTGACACTGGGTTGTTCTGATCTCAGTTGCTTACGCCAAAGGTGCCGGCAACGAGGAGAAATTGCCTCACTGCCGCAGACATGCTGCGGTCAAAAGAATCAGCCAAATGCCGCCGAAATAGTTAGCGCTTCGGCTGATTGCTCCTCAAATATTGACTAATGAGCCACACGATGACCACAAGCAAGCCCACAAACAGCGCGACTTCCATCACCCATTTGGCTACGTCCAGAATCAGCCCTACCAGCCAAAAGCCGATAATCGCCAGCAAGATATACACGAACAACTGGCCAATGCCCATCGGCGGCGTGCTGGTTGTTCGTTTTTTGGTTTGTTTTTTCGCCATGATCCCATCCTTTTACTTACTTCAACCATAGTAGAAAATACTACGGAAAGTCAAGATAATTCTGTCGCTTTTTGCTTCAGCGCGAGCCAATAGAGCAAGATTACTACGCCGAGCGCCGCAACGGCATCGAGCGCGCGCAGCACGCCGCCAGAGCGGATCAGCCAGCCAATTGCAATGCTTGCCGGCACCGAAATCGCCTGCCCAAGCGTGCTCAAGCCCGACATGATCGACGCGCGCACCGCCGATGGCGTGGCTGCTTGGATGCTCGTTTCGATCTGAATCATCAGCGCGCCGGAAGCAATTGCTTGCAGGAAGAAAAATCCGACGCTCCATGCGCGATGAATCAGCGCCATGCCCACGAGTGGCAGAACCGTCGCGAGCATGAGCGTATGGAGGTGCGCGTGCAGACGGTGCGCGATAAAGCTGCCGATCGCCCAAGTCAGCGCGTAGCCGGCCCACAGCATGCCGACAGTTTGCGCTGCCGGAAAATAATGCAAAAAGTACAGCTGGCCGAACGAGCTCTTGAATACCTCGACGGCCGCCAGTGCCGACAGAATAATTGCCAGCCCTCGCAGCAGCTGCAGCCGCGCCAAGGCGCGCGACACTTGCCCGATCTGGCGCAACATGCGTTCTTTTTGCTCGGCTTTGTGGAAGGTGGGCTCGTGGATACACGCCAGCACGGCGAGGTTCGCGCTACATGGGATCAGCGAGATAAAATACGTGAACCGATAGCCAAAACGATGCGCCAAAAAGCCGCTCGCAAAGCTCGTAACGGCGACGCCGGCCAGGAACATCGCCCAAGCGCGGCCCGTTGTCCGCGCGTAGTCCGCTGTGTTCCCACTCTCGTGCAAATTGTCGTACAGCAGCGCCTGATAGGTGCCGCTTTTCGACACGACATACACGCTGTACAAGAGTGAGCTCACCAGGTACATCCCGAATCCGTGGCTGAATCCGCCGGCCAGCGCGCAGCCGGCCATGGCGAGTGTCGAAACCATCAGCATGCCTTTGCGGCTCCACGTGTCGGCGAGCATGCCCGCTGGAATGTCGAGCAAAAACGTACTCACGGCGATTAGTGCGGTGAGTACGCCCATGCCGATCGGGTCGATGCCAATGCTGCGCTGAAATAGCTTTTCGATGCCATACCAAAACACGATACCAACCAAAAAGTTGCTCGCATAAATCGCACGAATAGGGTTCAAAAACGGCTTCGTCATAAGGTCCTCAGGCAGAAATAGTCCAAAATAGTATAGCAGCAAAAGTCTGAGGTGATGTGGGAGCTGCCAAGTTTCGGCTCTGGCCGAATGGTGATTGGCAGCTCCCGGCGGCCGGGCGACATGGCGACGCGCGGGCTGGCGCGCGGCGATTGCAGCCGGCTCTCAGCCGACTAGCGCGCGCCGACCAAGCTGGATCGTCCGACCTCGATTCGACCGGTGTGCGGGTCGAGCTTGCTCCCACCCGGCGGGTACAGCACGGTGCTCTCCAGGTCGGCCGTCAGGTACAGTCGACCATCACCGATGTCGGATGGCGCGAAGACCTTGAGGTCCACCCGGTACGGTTCCGGCTCGATCAGCTCCCAGCGGTTTTTGCCGGTGAGCCGGGCGTACCACTCGAGCGTGACGGTGACTTGCTGCGAGCCGTTGTGGTTCGAGAGCGTCACCGACGCGATCTCGCCGCGCGCGATGTAGGCGTGCGGGAATCGATTCAGGACTTCCAGCTGACCGCCGACGTACTGCTCGACGAGCTCCTGGGTCAATGTGCCTTCCATGGTGTTGCCCTCCCTGTTGAAAAGCGGATGCCCGCTCTACTTATACTCGAGGCAGCAAAGCTCGGTCAGCGAGTTTGCTCACATATACATAACGACTTTCTGGCACGGCTCAGGATGGCGCCGAAAGCCGAAATACGTTCCGGGCTGCACCATCGCCATCTCCCTCCGATCCATCCGGTACAACGTCGCTTCTCATCGGCGGCAAAATTTGCTATTATGGCCGCAGACATTATTTTATATATTTTCAAGCTATGAACAGTTCCCTGCCCGAAAATTTAGCACGTACGCATCGTTCCGGTGTGAGCTTTGCCGGTGCGCGGCTGGCTCTCCATCGGCGCGGCGTGTTCGCGTTTGAGCGGCGCATATGTGCCGACTCATTGCTTGGTTCGGCGCGGTCGATGATTATTCGCTCAATTGACCTTGCTGGCAGCTTGTAGCGCCAGCTTTCATGACCTTACAAAACCACCAAGAATTGAACTGACGGAGAGATATATGAACGACGAAAAAAGTCGCGTGGCGCTCAGCGAAGAGGCCATGCTCGCGACCTGGAGCCAAGAAAAAACATTTGAGCAGAGCCTAGCGATCCGCGCCGGCGCGCCGGTTTTCAGCTTTTACGATGGGCCGCCATTTGCAAACGGCTTGCCGCATTTTGGACATACGCTGGTCACGAGCATCAAAGATTCGCTCGGCCGTTACAAAACCATGCGCGGCTACTACGTGGAGCGCCGCAACGGCTGGGATTGTCACGGGCTGCCGGTGGAATTCGCTATCGAAAAGCAGTTTGGCGTGAGCGGCAAAAAGCAGATTCTCGAACTCGGCCTCGACACATTCAACGCTGCCTGCCGCGCGTCGGTGTTCGCCTACAAAAGCGATTGGGAGCAATTCTTCTCGAGAGTCGGCCGCTGGACCGACACCGAGCACGCGTATGCCAGCATCGACCGTAGCTACACCGAAAGCGTGTGGTGGACGCTCCAGCAAGTGCACCAAAAAGGCCTGCTCTACGAAGGTTTCAAGAGCATGCCCTACTGCCCGCGCTGCGAGACGCCGCTGAGCAATTTTGAGCTGAACGAAGGCTACAAAGACGACGTGGCGGACCCAAGCTTGTTTGTGAAATTCAAGCTCGCCGACGAGGATGCGTTCCTGCTTGGCTGGACAACAACGCCTTGGTCGCTGCCCGGCAACGCTGCCATTGCCGTCAAGCCGGGCGAAGCCTACGTGTACGTTTCGGTGCAAGATGACGACGGCCAGGCGGCAACGCTGGTGCTCGCCAAGCACCGGCTCGAATCGGTTCTTGGCGACCAAAAAGATTACACGGTGCTCAAAGAAGTCACTGCCGAGCAGTTGGCCGGCAAGCGTTACGAGCCGCTGTTCGCCGTCGAAAGCCTCGAGAAGTTCTCGAACCAGGGCAACCTCTACAAAGTCTGGCTGGCCGACCACGTGAGCATCGACGACGGCACCGGCGTACTGCACGTGGCGCCGTCATTTGGCGAAGAAGATTTGCGCATCGGCGAGCAGAACGACTTCCCAACGCTCGTGTCGCTCGACGCCAGCGGCCGCATGCGGACTGGCTTTGGTGCCGATGATCTGGCTGGCACATTCTTCAAAGAAGCCGACCGCGCCATCATCGAAAAGCTCACCCGGAGCGGCAACGTCTACGCTGCCGAAACCATCAGCCACACTTATCCGTTTTGCTACCGCTGCGAAAGCCCGCTGTTTTACTATTCGATCTCAACGTGGTTTGTGCGCGTCTCGGCCATCAAAGCCGAGCTGCTCAAAACCGCCGAAGGCATCAATTGGAGCCCGGAGCACATCAAGGAAGGCCGCTTCGGCAAGTGGCTCGCAGGTGCCCGCGACTGGGCGATCAGCCGCAATCGCTACTGGGGCGCGCCGATGCCAATTTGGCGCAATGTGGCCGACCCGAGCGACTACCTGGTGATCGGCAGCATCGCTGAACTGCAAGCGCTGGCACCGAACGCCGATCTCGACGATCTGCACCGGCCGTTCATCGATGATGTGTCATTCGAAAAAGACGGTAAAACCTACCGGCGCGTCGACGAAGTGCTCGACTGCTGGTTCGAGAGCGGCTCGATGCCGGTCGCGCAGCAGCATTATCCATTCGAGAACCGTGAGAAATTCGAGCAGCTTTTCCCGGCTGACTATATCGGCGAAGGGCTCGACCAAACGCGGCTGTGGTTTTATGTGCAGCACGTGATTTCGACAATTCTCTTCGATCAGCCAGCGTACAAAAACGTGCTGGTGAACGGCATGATTATGGCGGCCGACGGCCAGAAACTCAGCAAGCGCCTCAAGAATTATCCGGCCATCGACGATGTGTTTGCGCAAGAAGGTGCCGACGTGCTACGGCTGTATTTGCTCAGTAACAATCAGGCGGTGAGCGCTGATTATATGCGATTTAACCGCGACGGGCTGAAAGATTTGTCGCGCAATGTGCTGGCGACGCTCGACAACAGCGTGCGATTTTTCAAGATGTACGCCGAGCTCGACGGCTGGCAGCCGCACGTGCCCGCCGGGCATCCGCGCGCCGAAAGTGGGCTTGATCGCTGGGTGCTGGCGCGCCTGAACGAAACGATTTTGGAAACAACCAAGCAAGCTGATGAGTACAAGCTGGCGCACGCCATCAATCCGATTTTCGCGTTGATCGACGACACCTCAAACTGGTTTATCCGCCGCTCGCGACGCCGATTTTGGAAGAGCGAGGACGACGCCGACAAGACTCAGGCCTACGAAGTGCTGCACTATGTGCTCGTGAATATCGCCAAGTTGCTGGCGCCGTGGGCGCCGTTCGCCAGCGATCGCATCTACCGCGAACTCACGGGTTCTACATCGGTGCATCTCGCCGATTGGCCGATTGCCGGCGAGGTTGACGAGCAAAGCTTGGTCGAAATGAAAATCATTCGCGAAGTGATTGCCGATGGGCTCAAGCAGCGCGCCGATGCCAAAATCAAAGTTCGCCAGCCGCTCGCACAAGTCAACTTGGTTGGCGCGCCGAGCTTCCTCGAGGCTGCGCATGCCACGGCCATCATCTGCGATGAACTGAATGTCAAACAAGTGGCGTTTGGCGCTGCGCCGCGTGGCTCGGCCGATGTCGTTGCATTGGCTGGCTCGGCCGAAATCGAAGCTGCGGAAAAAGCCGAGTCCACAATAAATCCTGCCGAAGATCCCGCGCCCAATGCCGCCCTCAAGCTCACCGTCACGCTCGATACCCAGCTGACCGACGAGCTGCGAGCCGAAGGCGTGGCCCGCGAAATCATCCGTCACGTGCAAAATTTGCGCAAGAAATCTGGCCTCGAAGTTGACGATCGCATCACCTTGGCGCTCGTGAGCGATAACGCTGGCGTGCAGTCGGCGCTCGAAAGTTTTGGCGAGCTGATCATGCAAGAAACCCTCGCCACCAAGCTCGTGGCCGACCATGTCGCCCAAGCCACGGATATCAAACTTGGCGACGCCTCAGTGGCCATGTCGCTCATCAAGTCCACTGCCGAGGCCGCGACGCCGTAGCCGCGGAAAAGCTGCAACAATTTGTCGGTTGATGCGGACTACAAGTGCAGCGGGATGTTACAAGGGGCCTGGAGCAGCCCCCGGATTTTCCACGTCGAAATTGACCTCAAGCACGACCGCTACGCCAGCATGAAGCACCACTACCTGCAATTCGTCTGAATCCCGCAGTTGCTCGGCCACATCGTGGCAGCCACGGTCGTGCAGGAATTGCGGCAGAGCGGGCTTAGCTGCCAGGCCGCACATAATAGGAATCTCATGCGGTTCCCGCTGATGCTGCTGCCAGTCGTAGCCTCGCGGCATCATCCTATCGGCCAGACTACTGCCGAGCGGATCGCGTACGTCGATGAGCGTCACGACCGTATCGTTGCCACTGCGCCCCAATTCCTTGGCGCGCCGCATGAAATGCTGAACGCGATCGGCGTTACCGCGGAAGAGCGTCATTGCCGCCTCTGTTCTTAGCTTGTGCTCCTCGGTAGCGGCCGTTTCGGGGTCGGGGATAATTGGCCCGTCGGACCCAGCGAGAAATTCCATCACGTGCTCCTTTCGTGCGAATTACCACGTTGATTCAGCGTGCAAGTATAGCAAACCGTGACGTGCGACGCCATGCGCTATAGCGCTTTCGCGGCGCTCTCAGCTATATACTCGCCGGCCTGATCCGCGCCCGCCCTTGGGCTTGTCATGCGTGGCTTGACCCTTGCCTGCTCCTGGACGTATATTCAAACGAGGGATTCAGATGGAAAGAAACGTTACCGCAATTATATTTGTCGTGTGCATGGTAGCTGCCGTTGTGGCTGCGGATGTGCTGTTCTTTCAGCATCACTTTTGGCAGCGACTGATCGCAAATGTTGGCATTGTGCTGCTGTTCATCGCGTTTTATCTGCGATTTTTAAAGCGCTAGCCCTGGCCAGTCCGGGCGCCGGGCCATGCTGCGCGTGCATGTGGCGCAGCCGCTCGCGGGCGTATGCGATTGTCTCATCGCGGCCCTCGGGCTGAGCGTTTATCAACAGATCGCTACGATCTTGCAACTCGACTGGCAAGCCTAGGATATCGAACGATTGCCCTGGGCGCACGTCGTCGAGCGCCAGCCGAATGGCTTCGATTTTGACCGGACTGGAAGACGGGCTGCGGATAATCACGCCGCGAGAGCTTGACTACTTTTTGCGCCAATCCTTGCTTTGCCGTGAGCGTTTCCTGCGAGAATTACTTCTTGTGGTGGCAACCGAGCTGTGCCGAGAGCGCCGACGCTACCAGTCCTGAATGCAAGTTTAATTAGGCCCGGATAATTATTACTTTATATCAATTCAAAAATTGTTAGCATTACGACCCACCCGGACTTGCGAGGAGATTCCTCGGAAATGATCGGGTGGGTCGTAGCGCGACTATCTGGTGGCACGATACTGCCGGTGCTGGCGCAGATGCATCAATCGCGGCGTGAGCTAGGGCGTATCAGCCGGCTGTTAGTTCCGCGGGCGCGGCTTGTCGGCGTTCTCCGGGCCGTTGTCCATGCAGACGACGCCACCATGCACGGTGGGTCGCAGCTCACTGCGGCGCGCGCTGTACAACTCGACCGCTTCGACCTTGGGGCCGTCGGGGCCGTTGTGGATGATCGCCGGCACCATGGTGTAGACGTTGTCGTCCTTGTTGGCCTCGGCCGGCTCGATGACGATGCTGCCGCGGGGGATGTTGTCCGGGTCCACGGTCTCGAGCAGGCCGGGGATGACGCAGACTCCGACCTTGTAGCGGTAGAACGAGCCGACGCCGGAGTTCTTGGCCGAGTAGACCACGGGCACGACCATCTGGATCGTCGAGTTGAGCGTGATGTGCATGATCTCCTGCGGCAGGTCCTCGCCACCCTGGTCGCTCGTGGCCTTGTCGCCCGAGACGTGGATGACGGCGCCGTCCTTCGTACGCATGCTGAAGTCGCGCGCGTGACCCTTGGTGCCGAAGCAGCTCACGACTTCCGTGTGGCCGTCGACGTAGAGCACGAGGGCGTAGAGGTCGTAGTCCTTCTGGCCCCACCATGCGCACAGGGTGTAGGTGCGGTCGGCCGTCGGAGCCAGGGCCTGGGACTGTCCCTTCCGGATCTTGACCACCTGCACGGAACCGTCGCCGGACGGCGTGCTGTCCGCTGCGCCGGGCTTCGTGATGGCCGGCTGCGTGGTCTGCGGGCTGGGCGGGGTCGCTGACTCTTCGGGACTGTTCTTCTTGAAGAGCTGCATGTGCGTACCTCCTGGTACACTCGTAGGTGTTGTGCACTTGCTGGTAGTCGTTCATTCCAACTCTATGAGCTGGTATAAAGCAATAAAATGAGAGATTGTTAAGAAACTTTATGCTGCCTCCGCACCAAACTATTAGCTAGAATACGATCTTCCTTTATATATGTCAAACCCAGCGATTATGAGGCAGGCGCGATTGTGTGGCAAGGGGTGTGCGGTGCTAGTTGCTTTATATAAAGAAGTTTGTATAATATGATTCGTATCCAGCACCTGCTGGTGCATCGCACTGTGGTTTCGTGCACAATTCACGAGACTACACGAGCAACGAAATGAGGAATGATCATGGCCGATCCCATGGTGCTGAAGAAGGGTAAGAAGATGGTGCTTCCGGGCAGCAGCTTCACCGGACGTCTCAGCTGGTTGCCGAAGGGCGGCGTCGGCGAGTCGCCGGACCTGGATCTGTGCATCATCCGCGAGCACGACAACGGCCTCGCCGAGATCGTGTTCTGGGGAAATCTGGACTGGCGGCGCCCGGACCTCGGCGTCAACGTCGACCCGGACACCGGCGAGGAGAACCCCTGGATCGTGACGCCTGAGCTGGACGTCGTCTACAAGGGGGACAACCGGACCGGCGGGGAGACCACCGACGCTTCCGGCCAGAAGGTCGCCCCCATCCCCGGCGAGTACGTCGATCTCGAATTCGACAAGGCACCCAGCTCGGTGATCAGGTACAGCGCACTCGTCGGCATCTACGACGAGAACGGCGAGGGCCTGACGCTCGGTGTCGCCGAAGACATCGCCTGCGTGGTCAAGGACAATGGGCGTGGCACCGAACTCAAGACCGAGCTCGCCGTGGAGCACGGCTTCGACACCACGACCTGCATCGCCCAGTGGGACAGGGATCCCCAGAACCCGTCGCGCTGGAGCATGACGGCCGTGCACGAGGGGTACGCCGAGGGCATGCAGACCGTCGCGCAGACCAGATTCCACGTCGTGTTCCCTCCGCACTGGAGCAGCTGAGCGCTCGATGGCAAGCCAGTGACCTGATGCATAGGCTCTGACCGCCACCCCGCTCGCCTGGGAGGTGAACTCATCGACGACCATCGTCGCCACCGAGTTCACCTCCCAGCAGTACAAAATTACTTCTTATATACGCCTCTGCATCGTGCGGAGATGTATCGAGCAGTAATTGTGCCAGTTTGCCAACACGGGGTCGGGAGAGGATAATTGACCCAACATCATAAAGGTGTTATTGTTGGTCAGTTCAGCCTAGTACGTTCATGCAACAAGAACGTCCACGCAGCCCTGAGGTTGAAAGGAGGCTCCCGTGGAATTTGGCAGAGCGCATCGGCAACCCCCGACTGTGCCTGCGAGTAGCGGACCGGAATACACGATCGATACAGTGAGAAATCACCTGGAAAAGATCGGCATGTTCCGGCCCGAAGTTCGTAGCGCGGCCATGAAGCTGGCGCTCACGCTCATCGCCTGGCATGGCGAAGCATACCTGGTGCGGCAGTCGCCGAGTGGCACGCCCTCAGGTGCGCAGATTGTCGAGTTGTGCAAGCAGCTCGAAGTCGTGGAACGTGTAATGGAGGACTACCGTCAGATTGAGACAAATTCCAGTAACTACTCGGACTCCGACAAGCTTTTGGCTCAAGGAATCCAGGCGGTTGAAGGCTTTGCGCTCAAACTGGCGGGCGCCACCACCGCTCCAGGCGGCACGGCCCAGCTCACTGGGTATGCCGTGGACACCCAACTCCTGTCCGGTCAATCCTGAAGGGACTCACCATGACCGAACCCACCGCAGCAACCGACGCAACTCCCATCGAGATCGACTTCGGTTTCACCGAGGCCGAGGCGCTCCCGGTTCCCGTCGAGCCGTCGGCGCCAGTGTCGAAGGGTCTGGCCAAGCTCGCGGAGAATCCGACCACCCGGCAGGGTCTCGTCTGCTCGAATCTCGTCAAGGGCGAGACTCTGGCACGGGCCCGCCGCGAGGCAGCCGAACAGTACAAACTGATGCTGGCCGATCAGTCCAAGCTCATGGCCTACGGCGGCGACTCGCTCAAGGCTCTCAACCAGCTCGTCGAGCGCTTGCTCAAGGAAATCCAGCCGGTGCGGATCCCCCAGCTGAACGCGTCGCTCGGGCAACTCAACCGGCAGATGCTGGCCATCAAGGGCAAGTACGACATCAACGACCCGAAGTTCCAGAGCGAGTACAAGGACTTCATGGGCGGGACCAAGCGGCGTTTCCACAAGGTGCGCGACTTCCTCACGCTGATGAAGGCCGACATCCAGTCCATCGAGACGCAACTCGACAAGATGGAGAAGGACCTCGCCGGCCGGCAGCACGACATGACGCGCAACGTCGTGTACTACAACGCCCTGTACGCCGAGAACGAGCAGGCCATCATGAACCTGATCTACACGATCGCGGTCATGGAGCTGATCGTCGAGCAGGCTCGCGACGACGCTCAGCGCATCGTCGCCGGCGACGCTAGCCTCGGTGACCGCGGCGAAGAGCAGAAGCAGATGCGGGCCGACCTCATCAGCAACCTCGAAGTCAAGATCACCGACTACAAGGGCCGGCTGTTCGTCGCCTGGGCAACGTCGCCGCAGACGCGGATGATGCGCAGCCTGGACGTCGGCATGGCCAACAAGCTGAACCAGCTCGTCGCGGTCACCATCCCGCAGATGAAGCTGGTCTTGGCCCAGTGGCGCATGATGGTCCAGACGTTCGAGAACGGCCAGGTCGCCAAGGCCATCACCGAGATGTCCAATCAGTGGGCGACGGAGTTCTTCGAGCAAGGCGCCATCATGATGCCGACGATTGCCCAGGCGATCAACGAACCCACGATCTGGCCTGAGACGATGAACGCCATCGCCGATGCACTGTCTCGCTCTGCCGAAGGAGTCCTCGCTGCCTACCAGGCCGGCGACGACAAGCGCAAGCAGGTCGACCAGGCCATGATCGAGTCCGGCAAGGCGCTCGCTGACGTTCACCGGAAGATCGACGACACCGTCATCGGCCGGATCGTTGGCTCGGCTTCCGCGCCGGTGCCGGTCGAGGTGGTCACGTCGGTGCCGAAGGCGCTGCCGGCCAGCTGACCGTCGCCAGATCTCTGGCCAAGGGTGCCACAAACCCGAGGGGGTACACGCTTAGGATGTTCGCATTCGCGAGCAACCAGCGTGTACCCCCGCAAATCTTTTATCGCACGGCCACGATATTTGTAATTTATAATTTATATTGTTAAAATGTAGTCTGCTTTTTGAGCCGGTGTTAGCACCGAAGCTCCAAGAGTTCTTTCGCAATCATCTCGTTTTACTGATCTTTGGAGGTCGCACATGTCGGCTGCGATTGCTCATTACGGCCGTCTCGGTCCGAAGGCAGAGGGCAACGCTCAGGTTGCCGAATTGCTCAGTCGGACTGTTACCGGCCAGCACCATGCTACGGTGGCCTTCAAGGCTACCCTCGCTGCGCTTACTGCGCAAGGCTCCGCTCCCTGGACCGGCGCCACCGGCGATCTCACGCTCATACTCAAGCAGTGGATCACACTGCTGTCATGGGAGCGTGCGACGGTTGTCGCCGACGCCGCGATTGCTGTGGAGCCCGCGCTGAGCAACGCCAACTTCCGCCAAGTCGAGAAGGCGTGCGAGGAAGCGGCAGTGCTCGGCATGCAGTCCATCAACCTGCGGGCGGAGGTGTCCCAGGGCAAGCGCCCGGGCAATGCCTTGCTCGCTTCCCTGACGCTGCTTCCCGGCAGCGCGCTCAACGCGCCGCAAGTCTGGGCGAGCCTTGAGGCTGTCTATACTCGCGTTCGTGCTGACCTGGCGCTCCTAGTGAGCCTCGGAATCCCGCCTCGCATGGCCAGAGTCCATCGGACCTTGCTCGACGCGTATCGGCCGCTCGCGAGCCAATTCGACTACCTTATCTCGCAGTGGCGCGGCACATCGACTACTGAGGTCCGTGCGCAACTGGTGCAGCAGGCAACCCCGCTCGCTCAGCAGCTGTATACGATTGGGCAGCAAGTGTGGGCACCATATCTCGCCGGTTCGGTTTTCATCGATATCGTGCGCGGCATGCCGCTGTTCGAGAAGCTCGGGCTGCCGTTCGATCCGTGGATTCTCACGACTCCAGAAGATGTAGAGAATCGGGCCGCGGATCGGATTAGCTGTCAGCAGCTCGTTGAGTTCTGGAAAACGGTCGGCGATCCGCTGGCAGCCAAGGCTCTGCAAGACAGCATCGCCGAGGCGCTCGCGTCGGAAAGCATCGTTATCGAGTCGAGTGCCTTCAAGATCGCTCCGTGGCCGCCACGCTACCGCGTGATCCACGGCGTCTCGGTCGGCGGGCATCAGCTCGAGGTGGGCGCGAACTTCACGCTCCACCCCCGCATGGTCGAGGGCAAACGCGTGATGGAGATTCGGACCATCTCGTGACAGACGGCGAAGCGCCGACGCGCTCGTACGTGATGATTGTTGAGGGGTCTCATGCAGCTGTCCTTCGAGGGCTTACGTGTGGGACCCCCTAATCATTTTTGATTATTTTATTATGTAGAGGTGGCGCCGTGCGGGTCCCGAGTGGCTACGATGCGGCGATGGAGTGTTTTTATAAAAAGTGCAGTAGGAGTTGCTGGGTTGCTTGTGGCGATAATGAAAAGGAGCAAACAGGCGGGCGGCCAGAGAGGCGCATGCTGGTGAGCGTATGCCTCTCTGGCGGTCTTGAGATCTCGGGTGCTACCTTCGGCTAGCCTACGCGGCTAGATAAAACGACTCTCTCGGCAGGCGGCTTCGTAAGCCTTGCCAAGCTTTGCCTCGAACTGCTTGATTGCGGCATTGATCAGGCGAGGCGCCAGCGTGGGCCTTGTTGGCTCTGCTGCCGGCTCGCGGTTAGTCGGCCCGTCAGGTGCTGCCGACTCGGCCCAGAAATGGCCCAGGATCTTGACTTTCGAGTACTTCCCGTCCGGCCAGAAGTACTGAGCAGTGTTGGAGGGAGCGATGCGAAGGTGCGCGGCGGGCTGCATTTCCGACGTCTGGCCGAAGCACACTACGTTGCCGTCGTTGTCCCACTGCTCGATGTAGCGCGTGTCTTCGCTTTGTGCAATAACTTCCTGCACCAGGGCGCGGATCTGCTCGCCCGTAATGGAGTGCTCTCGGAAGTGTACCGTGCCAGCGAGTGGTTGGGTCTGAACCATGCTTTTGCCCTTCTTTTGATGTCGAACGCCGAAAACCCTTCTGATGCTTAAGCAGCCCGTTTTCGAAGATACAGTCAAGAAGTGCGCCAGAGCTGCCACGCCATTTTGGCGGGTTACTCTTCTCGTGCCTGTTTGCTTGTCAACGAACTTTCGAGCGTGCTGCTCGACAAAGCAGCACTACTATAGCACATCAGGGGTGTTTTGCGCGCGTGGCTTTTTGGGGTTTGCGCGGAAAAAGCATGCGGCTAATTAAGTATGGGGCGAAGGCCGGCTGCTATGGGCGCTCCTGGAGCTTAGCGAGCGGATCCTGCGCGTGATAGCTTTCGCCACCCGCCAGCATTATTGTTGGCGACCACGGCTCGAATCAGCTGCACAAAGGCGGCTGCATCTATTGTCCGGCCTTCGTAGATCTGGATGGCGCGCGCCGTGCTATTGCCTTTTCCTTGATTTATGAGGTGCTTTGGGTCGGCTGCGATCGGATCGTAAATGAACACATTGACGTGACCTTTGGCCGCCAGCAGCGCCGCGACGTTGCCGTTGTGCACAAAATAAGGGCGATCGGTGAACTTGATGCGCTCGTCGATAGCAGGCTCCGCTTCGTGAATCCACTGCCGGATGCGCGCACAAATCTGCTGTTGCCATTGCGGAAGGTTGGCGATGTACGCATCGACGCCTGGGTGCTGCTTCATGCAGGTAGTGTAGCAAAGAATGCCGCCGCCGTGCTATATCGCTGTGCTTGCGGCCGCTGCTCCCGGGTTGCCGGCTCGAGCTGCTTTGCGAGGGTATCTGAGATTTACAAGTGTATTCGGCGCTTGACGGCTGGCATAAGCAGCGCGAATCCAAGTGCCGTAACGATTGCTGAGCCGCCGGCAATCGCGAGCGGAAGATCGCTGCGCGGCCGGCCGTAACCGGTGTTGGGCGCGGTCACTGCGGGGCTATTGGCGACGGCCAGGCCAATCGGATCGGTGATCGTGCCATTTACGGAGCCGTCTTCGTCGAGCGAGCCGCCGTCGGTGATCGTGTAGGCGATGCGCAGCGCTGGCTGGCCGTTGAGCGTGGTGCTGGTGATTGTTGCGCCAGGTACGGCGCTGTAGGTTTTGGCGGTGTCGTTGTATTTGCGGACAATGACTTGATTCGGCTGAAGCGAGGTTTGCAGCGTGATGGTAATTTGATTCGCAAGATTGTCGGTGGCAAAGCTAAAATGTGTGAGGCCGAGCGGGTAGTTGTAGCCGCTGTCGGGCGCTGAATTTGCCGCCTGGCTCAGGGCTGTTATGTTCGTGCCGATTGGCGTTGTGAGGCTGATGATTTGATTCGTGAGGGGGCTTGTAACAGATGACTGTGCTGCGAAATTAAGCGGCGCGGAGTAAACGGTGTCTTGCGTGAGGCCGCTGTTCTGGCCAGTCATAACATACAAATTGCCGCCATACACGGTCGCATCGGCGTACTGCAATGGCTGTGGCAGGCTGTTCGTGCTTGTTGTCCAGGCACCGATCGACCCATCGCTCCCAAGTTTTGCGTAGTAAACGTCTGCTTGCGTGCCGCTGCCGTTGTCGCCGCCGGCAAGATAGAGGTAGCCATCGGTGGCGCTCGCTGTCGGCCCGTCGAGCGTTTGCGGCAGCGTGGTGGCGCTCGTGCTCCAGCCGCCTATTGAGCCGTCGCTGTTGAACGCGGCGTAGTAAGCAGTCTGCAGGAACGAAGAATTGCCGCTGCCGCCGAGTACATACACGCGCCCGTTGGCCAAAGCGATGGCAGCATCGTCAACGCCTTGCGGCAAATGATCGCTGCTCGTGCTCCAAGCTCCAATTGATCCATCGGAGTTCTGCTTGGCGTAATAGGTGGTGTCGAGCGCACTCGAGCTGCTATTAAGGCCGCCGACGACATATATGTAGCCGCTTTGCGAGACTGCTCCGGCTTCGTAGAGGCCTTGTGGCAAAGCGTTCGAGCTCGTGCTCCAACTCCCAATCGACCCGTCAGTGTTTATCTTGGCGTAGTAAACGCTCGTTTGGAAGCTGCCACCGTAGCCGCCCATAACGTAAACATAGCCGTTGGACACGGTGGCGCTCGGGTAATATGAGCCTTGCGGCAGCGTGGTGGTGTTGGTTGCCCAGGCGCTTGTCGTGCCGTCCGTGTTCAGCTTAGCGTAGTAGATTGTGTTCAGCCACGTGCCGCCGGAGGATGAGGAGCCGCCGATCAGGTATGCGTAGCCGTTGTAGGTTGCCGATGCGGCGCCGCTCAGGCTCGTGGGGACGTGGTGGGAGCTCGTCGTCCAACTGCCCACGGATCCCACAGCGCCGGTTGCCGCAGCCGGTGTTCCGGGGAATATCAAGGCAGAGGCACTGATCAATCCGCACAGTATCCAAAAGACATACCTGGGCGCTCGCCGCATATTCACCACTCCGCTTATGGCTGTAGCATAGCACGTGGTGATGCCCACGACAATATAGACATTGCAACTTATATAGGAGCTATGTTTGTATGCGCGCACCAGCTATACTGGCCGTATGTACAGGCAACGGCAGGTGCGATTTTGGCTTGGCAGTTTACTTGTGGTGCTGGGGCTTGGCGGCCTTGTGTGGGGGCTGGTGCTGTGGCGCAACCAGCCGAACATGCCCGCAAAAACCCCTACTGGCGTGCGCATCACTGCTCCGCCCGCCGCGGCCAAGCCAAGCGCTTCCAGCATCAATAACTATGAAGTTCCCCCGCCCAATCCGAAATATATCGAGATTCCTACCATAGGCGTTGCAAAAACACGCATCCTGAGCCTGGGCTTGCACGCCAACGGCAGTATCGTCACACCCAGCAATATTTACGACGCGGGCTGGTACAACGCCAGCGGTAAGCCCGGCCAGCCGGGCGTCATGTTTATTTTTGGGCATGTGTCGAGCTGGCAGGCGCGCGGTATTTTTTATCGCTTGCATGATGTGAGGCCTGGCGACCAAATCAGCATTACGGCCGGCGATAATCGTCGTTGGTTGTACCAGGTGGACGCGAGTCAAACCTATCCCGTCGGTGAAGTAAATATGCAAAACGTGCTCTCGCCAGCCAGCCCCGGCGCGCCAACACTGCGGCTCATGACGTGCGCGGGCAGCATCATTCGCGGCACGAGCGATTTCACCGAGCGCCTGATAGTGTCGGCGCATCTCGAACAGTAACCAAGCAGTTTCGGCCGTCATTTGTTGGAGCTATCACGGCTTCGGTGACGGCCTAAACATGGTGCGACTTCCAGAATAAAAAGGTAGCGATGTTTTCATGAGTCGATTGTACTATTGCGAGCGAAGATCAGGCTCCCGGGGTGTGGATTTCAGGATGAAATGACAGGCAGACAGGGCGAATAAGAGAGCGACGTCTGCTTCAGGCGACATCAAAGACTCGTCTCGGCGCCGGCCATTTCATCCTCCTACAGAGGTGTGCCTCTAGGCGCTAGCGACGAAGGTCAGAACGTGGAAGCCGTACCCCGCCAGCACTATGCCGAGGCCGAGGACCGTCAGGGCGACGGCCTGCTGCCACTTGCCGTGACGGCTGCTCGGGATCGACTCCAGGTGCGCCAGCACGTCGTTGTACCGCGCCTGGAATGTCGGCAGGTGGTAGCGGCGGACGGGCTTGCTCTTGTAGACGCGCTGTTCGGCGAACCAGAGTTGCAGGTCGTCGAACACTGCCTTCACCGGCCGGCGTCCGAAGAGGTACGACGACCCCAGACCCATGAGCTTCTTGTCCCAGTTTCCGCTCCAGGTCGCCTGGAACTTGGCCCACAGCGAGTGGCCAGCCGGAACGTGGTCGAGGCTGTGGCCGAACGCCTGGACGAAGCTCGGCACGGGCACGCTCACGATGTGGTGGTGGATGAGCCAGGTGATGCCCAGCCCCGCGAAGAAGCCGGGCGTGGCATAGAGCAGCGCCAGGAACGGTGTTGCCAACAGCTGCCAGAAGGTGACGAACCGGCCGTCCTTCACGTTGGGGATGTGCCAGCGGATTTCCAGCCGGTCCAGCCAGCTTAGAGTTGTCCGGCGCAGCCTGTAGTGGTTCCAGACGATCTGCTGTGCCAGCAGACCTCCGAGGAAGCCTTCCCCGACATTGCGGATATTGTGCCGGAGCGTCGCGTTGGGGATGAGCCCGTGCCAGGCATTCTTCATGCCGGCATCTTTCTCGAAGAGCAGATAGTACACTGCCGCCACGATGAGCGTACCGAAGTACGCCAGCACCAGTGCCGCCATCAGCAGTTCGATCTTGTTGCGGGCCCACTTCAGCGGGTGTCGCGTCAGCTTGACGAGCGGCAGCGGCGGCTCGTGCCGAGTCGTGCTGAGCGCCGCTTGATCGACTGACATGCTTGCCTCCAATCGGTGACTCACTACGGATGTCCGGTTGTGGCCGGTTGCGCTTCCCTGATTCTCTTAATTTTCGGGTTGCACAAAGTGAGGCACGAGCGGCCTAAAACTCTCGAGCGACTCATGTCTCACTTTGTACTATCTGCCTGCCAAGGTACTTTACGCGGATGCGAAAGTTAAATATGTAATATCATATAAATTACCTAATGAAAAGTCTTTAGGCGCCCGAAATTACCTATCGACGCCACAGTATGAACATAATCGCCCGCCAGTTCCCTTGTCGTGAAGCGGAATATTACCTCCCCCATGGACAGCTGCGGGTAAATGAATAAAAATATCCAATAGATAAAAGATTAATGAGGATGACTACATGAATAAAGTTACGTGCGGAATCGCGATGTCGTTGGATGGATTTGTTGCGGGACCAAACCAGAGTCTGAAAAACCCGATGGGCGATATTCCCGAGAACCTATTGCACCACTGGATGTTTGACGAAGACCCCGATAACAAGCAGCGGACTGAGATGCTCGATTATTTGGTTGATGCCGATGCATTCATCATGGGCAGCAACATGTTTATGCCGAAAGACAAGCGCGATGACCCAACGTGGAAGGGCTGGTGGGGCGACAATCCTCCGTACCATGCTCCGGTCTTCGTGCTCAGCGAGAGCCCGCGAGAGTCGATTCAAATGGAAGGCGGTACAACGTTTCACTTTGTGACCGACGGTATTGAGTCAGCTTTTAAGCAAGCCCAAGCGGCGGCAGGAGACGGCAAAATTAGTATTGCCGGAGGTGCCAACACGGTTAACCAGTATCTTGCCGCTGGCCTTATTGACGAGCTTTGGCTGCACATTGCGCCGGTTACGATTGGAAGCGGCGCTCGCCTGTTTGAGGGTGTGCCACATCTCAAACTTGAACCAGTGGAGGCCAGCGGGACGCGACTTGCGACTCACATTCGATACAAGGTCTTGAAGTAAGTAGCACCTATAAACGATCTGGCAAAATAACAGCTCCACCAAGCCGTTATTTTGCCAATGATTGCCTGGGCGGCCAATTGAGCTTTGAGTTTGGTCTGAACGCTTTATGCGTGTCGAGTAATGATCGGATCCTCGGCGAATTTTACCCCCAAAGCTCCCAGCTGCGTCGGATCTGCGTTGAGATACTCCCCAAGGCGCCCGACGATCTGCCCGACAGCCTCGGCGGTTGCCGCCTGACCTACCGCGGTAGCGATCAAAAGATGGCTGCCCTTTTCGGTGCTGGCTACTTCGGCAACACTGACGCCGCTGTAGTCATAATCGTTTCCGCTCAAGAATTTTCCAAGCGCTGGCCCAGCTTCAAAAGGCGGCTTGACATGCACATTAGCGGCATATCGATTATGCCTGGGGTCGTCGTCTCTATTTGAGTTTGTAATGCCTGGTTCCAGAACGGATACTTCGTATTTAGTCATGATGATATGATGCCACGCATGAGCGCGCTAGTCAAAGTCTATGGCGCAAAAGCTCTGTACGCCGGCAGCTGGATAATAAAATGGACCCTACTTGTACGCAATCGCCATCCGGCTAAGGTGCCGCCGGATGGCGCAGGCGTACGTTCGGGCTCCTTCCTAGGCGCACGGAATGGGCGCGGGCTCTCTTCTACTCGCTCATGGGCTGCGCATCTGACGCTTCCGCTTCCCTGCGGCGCAGGCGCTCCATCACCCTCTTGTGGGCTGTCGACAGCGGCACCGGTATGCTTAGGCCGCCGCCCAGGTTAGCGGACGCCGCCCAGCTGCCGACCATGTGGGGGTCGATCGCGTAGAACGTGAAGTGCAGGTAGGTGTGCTTCTTGCTGGCTCCGTCCAGGCCATAGGCCACGATGGCGGCGAGTCCGTCCACTGTCGACAGCCCGGCGGTGACCCAGCCACGGCGCAGGCGCCAGCCCACACGCACGCGGCGCACGGCGGTCGCGCTGCAGTTGTCGAAGTCTTCCCAGGTTTTGCCCGCCTCGAGTATCGACCATCGCCCTGTGCTTGGACGCAGGATCTTGGCGCTCAGCATCAGGTCGATCTTGGGCTTGATTCCGGACACCGGAACCTCCTTTGAATAGGTGCGACTTGCTCTAGGACATAGTTACTTTACCACAAAGTTGCTCTGTAACTTCGCTTGTCTGTCCATTACGGCATTCGCCATCGGCCTGCTCGATTTATTTGTCGAACGTGACCTCAAAGATGTCCTTGTAATTCTTCGCATGCGGACTGTTGAAAATCGCCATGTGCACACGCGTGGGAGTCAGGCAAAAAGCCTCATACTCGCCAGGACCTATTTTAGAAACCGGCGGAATATCAGTGTCGCTCGTATCTATGGAAGCGAACACGATATCCCGATAGATCTTGTTCAGATTCGTGATATCGGTGATGTCGGCTGCGGTGCCTTGGAGCTGAACGGTGGACTGAGTGGCGGCGTCATACACCACCAGGGTCGCGTGATTGTCGTGGCGCAGGTTGATTGCCTTCTGGGTTTTGGCCACGGTAAGGAACCTAATCTTTAAATCGCTATCCACCGTGTAGTAGATCGCCGCGGCATGTGGTTTTCCTTGCGGTGTCACGGTTGCCAGCACGCCCACTTTATGTTTTCTGAGGAAGGCGTGTACTTGCTTCTCTTCATCCTGAATCTTAACCGGCATAATGTATCCCCATTAATGTAATTATCATTGTAGGGAATGAACGGAGGTTCAGCAATGTTCTCCGCAACAATTGATGCGAAGTTTGCTACTATGAAATCATGGACGCAGTGGCTTTAGAAAGATTTTTCAATCGCAAAGCAGATGCAAACAAGTATGACTTTGGGCACGTCTTGGTTGTTGGCGGCAGCCCTGGCATGGTGGGCGCGCCGTTTTTGGCTGCCAAGGCGGCTCTTCGCGTGGGCGCGGGGCTCGTGACAATTGCCTCTTACGCCGGAGTAATTGACAAGCTGGAGAAACGTGTTGAGGAGATTATGACCCTTCGCTTGCCTGCCGACGAGGCCGACGCTTTATCAGCAGTCCAGTCGTTTGTACGCGCGCGAAAGGTTTCGACGGTGGTGATTGGGCCCGGTCAGTCACCTGATTGGCATCAGTTTGACCGGCAACTACTTGCCCGATTATCCATGCCAGCAGTGGTTGACGGCGGTGCACTTGGCGCATTTCAGGATAATCTGACCGCACTAAAAGATCTGGGCGCGAGAAATTCCGGCGTTGTGCTCACTCCTCATGGCGGAGAGTACGAGAGGCTGCGTGGCGCAAAACCGCCGCACGATGCCACCGCGCTTGCGCAGGATGCCGCGGCATTTGCGCGTGACTTGCAGGTCACGCTGGTGCTCAAAGGCCACGCAACTGTGGTCGCGCACCGCAACGGCGGACTTTATCAGAACACAACCGGCAACCCTGGCATGGCTACCGCTGGTTCTGGCGACGTGCTCTCGGGCATTATCGGCGGGCTGCTGGCGCAGGGCCTGGCAACCGATGATGCCACTGAGAGTGGCGTCTATCTTCATGGCCTTGCTGGCGACATGGCCACGGCCAAAACAACGCAGCCAGGCATGATTGCCTCCGACCTTATAAAATATTTGCCGCAGGCGTTGGTATATTTACAGCAGCATTTGCACTAGCTGCTGAAAATTACGCGAGCGATCGCCGTTTTATCGTATGAAGGGTTCAGGTCTTCAAGGCCCAAAAATTCGTCCTTCGTGAACCACGCCCACTGCTTTACGTGGGCTGTTTGCTCGATTTCTTCTTGCGGCACAGATGCGGTGAAGAAGATGTTCATGCGTGGAATTCCGTTCACGACGTTTCCAATATTGTAGAGTGAAATGCGGAAGTCGCAGGCGACATGTGCGGCCGGCACGCCAAGCTCTTCTTCTATTTCACGCAGGAGGCTTTGCTCTGCAGATTCGCCGTGGTCGATGCCGCCGCCGGGAATTGCCCACCAGCCGCCGCCATCGTGTTCTTTGACCAAGAGAATTCGGTTGTCCCGCACGATAAGCGCTCGCACGGCAACGCGGTACAGCGAATCGTCTATTTCATTGAGCCGTGGATCTACTTGCATGTTTCTGACTATAGCTCATGAGTTGGCCCACCGTCCACTCTTTAGCTCGGCTGAAAACAGAAGTTTTGTTACCTCTGTTTGTTTGAGTGTCGAAACAACGCTTTTGGCTTGCTATTGCCGATGAAAAGCTAGTTGATATTTTCGTGCCGGTGCTTGTCGAGCCAACGCATTATGGATCGCACCCTAAACATCGCTACGATCACCAATATGCACAGTACTTCGAATGCGATCGCCCACGCCGAGCTCAGGCCTCCCTCAAGAAGTTTGCCAAAATTAGCCACCGTGAGGTGCGCAAACGACAGGTACAAGCTGATCGTTACGAGTCTGCCGAAAAAGAAAGCCGCCGCCAGTGGGATAAGAGCCACATTCAAGAGACCCGCCGCCTCAAATAGTTGGGCAGACGGCAGCGGCGAGCACAAAAACAAGCCAACGATCAGCCGAAATTTTTGCCTATTGTTTGCGAGCAATCGTTCTGAGTAATGCAAGTTGTCGCTATAACGCTTTGGCATATAACGTTTTAACTTTCTCGTCAGCCCGGCCAGGAGAAGGCGCCCCAATGATGCGGCAAGCGCGGTTATGAGCACCACAAGCACGAAGTGCAGATGGTATGTATGCCGGAAGAACACTGCAACAAGCCAGGCTGGTGGTGCAAATGCAGGGATAAGGTCGAGCAGAAATACGATGGCAAAGAGCAGAAGGTAGTGCATGCACTTATTTTAGTGCTAATGCGCTCATTTTGCGCTACTTATTTCTTTAGCCATCGTGCATATTAGCCGAACCCGTAATCCCTTTTGGACCAGGCCGCATAGAACAACCTCTGTTCCGGACTGCAAATGCCAGTGCTCATTTTGCGCTTCTTTGGTATCGGAATTGCGCGATAGTAGCACAGATAACACATTCTTGTGTTATGACAGACATTTGTGTATACTTGAAATATGAACAGAGATAAAGTACTCATTTTTGCGGATCACGTCGGCCGCTTTTATGCGCAGCGCTACGGTTTTCCCCCTGTGACCGGGCGCGTCATAGGCTACCTAGGAGTGTGCGAGCCAGCGCAGCAATCAATCAACGACATTGCCGACACCTTACTCACGAGCCGTAGCGCAATAAATAATGCCGTGAAGCAGCTCGAACTACAAAACTTAATCACTCGTAATCGCCCTGCTGGCACGCGCGCAGATCTTGTTGGGTTCAACCCGAACGGCTGGCAAGCCAATGGCTTTGATTCAGGTGAATACATCGAAATGGCTGCCCTCCTGCGTGAGGGCTTGCAACTTCTAGGCACCGACAAGTCTGAACGTCGTGAAGCGCTTGAAATGGCCGTTTCTCTGAATGAGTATTTGGCCAAAAGACTCCCAAAGATATATGACGAATTCATGGACTATCACAAGAGCAAGCGGGATGCTCAGAAAAAATAAGGAGGGTATATGAAAGCGGCGATAGTTGTCAGTGATCTCAAGAAATCATATGCAAAGAACGATGTGCTTACGGGGGTGGATTTCACCGTTGAACCGGGTAAGATTTTTGCGCTGCTCGGCAGTAATGGTGCCGGCAAAACCACCACGATTAATATTTTAACTACGCTTATCTCCGCCGATAGCGGCCAAGCTACGGTCGGCGGTTTCGACGTGGCCAAGCATCCTGACAAGGTGCGATCTTCCATAAGTCTCACCGGCCAATTCGCGGCCGTTGACGACATCCTAACCGGCCGCGAAAATCTCGAACTCATCGCTGATCTGCGTCATGTCAGCAGTTCGGCGCAAACAGCCTGCGACTTGCTGGCCAAGTTTGACCTAACCGATGCTGCCGATCGCCGGGTGCAGACGTACTCTGGCGGCATGCGCCGTCGCTTAGACATTGCGATGAGCCTCATTGGCAGCCCGCCTGTTATCTTCCTGGATGAGCCAACGACTGGCCTTGACCCACAAGCTCGAAATGAAATGTGGCGGACGATCAAAGCTCTTGCCGACGGCGGCACGACAATTTTCCTCACAACGCAGTATCTTGATGAAGCAGATGAGTTGGCAGACACCATAGCGCTGCTGCACAAGGGCAAGATCGTTGCAAGCGGCACGGCACGCGAGCTGAAGAAACTCGTGCCCAGTGGCTTAGTTAAGCTGACATTTGAGGATGAAGAACAGTTGCAAGCGGCAACGGCCATACTCAAGCAACGCTACGAAGTTGCGCCGGCCGAAGAGCTGACGCTTACTGTTTCGACTGGCGATGGCACCAAGCAACTTGCCGATCTGTTCGTTCAGCTGCGCGATGCACGCATTGAGCCGACTGACTTCTCGCAAAAGACGCCCACGCTTGATGATGTGTTCTTCAAAATAATTGGCGAGAAAAAGGAGGGCAGATAATATGCAGACCATGAAAGATACCTGGACGATGACGAAGCGTAGCTTGCGCCACATCCTGCGCAGTCCTGACACTATTATTACGGTTGTTATGACGCCGATTGCTCTGTTGCTTTTGTTCGTGTATGTGTTTGGTGGCGCGCTTGGTCAGCAAACTGGTTCGGTGAAATATGTTAGCTTCCTGACGCCGGGAATCATCATTATGACGGTGATTAGCGGCATCGCGTATGCGGCATTTCGGCTGAGCGGCGACATACAAAAAGGCATCATTAATCGTTTCCGCACGATGCCAGTTGCGCCATCGTCCATTCTTGGCGGCCAGGCGGCTTCCTCGACGCTTAGCAATCTATTCTCGTCGCTGCTTGTTTTGCTTGTGGCGTTGGCCGTTGGTTTTCGTTCGCACGCTAGCATATTTGACTGGTTGGCTTTTGTGGGCTTGGTCGCTTTGTTTACGCTGGCAACAACGTGGATGGCGATATTCTTTGGCTTGCTCGCCAAGAGCGCTGAAGGCGCCGGGTCGTTCAGCTACATTTTGATGCTTCTGATCTTCATAAGCCCGTCATTTGTGCCGACCGGAGCAATGACTTCGGTTTTACGCGGCTTTGCAAACAATCAGCCACTCACGCCCATCGTTGAAACCATGCGCTCACTTTTGATTAGTGGTACGCCGGGCAGCAAGGCATGGACTGCGCTCGCGTGGTGCGTTGGAATTCTGGTTGTTTTCTATCTGGCTTCATTGCGTCTGTATCGGAACCGCACCATGACAGTTCAGTAGGGCTCACGTGTTACACCAAGCGAAGTCTTGCTAAAATGACAGCATGAAAATAACCTATTTCGTACATTCAATTACAGAAGATAACGAGAAAGGGCTTGCGACTGGCTGGCTACCGGGCAAACTGTCGGAGGAGGGCGTAGGGCGCGCATTGGAGCTAAAAGAAGCCATGTCAGATCGTCATTTCGATGCAGTGTTCTGCTCTGACTTAGAGCGTGCGATACAAAGCACGGAGCTATTTTTTGACCATAAATTTCACGTGTTTGTCGATTGGAGACTGAGAGAATGCAACTACGGCGAGTACGACGGCACGCCGGCCATAGGATTCAAAAAAGATCGTGAGCAAGAATATATTCGATCCGGCTATCCATCAGGCGAAAGCTACGTGGAGGTTGAAGCCCGAATGAGGAGCTTTATTTCGGATGTGCGCCGATCCGGTTACGACCATGTTGCAATTGTGGCCCATCAAGCCCCTCAACTCGCCCTTGACGTGATTTTGAAACATCAGTCATGGGAAGAAGCAATCGCAAGAGATTGGCGCAGGTCAAAGGCGTGGCAGCCGGGATGGGACTATTTTCTCGGCTCAATATCAGCCCAATAGCATGCGTAGTCGCCCCCGCGCCGCATGCCGAGTTTCTTATAGCGCTTGTCTAGTTCGACGCTGGTCGGGTCTGAGTATACGAGTATCTGCGTGTGTCCTCGGCTCTTGAGGCTCTCTTCCATCCCGAGCTTCGTCAAAAACCCCGCCATACCATTCAGTATGCTCGTAGAGTGCTTTTAGCTTGTCGTAATCGGCATCGGTGTAAGTTCGTAGCATGGGTATATCATAACAAACACCCTGCCAGTCTTGAGCCTTTCATTAAATATTCAAGACTGATGTACCGGTCGTTTCTATAATTAATTGGCATGCTTGCTCTGCGCTAGTTGTCTCAGGAATAATGCGCTCACCAGGATATCCAGACGGGCTTGTTCGCGAATATAGTTCTTTCATCTTCTCTATCGTAAACTGCGGACCCTTTTGTCGTGTGCTATGTCGTCGAAGTGTTTCGTCAAAACTTACATCGAAATAGAAAAAATAATTTTCTGTAGGATGCTGGGCATACAGCTCATCAAAATATGACTTGTATTTACCCATGCCTAGAAAACCTTCGACGATAACATCGTAGCCATGGTCTAGTGCGGCCCGAATGCCCGCGAACATTACATACCTTGGGGCTTCGAGTTCGCTATGTAGATTATTGAACATAGTATGACGATAATAATCCTGATCAATCAGGGCAGTTTTATTTGCAACGCGGCTATGCAACAATGTTGCCACTGTGCTTTTGCCTGCGCCGGATGGGCCTCGTAAGACGATAAGTTTACTCTGTTGTAGCATATGCTAATCATATCAAATAAAAATCCAGTAGCGTGAATGCTACTGGAGCTAACTTCAACTCCATGTTGTAATATGAATGAGATCATATGGTACGGCTAAAGCTTTTGCGCTGCTTGATTTTGCCGCCGAATAAAGACATGACATAGTCCTTTTCGGGGACTACTTATGTATGAACTTCAGGCTACCTTTAGCGGGTTTACTGCCTGCGGGCTATGAGCGTTTAGCGCGAGTCATCAGCTTGAGGTTTGAAATATATCCGCTCAAGGTCACCTGTGGATTGGTGCTTAGGTAGTGCAGGTGCCGCTCAACGAACGTGACCGAATTATTGATAAAACGCGAAGAGCGTGTATCGTATTCTGGACTGTCTACTAAAACTTGCAATAAGTCGCGTGCTTCCATGTAAAGACTGGAAGTATAGAAACGTCTCTGAGCATGAGTAAGGGGACGATCCGCATTAAGCGCGTCTATGGGCAAGGCTGTTGGTGATGATTCTATGTTCATGAGTAACCTTTCCTCTTCCTGGTATAAGGAAGGTTGATTTGAGCGTATGTAGCAACAGCGCAAACACGTCACCGCTGTTATGTGTTACTGCGGCAGACGATGTTGATTTGGACAGAGAGGGTAAAGGCTTAGCGATATGAACGTCGAAAGTTATTTCCCATGCTATTTTTGGAGTAGTTTTGGGATGAGTGTGCCGGGCGTTCCTCGCGCGGACGTGCGACATTGACGGTTAATGGGCGGCCATCCATGTCCTTTTTGTCTAACGCTGCTATCGCTGCGTTGCCTTCAGAGTCAGTTGCGAACTCCACGAAACCGAAGCCCTTTGATTGTCGGGTATCCCGGTCGGTAACGATCTGGGCGGAGGTCACAGTTCCGTACTCCGCGAACATAGCGCGAAGGCCATCATCCGTCACCGTGTATGGCAATCCTGCCACGAAAAGTTTAATTGCCATTATATTGCTCCTTGTCTTTGCTCAAGGAACCTAATAACAAAAGAGGTATTAGCTAGCTGCTTCCTAAAACGAAATTG
>CAZAFC010000001.1:0-241123 GCA_964484675.1 uncultured Candidatus Saccharibacteria bacterium | reverse complement strand
CCCGGACAGGATTCGAACCTGTGACCTTGAGCTTAGAAGTCTCTTGCTCTATCCAACTGAGCTACCGGGGCATACGAGCCGGTCGGCGGCTCTTTATAAAAACGAAATGATACATGCCATTACTGGCATCTGATTTGGTGCGGGTAGCGAGAATCGAACTCGCGTCTCCAGCTTGGAAGGCTGGCATATTAGCCACTATACGACACCCGCAGAATCTTACTTAGTATATCAAACACCTCATTAAATGTAACCCCGGTAGGAATGCACGGAAGTGTGGGTTCGTTGAACGGACTTCCGCGCATCGCTGTTTGGCTTTTGTGGAGTCTGAGCAGCAATCATCATAATCCAGCATTCCGGCTACGGATATCTTACGCGCCTGGTATTCGTGTTTTGCCGGATTGCTTTTCAATTTATATATACCAGGTTATCATAGACGTGATTATGCCTACACCCAAAGAAACGGCTGCATTTGTTGAAACGGTACAAGAGAGCGTGCATAGCGGCGAGCTTGATACATATACTGCTGCAAGAGAAGCTGTCTGGCACGGTTTTTTGATGATTGGAACAAAGCAGTCACGCCCGGAGCATCACCCGGTGCCCCTAGAAGAGCATACGTTTAAAGATATACGATATGGTTGCGAGGTTGTTCCCATCGAGAACGCTTCGCCGAAAATGCTGCGCGCTACTGGCGTTGCCGAGCTCGCTATAGCTAATGCGCTTTGGGGGGATTCAAATAGTCGGTCAGAAAAGGAAGCATGTATACGGTCCATAACCGGCGAATACTCCGAAGATACTATATATTTTGGTGCCGGGTATGACGCGGACGAGACGCGTAGACGCACGCATAAAGTGGCGGCGGTCGTACATGAAGATGGGGCTGGGCCAAACAAGATCGTAATTCCGCGTTGTATAGAAGATATTTTAAGGGCTTCGGTGTGTTTGCATCTGCATCCACGGGAAAGGATAGCTTACAAAATCCATGCCAGGCCATCGCTCATCAACGCAGCTATTGGGCCGAATCCGCTCACTGGCTCTATTGATTTTGTCGCTGATGATATTGATCCGTTGGAGGATTATCCTAAATCTGTTTCCCGTATCCATGACGGTAGCTCTGCGTGGGTGCCGTTTCCAAGGCAAGAAGGCTCATGGCTTATTGATCAACCTCAAAAGACAGTGTTTAGCCTCCCCGTGACAGGTGCAGATCTACCAACTTATATTCCCCGGCGCTACGAAGAGGAGCCAAGGTGAGCCGAGAGCACGTCGGGATTCGTTGCACAGATATCAACTTACTTAGGGAACGTATGTGGGTATCTTCTGTCGTTGCGGCAGAAGTAATTGCCCAAGAATCGGGGCCGGATTTTCCGCCGTACATACCCGACGCAATGGTGCCGGATGTTCGGGACATGCGAAAGCCAACGGACGACGAGCTCGAATTATTTCTAGCAACGGATGAAACTCCGGATGCTGGTTTGGTCGAAATTGTGCCTCCTAGCCGCGTCCTGAAGGACGCCTTGAAAAAGATCAGGCAGGCACCTGGACATAGGTATTTGGAGCCGATAGTTTGTGCGGCCAACCAGCTTACAACGACACCGAGTGGGCAAGCGGGTTTGCGCCAAGGTATCCATTTTGACGATCCTGATAGTTTGGTAGCCGAGCGGATGGACGGCGTGCGCCGACTTGGTTTCAATCGGGGACCGAGCACTCGGTTTTTACTCCTTGGCTCTGTGGACATTTTCGATATGTGGTCACAGTATGGCAATAATGACCCGGGATTTGTGCCAGGCAGTGAGACGATCGGCCAGTACGCTATGTCGGGGGGAGAGGTCATTTGCGCTCACCTAGCTATTGAACCTTATGCATCCTATATCGCAAATGTCAGAGCTGCAGCCCATGAGGCAAGCACAGACGGGCAAGGGCCTTCGACGGTTCACTTTGAGGATGGTGTTTGGGAGCCCGGGGTTTTCGGCTCCCTTATTTAGGTCTCGGTACCAGATAAGAGGCGGGTGATATGTGAAAAGTTTGATCGCCGTTGGCGTTGCCCACGAAGGTGCCGTCACGTCTCCATAAAGGGGTCGACGTAAAATCAAGTTCTCCAGCAGAAACAAGGCTGTTTATTATGCTCTGATGACCCATTTCTGCTCGCACACGACCTTCCATATGCGTGATAAAGTAGGCCAGGTCTTGGCAGTATATGGAGCGTTTGGCAAACGAACGCTCTGGGTCATAGCGGTGCGGGACATGTCCACTTCCACAGACTCTAGAGATGGGGCAGGGCACGCATTCAGGCGGAGAATCACCGGCACCGAGCTCTTGGGCTTTTTTCAGCATAAGTGCCGATGCCTGTCGAATAGTATGCTCATATACGTTAAGTCCGGTTTTGCCCACTTCTCCTGGTGTGGTCTTGAGCGCGTCGGTCATTTCATATGAACCATCGGTTTCGACAAAAACGATACCGCCGGTATAGCCGCCGAGGCTAGCTACTCGGCTTGGTGTGCGCTTGCGAATACTACTGATGATGGAGTCGATTCCTCGTATTTCTATGGTATGCGAGTTTTCGGGATAGTATGCATCGGCAAATTCGGCCAACCAATGACCATATGGTGCTCTGTCGCGATCCCTTTGTGTGGCAAGGCCGGGCGGCGGATATCTCCAGTTGCCGTGTGGCAGTAACATGTCAAGCTGCGGTGGAGCTAACTGGCAAAAGAAATCGAAAGTTTCCTTCGGGTCATTTTCCAGATCGACTACAGCAAAAATACTTTTAAGCAAGGAGGCGTGCTGTGGCTTGCTGCGCATAAGCTTAATGTTTTGCATGACATCGTTAAAGCTCTCTTTGCCATTGCGATACAGGCGATTACGATTGGCGTTCTGATCGCCATCAAGGCTTATGCCGACATCAATACGATTTCGCCGGAAGGTATCCAGGAGTTCGGTGTCCAGCTTAGCCGCTGACGTTTGTATGCTCATGTTGACAACAGTTTCGTCTGAGACGGCTTCTCGTATTTTGCACGCTATTTCCCCAATCTTTTGTGCGCCGATATTCGTGGGTTCGCCGCCGTGCAAAGTGACGTCAAACTCTCTCGGCGGATTAGAGTTGAGCTCTTCGCCGAGACGTTCGGCAACCTTATCAGAGGTTTCATCGCTCATAAAAGGTGGCTGGGCGCGCCAACTTTGATTGCCGGAATGCGAATTGTACACATAGCAATAATTGCAATTAAGCGGACAGCGGCTCGCCACCTTGAGGACTGCTTGGTGCGCTTGTTCGGTCTGCTCGACCGGCAGCGATGCGACGTCAATTAATGGGGGTTCATTATATTGTAAGAGCTCACGACTTGGCATATAATTCGAATTATATCATTTAACCATAAGGGAAAAAATGAGCATACATACATTAGAAGGGGCGCACTCACCGAATGTCGATTGGGACGATGCTGCTGCCACCGAATTGGGCACGATGTTCGACGAAGAAGTAAAAGTACCTACTCCAGAAGCTTCAAGCGTTAAGCCGGCCTTTGATGCTGGCCTGAGCAAAAACATTGGGAGTGTCGCAGTACTGCCTTTTTTGGGTGAATCATAGGCTTGTTCACTGCCAGGCTAGCTGATTTACTGGCCTGGCATTAAAGATAATATCGACAAGGTGTGCATTTTGTGTACGCTCTGGCTTATGTTATTAATCGTTGTTAATTGCAAGCTGCCGTCAGCGTTTAGCGATTGATAGTACGCTAAAAGTAGCAACGCTACGAATTCGTTATCTTGGCGTGCTGGTGACAATTACAACTCGTGCAGCACGGTGATGCGAGCGCCGAGTGAGTTCAACCGTTCGGCGAGGTCTTCGTAGCCGCGCTGGATGGTGTAGATGTTGCGCAAAGTCGACTGGCCCTTGGCTGCGAGCATGCCGATGAGCAGCAGGCTGGCGGGGCGAAGCGCCGGCGGGCACACGACATCTGCGGCGCGGAAGCTGGTCGGCCCCTCGACGTACAGGCGATGTGGATCGGCGAGCTCAACGTCCATGCCGACTTTGGTCATCTCGGTGTAGTAGATCGCGCGATTTTCGTACATCCAGTCGTGGATGAGCGTGCGGCCCTTGGCCACGCCGGCAATCGGCACGAAGTACGGCAAATTGTCCGGGTTTAGGCCGGGATACAGATTCGGGTGGATTTTATCTTCGAGCGCGTGTAGGGTGCCGTTGTGCTTGTGGATGGTGATATCCGCCAAGTCGATTATGCCATTCGTCGCTTTGTATGGCTTGCCGAGGGTGTACTCAAGCCCCATCTTTTTGAGCTTGAGAAGTTCGAGCGCAATCCAGCGGTACGGCACGCGCTTAACGGTAATTTCTGAGTTCGTCACAACGGCGGCCGAAATAAAGAACATTGCCTCAATGGGGTCCTCGGTGGGCGCGTAGGTGACGTTTTTCTTGATGTGCGGCACGCCGGTAATCTTCAGGAATGACGTGCCGATGCCTTCGATCTTGACGCCGAGTTTTTGCAGGAAGAAGCACAGATCTTGCACCATGTAATCGCCGCTGGCTGCCTGGACAAAGGTTGTGCCTTCGGTGCGGGCCGCAGCCATCAGGACATTGTTGGTGACCGTGTTGCCTTGCTCGTAGAGCGTGAGGTCGTGCGCGGGTTTTTTGTCGACGGTAACTTCGTAGTGGCCTTGGGTGGCGACGATGTCCACGCCGAATTCTTCCAGCGCAAACAGGTGCGGTGCGACCGTGCGCGCGCCGAGTTTGCATCCACCGGCGTACGGAATTTTGAATGATTCATAATCGTGCATCAGCGAGCCGATCATCATCAGTACGGAGCGCGTTTTGCGCGCGGCATCGGCGTTAAGCTGGTCGAGCTTGAGCTTTTCGGGGCGGCGCAATTCGAGATCATTTTCGCCCGTCCATTTTACTTGGATGCCGATGCTTTCGAGCACTTCGATGATGCGGTACACCTCTTCGATGCGCGGAAAGGACAAAAACTTGGTCGTACCGTGGTTGAGCAGGCTGGCACACAGGAGCGCGACGGCGGCGTTTTTGCTGGTTTTGAGCGTGATGTCGCCGCTCAGCTCGTGGCCGCCATCGATGCGTAAGTTTACAGCGCTGCCGCTGAGCGAAATGAGCTGCTTGTTTAGTACGTCGCTGATGCGGCCGAGCGTTTCCAGGCTGAGGTTTTGCTTGCCGCGCTCAATGCGATTGACCGCTGACTGTGAAGTGGCAAGCCGGCGCGCGAACTCTACTTGGGTGAGGCCGCGTTCCTGGCGAATTTGTGCAATAAGTTGTCCGATTTTCTCGTTTGTTGTGTCCATACAGCATCTATAATATCATTTATGGTATACGAGTCAACATATTTTTCTGGCAAAGGCATACTGCTTATGAGGTAAAGAATGGGAACCGCGAGCGCAGATTTTACCGACGAAGAAGCGGTGATGAGTGATATACTGAGTGCATGATCTAGCGATATTCTCTATCTCAATAAGACAAACAACGCTTCGCTGGCGTTTTTGGGGCGAGCGAGCATCGATATCGATAGAGAGGAATTATGTTTGACACGCAAATCTATCAATTAATTCAGGCAGAAGAAACGCGCCAGCGCGAGGGGCTGGAGCTGATCCCGAGCGAAAACTACGTCAGCCGCCAGGTGCTCGACGCCATGGGCAGCGTGCTCACGAACAAATATTCGGAAGGGTTTCCGGGCCGGCGATATTACGGCGGCCAGGAAAACACCGATCAGATTGAGCGCTTGGCGATTGAGCGGGCGATGGCGCTGTTCGGCGCCGATCATGCCAACGTCCAGCCGCACTCTGGCGCGCAAGCCAACGAGGCGGCGTTTCATGCCTGGTGCGAGCCGGGTGACACAATTCTGGCGATGGAGCTCAGCCACGGCGGCCACCTGACGCACGGCCGGCCAGGAACGGTGCTCGCTAAATTGTTTAACTACATTCGCTACGGCATGAAAAGTAGCGAGACAGGCGAGATCGATTACACGCTGCTCCGGCAGCTGGCGCTCAAGCATCGGCCGAAGATTATTTTGGCCGGGTTCTCGTCGTATCCGCGCGAGCTGGATTATGCCAAATTTGCCGAAATCGCCCAGGAAGTCGGCGCGCTTTTGATGATGGACATGGCGCACATTGCCGGGCTGATCGCTGGCGGCGCGCTCAAGAATCCGTTTGATTACGGCTTTCACATGATGACGACCACGACGCACAAAACGCTGCGGGGGCCGCGCGGCGGGATGATTCTCACCCGCGGCACGGCGGGCAACCCTTTGCGGGCGCCAGAAAAGACGCTGGAGAACCTGCCAACGCTCGTCGATCGTTCGGTGTTTCCGGGCGTGCAGGGCGGGCCGCTCGAGCACGTCATTGCGGCCAAAGCGGTGAGTTTCCACGAAGCGGCGCAGCCGGAATTCAAGCAATACGCGCAGCAGGTGCTTAAGAATGCCCAGGCGCTGGCCACGGCGCTGATGAACCGGGGATTTAAACTGATCACGAACGGCACCGATAATCACATGATGGTCGCCGACGTGCACGCGAGCTTCGGGCTGCACGGTGGCGAAGTAGAGGCAGTGCTCGACAAAGTGGGGCTGAATCTCAACAAAAATGTGATTCCCGACGACCCGCTGCCGCCGTTCAGGCCGAGCGGGGTACGACTGGGAACGCCGGCGATGACCACGCGCGGCCTGCTCGAAAAAGACATGACGCAGGTGGCCGAGTGGATGCGCGCGGCGATTGACGCGCGCAGTGATGACGCGAAATTGGCGCGGCTCAAGCAAGACGTTACGGCGTTTTCGCTGCAATTTCCGCTGCCGAGTGATAGCCCGAGCCCAACGGGCGCTTGATACCCGAAACGCTGGCTATTCGTGCAAAGACACTTCCCGGCTCGGCGCAGTGGTGCTTCCCGGCTCGGCGAGTTTGAGCGGGAGCAGCTCTGGCTCTTGCACGAGGGTAATGCCGAACTTGGCTTGCACGATGTCAATGATTTTTTGGCGGAATTTGAGCAGCTGAGCTGTGGTTTGTGCATGCTCGTTCACCAGTACGAGCGGCTGCGCGGGCCAGGTTTGCATGCCGGTTTCTTCGTCGTGGATACCTTTGAGCCCGGCTTGCTCAAGCAGCCAGGCGGCCGGAATCTTGACCCGCCCATCAGGCATTGGCCAGTGCGGCACGGCGGCGTAATCAGCCTGAATCTGCGCCAGCTGGCCCTCGTCGACGATGGGATTTGCGAAAAACGAGCCGGTATTGGGCACCTGTGCCGGATCTGGCAACTTGCTGGAGCGGATGGCGATGACGGCGTCGCGGATGATTTGCGGCGTGAAGACCGTGATGTCGTGCTCGTCAAAATAGCTTTGCAGCGCGCTATAAAATGGCGGCTCCGGCGGCGTGGCCATCAAGTGCAGCGTGATGGCCGTGATGAAGAATCGGCCGTGATCGGCGCGGTTGAAACGGCTGGCACGATACGAGAAGTTGCAATCGGCATTCGGGATGGTGACGAATTGCTTCGTTCGCTGATCGTACGCCTCGACGCTCACCAGGGTTTGGGAAATTTCTTGCCCATACGCGCCAGCGTTTTGCACTGGCGCGCCGCCCGCCGTGCCGGGGATGAGCGACAGCGCCTCGATGCCGCTCATGCCTTTGGCGCAGACTCGCGCCACCACGCTGTCCCAGTTTTCGCCGGCTCCCACGGTGACGTAATAATTCTCGCTATCTTCGAGTTGCTCTTCAAATCGCATAATTTTGTTGACGATTACGAGCCCATCGAAACCTTCGTCGCGCCAGATAATGTTGCTGCCACCGCCGATCATCAGCACGGGCAGTTGGCGCGCTTCGGCCCAAGCAAGCGCTTCTTGCAGGTCGTGGCGATTGGTCACATCAGTCAAGTAAGCCGCTGCGCCGCCCAGTCGCATGGTGGAATGATCGCGCAGCGAAACGTTCGAACGAATATCCATGCGCACAGTATAACACCGGGCGTCGGACTTGGCGCGCGAGTGCTGGCTGCGCCAACGCTTTTTGGGCGCGGTGCAGTGGCGTTGGCCTTTGGTGTGCTGGGCTCGACGCCGCTTGAGATAGGTCTTGCGCGTGCTCTCAAGAGGAGCTACTATTAACGTATGAACGAACAACAGCAAGAGCGACCATTTAAGCATTTGGGCGTCAGGCTGCAGCTTTTGCGTAAAAAAATGCAAGAGAGCACGGCCGATGTGTCGGGCGCGGTTGAAATCGACGAGTCGGTGCTGCAGCAATTTGAGCTGGGCAGCTCGCGGCCGAGCGAGGAGATCCTCATGCTGCTCATCAGCCACTTTGGGATGCGTGAAGACGAGGCCGCTAGCCTGTGGCAACTGGCCGGCTACGAGCCGCACGAACACGATCATGACCATGATCGCGACGACGATTCCCGCAGCGCACGTGTGCTCGTAATGGCGGTCGATCCGCGGATTATTTACAGCGACGGCGCGCAGGTGACGGCCAATCAGCAGGGCGTGGTGTTGAATTTTAGCCAGGGCAATGGCACGCAAAGCCTGCTGCTAACAGCGCGGGTCGGCATGAGCCGCGAGCAAGCGCGGGCGCTTCTCGACATGCTACAGCAAGCGCTTCAGCATTCTGAGCCGCGGCAACTGCCAGCTGGCCCGGCGACATCTGCAAGCGAGGCACCCGAGTCGGCCAGCTCTATTGGCGATAGCGCAAAAGATGAGCCAAACGCCCCTGGCCAGTCGCCTCAGTCGTCAGAGAATCATCCAGTCTAGTTCGTTGGGCGTTTTTGGCATTTACTAGAACTTCGCCGTATTCGTGATATTTGACAAGATGTTGCGCCTACGCAATAATAACGACCATGATTTATAATCGCGTGGCTCTTCTGAGGGCGGATGCTGGACTTTCGAGGCAGCAGCTGGCCGAACGGATTGGCGCGCATTATCAAACAGTTGGCTTCATCGAGCGCGGTGATTATCTTCCAAGTCTAGAGCTGGCTTTTGCGGTGGCACGCGCGTTTTGCGTTAATCTGGAAGCCGTGTTTTCGGATCAGCTATTCGAGTCATTGATCACTAACATACAAGGAGACACCTCACATGCCGCAAAAAACTCAAAACCCGAGTAGTAGATTGCAACCCAAGCGCGTTGCGGCACGATATAGTGCGTTTTTGCTGATCGTGTGCGGCCTGCTGGGCTATGAGTTGTCGCTGCACGCCTACACCGATCCATACCGCCCCTGGACGCCTACAAATTATACGGTTCAGAACTGGGGTTTGGCACTTATTGTGGGGTCGGCGTTCTTTGCGTATGTGCTCAAGCGGCTGCAGGGCGGCGTATATTGGCTCGCGTGGCTGCAGCTCCAGAAGACCAATCCTGACGAGCGTCAGCAGGCGGTGCGTCGCCGAGTGTTTGAGCGGGCCTATGCTGTTGCAGTGTTTTTCCTGTTCGTGGCAGCGCCAAGTGCAATGGTGACGTTGGCGCAATATGCTGCGCCGTCTCGCAACGATCTGATACTGCGCAGCTCTTGGGTAATCGGTATCTTCTTTATCAGTCTGCCTTCAATACTGGCGGCCTGGCAAAAAGATAGTTAATTGCCAGTACATGAAAAGCCGGCGACACTCTGATATCAGTCAGGAGATATCGCCGGCGATACACCTTTCCTAAGCCCGCAGGACGGTGGTTCTTGTACTACGTGTGGATCCCGTTGCAGACCGCGGCGATCTGGATGCCGTTGCTGAACAGGTGTCCGCACAGCGAGCCGGGCCGTGCCGAGCCGTGGATGCCACTGGTCCAAGCGTGGGTGCCGTACAGGGTGCCGTTGCCGCGGTACGTCCACCACGAAGCGTAGGTGTTGCCCGACGTGTCGATGGCGTCCACGCGCTCGCTCAGGTTCTCCACCCAGCCGGCCTCGTAGCTCGACAGGGTGTTGTTGATGTTCAGGCCGCTGCCGTTGACGGAGAAGCAGTAGCTGCCCAGCGGGATGGTCCGTCCGAAGATGCGCACCGGGCTGACCCAGGCGCAGTGCGTGCTGCTGGCCGAAGCCGCTGGTGCGCTGATGATGGCGACCGTGCCGACCATGCCGAAGGCGCAGAGCATCACGGCCAGGCGTTGCGGCAGGCGACCTATCAGCTTGCTGATCAAAGCGTTCACGGTGAGCTCCTTGGCTCTCTGAGAGTGAAGGTGGTCGATCGGTGGTGCCGACTGACGGTCGTGCGGGCGTTTGATGTAACTCACTTTTCAGTGGTGCGAGTATTACACTACAGCGCTATTAGTTTTGTCAAGCCCTTAAAATGTCGCTCGACCTGAGCCTGGCTTGCAGCTCGGGCATTTTTCTATATACTATCGGTGTAATGCCCCGTTAGCTCAATTGGATAGAGCGTTGGTTTCCGGTACCAAAGGTTGCAGGTTCGATTCCTGTGCGGGGTACCATTGTTTTTGCTAATATAGCCTTTCTGATGCAACAGGGCGCGATGCCCTGTTGTTTTGTATAACCAGAGTATCGGACGATGGGATATAGATATGACGAGTTTTGAACAGTCGAATGCAGCTCCGCAGCTTGCCGAGGTGAGTCGATCACAAGATTTCTAGACATGATATTTATATTATAGTTGTTATGTACCATTAGTTCATGCATACTGAAGATGGATCATAAAACTAATGCAGCGTCCGTTTCGGACAGGGGACAATATGGCAGATCGCGTGAATCATCAGCAAGTCGTCAAAGCAGTTCTGGACAGCAAGGCAATTGATTTTAAGGCGGTCGGTCAAATTGTGGCTACGCTTGGCCCGTCGCTGGCAATGGCTGACGAACCGTGGGAAGTATTTTGCGGGACGATGCGCACCTTCGTGCACGTATACCGCCTGACGGGCGGACTCGGCGAGGGCTCGACTATCAATCAAGTGGAAGGACTGGCGGCGCTCAAGGGCGTTTCCCAGGAGTTGCAAGGGTAGCGCTTGGCGCAACTGCACCTTAATAGGGTGGGGTCCTCTTCGTGAGCACGGGGAGGACTCTTTGGCCTGAGCAGGATTTGGTGCGGCGCTTGTGCAGTGCGCTTGAGGCGGCCGGCCGGGTGCTGCACCACCTTGGTGAACAGGGCTACAAAGATGCGCAAGACCCGTCGCTCTCGGTGCGCCCTGAGAAAGTCATTGCCGAGACGGCGCTGCTCTTATTATATGCGCATGGTGCGCGGCATATTCCGGAGGTGGCTCGAATGGTCAAAGATCGTGCAGCGCAGCTCGGTCCACTCGCACGCAGTGACCGGATGTTGCTCGGTATGTGCTTGGAGCCGGCACTCGCGCTGGATTATGCCCAGGCGCATATTTGTCTCACGCACATTGGCTATCCGCATGAGGCGTTTGATCGCATGCTGCGCGCGGCCTTATCGTCGCAGGCTGCCGGAGCCCGAGAGCGGCCGCCACATCGAATGCTCGAGCAGGCTTGGGCGCTCGAATTATGGAAGCCGACCGGTGTAGCGCGGCCAGCGGTTACTGCTCAAACGGCCGTGAATATGCCGCCCGATTTGCTGAGCTGCACCCGGGACGACGGCTACGCATTTACGCATGCGCTCATGTACACGGCCGAGCCGGAGATTCCACAGTGGCGGTTGCCGCGGCCGCGGGCGACGATTCTGGCTGAGACTCAAGCGCTGCTTGCATGGTGCCTTGACGAGCAGGATTATGATTTGGGCGGAGAATTGCTCTTGGCGTGGCCGCTGACAGGGCGGTCTTGGGGCGCTGGGGCTATCTTTGGCTTGCATGTGCTGGCCGCCGTGGAAGATATGGTTGGTTTTTTGCCATCGCCGGCGACGCGGCTGGAGCAGCTTTCGTTTCTGGCTGGCGAGGAACGGACGCAGTACTTGTACGCCACGGCGTATCACACGATGTACGTCATGGGATTGCTCTGTGCGGCGGCTTTGCGCCCTGGTTGCCAGCTGCCGCGGCGCGTGCCGACCAAGTCTGGGCCAGCGATTGCTCCTGAGTTGCTTGGGCGACTCCGTGGCGGCCCAGAAAAGCATTGGCAAGCGGTATTTGAGGCATTTCCGCCGGCGCAACGCGAATCGCTCTCGGGCGTGCTGTTGGCCATGGCGCTCCGGCGGGCTGCGAAGGCACGTGATTATGGTGAGCTCCAGCACCTGCTCCGCTTTGCACAACGGCATGACCTTGCCGACGCGCCAATAGCCAGCCAAGCCGCAGAATTGCTCGAGCGTGTGGCGCTCTTTGCACAACTATCTACGAAGGCTACGAACGTCGACGTAACCTCTTTATAGATGCGAGCAAGCTCATCGCCCCCAAAGATTGCGCTCATGCTTTCGCGCCTGTATACTGTCGGTACATAGGATTTACGAACAGGAGAGCCAGATGGCGCGACTACCGGTCCAGGGCGGCGACGACGGTGTTTGGGGACAGGTACTGAATGATTTCTTAAGCGTCGAGCACAATGTCGACGGCACACTCAAGGCAAGCGGTAGCCTGAGTACCAAGGCCGACAACACTGCGGTTGTGCACCTGAGCGGCAATGAAACCATTGGCGGCACCAAGACATTTTCGTCTGCTCCGGTTGTGCCGAGCGGTGCGTTGCCTGAGTCGGCCGTCGCGGGCCTTACCGGTGACTTGGCTGCCAGAGTGCGCTACCAAGGCGCGTGGGCGCCATCTACTGCGTATGCCACAAACGATCTCGTTACGTTCGCCGGCAGCAGCTATGTTGCCACAACTTCTTTCACGAGCGGCGCGAACTTCAGTCTCACCAATTGGGCGTCACTCGCGAACAAAGCTGGCGTGTACAACGTGCTCGATTACGGCGTAAAAGGCGACGGCGTAACCGATGACACGGCGGCCATCACAGCGCTCATTAGTACGGCTGTGGCGGCTGGTGTGGCAAACGGTACCGGATATGCCGAAATTTACTTCCCGCCGGCCGTGTATTTGATCGCGGGCAACCCGACCACCGGTGGGCCAACGTGCGGCAATGCTCAAATTCCTCTGCCGATTATCGCCCCGTCAGCCCAGAAATTTGTGTTGGTATTCAAAGGAACGACTGACGCAACGGCTTTGTACCACTGGCAGCAAACGACTCCGCAGCAGGCAGGCGTCGTACTCAGAACGACCTACGATGCTGGCACGACAACTCCTGCCGATGGCGAAGTGTCAGTCATCGGCGGCCCCAACGCCGTGGCTGGCGGCCGCGCGCTCCTGCAACCAACAGACCCGAACTATCATTTGGGTTTTGGCACGACGAATAACCTCTGGAACAACATGCTGGTTGTGGTCGATGGCATCACCATCGAGGTGCCGCAGAACGGCAATATTTGCGGCTTCGATTTTCAGGGCATGGCCGAAGCAAATGTGTGGAACGCCTCGGCGCTCGCTCGCTCGACAGTCACTGGCGCGCCGTCGGTCCCGGACCCGAATTGGTCGTTCGGGCTGCTCATGCCGCAGAACAATAACAACGACAACTGCAATATCGGCTATTACTCCTGCGAGGGGTTTGTGTACGGCCTGATTATTAATGAGCATGTCCAGGCCAACTCGCTGCGACTGATCAACTGCTACACGGGCTTGGTCATCTGGCCAGCGTCTGGCTTCCCGCACCGCAACGTAATTAGCTATGCTTCGATCGAGGGCTGCACGCAGTGCATTCACTTTGCGAGCACCGGCACGACTAAGCTCGATCTCCTGTGCGCGGACATCGAATGGGGAAGCGGCGCGATCGTCAACGATTCCAATAACGGCGCGCTCGGGACGATCGGCATTGGCGCGAATGGTGACACTGGTGATAACCTGAATAACGCCTTAAATGGCACGATTGTTGGCGTCAATACGGCGGTACTCGGCGGCACCAAGCTGAAGATTGTCAATCTCGATCAAGCGGTAGGGCACGTAGCGGCGCCGACGGTGCCGGCAACGACGGTGGCCTTGAAGAATCCGTTTTGGCGCGACGCCGCGGTTGCGATTTCCGGCGGTACCGTAACGGCTATTGCTGTCGACGGTACAACACTCTTCGCAACAACGCCAGCCATGGTGTATGTGCCGTCTGGCCGCACAATCACGCTTACCTACAGCGCTGCGCCGACCTGGCAGTGGACGCTATTGTAGCGCAGATAGCGTCGGCGCAGGGGTGCATGGCTGTATTGGCCAAGGTAATAATTTGATAATAATGCCCGGTTTGGTGCATTTTTTGTGCTTGCGATGGTCGCGTGGTACTCGCGACAATTACCGCGAAGCCGTAGCGAGCGCCTCGGCAATAACGGGCGTCCAGAGCGCGTAGCCGCGGGCATTTGGGTGGAAATTGTCGCGGGCAAACAGGGTTTTGTCAGCCAAAAATGCTGCTCCGGTGCGAGTGGCAATTGGTGCCGGGATAAGCTGATCGCGCCGGACGGCCCGATCGAATACAGCGTTCATCTGGCGGGTGCGCAGCCCAAGTATTTGCTTTGCTGGCCAGGGAAAACGTGCAATTGAGCCCATCGCGGGGCAGCCGGTGACCACGATCTTGACGTGTGGGTTGGCGGCGCGCAGGCTCGCGACAATGGCCTGCAAAGACTGCTCGGCCGAAGGTCCGGACGTCAGATGCACTGCGTCGTTGGCGCCGACAGAAAGCAGCACGATGTCGGGTTTTGCTGCGTTCGCTTGCTTGAGCTGCGTGCGAGCCACATCCGCCAGCCGCGCACCGGAAACGCCAGTATTCGTAAGTTGCACGCGGTGGGTTTCGGCCAAGAATTCGGCACTCTGCCGCGCGATGCCCTGCTCGTACGGTGCGCCCTGGCCGACCGCGGTGCTGTCGCCCATCACGACATACGACAGAGGCGGCCCCGCGCCCAGCGCTTGCTCGCGGGGAATTGTGGGCGCCGGCACGGGGCGGCCATTCCAAGCAATGAACGCCGCTTCGATCGCCACAAAAATCACCGCCAGCGCCAGACCGGCCACGATCCAAAGTACAAACCCATTCCGTGAAATCATGCTTCTATCATACCGCATCCGAAAAATCCGCAACACGTGCATACAATTCGCCTGAAATTGTGCTACGCTTAAGTCAAATAACATGGTGATAATATGAGCAAATCGCATAAAGTAGCAACCGTAATGACCAGCCGCTGGATGAAATGGGTTGTGCTGGCGGCGTGGATCGTGGCCATGGGCATGTTTGGGCCGCTGGCCGGGAAGCTCCAGGGCGCCGAATCGAACGACGCTTCCACTTGGCTGCCCGCCAAGGCCGAGTCAACTGAGGTGCTCAATGCACTGAATCGATTTGAGGCTTCAAATCTCACCCCCGCAGTCATTGTGTACAACCGTGCGGACGGTTTGAGCGCAGCCGATCGGGCCAAAGTGGCGGCCGATGCTACGCAGTACACCAGCGTTGAGCATGTGGTGCGCAAGGTTTCTGGCCCGGTGTTCTCGAGCGACGGCCAGGCCGCCGAAATCGTGCTGGCGGTTGACCCCGGCAAGCAAGGCTACGACAACATTGCCGGCGTGGCCAATAAGTTCTCATCCATCGCCAATACGGGTAAAGACTCGCGGCTGCACATGTACGTGGCTGGCCCGGTGGGCATTGCCGCCGACTCGAGCAAGGCATTTAAGGGGATCGACGGCACGCTTTTGTTCGCGGCACTCGGAGTGGTAACGGTGCTTTTGCTCGTGACGTACCGCAGCCCGTTGCTCTGGCTGCTGCCGGTGCTTTCGGCGGGCGTGGCGCTGACGTGCGCGCAAGGGCTGATTTATCTGCTTGCCAAACACGCTGGCTTGACGGTCAACGCGCAGAGTGGCGGGATTTTGACAGTGCTGGTTTTCGGCGCCTCGACCGATTACGCGCTGCTGCTCATTGCCCGCTACCGCGAAGAATTGCACCGCTACAAGGACCGCCACGAGGCGATGGCCCTGGCGCTGCACCGAGCTGGGCCGGCCATTATTGCCAGCGCGTCTACGGTGGTTGTAGGTATGCTGTGTTTGCTCGTGGCGCAGCTCAACTCAACGAAGGGTCTTGGGCCGGTGAGCGCCATCGGCATTGGCGTGGGCTTGCTGGTGATGATTTCGCTGCTGCCGGTACTGCTGGTGGTGTTTGGCCGCTGGCTGTTCTGGCCGCTCGTGCCGCGATTTGGTGACGACGTGCCGTCGAGCCGCGGCGTATGGGCGAAGATCGGCCGGGGCATTGCGCGCCGTCCGCGCACGATTTGGGTTGGCACGACTGTCGTTTTGCTCCTCTGCACGCTGGGCTTGACGGCCCTGCATGCCAATGGCCTTTCGAACGATCACATGTATCGAACGACGCAGAATTCGGTGATCGGCCAGCAGATTATCACCAGGCACTTCCCAGCTGCTGGAGCTGGCCAGCCCGTGGTTGTGATCGGCAAAGCATCTGCCGCTCCGGCTGTTCACCAAGCACTGATGGGCGTATCGGGCATCACGTCGATTACTCAGCCAGTCGTGAAGGGTGATCGAGCTTTGATTGAGGCGACGCTGACTGCCGAGCCCGATAGCACAGCGGCTTTCGACACAATCAAGCAGGTACGCGCGGCGATTCATGCCGTGCCCGACGCGGCTGCACAAGCCGGCGGCTTTACAGCGACGAACTTTGACACCGAGCAAGCCTCGCGCCATGACACAATGGTAGTGATTCCGCTCGTTCTGCTCGTGGTGCTGGTGATTTTGGCGCTGCTGCTCCGCTCGCTGGTCGCACCGGCGGTACTGATTGCGACTGTGGTGCTTTCGTTCGCCGCAACACTTGGCATTTGTGGCTTGCTGTTCACGCATGCGTGGCATTTTGGCGGCGCCGATTCGTCCTTCCCGCTGTTCGCCTTCGTGTTCCTGGTGGCACTTGGCATTGACTACAACATTTTCCTGATGACTCGCATCCGCGAAGAAACCGCCCAAACCGGCACGCGGCGTGCTGCACGGATCGGCCTGCGGACCACCGGCGCTGTGATTACTTCGGCTGGTCTCGTGCTGGCCGGCACGTTCTCGGTGCTCGCGACGTTGCCGCTCACCGGATTGGCTGAAATCGGTATCGCTGTCGGACTTGGCGTGCTGCTGGATACGTTCATCGTGCGCTCGGTGCTGGTGACCGCGTTGACGCTCGATCTTGGCCGCTGGATGTGGTGGCCCAGCAAATTGTTCCGTGCCGAAGTCGCCGATGACGCCAAAGACAAGCCGACCAACAAGTAGCCGCGCATAATTGCATGAACGGATAACTAACTTCGCACGGCAAGCCATAGTCGGATTCCCTGATGTGGGCGTTGCCAGGATGGCTGTAGCAAATGGCGTGCGTATTACCGCCAATCTGATATAATAGGCAGCAGTGCGCGCTCGTAGCTCAGCTGGATAGAGTACTTGGCTTCGAACCAAGAGGTCGCAGGTTCGAGTCCTGCCGAGCGTACCATGTGTCACCAAAGAGCCTCTTGGAGGCTCTTTTCATTTTGTTATACATGCATTCTGTGATGAGCGTGGCGACCAACTAATGCCTGCAGCTGGCGCTTTTCGTGACCAAACCGTGCATATTGTCGTAAGATAGATATGTTGAACGAAAAGGCTGACGCGCATGGCGCATGACCAACGAAAATCATTGACAACATTTACGGATATTGAGGCTGAGCTGGCGCATTTTGAGCCGCGGCGGTTGTCGCGCAAGGCGTACACGCTCGAGCACATGGAGCGCCTGCTCGATTTCTTGGATAATCCGCAGCATCGGTACAAGGTAGTGCACGTGGCCGGCACCTCTGGTAAAACGTCCACAGCGTATTACGCGGCGGCGCTGCTCAAGCAGGCTGGCTACAAAACCGGCTTGACCGTTTCGCCCTACACGTACACGGTGAACGAGCGGGTGCAGATCGGGCTTGAGCCGCTGCCCGAGCATGCGTTTGGCGCTGAGCTGAGCGTGTTTCTTGAGCTTGTGGACGAGAGCGGGATTGTGCCGACGTATTTTGAACTGGTGATGGCGTTTGCGTTTTGGGAATTCGCGCGCGCTGGCGTGGATGTGGCGGTGATCGAGGTTGGTTTGGGCGGTTTGCTCGACGCCACCAACACTATCATGCGAGCCGACAAAGTTTGCATAATTACCGACATTGGTCTTGACCACACAAATATCCTGGGCCATACATTTGGCGAAATCGCTGCGCAGAAGGCTGGCATCATCCAGCTCCACAACGCGGTGTTTTGCTATGAGCAGTCGCGCGACGTAATGGCGCCGATCGCACTGCGCGCGCAGCAAAAATCTGCCGATTTGCATACGTTTGACCAGCTACCGCTTGGCCCGAAGTTCGCCTTTCTGCCCCTGTTTCAACGTCGAAATTTTGCGCTCGCATTGCAGGCGGTCACGTGGTTTTTGGAACGTGAGAATCATACGGCACTCACGGCTCAAGCCCGGCTGGCGGCGGCTCGGATCCGGATCCCGGGCCGGCTCGAAAAACATGCGCTTGGCGACAAAATCATCCTGCTCGACGGTGCGCACAACGGCCAAAAGATGGCTGCGCTGCGCCAAAGTCTCCATGAAACATATGCTGAGCGCCCGATCGCGGTGCTCACGGCCATGCTCGCAACCGAGCAGCGGCGTGTGCCGGATTGCGCCCATGAGCTGGCACGGTTTGCGCACGCAGTCATTGCCACTGAATTCAAGATAGAAGGCCATCCGGCGGTTGATGCGCACGAACTGGCTCAGGCCATAACCAATGCCGGCCTTACCAACGTCGCATCCGAGCCAAATCTCGCTCACGCCTGGCGCATGCTGCTATCGCGACCGGAAGAAGTGCTCCTTGTGACGGGCTCGCTGTATGTGCTTGGGCAAATCAAGCGCGAGCTTGATCGTGCTTTCGACGGCTAGCCGGCGAAACAGCCGCGGCACCTTTCGCCGGCTGAATGTGCCAAACCATCGCCGCTCAGCTTGTCGCTCGTTTGAGAGTGCGACTACCGCCAATGCGTCCCGCAAGGCTTGCTTTTTCTGGATTGTTAGCGAAATTTCCGCCACTTCGCTTGCCTGCGCGGCTTGCTTTTGCTCGGTCTCGTTTGAAGTTTCCGCCACTGCGTTGTCCTCCGGTTTTACCGGCTCGCGCGTGCCCTTCCGGGTCGCCGTGCCAGCCGCGTCCTGGTCCCTCTGCCATGTCGCTCCTTCCCGTTTATTACCAGTGTATGATAACCGAGCTTACCTTTTTGGGATATGAGATATCTAACGACTACCCTGCGAGACTCTTGGTTTGGTGTAGAAAATACCCCTTGCACGACCAGATATATCTGTCGAAGTTTTCCAGCGATTTCGGCAGTGATATTTCCCACAGTATGCCTTCAGCTTCGGTCGTTATGCTTACAGTACGTTCGAATGAACGAAAAAGGAGGGTATATGAAAACAATCGCCATGCGAAAGAAGAATCTGCACAAGCGGTATCGGCTGACGCGCGATGGGCTTACCTCGCTGACCAGCAAATTACAAGAACTGCGAGCAGAGCGCCGCCGCCGTGTTATGACGTTTCGCGCCGTGGCTGAGCAGCAGGCAAGTGCTTCGCACGAAGATTCGGGCTGCATTCAGACTATGAACAGCATTCGGTTTGTGGATGCTGAAATTGAGCGCATTGAGAATGTGCTGGCGGAGGCTGAGGTGATCCAGCCGATCAGTCGCAAACGGGAACGCCATGTGCGGCTGGGGTCAAGCGTGAAACTGCGCGGGGACGACGGCCAGGAAATCACCTATGTGCTGGTGGACTCGGTTGAGGCCGACCCGAGCGAGGGGCGCATTTCGGACAAAAGCCCGCTTGGCCAGCAGCTGCTTGGCAAACGCATCAAGGATTACATCACGCTCAAAAACATGCGCAACAAGCCGGCGCGCATTTTGCGGCTGGTGGGCATCGAATAGCCAGCAAGCCAACGTGTGATCGGTGGCTCAACGAACTAGCTCAGCGTGGTGGCGTGACATCACTGGCTGGTTTGCCAAAGGGCCAGGAGCCTTGATGCATACGCGAATACCCGAGCGTCCAAGAGGGTGCTCGGGTATTTCTGACTTGCGTGGGCTAGTCGCTGTTTGTCGGGGTTGGCGTGGCGGTGACGTCGGCTGATGAGCTTGGTGTAACCGGAGCTTTTTGGTTTGTGCCGAGTACGACCACGAAGTCGGATGTGTACGAGCCGATGCCTGGATCGCTGGTGACGACAGTGCTGCCGCTGAAAAGTGCTTTGAGCGCAGCAAGACTTGCAGGTTTTTTGCCGCCGGAGAGGTCGACGATTTCGGTGGTGGCATAGGATTTGGGTGCGTCGGCCACACCAGCCACGGTGAAATTCTTGCCCGTGAGCACGGTGCCCTCTTTGCTGGCTAGCCCGGCAATATTGCCGCCGTTGAGCACCGTGACGGTCGGCGCTTCGTGCACCACGGGGTCGTTCGACAACAGCTTGGTAATGGCAGCGGCGATCTGGCTGAAATCGTCGACGCCCGCCGCCGGGATCAGCGCTTCCTGGCCGTCGGGCGTGTTGTAATTAGCGAGCAGCGTTTTGCCCGAAATGAGCGTATTAATATTCTGAGAGTCGATATTATTGTTATTGATATCTTTGGTGAGACTGTAGAAACTCTCGACTTCGTCGAGCTTCATGTCGGTTTTGATGTTATTGCCGATAGCGTCGAACAAGCTGCCGACTTTGAGCGGATTTGAGATGACTCCGGCGGTCGCGACCTTAGTTTTGAGGGCGACCAGCATTTGACGCTGATGGGTGGTGCGGTCGAAATCGCTCTGCGGAAAGCCATACGATCCCCAAGCGTCGCCGCGCGCGCGGGCCAGGCCAAGCGCTTGCACGCCGTTGAGAGCTTGCGGGCCGTTGGCCAGCTTGACGAGCGGGCCGCCGCCGTAGCTGACATTACGGCTGGGATCGTAGAGGCCGCGCGGATCGGAGCTTTGGATAGTGACGGTGATGCCGCCGACGGCGTCGACCATGTCTTTGAATGCGGTGTAATTAATGAGGGCATAATAGTTGATCGGAATGCCGAGGTTGGTGGTGATAACAGATTCGAGCGCGCCCATGCCGCCGGCTGGATAGCCGTTCTGGGAGAAATTGCTGAGCGTATTGGCGGCGTTGATTTTGGCGTGCCCGCCGCTCGGCATCTGCACCCAGGTGTCGCGCGGAACGCTAATCATGGTGGCGGCTTTGGTTTTGGTGTTCACACTGAGCACCATAATAGAGTCAGTGAGGTCGCCACCGCCAGCGCTGTCCGTGCGATCTGCCGAGTCGCCGGCCAAAAGAATATTCACACGGTCGTTCTGACTTTTGAGCGGCACTGGCTTAAAGACGCTGAACAGTTGCAGCGGGTTTTTGTAGCCGAAGACTTTAGAGGTGTTGTGGTAGATTTTCCAGCCGAGCCAGCCACCACACAGGACGGCCAAAATTGCGAGCACGGTAACCGGCATCAGCACTGGACGGCGCCAGTAGGGTCGCTTTTGGTGGCTGCCAGCTGCCGTTGATTGCAACGCTCGTTTGCGCGAGCGCTCGCCTTTTCGGCGGCGGCGACGCTTGTGCTCGGGCTCGATGAGCGGCTCACCGGTAATCAGCCCGCGCGGATAGACGCTTGGCGTTTCGGCTTGAGCTACGCCGCCGCCAGCCGCAACTTTACTCGCAGCAGACTTGGGAGAAGGAGCACTTGCCGGATGCTGGAGCAGCGGTGAACGATGCACGGGCGCTGCTGGCTGAGCGCTGTGTCGATAAGCGCGACGATCCGGCAAATGCGCGGGCGCACTCGCCGGAGTTGTGGCTTGCCGCCGCTCGCGTGAAGCCGGACGGACGATAAAGCCATCAAGACTAGCGTGGTGATTGCGCCGTGTGTCATCATTCATATAACTTGTCTATTCTATAACATACTCATGCTTAGACGAAGCCTAAATCGCGTTTTGGTGAGCTGTCCACAGGCTTTGCGAGCAGTGCCAGTGGCTTCTGGCCGAATACATGCTTTTACGCGGTGTGGCACGATTGTGACGAAAGATTGTGGCAGAATCATCCTTGCCGCGAAAAGCATGCGACCGCTTTTCGCGCCGGCTTTGCTATTATGAGGATATGATTCGGAAAAGCTTTCGCGGTGTGTTGCGGCTAATTGGGGCGCTGTACCGCGATTTGATCCAAAAGCGCGCGCATGAAAGCACGTTTTGGGTGCTTGGCGCGTTTGTGCCGACGTTTTTGGCGGCGCGGCTGGTGGTGCATTTGGCACCGGGCACCGGGCTTCAGATCGAGGGAACGCACATCCATCATTTTGCGTATGGATTTGTGCTGCTGGCGATCGGCGGATTTGCGGCCGTGGTGCACGAGGGTAAGCCGCTGCGCTGGGCGGCGTGCATGTACGGCGCTGGGCTGGCACTGGTGGCCGATGAAGCGGGGATTTGGCTGCGGCTGGACGCGAACTATTACACTCGGCTGTCGTATGACGCCGTGGTGGTTGTGGGCGCACTCCTGGTGAGTGCAGTGTATTTTCGATCGTTTTGGCTTGGCTTGGCACGGCTGCTCACCGACACGGCACGCGGGATTCGGCGTTTTCGCTAGCGGTTGGTGTGACGACCAGGGCCTAGCGTGTTCTCTGGGCGACGTCGCTCGCGGTTGATGCATTGCAGCGGTGCTTGAGCGCCGCCCTTGGATGGACTCAGCCGCGTAGACGTCTTTGCGCAAAACCGCTTACAAAGGTATAATATGCCCGATCACATATCCGTGTGGTTGTTCCTGTGAGGTGTTTTGCCTTACTGATTAAGGGAGTCTTCGTGCGAGAAGCAGTTTGGGGATTCATCTGGCGATTCATTCGATTTGTGGCCGTGGCGTGGATCATTTTCTTCATCGGATGGGCCGTTTACGGCATGTGGCGCACCAAGGGCACGTGGCTGCCGGGCCAGGGCAATGCCGCACCGCCGACGTTCGCCTTGCGTTCGCCAGCACCTGGTGCGTTCAGCCCTGGGTCTGCGTCGAGCACTTATGGGCGGATCGTTGTGGCTGAATGCGCAGCATCGAGTCCGGGCGAGCTGGTGCTCGATCTGATCGACCCGAGCGGCACGCGGCCGACGCTATACCGGACGTTCAATACGGCAATGCCGGGTATGCGGCTCGCGGCTCGCTGCGAGTCAACACTCGAGGCGCCGGTGCAGCGGAGCAGCTTTAGCACCGACTTCAGCCAGCTGGTCACGGTGCAGACGAGCATGACGAGCGCTGGTAATACGTCGCAGGTGATCGTGCTCCAGGGTTCGGAACTTAGCACCCAGCGTCCGGCGAGCTCGAGCGGCAGCGTCCACGCCGTAACGGCGACGCAGCCAGATGTCGCGGGCACGGCTGCCTACGCCAGCGCGGCGTTCGGCCCCAATGGGCGCGTGTACTTCATGCGCATCGTGGACAACGGCGCGCAGACAATTCAGTCGGTCTCGCCGAGTATTGGCGCTGCCAGCGTGCGCGACGAGCCGACATCCGACAAGGTGCGATCGAGCGGCGACAGCCAGCTTTACTTCCCGGCGGGATGCACGACGCCGCAGGTGGCGACGCTGGCTGGCGGTGCGTGTGCGCCGGGTGGCTCGCTCGAGTACGGTTCCGATTTGTTGGGATCACAGGCGCAGGTCCAGGCTGGCACGGCGAGTTCGTATACGTTCACGATGGCTGGTGCCAGCAACAGCACTCCTCCGAACGCCGTGTGGCCCTTCGCTTCGACCGACGCGCAGAGTTTCTTAGCGGGCGATAACGGCCTCGGCCTGTACCGTGCTGCCAAGAGCGGTGCGAACAGTTTCGCGCTCACCCGCCTGGCTGCGATGCCGACTGGACTCAGTGCCAACGATCCGGCGCTCAGCCCCGATCACAACACCATCGCTTTTTTGGGACGAACCGATGTGATCGCCCAAATCTGCGTGGTTCCTGCGGCGGGCGGCACTCCTCAGGCGGTGGCGTGGTACAAGATCGGTCACAGCGGTGTAGCCACCGCGCTGTCGGCGCACGTGTTGGGCTGGACTTCCAGCTAGCCGCTGGCAGCAATGCGCGCCGCGATCACAATTTCATACAGGAGCAATCGCCCCTGGTACGCTCACAACGCGAGCATGCCAGGGGTTTCTCATATTCAAAATAAAAAATAAACGGCCCGGCAAGCAGGGGTGCACGGTTGAGGTGCGACCCAAACTGCTTGCCGGCCGTAGGTGCCTTCGCGCGCTACTCGCTGTACACCGCCGGTGGTGTGCTGGCGGGTGGAAAGTGCTCGGCGGTGATCGCTGGCTTCTTATATCTGAAGGGGTGCGGCCGGCCGCTCAGCCGATTGACGTAATGCGCTTTTCCGCTCGGCGCGACCGACAGCGCGAAATCGCTTTCGCCGGCGCGCAAACTCCAAACGGTGAGATAGTACACTGCGCCTGTGGTAGTCTCTGGACTCCAGCCGTCGATGCGATGCTCGTCCGGATCCTCTCTATCCACCAGCCACGTCTTGAGAGGGCGATAGTTTTCGCTCGCCGTGACTGCTAGCAGATGGTGATGAATGTTGGCCTGGCCCAGGCTTGCGAGCGACAACGTGTCATCCGGCAGTCCGAGGCGCTGGCCTTCAGGCGTGTCCAGGAGCCATTTTTGCACTTCAACTCCGCCGGGAAGCGCGCCGAGGCCTGGGTGCTGGGCGCGGATGTGCCGGCACAGCAGCTCGTGTATGCTCAACGCCACGCCTGGATACGCCTCGAACATGCCGTGGCTCTGGCTGCTGTAGTCGAGCTTATCGTGCGTGAGGTGCGAAAACACTCTTTCGGCCTCCACTTTGTAGCGCGGCGGGCTTGCCAGCAGCTGAAGAATGTGGTCCAGCCGGAATGCGCGCCGTACGACTTCTTGTTCGACCATGTGCTACTCTTTTCGCTTGATGGACGTCGGCGAGTTCACCTCTCGAAGGCCTGCTTCAAAAAGCTCACGCATGATATCATCTCAAACCTCATTTTGCAAAATCCGCCACATAATTTTCTAAAAAATGACTGGTCGTTTGGAGCGAATGTTTGCTAGACTTATGCCAAAGAGGGCACATCATGGCAAAGCACGAAAACGAGCACCAGGAACCAACCGAAAAAGAGGCCGCCGCCGAGCTGCAAAAAGAAGCCGATCGTCGTAGCGCCGACAAGTCCCAGGATGCTGCTGCCGATGCCGACCGAGACACCGAGCTCGATGCTCCGGCAGATCAAGCCGCCGCTGAAATTGACGAAGTTGAACCGCTCACTGTTGGCTCGGACGAATCAAGAGACGTGCCTGCGCGCGATGTCAAGCCACCATCGGGCGGCAAGGGCTGGTGGCGCTGGGTGCGCACGCACAAGAAGTTGACAATTCCTGGCATCATCATCGTGGTGCTTGCCATGTTGGCGGCTGTGCCCACTACCAGATATGCGGTTGCCGGACTTGTGCTCAAGCAGAATTTCACAATCGCGGTGGTTGATTCGCAAACGGGCAAGCCGGTGACGAGCGCAACTATTGACCTGCACGGCACCAAGGCGCTGACCGACAATCAGGGTCTTGCGGTGATGCATGTAGCCGTGGGCAACGCAAATCTTTATATCAGCAAACAATATTATCGCTCGAGCAGCACCAAGATTCGAGTGCCGATCTTCAAGCAAAAATCGACTCATCGCGCAGTGCTCGTGGCTACTGGGCGCCAAGTGCCGGTGACAGTGCTCAACCGAATCACTGGCAAGCCCGTCGCGAATGCGCAGGTGAGCGCCGCTGGCACGGAAGTCCGCACCGACAGCAAGGGTGAGGCCATACTGGTGTTGCCGGCCAATGCTGCGACCGCGACCGCCACAATCAGCGCGAATGGCTATAATGCGCTTCAAGCGAGTGTCAAGGTTACTGTCGTTGCCGACGCTGCCAACAATTTTCAGATTGTGCCGGCTGGCAAGGTGTATTTTTTGTCGAATGCGAGCGGCAAGATTGATGTTGTGAAGACAAATCTCGATGGCTCGGGCCGCCAAACCGTGCTCGCCGGGACGGGGAGCGAAGACCCAGGCTCAACTGCGCTGCTTGCGTCGCGCGATTGGAAATATTTGGTGCTGTATGCCAAGCGCACGACCGATGCTGCCGATGCGGGGTCTCTTTTTCTCATCGACACGAGCAATGATCAGCTCACGAGCATTGATTCCGGCAACGCCACTTTCGTGCCGGTTGGCTGGGACGGCGATTCGTTTGTCTATCGGGTAAACCGCAACAACTACGCCAATGGCCAGCCCAAGGCTCAGGCACTCAAGACGTACGATGCCGTTGCCAGAAAGATTGTCGTGCTCGACGAGACGAACGCTGCGGCGCCGGGCGGCGGATTCTATTGGGGACAGAGTTTTGCGCATACCTTTATCCTGGGGGACCAGATTGTATACTCGAAGGCATTGTTTGGGTACGACGGCGCGCACATGCAGAATGTGCCCGCTGGTTTCTACTCAATTAAAGCAGATGGCAGCGGCAAGAAAACGATCAAAGAGTATGTTGTTGCGAACGGTGGATATTTTGGCAACGCCTCGGTGAACTTCGACGCGCAGGTGTACGATCAGCATGGCTTTTATTTCCAAGCCTATTCGTACGGCATCGCGTCGATCGACAACACTATCTATAAATACGACGATGGCAAGCTGACCACAGCGGCCAGCCAAGGCAGTGTTTACGCCAATCAAGACACCCAAAACGGCTACACCACATACCTTGCTTCGCCAAATGGCTCTCAGACGTTCTGGAGCGAGCCGCGTGATGGCAAGACAAGCTTATTCGTTGGCGATGATGACGCCCAGAATCCGCGCACAGTTCTGTCGACGAGCGATTACGTTGCATATGGATGGTACACCGACAATTATCTGCTGGTGTCCAAAAACAGTAGCGAGCTGTACATCATGAGCGCGGCCGCCTCGGGCAATACGCAGCCGCTCAAAGTGACGGATTATTATCGTCCCGACGTGCGATTCTACGGCTACGGTGGCGGCTACGGCGGTTTGTAGCTGCGGCCACCTTTGCTCGTCTTAGGAATGTGTGACTTTTGCTAGCCCGCACGGGTAACCCAGGCCGCGAACGTGGGCATACAAACAGCGTCGGTGTTGGCGACGCTGTTTTGCCAGGTGGTTGCCAGGCGGTGCTTGGTCATGCACTGATTTTGCAGAGTGGGTACTTTTGGAGTTGTACGCTCGTGCAACAAAAGGCGCTAATTGGCCGGCGTGAGCGGCTGTTGCTCTGGTATTTGTGTGAAGATCAGGCTGCCATTCGGGCCATCTTGGTTCTCGAAGTTAAGCGGCGAGCGAATGATGACTTTGAGATTTTCGTCGCCGAAACAAAAGCCGTGGCAGCTTAAGGGCGATTTGATGCCGTCGGTATTAACGGTGAGTACGTTGTTGGTGACTGAGGTCGCCACTGGCTGTGTGCTGGTTGAGCCGAGCGTGTCGATTTCGACGCTGTATTGAGAGTCGTACTCAAAATCGATGGGCACATTGTCACCTTGCAAACGGACTGAGCTAAACATCGGCATAGTTCGCACTTGATAGTGATGCAGGCGATCGTAGCGCTGGCTAATGGCCGGCTGCACCGCAAAGCCAAGCGCCGTGCCGACTGATATGGCGCCGACCAAACACACAACGATGGCGGCGGTCGCCCACGCCGGGAATGTCCAGCGCCGCGCAAACACGGCTCGTCCGGTAAGCGCCAGCAGTAGCGCGAGCAACACCGCTGTGGCTAATGCGCAAGCGACAAGGTAATGCTCCTGCACGCCAAGCGGGAACACAGTGACATTGGTAATGCGCACGCCGCGCATAAACAGAAAGCTGGCCGCGGTAATCGCCCCGGCAAGCAGCGCCAAGCTGGCCAGCAGAAATGCCGTACCAAGCAGCGCCAATGTGATGCGAATGACTCGCTTGCCCACTCGCCCGACCATGTAGCTTGCCCGGGCCGCGGCACCTTGGACATCGGCGCGGTCCATGATTTCTTTGATGTTATCGACGGTTACGGCCCGGCCGTTCATCTGCAAAAAATCGGCTGGCGATTTGGCCTCGGGGAGCACCAGCCAGAGCAAAAGATATGCCACAATCCCGATGCCGCCGACGAACGACAGGGCCACAAACAGCGCCCGAATGAGCATGACGGGCAAGCCGAAGTATGCGCTGATGCCCGCGGCGACGCCGGCGAACCATGCTTGATTGGGGTCACGGAAGAGGCGCTTGGGGCCAGCTTCACCCGATGTATCACTGAGCACATCGCTGGAGTCGCTGTCATCTTCCTTGAAGTCGCGCGGCTCGCCGAGCTGTTCCTTGAGAAACGCAATATCTTTGGCCAGCACGACGGTATCTTTGTCGCCGGTTACGCCGCGTTCGGCCAGCAATTCGGCCATGCGCAGCTCGACTTCTTCCAATACTTCGTCGGCATTCGGGCCGGCCTGGTGCTTGATAGCCGACAGATATGCCTCCAGCTCTTTGCGCGCATCCATCGCGATGGTGCACGATTGCCGCCCCAAGTGAATAGTGGTTACCTCGTTCATAATTTTCCTTTCTCGAGCTTGGTGATTGATATGTTGAGCCGCCGATATACGCCCTGCACCTCGGTGAGCGCGGCGCGGCCTTCGTCGGTTAGCCAATAATATTTGCGCGGTGGACCTTGCTCCGACTCCTGCCATTCGTAGCCCAGCAATTTTTCGCGCGCCAGGCGATTGAGCAGCGGGTAGAGCGTGCCCTCGACGATAATCAGTTCGGCGTCGCGCAGGGTTTTGATGATCTCGGAGCTGTACGCTTTGCCGTTTTGGCAGAGCAACAGCACGCAGTACAGCAGCATGCCTTTGCGCATTTGAGTCTCAATGGACCCGACGATGTCGGCTTTTTCTGTGGTATTTTCATTCATACACTACTATGTTATGCAAGGTACCAAGAAAAGTCAAGTATTCTAAAACCGAAACTTCATGCCTGTTGGGCGCGCCATGCTTGATTGGGCGCATTACGCTTGATGGATAGAGTGTGCCTGAGACACCAATTCACAGATATATCAGATGCAGCCGTGTGTGCTTGCGGTATGTGGTTTTGGCGCAGCCTGAAATACTGGTCGCGGTCAATGTCTGGCGAGTTTTATGGTAGCCAGCCTAGGATAACTTCGACGATATCGAGCGTGATTTGTGGCGTTGCGAGACACAGCAGGCCGAGCAGAGTGGCAATCGCCGGTAGGACGAGCGAGGCGAGTGATGGGTGTGTGACTGACACGGCCAAGGCGAACGGCAATAGGCCGCATGCCAAGAGAACAATACCGGCTATCTTGATGTATAAGCGTATTTTGGGGCGAGGCTTTTTGCTGTGCATGTGAATGTATTATAGCAAATAGCTGGGGTTTGGCGTACAGATCTTGAGTGTGTACGGTAGATTATGGGCCGTTCGCGTGGCGTTCATGGCTTGTTTGAAAAGTTTGGGAAATAGCGTGCCAAACCTTCGAGCAGGCCCGGCGTGAATTGCTCGGGGTGGGCGGCGATTTCGCGGTGCAGCTCATCGGGTGTGAACCATTTGAGCTCGCGTACCTCGTCGGGCGCCAGCTTGAGCTCGGTTGATTGCAGAATGTGCGCCAGATATACGCGCTCGAATTGATTGATGATGCGGCCGTCTTCAAGCGTTGTGTTGGTGCGGAAAGTGCCCAGCTCCTTGAGGTCGGAGGCGGCGACTCGCACGCCGATTTCTTCGATCAGCTCATCGGTGGCAGCTTGTTCGTACGACGAGCCGAGGTCCACGTGTCCGCCAGCAGCCGGGTCCCAGCAGCCGGGGAACATTTTGGCGTGGGCAGCCCGCAATTGCAGGAGCAGCCGGCCGGCCTCATCCTGAACGAACACCGACACGATGCGGTGGTATAAGCCCTTCGCCCACACCTCGGCCACCATCGCCGAGCCTATTTCGTTGTCGTGTTCGTCCACGACGATCACTGGCGGATATTTCATGCGCACTCCTTCTTACTGTCTATATTTTGCTGCCATGAACATGGCCTGTTATGGGCGAGCTACCATTTGGCGATCTGGCGTAACCCATTTTGCGTGGTCGTCTATTCTGCACCTTGCGGGCTAAAAAACAAGGTCGATAGTCAGCGTGCTGATCATCGGGCCGAGCAGGGCAATCTGCTGCGTAGCGTCATCGTGCTTTCTTGCGACGTTCCAGGCGATCTGTTCAGGGTCTCTCATGAGATTAATGAGCGCCATCGTTTCTTCGGCAGGCAAAATATCGCTGGTGGCTGCTGTTGCGGCAAGGGTGTCGATGATGGCCTGGTCCTCTAGCTGATTGATCTCCGGGAGGTCGACCTCATCACACGCCGCCTCGTAGTCGTCCTGGGCGAGCAGGAACAAACGACGCTTGTCGGTCGTGCTCGCCGCAAAAGAAACCACGGGCTGCTCATTGCCGGCTTCATCGGTCGCATGCTGTCGTCCGACTTCGAGCAAATGGTGCAGCGCAAGCAAATGAGAAACACGCTGCTCGGCGCTGCTGCGCGCTTCAAAAACGGTGCAGGGCCGCGCAGCTTCGGCAATCCAAGGATGCGCATGCGCCATGCGTGCATCTTGAATGCGCTGCGCCAGCTCTGGCATGCGCCGAAGATTGGTCGCTTGCTGCGCCCAGTGCGCCTCGCTTGGGGTGAATAAAATGTTTGATCCCTTGATTTCCATAGTGATCTAAGCACAACATACCATAGGCTCCCAAGAATGTAGAGTCGCGAATGTTGTAAAATCTGACCCGGACCGGCGGGAGATGGCTTGCATATCGACACGTTCGAGCGGCTTGGTCAGCGCGCTGGGCCATTCTGCCTCCAAGTGTGCATACAGAATCCAGCGATTACTGCTATCCCATAAGGTATATCATCTTGCTAGATGATTAGCGTGGTTGCATTGCATAATTATGCCCCAAGCTGCGCAGTGCCCGTGCGGGCGGCAGCTTGGGGCTACGTCGTTCGGCGTCATTGCTGACTGCTTGGCGCGTGAGCTGCGGCTAGATGTCTGCCGTCAGCGCGCTTTTGAAGACGGCGAGCGCCAGCCCAAGCCCTTCGAACTCCTGAAAGCGCTCAATCGGCTCGTCGTCTTTGGTAGCGAAGATCGACCCATCGGACTCGACCATGAAGACCCAGCGGCCTTCAAACGCGCCCGTGGCTCGCGCCATAACACCGACGCGCGCCAGGAAGTTGAGCTCGACCTGGCACAGGCCAACGTAATGCCTCGCGCCCCGGAAGAACCCGAAGCCGGAGATCTGCTCGGCCTGAAAGCGCCGGAGGTCTGCTTGGGTGAACCCTTGTTCTATCGCCGAGTACATGGCCCAGGAGATGAGGTTGACGTCTTGCACTCTGGTGCTTCCACGAATCTCCTGAATTGCCTGCCATGTCATGGCGGTGATGGCGTCGTTGAACGTGACGGACATGAAGCCTCCACTACGTTGGAGCGAACACGACAACTCATAATATAACGAAGTTTCTGGGATCGCAAATTCATGTTTCTGTATAACGACGATTGAGATTCGCCGGGAGGCGGCGCATGGCTATCGTGCCAAGGGTGTGCGGTCGTGCGGCGGTTTTTGTGCCAGTAGCCGTGCGCGCATGGCTTGAAAACGTTGCTCGGTGGCAGCGACTTTTTGCCGTTCGGTGGGCGCTTGCTCGCTCACGGCTTGCTCGGCGCCAGTGTGCGTGGCGCTGCGAGCTTTCGGCTGGTCTGGCGCTGGGCTGCTCACGACATTCACCACAGGAATGACGATCGGGCTCAGGCCGGTTCGCGCGAACAAATACTGCGTGATGAAGTCGCGCAGTTCGGCCTTGAAGCGCTCGGGCTCGACGCGCTGGAATCGTTGCCGCACAGCGCGCCGCAGCTCAGTGCGAAAATCGCGCATCAGTTGTTCCGAGTCGCGCAGCGCGACGAAACCGCGGCTCAAGATGTCGGGGCTGGCTAACAGCTGGCCGGTGGCTTTACTGATGGTGAGCACCACCGCCATAATGCCCGCTTCGCTCAGCACGAGCCGATCTTTCACGACCAAGCCGCTCACGATGGCCCCCGTTTGATCGATGAGCACGCTGCCGTGCGGCACCTGGCCGCCAGCTTCGACACTCGTTTTGCCGAAGTATAGGCTGTCGCCATTGCTCGGCAGGAGAATATTCGCACGCGGTATGCCTTCTTGGATGCCGAGCTCGGCGTGGTAACCGCGGCGCAAAATTCCGGCATGCACGGGAATGAAAAACCTGGGCCGCACCAGCCGAATCATTTCGCGCAGTTCGTCGCGGCGCGCGTGGCCGGACACGTGCAGCGGGCCGCAGCCGTCGAGTTCGTGCGTCGGATGGCGGAAGAGGCGCACGCCCTGCCCGCTGAGGCGATTGCTGATCTCATCGTAGCGCACTTCATTGCCGGGAATCGGCGACGAGCTGATCACCACGGTGTCGCTCGGCTTGAGCTGGATGTGCTTGTGCGCACCTTCGCTCATCCGCTGGAGCGCGGCGTTTGGCTCGCCTTGGCCGCCGGTGCACATCACGAGCAGCTGGTCGTCGGGCAGCCGCTCAGCTTGCTGCATCGAGACGATCGCACCTTTCGGCACTTTGAGAATGCCTTGCCGGACGGCAATTTCGACGTAGCCGAGCATACTGCGGCCGTCCAGCGCAATCTGCCGGCCGGCGGCCACCGCGGCGTTGATGATCATCTGTGTGCGATTGATGTTGCTCGAAAACACTGCGATGCAGATTCGGCCAGGGGCATCCTTGATGATGTCGCGAAAGCTCTTTTGCAGTGTGTGTTCGGCGGGTGTGCGGCCCTCAATATCGGCGTAGCTGCTCTCGCTGAGCAGAAGCAGAACGCCCTGGTCGCCCAGCGTTTTCAGCCGCTCGATGTCGCTTGGCAGATGATCGAGCGGCTCGGGGTCGAGTCGAAAATCACCGGTCGCGATGATGCGGCCGACGGGCGTTTCGATGCAAATCGCCGCTGGATCGGGAATCGCATGCGTGACGCGGATGAATTCTACGCCGAACACGCCGAGCTGCAAGCGCTCGTGCGCGTCGATGTTTACGGTCACGAGCTGCGGCACGAAGCCAGTCGGCTCCTCGACAAATGCGCGCTCGATCACGCCGATCGTGTAGCGCGATCCGTAGATCGTTGCCGGGAATTTCGGCACGATGTGGCGCAGTCCACCAATGTGGTCGAGGTGGCCGTGCGTGATCACGTAGCCGATGAGTTTGTGCTTAATCTTCTCGAGGTACGTGGTGTCGCAGATCTCGTAATTTACGCCCGGCAAGTCGATGCCCAGGCTGTTGCCGCAGTCCAAAATCAGCGCCTGATCGCCGTACTCGATCACGGCCATATTCTTCTCGCCAACTCCTTCAAGCCCGCCCAGGAAGGTGAGTTTGAGCTTGCCCGCCGCGTTTGCGATATGCTGCGTTCGCTCGAGTGTTTTGCGCGCTGCGCCGGCATAGCGGCCGATGACTTTCTCGGCGTCATCCTGGACGCGCCGTTGAGCACGCTGAGCAGCGCCGCGCATTTGGGCGGTACTCGCGTGCGCGAGCGGTTTTGGGCGTGAGGCGCCGTTTTTGGGGCGCGAAGCATCGTTGTTGTTCATATTGTTTCCTTTTATTTACATGTAGTCGACTTGTGTGCCAGGAGAGTTTGGCACTGTAGTCTTTGGATAAAATTACAATCAAAAGTTCCCGCAAGCAGGCGATTTGTATGAGTGATTGACTTCCAGGGGGAAGGTTTCTTAGGTTGCCAAGTCGAAGAGAATTACTTTAGCTGACGCCATTGTAGCAAATGTTTTTGCTTATGTCAACCGCGTTTTTGGCAGGGGCGCTGCCGGTGTCCATCAAACAGATGCGTGCAAGGCCGAGCTGGCACTCTGAAATAGCCACGACTAGCGTTGACCAAAAACGCATAAAGTTCTATAATTTCATCGCTCTTTCACACATCGTTGTCAATCCAATCAGAAGGTTGAGGTGACCTATGGCAACGGCAACTCTCGAGACGATGAGCACCAGAATTCAGCGCCCCGGTGGGTGGTGGACGTCGCTGGGCACGGCGTTGACGCTCGCAGCCTTTGCGCTGTGGATCGGAGGCTTCGGCCCCGCCTGGACGGGCATCGAGCAGTTCTTCGCGCTGGACGCTGTGCGTCCTGCCCATCTCGCACACTTGCAGGGAGGGGTCTTCGGGGTCTTGGCGGCCGCAGTGGCGCTATCGTTGCTCGCCGGGACCGCATCGCTGCTGATCATGGTGGCGATCTGCGGACTGCCGAGCAAGACTTCTCAGATCTTCAAGAGTGTCGAGCGACTGCCGCTGTTCAAGAAGCTCATGATCACGCTGGTTGCGGAGGAGCTGTTCGCTCGCGCCCTCTTCCTTGGGCTTATCGGGCAGTTCTGGACCGGCCGCGTGGCCACCTACGTGCTGTTTCTGGCGGGAAATTCCATCTGGGCGCTCGTGCACTTGTTCAACTATCCCGACCCGGCGGACCGGCACATCGTCCGAGTGCTGCCGCAGTTCGTGGTGGGTATCCCGATCACGGTGGTCTTCCTGCACTACGGCTTCTTCGCGGCGCTGCTGGTGCATGTCGCTTACGACATGATTTTGTTCTGCACGGACAAGTGTAACAAGTTCAACGCCGGCGAAATCAAGTCGATCGGCGTCAACATCGTCCTGCTGGTGGCCGGCCTGTTCTTCGTGGGCAAGCCGCTGTCGGACCTCACGCAGTGGGCCAAGTTCGACGGCACGTTCGCGATTCCCGGTTGGGACACCTGGAACTACTTCTGGGCCGTGATCGCCGTTTCATCGGCACTGGCCATCGTCGGCGATCTGTTCTTGTTCGACTATGACGCCGCCGAAAAGATCGAAGACACCTCCACGCGAGTCCTCAGATCGATGTTCCTGGCAATACTGATGATCGGCGGCTACGGAGTGCTCGGCTGGCTGGCGCCGAACGGGCTCGACCGTCTGCTGACGCTGGCGATCGGGCTGCTCTTCCTGCACCCCAGCATCAGCGGCAGCAATGTCGCCCGGACTTTCTGGCTCTCGATCCCGAGCACCATGCTCGTGCTCTGCGGCACCTTCGCGTTGCACGGCTTCTGGGCCAAGGTGGGCTTCATCTTGTTGATGTCGATCATCGGCATCCCCGAAGAGATCTGCCGCGTCAACGACGAGCGGTAGCCGCCGGACCTGACACACGAAAGGGCTTGCATTCTCCGCAATCATTCGCCAAAAAGGCAACGATTGCGGAGGTGCAAGTTTCATAGTTTTATCCTTTTATTTTTCTTTTTAGGCTTTTATTAACTTGTCTTTATCAGGTCAGACGTCCTGCGGTTTCACCAAGTAGGGGTACGCGCTAGCTGTCTTTTTGCCAGGCGGCGAGGAGCGATGGGATGCTGAGACTGAGGATTATCGTCATCCACAGCGTGCGGCTGCTGATGATGGTGTTTGAGCGGCTCATTGTCCAGCCGGCGACCGCCAGGATGACCAGGAGATAGCGGTATGATTTTTCAAATACGCGCTGGCGGACTAAGAGTTGTCGCTCGTCGGCGCGAGCTTTGTCGGCCTTATTCCACAGAGGGAAGTAGACGAATTTTTGCGCGTTTATGAGGAGTGCGGCCGCAACACCGGCCACAAATATCGCTCCAACACCGGTATTCTCGAGTACAAATTGTGTGCGCGAAACCGCGAAGGGCGACCATGTCGAAACGTAGGTGACACTTACGCCACCAAGGCCGCCGACAATTGTCACGCCGGTGAGAATCTTGGCAAAAAGACCGCTCGCGGACTTGTCGGTTTGGCTGGTGCGCGATGAGCCAAAGAGCAGAAACAGCGTCGCGCCGATAGCAAAAACAGGCAAAAGGCTGAACCAAAGCGGCACGTAGGTCATGCCGTAACTGCCAATCCGGCCGCCAAAACTTGCCGAAACTAACGTGAGCAGCATGATTGCCGCGAACACGATGGCTGCGTACAGTGCTGCCGTGCGGGTGCTTATTTTATAATTCATGGCGTTTCTCCTTTTTAGTGAATAGCGGCTCAAATGGCTGGTCCGAAAACACGGTGGTAACTTCGACGGCGAACACGCTCGCTATCTTGAAGGCCAGTTCCAGGCTCGGCGCGTAATCGCCGCGCTCGATGAAGCCGATGGTTTGGTAGTTGACGCCGACTTGCTCGGCGAGTTCCTGGCGAGAGAGTCCGCGCTCGGCGCGCAGGACGGCGATTCGATTGTGTATCATGACAGAACTAATTATTGCGTTAACGCAACATAATGTCAATATGGAAAATATATTCCCCTGAATAGCATCGCACGCTCAAACGGTTTTTAGGCAATTGCACGTGCCGGCGCGGCCTCGGTGTTAATGGGTTTGGGGCAAGCATGCCGGGCGTCTTAGCCGCCGCGTGCGATAACCTGCTACAATGGCAGCATGCGCAGTTGGATTATTGTGACGCTGGTTTTGTCGGTGATTTCGCCGTTGTTTTATTCGCGGAGTATTTTTGCTCACAAGGCGCGGCCGCACAAAGTCACGCGGTTGATTGTGTGGCTGGCTTCGATTGCGGGCATTTTGGCGGTCGTGCACTCCAATAATCTCGCCGGGAAGATATTTGCGGGCATCTTTTTGGCCCGTGCGACGTATCTTTTGATTTTGGCGATGATATATGGCGTTGGCGGCGCGTCGAAGTTGGACAGGATATGCCTCGTGATCGGCTGTCTGGCGGTGGTGATGTATGTCGTGACGGGGAGCGGCCTGCTTGCGATATCGTTCGGCGTGCTGTCAGATCTCATCGGCTACGTGCCGACGTTTGTCAAGACATGGCATGACCCGACCAGCGAGAGTCCGACGTTTTTCGCGATCGAAGGCGTGGCTTCTTTTTTCGGGGTGCTTGCGATCTGGCAGCCTCGCGTTGATATCATTTTGCCGGTGTATTTTGTGGCATGCAGCGCCACGGTCGTACTGCTGATATATCGCAAAAAGCTGGCGCGTATGTTTAGATCGCGCGGGGCAACCACACTCGACGCACCCCAGTAACGTTGGCCAGATTTTTAAGTGCGCCAACGGCTGGTGCAGCCACGCCTGAGGGTTATTGGCTCGGAGCTATTTCGGGAGACTGCTCGGAGCCAAAGCGCCGTGCTGATCGTGCGCGAGCCTTGGCCGCCTCGACGTCGCGGTTGCGTGGTGCAGCTTGCGTGACGAGATCGTCGAGAAGATGGTGGCTGGCATGCGTAATAGCTTCGATCGCTTGGTTGAACGCGACCTCGTTCGCGGCCGACGGCTTCTGGAAGCCGGAAATTTTCCGGACAAATTGCAGCGCCGCGGCATGCACTTCGTCGTTTGTCGCGTGCGGTTCAAAATTGTAGAGCTGCTTTATATTTCTACACATAATTCTATTATAGCAAGAAGTGCCTCACGGCGAGCACCTCTTATCTCTCGGCATGCTTTTTCAGTTTTGCGAGCAGCCAGCTGGGCGTCTCGACAAAACGTATCGCTTCCCAATGGTCAATGTCCGCCTCAGATACGTCGTATATCGCCTGATATGCAACTTCGACGCTGCCGTGCAAGGCTTGTGAGTGTGGAAGCTTGAGCGTTTTGGCAACCCGAAATAGCTCGTGCTCGCTCACTGCCTCGATTTCGACAAAGGCCGGAATCCACGGCCACGTATCAATCTCGATCTCGGTGTCACCAAGCTTCCAGCTTTCTCGCTTTGTTTCTTGGACTGAAGTCTGACGCAGCCCAATCGCCTCGAGAAAACTGCATGTCGCATCAAAATCATCGACGACAACGCTGACTTCCTGCGTCCCATGAACAGTGCGATCGGTGAGTTGTTTGTAGCTGAGAGTGATTTTGTCGCCCTCGTCGCGCACGCGCACCCAGCCGCCGACTTGTTCGAGCCGCATGTCGGGGTAGTCAAAATTTCGCCGTACCATGAGGCGCTCGGGTGACACGAGCACCGCGCCGGCTTGCTCTAGCTTTTGCCGCATGCTGCCGGTGTCTACGGCAAGCCACTTTGCTTCAATTTCCGTTTGCATGGATGATGGCTCTCATGGATCAAGTATACCAAAAGCTCACACGAGTGCGCTCACGCATCGCTGCTGTTCCGCAATCTCGCGAATGTAGCGTGTTAGTTGGGCTCTCAAGAAATGTACGCCGACCACACGCCGATATCGCCACTTTTGGCGGTGACGAGCGGCGTCCAGGTGAGGCCGGCGGTGTCTGAAATGGTTGGCACGCCGCCCGGGCAGATCACGAGGGCGACCAAGAGTGTTTGGTGGCTGATATTCGCGGTGATGCTATCGGCGGCTTGCTGCTGATTCACGTTCGTGCCGCTGACAACATAGCTGAGGGTGCCATTTGCCAGGATTTCCGCTGCGGCAACGCCGTTGAATTGGCCTTGCTCAGCACTGGCTCCCACGGTGACGGGCGTGCCGGACGCGGTTTTTGCCGAGGTAATAAACGTTTGGTAGCTGCAGCCACCATCGCCGCTGCCAGCGGAAAGCACGGTAATATTTGAGGTGGGTGTCGGGCTCGTGCTGCCGGGAAAAATCTGGTTCACGCCGACGATGTAGCTGCCCGTGGCTGATGGTGTAATCGTGGTCGTGAGTGCCTGGCCGCCCGAAGCGCCATCGGCTGTGCCTGTTTGGCCGTTTTGCACAGCAGCGGCACCCGTGAAAGCCATCACACTCATGGCTGCGACCTGCCCGCTGCCTACCGTGGCGGTTACGGTCGTTGTCGGCGGCAAGCCGGCGCCGTAGCCTGTCGCGGCAGCAAGAAATATCCACGCGCCCAGGCTGGCGTTGTAGCAAAAGGTTACTCGGCTCATATCGAAAGCCGTGGTGGGCAGCACGGGCTGGCCGGCAGTCCCGAAGACGAACGTGCCCGCCCAGGAAAAAGTTCTGCCGCCTGTGGCGTCCTGGCTTATCTCATAGCTGATCGTGTGGCCGTCTATGGGATTCAGCGGCGTGGCGATGGCCCAGCCGGAAGCGGTGAGTGTGACGCGAAATACGTTCCCAAGCGAGACGTCGGCCGTGACATTGCCGCCAGCTTGTGCGACCGCAACGATTCCTTCGATTGGGCTGAACGAATACCCGGTGCCGCCCAGATTGTACGGACCGCTTGAGCCCGCAACTGCGTTGCCAGTAATCATAGTGCCGGTACACGTGCCAGATACTTGGATGCCATAGACCTGCGCGCCAGGGCCGGGGCCCGCTGAGCCGCCAATGCCTGGCATGCCAACGTTGTTTGCAACGGTACAATAGGTTGCATCGGTAAGATTGATCGCTACGCCGGCCGTATTGCCGGTGGCGTTGCTGTCACATTCACAACCACTGACATTAGCATATTGGCACTGGATAAGGTTAAACCCATGGTTCGAAGACTGCTGGGCTTGGCAGGCTACTAAAGTGTTATTGCGACCCGACAGCTCAAAGCCGTTTTTCCAAAGATCCCACGTGTTGGTTGCGGCATCGTAACCGGCCCAGAATGACTTGCAGCTCGTCAGCATGTTATTCCAGCCTGCCACATTAAAACCGTGATTGCCGGACGGTCCGCTGTTGCAATGGCTAATAAACGAGTCGGTGCAGCCGCCTTCAAAATGGAACCCGAAGCCGGTTGCTTGATACTGACTACAGCCGCTGACCACCAGCGCGCGGGTGTTGGCGCCAAAATGAAACGCGTCGCCGCCCGAATTAAAGCTAAACACGTTAAGTACCCGGTGCATGCAGTCGAACGGATCGCCGCCAGCCCAGCCGGTGTTGTCGAGCAAGATGTGCCCGGCCGCCGCGCCGCCATATGGGGTGAGCAGTGCCAAATCCCGGATCGTTGCCTGGCGGCTGGTGCTCGGGTGTGTCAGGGCAACGAGGTAGCCAGTTGTTCCTGATTTGGCCTGGAGAATCGTCGCCCAGCCGGCGCCGCACAGCGTGACATTCGTATCGAGCGTTATATTTGAGATGATGTACATCGCCGCAGGCAAATACACCACGCCGCCGCCTGCCCCGGCCGCAGCATTTAAAGCAGCTTGGATGGCCGAGGTGTCGTCGCTGCTGCCGTCGCCAACAGCGCCGTATTTTTTGACATTGTACCAGTCGGTCAGTCCATTGGCATTGGGCTGGAGCGCACTGCTCGCCGCCGCGAGAGCCGATTGCGCTGCGGCGGTCAAATCGGAGGCTGGAATGCCCGAGCTCGGCTTGCTGTAGGCGCCCGCAGCCGCCACCGAGCCGGGCTGCAGTGTGCCGTCGCCATTGTGCGCGACCTCAAGAAAAGTATTGAGCAATTGCCCCCAGTTATCATCATCGCCGCCGACTTGAGGCAGGCGTGCTGTCACTGTGGGCGCCCCTCGGGCATAGCTGGTTTTGTCTCAGTTTTTACATACATTTTGGAAGCAGCTTCTCGGTAGTCATTATGGGGTTTTATCACGAGCGTCCGGGGCCAGCAGGGCCAAGTCGTGGATTATAGTTATTTCCGGTTGAGCTTTCATGCGCTATTGTAGCAGCAAACCACGCATCGAACGAATGGTAAGCGCACTAACCATTTGCGGGTGCGCCATGCATATTGCCCAAACATGCCAATGTTTCACAAAGTCGTGTTTTGAAATCGAACAAGGCGCATGCCTCTAGTGGTTACGGACGGCCTGATTGGATCGAGGATGTAGCTCTTAATTTCTCAAAGCCTCAACAGCTGGCTGGTCTTTGCAATAAATATGACACGAATCGATGATGTGAAAGTACGGGCCGACGGGCAGATTAACCCTTCTGGCGATGTAGCGTTGCAGCGACATGAATTCCAGCATATTCATGAGTAGCTTTTTGTAGGCGTCAGACGAATTGCAGTGCACGTGGCACTCAAGCTTGCCGTGCTTGATCCTTGCCCAAACGATTTGCGTGCACGGCTGAATGTGTTCGGTTTGATCGATGTTTTTGTCCCAGATTGAAATCTGAGCTTCGCCCAGGGGATTTTCTGCGTCTAACCGGCTGATGAGAAATTCAATTTGCGAATTCGGCTCATCAAATGCCCGATGGTAGTATATTTTTGTCCATTCGTGCGTGACTTGATCTTCGCGCTCGCCTGTATACATGTACTCATTGATAACGTCCAAGTCGGACTGAGCCATGGGAAAGCGGCTATCGGCCGGCATGACCGCCGGAGAGGTGACTTCGATAACCGTGAGCTCATCGCGCCAATATTTTTGATTGCCGGTGGGCTCGCCTTGTGTTGTCAGTGCCTGGAGTGTGGCCCACCAGGCATCATTAGCATTTGTCGCGGTGATAGTAAGCATGCGGATATTGTATCAGAGCTTGGGGCTTGGCGAGCTCGATCGACTGCCCACCAGTCGCTTGTACTGCTCGTGGTCGTAGGCGACTTCGGGCTTGGTTTCGTCAACATGAATATTGTTGGCGGGGTTGAATGGCGGTGCGTTGATGACGATCAGGACGAGATTTTCTTTGGGAATGGTGAAATGCGCTGTTTCTGGCGGAGTTACAATCACGTCGCCAGCTTTTATTTCGAGCTCTTTGCCGCCGACAACGCTCAGGCCACTGCCGGAAATCACGAAGTATGTCTCCGTTTCGTCACCGGTGTGATAGTGTGGCTCGGCCACCGGTATGTCGCGCATGTCGGCAATGGCGAAGCTTTCGTTTGGCCGATCAAGCGGACTGTGCGGCTCGTAGACAGGGCCGCAATAGGTTTGCTTGGGAATCACGCCATCAACCACGTGTTGCCAATCACCCATGGTGGCTATGTAGTGTTGCCATGCCTCAATGAGCGCTTCGATTTCTGGTGTCGTTTTCGGGTTATATATCATGCATTCCAGTATACTGGCTTTCTGGAAGAATCTCACTCCCGAAGCTGCCGTGCCTTCAGCATCGCTACAAGCGCAAAATGCATCTTTTGCTGATATTTGGCATCATCCAGCGCATTATGCGTGAATTCATCTGGGGGCACGACCTCCTGCGGCAACCTATTTTTGGACACCTGCCGCCAATCATATGCTCCCGCTACGGCCAGAGCCAGGCTTTGCACGCAAAAACCGCCAATGCCAAAAGGGTAATCGTCGATGATGCCGGCTTCATACGATGCCCCTTTGACCCATGCACAATCGAAGCTAGCTGGGTATGCAGCCAAGATCGGGCGTTCTTTATTGTGCCTGTCTGTAAGATCGATGGCCCAGTGGGCCAGATTGCCGAGTGCGATTTTTGGATCTTCACCTTCATCCATGAGCCGTTCTCGTGTCAGCCCGAGCTTGTTACAAAAATCTCGCTGCGACGGAACGTAGGCATCATGCGTCGGGCGTAATTCTGCATAAAATGTCTCGCCCCACGGACTGACTGCGCCAACACTCAAGAGCGAGCCATGCCCGGCTACTCCATCTGCCTCGACGTCAATATCAAGAAAGGCTTGCGGCGCTTCTTGGACAATGCTGCGCCCGATCGCTACGAGCTGTTCATGTTGCGACATACCTGGTTACTCCTTTTGTTACCAGGCTTGAGTCTATACTGAGTGGTTGCAAAGATAAGTAAATATGTTTTTACTAAATCCGAATCCGAAACGTTTCGTGCGCCTTAATAGAAGGCAAGCGCTCGAATAATAGTCCCAAGAATTCACTTTGCTTGTATCTGGGATTCTCGAGCGTAATACTACTGGCCGTGACCCATTCGGTTGTGAAAAGAGGATGATCCAACGGTTCCAATTTTCCCGAATCAACGTTAACCCTAAAAAGATAACAGATGACATGGCTCACAAACCCGTCGGCAGCGGCTGTATGAATGACGTCTGCAATGGTTGCGGGCGTCGCGCATACATTGGCATCGGCTCCGAACAACTCTGCAAGTATGGCCGCCACATTCTCATCAAGCGATAGACCATGGCGGTATATGTTGCCCGGAAGCAGATGGTCGTTGAGTCGTTCTTTGAGGCTGCCCTTTCGGGTGGCCATTAGTATATTTCGGGCAGTATCTTCGATAATAAATTGTATGAGCGGCCGAGGCGTGAGCGGTGTAAGGTCAAATGATGTATTCACATAATTTGCCCAGCGAGCGCCCTTGACCGTCAGCGCAAAGCCAGTGGCACTTTTCTGAATCAGCCCGCGGCTAATAAGCTTGTTGGCATGGTACATGAACAAGCTGTTCTCGATGCCGGCGTCCTTGAGATCGGTAAAACGCACTGGGACGCTCGAAGCGGCCAATTTGGAGATTATTTCAGCCTGGAGGACATGATCCACTGATCTATATAGCGAGTCTCTCATAGTGTTATATCATAGCAAGTTCGCGCAATAATGCTTCGAGTTGCGCATAAAAATAAGCCGAATGCGCTTTGGCGAGCGGCAGGAACAGGTCCTTGGTTTCCGAAATATAGCGATTGTATTTGCCGGGATTCGTGGTTTTTATGGTTGGAATAGTAGCAAGATTGCAGTAACGGTCCGCGAGTTTTATGAGCATGGCCTCGGGCGGCCCTTGCGCGAGCCGTTGCATGTAGGCGCGATTAAGCCGAGCTTTTTCTTGCTGATTGTTCGATGAGGCATTTTCTTCGGCGTTTTTGGTGAGCGCTTGGACTATGTCCGCGATTGCTGCGCCAAACTGCGCTTCGCATTGCTCGTACGTAAAAGCCGGGTCGTCTTCTATGCTGTCGTGCAAAATCGCGGCAGCTATGACGTTTATCGATGCCGGCAGGTCGCCGTAGGATTTTATAACTTCGTACGCTACCGGATAAATATGTTCAGCAAGATACGAGTTGCCGTTGTCGCGGAGCTGGCCTGTATGTGATCGCTCCGCCTGCTCAATGGCGCTATCCAGCAGGGGTGAGGCAAACTTATGGTCGTGCAGAATGTTTCGAAATTCTGCTTGCGACATACTCGGAATAGACATGCTTCAATTCTATCAAAAACAGAGTATTTTTTATTGTCGTTCCCGGAAATTGCGGTCGATCAAACCTGGACAGTCGCGGCAAACTTTAGAAGAAATCCGAGGTGCTTATTTTGGATGAGCTGGGACGCGCATGCTATTGTAGCTGAGATTCGAACATGTGATAGAATTTGCCTTTCAGCGCGATGAGTTCGTCATGCGTGCCTGATTCTACGATGGTTCCGTGCTCGAACATGTAGATTTTGTCGGCGTTTTTGATGGTCGACAAGCGGTGGCTAATGGTGATGACCGTTTTCTTGTGGCCGTCAAACAGTCGCTTAAAAATGCGCGCCTCAGCGAGCGCATCGATTGCCGAGGTAGGCTCGTCAAGAATAATGAGCGGCGCATCGCGGTAAAAATTACGAGCCAGCGCAATTCTCTGCCACTGGCCGCCCGAAAGCGCGGTGCCCTTGTTGCCGTCATCGTCTTCCATCCAGTTGTTGATGAACGAGTTCACGCCCTTCGGCAGCTTGGCGACAAACTCGGCAGCTTCGGCGTCGCGCAAGGCTTTGTCTAGTCGCTGTGCGTCGTACTTTCCCTCGACATCGCCAAAACGCACGTTGTCCTTGACCGTGGCGAAACCGTAGGTGATGAATTCCTGCTGAAGCACGCCGAGTTGCCGGTGCCAGGAGTCAATGTTTATGTCTGACAGAGGCTGGTTGTCCAAAGTAATGCTGCCGCTGCTGGGCTTGTACAGGCCGGTCAGCAGCTTAATGAACGTGGTTTTGCCGGCGCCGTTCTCGCCCACGATGGCGATATGCTCGTTGCGTTTGATCTGGAGATTAATATGGTGCAGCACCTCTCGCGTGCCTTTGCCGGGGTAGCGAAACGAAACATCCTGGAATGTTATGACTTCTGGTGCGTGCTCGAGCTTGGCCGGCCCGTTTTGATGCAGCGGCAGCTTGATGAATTGCTCGTAATCATAGAGATTGGCGATGTCTTCGTCGATGCTGCTGATGATGGAAACGAGCGTCGTAGCGCTGCCGATCGCCCGGGAAACGATTTGCTGGACGTACAAAAATTGCCCCAGCGGCTGCTTGCGCGCAATGATTTGCAGGCTCACCCACACCAAAGCTATTATTTCGGCACCGGCTTCCACGACATTTGAAAGCACGATGAGCGGCATCATTTCGCGCTCGATGTGTACGCGACTCTTTTCGTCTTTATCGCGCAAATGTGTTCTGAGCTTGAGCAGGTAATTCACCATGCCATAGAGCCGCAATTCGCCGATAAACTGAGGCTGCAACATGTCCCACTCGATCATGTTAAGCGAACGGCGAACCTCGACGTTCTCGTTCCACAGCTTGTTTTGCCGGCGCGACAATTTGAACTGAACATACACTCCCGGAATCACCGCCACCAGCACGAACAAGGCAATGCCCCAGCTCACCGTGAGCAGGGCAATGACGGCGCCGATAATGCTGATCAACTGAGAGAAAATCGTTGCCACACGATCAAACACCCACGCGAAGAAGTTGGAAAATTTCTGAGCCCGGTCGTACAGATCGGCCGTTTCCTTGTCGTCGTACCGCCAAAAATCCAGCGACAAAAAATGCTCGAACATGCGGTTGCTGACCCTCGTCTCAACAACATAGCGCATCTTCACCTGCACGTAATTATCCAGGCTGCTCCAGATTGTCATGACGAGCCCGAGGGCGGCCGTCAGCAATACATACAGAATAACCTGTGATTTGGCCGCTTGGTTGCCGCCGTACGCGCTGGCCAGCAGTGTGGTGGTTCTGGCCGCAAAGTAGGTGGTCGCGATAGGCAACAGCGCATTAATCACCGAGCCAGCCAGCTTGAACAGCACCGCTCCCGGCGCTGTCTTGAACGTCATGGAAGCAACCGAAAGTATCGCACGCAGCTGTTGCTTCGTCGTCAACGGATTTTTCTTAGCCATGCAGCAATCATAGCAGTAAAAAACTCCTCGCGACAGGGGCGTTTTTGGTGTTCAGCTGTAGGTCGGTATCGTACTATGTCCTCAGATCTTTCTAAAATATGTTATAATAAGTTGTCTTTCCCAAGTACAATTCGAGAAAGCGCTCCTCTCATCTGTTCGTTCAACTGAAGGGACAACCATGGAATCGTTCAACGCCTCCGGACTTGTCCGAGGTGGTCGCATCGGCCCTCAGATCCTCGGTCACCACCAGCCGCGGCTGGTGGTGGACTACTCTCACATCGATCAGGAGTACGACCCCAGCACCGGTCTTTGGGTCTGCCCGCTGGACCGTGTGTTCACCGGCCCTCAGAACCCGATAATCGTCTTCGGCGTCCCCAACGTCGCGCTCATCCTCCCGAACGAGGCGTGTGATGGCTGGGACCGGTTCGCCGCCTTCATGTTCTGGCGACAGGCATCCTTCACGACCGGCGCCAAGGGTCGCGTTCAGGCCGGCATCTTCTACGAGCTGTCGGATGCGCCCGAAGAGGCTGTGACCGCTTTGCGGCGGGCCATCGCCACACTCGAAGGAACTCGCAAGGCGAGCTGCGCGCACAGCGTCGCTCTCGCCCTGCACCGCGCTGGCTTCACCACGGGTGGCAAGTCGCCCCGGCGGATCTATCGCCCCTCGCGCCTTGCGAGCACGCTCTGGCGAGAAGGCCTCGAGTACCAAGGGCAGCCGGTTAGCCTGCGGATCATCCAGGCGCATGCCTCCGCCTCGGACCACTTTGTGCGGGTCTGGAAGCGTGAGGCGAACAGCCTGCCGCGACTGGTCCGGAAGTACTACGCTGATGACAGCCACGGCAAGGCACCGGTGTTCGAGCCCGCCGCTGAGAGCATCGAGATGTCCGACGAGCTGTGGAGCGACACCGGCACGCGGGCCAACCTCGGCATCAGCGTCCCCTCGCACCTGGGGACCGACCTGAGCTACTTCTTCGGCGAACAGCCGGAGTTCGTAGTGCGGCTGCCTCGGCCCATCGATGACTTCCGCCTCCCAGACAATCTCAAGCCCTTCCCGGGCAAGCTCGACCGCGTCACCTGGCTGAAGAAGAACATCTTGTTCTCTCCGCCGGTCGTTCGGTTCATGCAGCGGCACCTGTCCGCTCGCATCGATTGGATCGGAGCTGTTCCGGTGCGCGCTCTGACCGCGATGCTGCGGCACAGCCCTGGGCCCGAGCGTGACGCAGCGTTCGTGTACAACTTCACGCTCTCGAGCACTGAACTGCGCCTGAAGCGCCTGCTCAACAACAACGGCCGCGACCAGAAGGTCATCGCCTGGCTACTCGCCAAGCACGTTCTGCAGGCGCGGCACCAGGATCAGGCGCTGGCCGGGGAACTCTGGGTCTACGTCGGCGATGACGATGCCATCGTCGTAAGACTCAACGGCAACTCTGGTACCTTCAAGCCCGAAGACGACCGCGTCACCGCAGCGGCAGAAATTCTGGAGCAGATGTTCCAGACGCGTGTCGAAGTCGTCGCCCGATGACGGCATAGCACAGCACAACGAACCTCAGCGAGAGGAACACCCCCTGTCTGATAATCGTTACCATCTCCGATGGTACGGTACATCAACAGGGGGTTTCCATTTTGCCATTTATTGAGAATGTGCATCACACGTTCAAGGCGATAAGCGCTAGTCCTATCAGCATGCACGCTATCCCAGCCCATTGTTTTTGCGATACTTTTTCTTTGAAAAACAACATCCCCAGGAAAACCACCGGCAAGACTGACGCGGCTTTAATGGCGCCAACGTAAGCTTGGTTCGGCGCCGTTACTTTGGCTTGATATGTTGCCAGCATGTTTATGGTATAGGTTATGCCCACAATGACCAATGGCCACAGATTGTTTCGAACGCTACTTCTTACTGAACTCCAGTAGGCCTTGCGGGGTTTTCGGCGGCTTTTTAGGATCAAGATGGTGGCCATGATGACAAACGGTACGGTTAGCAGCGACGTATAGAAGTTATAGCTGGTAGGATTGCTCATGCGCAGCATCTTTACTTCGATATTCGAGAAGATACTACAAACGATAATAGCTATGACAACCAAGACGAACGCTGTTTTATGCGCCGATACGGATTCTTGGCTGCCATGTCGTTTTGCGCGGGCGATAACCCATGCTCCGGCTAGAATAAAAGCAGCTCCAATAACGCCAGATATCGACGGTGTTTGGCCCAGTATTATATACGCGCCCACCATATTGCCCGCAGAAAATAGCGTCATAAGAGGCGCCACAAAACTGATGTCAGCAATTGCGATAGCGCGGTAGTAGCAGTAGAGATATACGGCTTGCAGTGCGACGTATATACTCAACAGCTCCCAGAAAAAGACTGGTAGCTGATCGGGCCAATAAAACTTTGCAAAAAAGAGTGAAGCAACAATAAGCGGCATCGCTACCGCCTGTTGCAGCCAGGACATAGCCATACTGTCTATGTTTGTCGCTGCTTTCTTTTCGGCGGTTCGCCTGCCAGAAAGCATGAGCAAGGCAAGAATGGAAAGGGTGAACCACATATGCGAAGTATACACCACGCATCTATTCGCTCATTGCAAGTGCGGACGAGAAACTTGCGCGGAACCGATATGCCCCAACGAAATGGTTATCGCAGTTGCGAGCAAAGAACCAGTGTCCGGGTTACGACACTTTCCATTGCCCATCAATCACGAGTATGGCTTGCTCGTTGGTGATTTTGACAAGCTGAGGCACAAATGGCGCCATCTCCGCGGCCATTTTCGCGAGCTTGCCGGCGTACTTTTTCATTCCCCAGTGCGGCACAACGCCAAATTCTACCAAGGCGAGCCCATCCCATAGAATCTGGGGAGCATCGTTCGGGTCATCGGCATTTTGAGCACCATGAAGCGTTGGGCAGGCGACGACGGCACCGGCGCTCGCACCGCCATAGATGAGCCCATCGTTCAGGGCGTCTTTGAGTAATGCGTCAAAGCCAGTTTTTCGGATTAGATAATTGAGGTAGAAGCTGTTGCCACCCATAATCCAAAGGATGTTGTTTGCGCCTAACGCCTCGCGTCTTTGTTTGTCTGAGCTCGTCACCAAATCAAGTACGGAGGTGTGGTAGCCGCGTTTTTGAAACTCTGCTAATGTGCTTGCAAGCTCTGCCTTTTGCCTGTCTTCTGGGTAGGTGTCCCACGCGTTTGGAATAATGAGCACCGACACGTGCTTCTTGTCGCCGAATAATTCAGCTCGTTCGTTTTTATTAGGAAGACGCACGGAAGAAAGAAAAAGTTTCATACACGTATCATATCAACAAAAACTCCTCAGATAAGAGGAGTTTAATCATAGCTTTAATTGGAGGGCCATCTGGGACTCGAACCCAGGACACCCTGCTTAAGAGGCAGGTGCTCTAACCAGCTGAGCTAATGGCCCGTCAACTGATGGGTTGATTATACCAGAGTGCGGGCGGGTTTTCCACTCTTTTTGGCGAGTGTTTGGGCGAAGGAGTTTTGCTTAGTCGCCGGGCAGGATGGCGGGCTGCGGGCTGGGCGAAGTTTGGGCTGGCGCGGCCTGAGACGGCGCGTTCTCGCTGGCTGCGGGCGTGGGGCTGATTTGCTCGGCGCGCACGACGAGTCGATTGAGATCGGTGCCGACGGGCGAGCAAGTGATGAGCGTGAGCGTGGGCGTCGCGCTCGGCGCGAGCACGCTGCTGTCGGTGGGTGGCACGACCTGGCTGATGGCCACGCGGTACAGGTAGCGCGTGGCTTGGAAATCTATTTCGGCGATGTCGCCGGGCCGCAATTTGTCGAGTAGGGTGAAGATGAATTTGTACTTCCCGCCACTGAAAATGTTGTTGCTGGAGTGGCCGAAAATGGCGACGTTGCTGGGCTGGCCCGGAAGCGCTGTGCCGGCGTATTGCACGACGCCGTTTTTAAGTTCGTTTTCGATTGTGGCGTTGTCGCCGCTTTGGTCGAAGATGATCGGCACGCGGACGTTGAGTTTGGCGATGATGAGTGTCGGGCTGCTCGCAATTGGTGCGCTCGCTTGCACGACCGAGGTATTGCCGGCATGTGCGCTGCCGGTGATGCCGAGCCGATTGCCGTAATACAGCAGATTGCTGATGAGCAGCGGCGCGTTCAAGATGGCGAATACAGCGAGCGTCACGCCCAGGCTCACAAGCGCTGGCCGGATGGCTTCGCGCGCTGCCAGACGTAGCTTGGCCGCGAGTGGCGTGCTGCTGGCTGGCGACTGGGTGGTGGAGGCGGCGCTCATGTTTTTGCTCGGTGGGACCCAAAGAACTTATTGGGCTTGGATTTCCTGAATCGCTTGGGCGACTGTGTCGACGCCGATGCCGGAACTGTGAATGTAGTTCAGCTCGGCCTGCATGTCGCTCGGCTGCGTGGTGTACTGCGCGTCGTTGGCGGCGGCCGGTGTGGTGGCGACTTCGTGGTACACAAGCACCAGCCAGGTTTTCTCGCGGATGGCTTCGTCGACCCAGGCGGCAACTTGCGCTGGCGTGGTCGTGTTCTCGACATTTTGCACTTTGATGTCATTCAGCATGAGCGAATCTTTGGTGTTGAAGCCGGATTCGACGCCGCGCTGCGTCTGGTAGTACTGCGCGCCGATCTGGAGTGTCGTGCCGTTGTAGGCGCCGTAGGGGTAGGCGAAATCGGTGACGGCGGTGCCGAAGGTGCTCTGGAGTGCGGCTTGGCTTTGCTGCATTTCGTTCTGGATTTGCGCCGTGGTGAGCGTGGTGAAATCGGGGTGAGTGATGGAGTGGGAGCCGATTTCGTTGCCGGCTTGCTGGAGAGCTTTGATCTGGGCAACGCTCATGTAATCGGGCTGATCGGTGAGCTCGCCGGAGATGATGTAGAAGGTGGCGACTTGGTTATTGGCTTGGAGCATCGGCAGGACATTGGTGTACTGGCTGGCCCAGCCGTCGTCGTAGGTGATGCTCACGAGGCCGCGCGTCAGGGGTGCGGGCGTGTACGACGCGAGGCTGTAATCGTCGGTGGTGAGGTAGCCGTTGGCCGCGATCAGGTGGAAGAAGCTGATGGAGACGGCGTTGGCGGGCGCGTCGTACTCGGTTTTGGCTTGCGCCCAAGTGGCTGAGGGGCCGACTTTTTGGACGTAGTCGTATTCCACCGTGCCGTTTGAGAGGGTGACGGCGGCGTCGATCTCAGTGGTAACGTCCGATTCGTACCAGTCACTGAAGAGATAGGTGCCGCCGGGTGTGACCGCGGCGGGTGTGTACGACCAGTCGGCATCGCCGGTGCTGAAGTTGCTCACTTGCACATTGAGGCTGTGGCCGCCGGTGTGGCCAGTGCCGAGGTAACTGTAGACGGCGGTGTTTGTGCCCCAGCCGTCTTGGTTCCAGCTGTCGGGCGCGCCGGCCGTGGCGGTTTCGGCCGAAGGATTCGGAATGGTGTTGGCGCCGAGGGTTGGGCCGGTGGTGGGTAGCGTGGAAGCGTTTTTCACGGTTACGACTTCTGAGGCGATTGCGGTGAGGTTGGCCGTGTCGGTGGCGACGACGCTGAGCGTGTGGCTGCCGTCATTCGTCGCGGTGCTGTCCCAGCTGAAGGTGTATGGCGCGCTTGTGAGACTGGCGAGGGCCTTGCCGTCGAGCGAGATTTGGACGTTTTTAATGCCTTGCGCATCTTTGGCCGCGACGACAATACTCTGTGTGCCGCTCACGGTTGCGCTGGCGGCCGGGCTGGTAAAGCTGACCGACGGTGCAGTTGGGGCAGGTGGCACTGGCACTGGCGTTGGTGCTCCGGCCGGAGTGGACGGTGCTGCTGGGGCTGTGGCCACGCTTGGCGCCGGAGCCGTCGCTGGGCTTGAGGCTGGGGCTGGTGTGGGCAAGCCTGGCGTTGTGATGGGCGCGTTGGCCGCGAGCTCGAGATCACTGTCGTCGATGGTCAGCACGCCATTACTTTTGATGAGGTGATAAAACGTGATCGTCTTGAGGTGGGCGGGCGTTTGGAAGGTGAATTGCGCCTGGCGCCACGTGCTGCTAGCCGGCACATCTCCCAGCCACACGTAGCTCACGACGTTGTTGGCGTCGACTTCCACGGCGTCGATGCTCGTGGTCACGGTGCTCGTGTACCAGTCGCTGTAGCGGTAGCGCGTGTTGCTCTGCGCCGCGAAGGCCAGCGGATACCACTTGGCGTCGCCGTTGGCGTATTTGGTCATCGTGATGGTTGCGCTGCGATTGCCGGTGTGGCCGAAGCCTGTATTGTAGGTGAAGCTCGTCTTGTTGCTGCCCCAGTTGCCGCTGAGCCAGCTGAGAGGTTTGCCGTTGCCTGCGAGCTCAAACGACGGGTTTGCGACGAGATTGCTGCCGCTTGCCGTGGCAATTTGCGTGGCAGTGTTGCCGCTCGTTGCCGCGCTGGCCGGGGCGGGTGTGACATTAGTATTGGGGTGAAAAATCGCCAGCATCGCGAGCACCACGATTGAAGCAAAAGCTCCGCCAAGAAAACTGCTGGAACGCTTCGTAGACATCCTAAACTCCTTAGGTGTTATTTAATCATTATTAAATCACCGGTTTGCGCAAAAGTCAACATATGTGTATTGAATGGAAGTTGTAAGTGAGAGTGGAAGTCGTCGCGGAGGCTAGGGTGTAGGCGGCCGGAGTGCTCAGCCTCCATGGTATTTATAAAACATTCTTTACAGAACCACACTAAAGATGTATTATGCGCAATGAGAGCATATTTCACCATCAAAGGTGGATTTAAGCAAGGAGAAAAATACGATGTATGCAGGTCTTGGTGCAGGTGTAACAACAGTAGCTACGGGCGCGGCGCTTTTCACGCTGCCGAGCACGGGAAGCAATTTGATTCTCAATGTCGCGATTTCGGTCGCTTCGGGCATGATCGCCTGGGGTGTGCTGTACGTTCGCGGCCGCTAGCGCGTTTTAGCGACGTGCTTTTTGAGGTGGAGCTATGATTTGGAAACGCGCACAACAGTATAAGCGTTCTCGAAAATTGCAGCGCACGCTTGCCGCGCTGCTGGCTACGGGTGTGGTGGTTTTGCCGCTGGCGCTCCTGGCGCTGGTGCCGTCGGAACTGACAATGCTGAAGCACGCGCGCAGTGCCGTTACGGCCGCACAGCTGCCGGCATTTCAGGCTCGTCCGGTCGATTCGGCGCAGCCGGTGCGGCTGTTCAACGAGCCGCTGATTACGGTGAGCTTTGATGGCGGCTGGCAGTCGACGTATACGCTCGCGGCGCCGTTGCTCAACAAATATGGCATTCACAGCACGCAATATCTAGTGTCTGGCTCGGTTGGCCGGCCACAATATATGAACCTGGCCGAGGTAAAATCCCTCGCGCATGCGGGCAGTGAAATCGCCTGCCAAACGGTGACGCACCCGGATTTGACCAAAGTGAGCGCGGCCGAGCTTGCCCGGCAGCTTACTGGCTGCGCGCAGTATTTTGCGCCGTATTTCGGCACGATAACTGACTTCGCCAGCCCGTACGGCGCGAGCAATGCCGCGACGCTGGCGGCCATTGCGGGCGTATATCAGTCGCAGCGCAACACCGGCGGCGACCTGAGCCACGGCGTGCAGAGCTGGGATGTCAATCAAGCTTCCAATTTTGATCCATATAACATTACAAGCATTGCCGTAAGCAGTGGCACGACGCTCGCGCAGCTCCAAGCGGCCGTTGATTACACCGTGGCGCACAACGGCTGGCTGGTGCTGGCGTATCAGCAGATCGGTTCGAGTGGCGCGCAGCAGCTTAGCATTAGCCAGAAAAACCTTCAAGCACACCTTGCGTACCTGAGCAGCACATCGGCGCGCATTGTGACGACGCATCAAGTGATAAGCGGTTTGGCGGCATCGCAATAGGACTCATGAAGATGTCAAAGAACCTCGCAACGACACCCATCAAACGCTCGGCTCGACCAATGCTCGCGCTGCTCATCGCCGCTCACAACGAAGAGCTGGTGCTGGCGCGCACGCTTCGCTCGGCCATCGACGCCGGCATGCGCCCGAGTGATATCTACGTGGTGGATGACAACTCGAGCGATAAAACATCGGCGCTGGCGCGAAGCATTCTGGGCTCGGCGAATATTTGCCGCGTGCGCCGCAGCGGCAAAGGTCTGGCGCTCACCAAGGCGGCGCGCAAATTCGGTTTGGCCGAGCGCTATCGCTGGATTCATATTGCCGACGCCGACGGCGCTTTTGCGCCCGATTATTTTAAGGTGTTCCGGCGCGAACTTCGCAGCAGCAATGTCGCTGCCACCGGTTACATCAAGAGTTTGCCAGGCTACGCGGTGAGCCAGTACCGCGTGTTCGAGTACACGCTCGGCATGGAAATCCACCGCCGTTTTCAGGCGTTCACACACACCGTGAGCGTGATTCCGGGGCCGACGTCATGCTTCCGCGCCGATGTTTTTGGCAAGCTTAATTTTGCCAATCAGGCGCTGTGCGAAGATTTCGACGTGACGCTCCAAATCCACCGCCAAAAGCTCGGCACCGTGCAGTTTATCCCCGAGGCCGTGGCGTACACGCAGGACCCGCGCAATTTGCGGGATTTTGTGAGCCAGATTACGCGCTGGAATCGCGGTGTCATGCAAGGTTTTTTGCGCCACCGCATCGGCCGCCGCGCCAACCGTATCGACGCGTACCTGTCGTATCAGGTGTTTCAGAACCTCATTTTCTTCTTGAATTTTGCCGTGCTCATGCCGTATGTGGCGCTTGAGCAGCACTCGTGGGCGGTGGTTGCAGCGATGTTTTTGTACGACACAGCGCTGACATTTTTGCTCACGCTGCTGGTTGCTTGGCGTGCCAAGCGTTGGGATATTGTGGATGCGTTTCCGGTGATCTACTTTTATCGCTGGGTGACGCTTGGCGTTTTTCTGCGAGCGTTCGTCGAAGTGATGATTTTGCGTCGCTTCAAACTCGCCAGTGCCGCTTGGGAAACGGGCAGCCGCCGCTACGCCTAAGGTGTTAGCGCGCGGCCCGGCGCATGCGGACTGCGTTTAAGCTGACTAGCTTGCGAACCGCGAAAGCGACTCGTTTCCAAAAGGCATGTCGCTAGAAACTTCGCGATCTAAGGAGTTATTGCTATACTGGCAGCATGAAAATGCTCAACGGCCGCGAGCTCGCCGAATTTATCAAAGAGCGCCAAGCGCATCAGGTGCGGGCGCTGCGCCAGGCTTGGGGAGTGGCGCCGAAATTGGCGATTGTGGTAACGGTGGACAACTCGGTCATTGATGTCTACATGCGCATGAAGCAGCGCTACGGCGCTGATATTTTGATCGACACTGATGTGCACCGCGTGGCGCAGAGTGAGGCGCCCGAGCTTATTCGCCAGCTGAATACCGACCCGAACGTGCATGGCATTATCGTGCAGCTGCCCTTGAGCGACCCGCTTCAAACAGAGGAGATTGTGCAATTGGTGGCGCCGGAAAAGGACGTTGATGGGCTTGGCGTCGCGCCGCAATTTGAGCCGGCGACGCCACTCGCGATTATGTGGTTGTTGGCCGGCTACAATGTGGACTTGGCCGGCAAGCGTGTGCTGCTTATCGGCCGCGGCAAACTGGTGGGCGCGCCGCTCGAGCGTATGCTGGCGGCTTCCGGCATCGACGTGCATGTGGCCGACCGCGCAACGGCCGATCTCGGGGCTGAAGCCCTGCAGGCAGATGTCATCATTACTGCCACAGGCAGTCCGGCCGTGCTCACGGCACATATGATCAAGCCTGGCGCAGTGGTGGTGGACGCCGGCGTGGCGAGCGAAGAGGGCAAAACGGTGGGCGACCTGGCAAGCGATGTCTACGAGCGCGATGATCTGGTGCTCACGCCAACCAAGGGCGGCGTTGGGCCGCTAACCGTCTGCGCGCTATTCGACAATGTGATCCGCGCAGCGCAGCGCGTGGCCTCGGCCCAGCAGTAAGTGCCGGGCAACCGGCTCCGGGATGCGCGTTGTTATGGCTCGCTTTTTGGTTGCTGGGTTGAGACGAAGCGAGCTACTCAGCCAGCTTGCGCTTCACCAGTTCCGCAACTTGGCGTGGCGTCATGTCAGCCTTCAAAATCAGCGCCGCAATGTCCAGCTCGCGTACTTCGGGCGGAATTTCCTGTTCGCCGCGGTTGGTCAGAATAATAACTTTGAGGTGCTTGCCCCAGCCGGTCTTGCGCATGCGGGCTAGCATTTCTTCACCGGTCATGATCGGCATCATAAGGTCAAGCAATACAATATCAGGGCGGATCTTCTCGAGCATTTCAAGCCCGAGCTTGCCGTTGGAAGCGGTTTCAACTTTGAAGCCTTCTGCCTCGAATTTAATGCGATACATTTGCGAGATGGCTTCGTCGTCTTCGATGATCGCAATTTTCGTCATAATGTACCTTCTTTCTTGTTGAACCTTGGATGTCTATAATGCCACTAATATCACTTTTCGCCAAGTACCTCCAGTGCCATATCAATGACTTGCGCCGGCGTGTGATGTGCCTTGACCACGTAGCGATCGACATGTAAAAAACGAAGCGCTTGTGGCGCCTCATCCTTGCTAATATTTGTCAAAATTATGACACGCATATTGCTGCCCCATGCTTCTGAGCGCACGCGGGCCAGCATCTCGGCACCGCCCATCCGCGGCATCATCAGATCGAGCAACACAATATCGGGCTGAAAATCTTTGACAAGCGCGAGGCCTTCTTCGCCATCATTTGCGGTCTTCACGGTAAATCCAGCAAGCTCCAGCTTGAGCTTGTACATGAACTGAACGTCGTGATTGTCTTCAATAACTGCTGCCTTGAGAACTTTGTTCGCCATGCAATCCTTGCGTTTCGTTACTGTTAATTTGGGATACTCCCTTAGCATATAGTGTTATTTCCCGGTAATCAAGGAGCTCGCTAACCTACACCCAGCATACACATATATAGCGTATACGACGTCGTGGGCATCCGAAGTCGCTCACCATGCGACAAATTTCACAATTCATACACCACAAAATGTATATAGGGGTATTGACTTTCTGTGGGTTTCGTAGTAATATACAGGCAGTCTCATCTAGGTATGAGTGAAGTTTAGGAGCAGGAACGACACCCCAATAGGTTTGGCAGTGTCGTTTTTTGTGTCTCAAGGAGAGCTAAGCATGGCCGAAGTACAGACTTTGCCGTTTCAGCCGGCATCGGTACCGCAGGAGACCATTCATGTCCCTCCTGCTGATCCGGAATCAGCTAGGGTTCAACCACCCCACATCGATATTTTTTCTTCGGACGATCCAGTTTTTGGAAGTGACGTCCGAAACGCTGCTCAATTATTGCACACTCGCGTTTACTTGCGCGAAAACCACATTACCGAGGCGGACGTCAACCCGATGGGTTACTACCACGATGCTTATGTGCCGCGCTCCTCGTATTATTTTGTTCGCAATACCACCAAAGTTGCTTCGGCTCGTCTGATTCATGCTAATAAATCCGACGGCATGCTGTCGCTGCCGACGGCGCGGTATTTTGCCACCGACCCAGAGGTGATTTGCGAAGCTGCTGGCGTGCCGCGCCTCACCGACATCAAGCACAACGAAGTCGTTGAAGTCTCGGCGTTGGCCTCGGAACGATTCGACGGCGGCATAAACGATGGCGATTTTGATGCGGTTATTTCGCTGTATTCGACGATGATCCGTGATTCTCTGGAGCAGGGCCACAAGCTGTGGCTGCTCAATACCGAGCCAGCCTTTATCCGTCGCCTGTCCATTCTTGTCGGCCAGTCGCAAGTGCACCGTTTGGGCGAGGCCCGTGTGTATATGGGTGGGCCGACAGTGCCAGCTGCGATTAGCCCGCAAGAAGTAGTGCGCACTGTTTTGCGCAACGAAGATGACAAATATGCGCGGCAAAAGCTGCACCTCGTGGAGCTGCTTCGAGGTGTCGATGCGCGCAAAGTGCCCAAAGATGTGCGCGAGCTGATGACTGCAAATGGTATCGAGTACCGATCGCCCAACTGGCTCAAGGCGCGCTTTTCGACAAAAGAGCTGGTCGGCCACGCCGCGGTGATGGCGTATTCGATGTCGCGGGCGATTCCGGCTGGCAACCTCGACCAATTCCACGGTGATACTGCTACATTGTGGGGTGTGGATGTTGCGACGTCGCTGCCATATTCGATGGGCCTAGCCAAAATGTATGGCGGCAAGACGACTAAAGAAAAGCTTGCCGGCGCAGCCATGGCAATCCCGTCATTCCTGGCGCCCTATGCATATTTATACGCTAACGGCGAGGGGTATCCTGGCTACGTGAATGGCATTGTGGCGGCGTTCATCGGTTCGGCAGTGGGCAAAGAGGCGTTTGGCCGCCACCGAGTTGGCCAGCGCGAGCGTGCGCTCGACGTCGGCTTGCGTAACAGCACGTTGCCGACCGCCGAACAGGCCGCATTACTCAAAGCTGCATAAGCATTGTTTTCTCGCGCCGGCGAGTGCTGTAGAATGAAGGAGATGAACGCGAGCTTATTCTTTCTTGCACTCACCTGCGCCATCGCGCTTTTTATCATACTTGTTGTCGGTATGGCACATAATGTTGGGCCCAGGCTCAAGCTTTATTTTGCCATATCATGCAGTTCGCTTATATTATGGCAACTCAATATATACATGGCCGACGGCATCACGACGCATCTGCGGCTGTGGAATAATGTCGTGTTTCTGTGGCCGACGCTGGCGATAATTAGTACGTTTTCGTTTACCGATGTTTTGCAAAAACAATCCGAGACACACCACAGTCGCTACAATCGCCGCGTTCGCTCCGCGATGTACTGGCTGACGATTGCCGACTCGCTGCTGATTTGTAGCGCGCAATTGTTCACGAGCGTTACCTATCGGGGCGGAAATTATGCCTTCACGCGCGGTTGGGCGTACCCGATTTTTATTGGTCTGATCCTTGCGCAGCTGGTGCTTTTGCTCCAGTATCTGTTCCACAACTTCTTGAAAAACGCGCTGCACAGCCGCGAGCGAAAGGCGCTCGGGATTATCCTGCGGACGATTGGATTGGTGAGCGCCTACAGCGTGCTCACGAATGTTATCGTGCCACTGGCGACCGGCAGTCAGCAGCGGATCTCGTGGGGAATCCTTTCGATTGACTTTTTTGCCCTCGGCTTCGCGCTGAGTATCATCCGCTACCGCTTTCTTGATATTCGCAGCTACGCGTTTACGGCGGCCGTGTATGCGCTGAGTATTGCCACGGTCGCCACCGCGTATGTGTTGGCTACTTCGCTGATCATTGTGCATGTTTTTGCCATCTCAATCGACGCGAAGGCGCTGGTGATTATGGCGATTTTGACGCTGATTGTTGCCGTGACGTTCCAGCCGATCAGATTATATTTTAATCGTTTGACGAGCCGGCTGTTCCACCGTGACGCCTACTCACCGCAGGATCTTTTCAATCGCCTGAATGCAAGTTTGGTGGGTGCGATCCGGATTGAGCCGATGCTGAACCAAGCGCTGAGTATTATTCAGGAAAATGTCAAAAGTGATTTTGCGGCAGTTGAAGTGCTGCCCACCGAGACACTGCCGGCTCGGCTCGTCTCGACAAAGTCGACTGGTATGCGCCAAAAAGATATCAAAGCAATTGAGACGCTCGGGCTGCGAGTGCAAGCTGACCAAAAGTCGGTGCTGCTGGCTGGAGACGCGTCGAATACAAAGGAGCTGCGGAAGCTGTTTGTCGACCACGAAATTGAAGCAATTGCGCCGATGCACGACGCTACGGCCGAGCTGAAGGGGCTTGGCTATCTGGTGTTCGGCGCCAAGCGGAGCGGGAATCCGTACTCGCGCCAGGACATTACGGTGATCGAGACGATTGCCAACGTGCTCGTGCTGGCAATTCAAAACGCGCTGCGGTTCGAGGAGATCGAGAATTTTAACCGCACGTTGCAGCAGAAGATCGACGAAGCGACGCATAAATTGCAGCGAACGAACCAAAAGCTGCGCTTGCTTGATGAAACAAAAGATGACTTTATTAGCATGGCATCGCACCAGCTGCGCACGCCGCTCACCAGTGTGAAGGGCTACGTGAGCATGGTGCTCGATGGCGACGCCGGCAGCATTCAACCGCTCCAGCGCAAGCTGCTCAATCAAGCTTTTATCAGTTCACAGCGCATGGTGTATCTTATTTCTGATCTGTTAAATGTGTCGCGGCTGCGGACTGGTAAATTTGTGATCGAGCCAATGGCGACGAATCTCGCGGCCGTCGTGAAGGACGAAGTCGAGCAGCTGCTTGAGACGGCCAAAGGGCGAAACGTGGAGCTGATATATCACAGGCCGGATGATTTTCCGGCGCTGATGCTCGACGAAATCAAGATGCGCCAGGTGATTATGAATTTCTTGGACAACGCGATTTACTATACGCCGAGCGGTGGGCGGATCGAGGTGCGGCTCGAGGATAAGCCTGAGAGTGTGAGCTTTACGGTGGTCGACACGGGCATGGGCGTGCCGCGGGCCGAGCAGCATCATCTGTTCAGCAAGTTTTTCCGCGCCGACAATGCCAAGCGGGCGCGGCCGGATGGCACGGGGCTTGGGCTGTTTATGGCCAAGAAAGTGGTGGTGGCGCAGGGCGGGGCGATTGTTTTCAAGAGCAAGGAAGGTGAGGGCAGCACCTTCGGCTTCACGTTTGCCAAAAGCAAATTGCCGCCGCTCGCACCGCGCGCCTAAAGCTGTGCATAACTGCTGGCGCGAGCTCGGCAATCATGCTACAGTATTCGTATTGAGCACTGACTGACCGCTCTAGAATACTAAGTCCCTGCGTTTTTACAGCTCAGGGATTTTCTTTTTCACTCTGTTATGCTAAAATAAGCCGCAGCATCGTATGGCACGCCTCGTGCTCAGAAGGAGCGCAATAGTTCCAAGTTGCCCTGCACTTTTGGCCTCATCGTCTAGCGGTTAGGACACCGGGTTTTCATCCCGGCAACCGGAGTTCGATTCTCCGTGAGGTCACCAAATTGAATTTTCATCATTCTACGAAACAGTTCTAGATACAAAATCCCCGCAGGCATATGTCGCGGGGGATTTTTGTTTCCAGCGGCTTCTAGGGATCTTCGGTTCACCGAAGGCCACTGCTATACTTGAACGCATGAACTACGAACTCAAGATCAGCGCCGAAAACCAAGAACAGGCTAATACTATTATCAACTCTTTGCTCGCAAAGAAGCTGGTTACTGGCGGCCAGTTTATGACCGCGCCAGCTCGCTTCCTTTGGAAAGGCAAGATTAGTGACATGCCAGCCTACGTCACCATTACGTCCTACACCACTGATAAGCATAAAGAAGCAATTATTGAAGATGTCCGTACAACCAGCGTCGAAGAAGTGCCCATGATTACTTTCGTTGCTATTGACGACCTCAATCAAGAGTTACGTGACTGGATAGACGGGACGCTAGCATGATCCACCAACTTCGTATATACCGCATACATCCGAACACGAAGGCCGAGTTTGATGCGCGTTTCCGTGATCATGCCTCAAGAATTATGAAGTCGTATAACTTTCATATCGTCGCTGTTTGGTACTCAGAATTCGAGTACAACACCGAATTTGTCTACATCTTAGAGTGGCCTGATGAAACCACCATGCGCATGCAATGGGCAGCTTTCATGGCCGATAAGGAATGGGGAGCCATCAAGAAGCAATCTCGTGAGACTTATGGAGAGATGGTGCTGGCAAAAGTACGGGACCAGGTTCTAACGAGTACAGAGTGGTTTAACCATGCCACAACTCATTGAAATCACTATCCCATCCCAATACTGTTTCGAAGAGGGTTCCCCGCAGGTTAGCCATTGACCTTGTCATTGACCTTAGACCATTTTAGTGGTATAGTATATTCTATGACAAATCTTCCTTTTGAGCTAGGGCCGCAGCAGTGTGGCATAGTATCCGAGGAATATCTAGTAGCCTTCGGCGCAGCGAGTGAAGCGGCTAAACGCGGCGATATGACTTTTGCTGTTGACGAAGCTACTAAAACAACAGCCACAGCGGCAGTGCACGCTTATGCAGAGCAAGGCTTTGCTCAGCCCGGGGGAGCGATTACGCAGCCGTTGCCCGCTCCAGATCAAGAAGCTTATTTAAAAATGTATAGCCTCGCTAGACTGAGGATAGCTGAGGGTCATACGAATATAGTATTACCCGTTGAACACCCGTATCAAGATATTGGTTTGCGCCAAGCAGTAGTTGACGCCTCACGCGAAGCCGGGGTCGATACTTTAGGTATGCACGCGCGCGGCAAGCAAGCATTTTGGAAGCGCCTGTTGGGCATAGACTCATAGTGGCTCTTTCGTAGCACCTCAAGCCGAGCCTGCCCCTGCAAGTAGTTTCGGCTCTTCTTTGACTGCGGTATCATGAGGACATGAATAATATATATTTCCCTAAAGAAAGCAGCGTTCCCGTGAGAGTTCTTATTTTCGGCGACACCCAAGGCTATCGGGACACCGAAGGTGGCTGGGCAGACAAGCTCCGTAAACATTACGATGAGTTGCAAGTGCAGGATTTCGGCAAAGGCCAGCCGACAATTTTTAACCTTGGCATTTCGGCAGATGATTCCCGTAACGTGTTATCGCAGGCCGAAGCCGAAATAAGGGAAGGGTACGCGGTTCTTTCTGACATAGTAAAACCCCACTTGGTAACCCTGCTTGCGGAGGCTCTCTAATGCACGAAAAAGAATCTCAGTCCCAACTATCAAGCAGATTAGCCCAAGCCGCTAGGCAGGTATCCGTGGGCGCCCGCTACATGCATTACAAACAGCTCAGCTATAAAGTTGTAGCTTTGGCACTGCGCGAAGAAGATAACGAGCCATGCGTGGTGTATCAGGCCGAGTATGGCGACGAGGTAACGTGGATTCGTCCTGTCGCAAACTGGGTTGAAGAAGTTGAGCTAAACGGCAAAAAGATAAAGCGCTTCACGAAAATATGAGAACCATTCAGCGTACCATCGTATCGGCTCTTATCTTTTCCAAAGATGGCAGATTGCTCATGGGTATGAAAGACCCCAATAGTGGCGGCGTGTACGCTGACTGCTGGCATATACCTGGCGGCGGCGTGGACGAGGGTGAGACGCAAGAGCAAGCCTTGCGCCGCGAGATGCTCGAAGAAGTCGGTATTGATATTGCAGACTGCAAAGTTACTCTTGCCGACGACCAAGGCAGCGGCGAAACCGAGAAAACACTCAAAGACACCGGCGAGAAAGTGCTCTGCAACATGAAGTTCTATGTTTACCGCGTGGACGTTGACAGCAACGCGGCAGACATTGCACTTGAGCCAAGCGATGACCTCGTAAAACTAGAATGGGTTGACCTGGCTAATCTTCGCGAGCATACACTAACGCCGCCATCTGTGACGCTCTTTAGTCGGCTAGGATACTTGCAATGAAACGATACAATGTACCCTTCATCGCAAACTCCGACGACCGCTGTACGGTAGCAGTAGTTGCTATGGTGATGGCCTATTTTATGCCCAAACGTCACTTTGATATGGCAGAGATAGAAAAGATTTGTGGCTACGAAAAAGGCCGAAGCATTTGGAAGGCTGAATCGATGCTCAATCTAGCAAGGCTAGGCTTTCAGCTTCACTGGATTGAAGACTTTGACCATCACAAATTTATGGCCGACCCAAAAAGTTACTTACGTTCTATTCTGGACGACGACGCCTATCAGTGGCAAGTAACGCACGGCGATCCCGAAAAGGAAGCTGAGCGAATGAGGCAGTACATCAAAAGCGGTTTGCCGCTTGAACAGCGTCAAGCGACCAAAGAAGATATCAAACGTTTCCTGGACGACGGGTGGCTCGTACATTTGGAAGTAAACGCCAACACCCTCAGTGACAAGCCGGGTTACGAAGGACATTCTGTGCTTGTCATCGGCTACGATGACACAGGCGCTATCATACATAACCCCGATGGAGTGAGCGGCAACAAGCCAAGCCAACATGTTTCTTGGGAATTACTAGACCGAGCATGGAAAGAGTTTGGCGGGTCGTATTCGCTGTATGCATGTAAAAAGTAGGCATGAACGCACTTGTTTGTACGATGCCATCCTTGAATATCGACTTATCTCTTGGGTCCGATTACAAGGTGATAGGCAACATCGTTGACGGCGAACCACGCAAACGCTTCGTGAGTGGCTTCCGACTATAGCGGATATTGTGTATACTCGCTATGCCAGTCACGCAAAGAAATGTTTGGACGAGGAGGATGAATGCATCCCACAGACCTGATCCTGAAGCGCACGTACCAGATCGCACTCTGGCTGACCTTGTTGGTTGGTCTGGGCGCGACGGCGTGGGGAGTACCCAGCGCGTTTCAGCACATTCAGGAGGTTAACGCCATCCGCCACCTGCAGCACTGCGATCACGGTCCGCACTGCGCAAGTACGGTGAGCGCAACGATTCAGGGGCACTTCACTGGAGCAGACACCGATGGCAACACCACTTACTACGTGCGGCTGCATCTACCGGATGGAGTGACATCTGCTAAGAACGTAGGCAACAAAGCCTACAACGCCACAAAGAATGGCGATCCGGTGACGGTGACCGTCTGGCGCGACCATATCACCGCTGTCATTATCGATGGAATGTCCATCGATACGACTGGCGATGATGAAATCGCAGCGTATGTAGCCACGCTCGTTGGGCTGCTCGGCATGCTGTCATTGATCGCGACTATCGCCATTGCGGTGACGCTCCGAGCTCGACTGTATATCAGCGACATCACGGACTACACGCCGTCCATTGGCGTTCCACTGGCCATGCACCTGGTAGCAGGTGTGCTCAGCGGCGCAGGTCTCCTGATCTCGCCATACGTGCTGTATATCGTGCTCGGTTTCGCCGTTCCGGCTGGCATCATCGAGGCATTTCTCATCAAGAGGAGCTTGGCTACGGCGCGCGCAGTGCGCAGCCGGCACGATCGATCGGTGGCCGACAAGGTTTAACCGCCTTTTGGCCCCACCGCGTGGCGGGCTGAAGTCCCAAGACTCCGCCCGCCACGCTCACTCGACAAATACTCACTTTTCTGGGCGGGAAAGTACGTGAATCATCTTTCGATACGGTATGATTGTAAGGTGAAGAATGATAGTACGACTTATCTTGACCCCGAGGCACAGCAATGGCTGTCGGCAGTGCTCGGCAAGCCGTTTAGGGCCGCAAAACACGCCCATTCTCACCAGGATGAGGTATATAAAATAGAGGTAGACGACGCCACCTACTATTTTAAGATTGCAACGACGCTCACGCGCGAGCGCGATAATCTCAAGAAACTTGCGCCCGTGTTATCTGTTCCACAGGTGATTGACTTTCACGAGTCGCACGAGGGCCGCGACTTTCTGCTTATGAGCGAAGTGCCTGGCAAAAATCTTGTTGAGCTTATTGGCGAGTGGCCCGACGCTGAAATTGTGGACACATTTGCAACGGCCGTCAGGCAGTTGCATGAGGTGGGCGCAAACGCGGTGTTTCCGCAAGCACATGACCATGATGTGTTGCTTCACGGTGACATGGCGCTGCCAAACATCATAATCTCAGAGCAAAAGCAAATTGGTTATATTGATTTCGGGCAGCTTAGTTTCGGCACGCCTGAATTGGACCTAGCAGATGCGATATGGAGTTTGCAAAGAAACCTCGGCCCGGCGTATGGTGAATTATTTTTGCAGAAATACGGGCACGTACCCAGGACGCCGAAGATTCAGGCCGCGCTCGCATTCAGGTACGATGCCACGCAGCCTATTGGTAAGGTCATCGATGAAATCTTAGTGCAAACAGAAGCCCTCATGGCCTCTCGCAAACTCGACCCCCAAGCTGACGATAGAAAACACCACGACGCTGAAAGCATTTTGGAGCCTGATGAGGGGCTAATACTGCTCGGCATATCAATCCCAGAATACAGGGCGAACGAGTGGCCGGATATACTAGCTATTGGTCCTCGGCTCGATCATCTGCTCGAAGAGCACTTTTTGGGTAGAGATGTCGTGTTGCGCTGTCTCGGCGCCCGCGATCACCCGGGCAAAACAGTAGATGAGTTGGTATCTATCATTGCAGAAACAGGCACGGACAGATACGATTCTAATCGGGCTGGTCAAGGCTATGACGTAGGCAAGGTGCAAGGCAAGCGTGTTGACTTTTTTGGAACACCCACCAAGGTGCGGCGTGGTACCAACATCTTCACGAAGGAGCTGCTAGCTGACTTTTACCACGGCGCGCTCGGCGACCGCGGCTACGCCATTCGTATTGACATCGTTATTGTGTATGATGCCGCCAAACTCACCAATGTGGAACATCTGTATGGCGAGGACATCGCAGAAAGCGATGGCTTTGTGTTCCATGAGTCTGATCATAAGAAAAGTGCGCTGCTAGGCGTAATAAAAATCCTGTGAAAAGAAATGACCCTTAGGAATACGACCGATTCGACGGTTCACGTTTTGTTCTTCAATGGCCTTACCGACGGTAAGCTGCGCAAACGCGAGCAGCTTGGGATAAGATATCTCGCTCAGCGCGGCATCCATGTCACGCCAGCTTTTATTAATTGGCGCTCTGGAGAATCGTTTGAATCTTTGCTCGAACGTACGGTCAAGCTCACCAAACAGCAGCTCAAAACGCACGGCAAACTTGTGCTTGTGGGCTCAAGTGCGGGCGGCAGTTTGGCGGTTAATATCCTCGGACAAATTCATGACAAGCATGTATTCGGCATAACACTTTGTAGTCGGCTGCACGAAGCACGGCTCAAATGGTGGGACGTGCGCAGCCTGAAGCGCATGGCGCATATCGGCACACCGGGGAAAGCAAGCCGAAGCTTCTTTGATCCCGTGATTTATTGCGGCGACGTAACTATTCCATCTCTCGCGAAGGAGGATAAACAACGTCTTGTTCTCGTGCAGCAATGGGCTGACTTTGTGGTGCCACGCTCTACAATGAGCATTAGTGGCGTAAGAGTTTACAAGATTTCGGCGCTTGGGCATGGATGGGGAGTCGCGCTGGGGTTGTTGCGCTTGCCGAAGGTCACAAGATTGCTCGATCCCGGTAATTAATGATGGGCGCGCTTGCCTTTATCCTTAACTTGCCCTGGACAGCACTCGGTCTATTTGTTTCACTATGGCCAGCTCCTCGTTCGATGGCTGAGGCGTACACACGGGCGGGCAATACATATATCAGGAGAGAATAATGAGATTTATACCTACCGCCGAGGGCACTAAAGTCGCCCAGCGAATACGCGAACAAGAGCCAGGCCGTTCGGGGGAACTTCTCGACGAATTTGCAGGTCGCCTAAGAGAGCACTACGGCCAGATCGGGATGAGCAAGCACAATCCAGATCAGGCGCGTTGCTTGCTCTTTCGCAATCTTTGGCGCGCTTCTGCCGGACCTGTTCTGCATGGTATTGAGATTCAAATGGCAGAGCGAGCCAAAGGCCTGGAACATGAAGGTTGGGCGCCTTTTTTGCACAAATCCAAAGAGATTAGTGATGCCAGACTGGACAGGGTATTTTCGGGATATGGCAACTTTTCGGCGAAACAGCGTGCTTTCTTGCGGGCTGGTGCTCTTTTGGCGTCCCTCGCCATGCGGCAATTTTTATATGAGGCGCGCAATGAGCCTGGGCATTGGGGCGGGCCATCTTGGGAGAGCTTTAGCCAGTTGGATCGAGAAGAAAATGCCAGATCACTACGCACACTGCGATGGCCAATTCGCTCTGATCCTGTTGTTCGATTGCAAGACCACGTTACAGCGGCAAATGTAACCGCGCTCCACCTTTTGGAATCTGCCGCCCAGCATGCTCATATGTGGGGCGGCGATGGAGATCTGAAGTCGACGTTGCCGGAGTATATACATGAGCTTGCGAGGCCACAATTTATCACGGCGTCGCTGAATGAACGGTACTTTCCGCCTCAGGGCTTCGACCATGAGCCTTCGCCGGCGGAAGATTGCCCTTACGCCCACACAGAAGAGCGCTTGGCCGCGAACGGTATTTGGCGCACGAAGGCGCTCCAGAACAACGGGCGTGATATTGTGCCTCGCTATTGCCCGAACAATATTCCGCTGTATGCGCCCGAATATCCTGCCTATGGGCGCACGACAGGTGCGACGTTGCGCCTCGCCTCATTAATACCGGTGGCTGCTGAGACGATTTGGGCGTAAGTACTTAGGGCCGATGCGTGGAGCGTCGGTGCGGGCCAACTTCGAGCAGGCAGCATGTCCGCCAGCGCATGGTGACAACTAGGATTGTCAGTTAGAAATTTATTTTGACTATTTAACCAATAGCGTATTATATAACAATGTCTGAAACCTACGATCGTGAGCCGCTGGCCGCTCCTGAGCCAGCTCATGCTGAGAATTTGCCAAAGATCTGGTCACCTGGAGGCGACGGATTTTATTACGCCACTTTTACCGAGGACCGTGCGCCTGCGCTTGCTGATATTGCTTGGCATGCGCAAGGGCTGAGCTACCTGACTCACAATATCGTGTCGTCTGACGCGCTGTTGCCAGATGGCCGGATGAGTCCGGACATCGACAAAGCTCGAGGGCCGGGGGTGGTTTATTATCTGTGTCGCGAGTCGGATGATGGGAGCTGTCGGCGAGCCACATCGATGCGGCTCGTTAGTCCTGGCCCCGAGGGCTACAAGAGTCTTCCATCGTATGCGCGGTGTGAGAGCGCGTTGTACGCAGAGGCGGAAGCGTACTTGACGGACTTGCAGGGCCAGGGGTATGTCATCAGGGAGGCAGCATCGTTCGCGGGCATGCCGGACGCGCACCCGCTGAGCATGCAGCGGGTGTTTCGGCGTGCGGTGCACGATGTGATGCTCGAAAGTCGCAAGGAGTTGTGGCTGGTCACGATGGCTGCTGGAACCTATCCTCGATTGGCCGGCAGCTGGGGCGGCAAGAATATTCAACTGATTGGCAGAGATGTGGTGGCGAGCCATCCGATTCTGCAGGATCTCAAGCCGGCGTTGCTCCAGCCGTGTAGCTTTATTGACAACTTAGCGAATGATTGCCAGGAGGCAGAGGGGGCTGAACGCGACAAGTTGCATCGGTCGCTCTTGTTCTTTATGCAGGGTTTGCGCCAGGAGCATGTCAGCGCGGCGGTTTGGCAATATATGCAAGAAAAAAAGGAGATTCTATGAGTGCAGAACAAGCGAGGCGTCAATGGTCGCCGCCCGAAATCCTTGATCTATCTGTGAGTGATCAGCGCGAGGTCTTTGCGGCCTCAATGCTTCCCAAGCACGATGCGTTGGACTTCATCGCTGAGGATGTCGCCAAGATGGAATTCCCCAACCCCCAGGGCCCAGAGCGCGAGCAGCTCAAAACCCACATCCTCGCCGAGGGGCAGCAATATGGCAGGTGGGTGCGGCAGCCCGGCACAGACGAAGATGGCTGGGTGCATTATCCGCCGCCAGATGTGCACTATCGGCTGCGAACGCTCCGTAATAATCCGCTTCTCACCCCCGAAGAACAAATGGAACTCAGGCAGGCAACGGTGGCTTTTGTGGGGCTGAGCGTCGGCAGCCACGCGGTGCTGGCGGCCGTACGGGCGGGCATTGGTAATGGGGTTGCGCTGGCTGATTTTGACGACATCACACCGACAAATCTCAATCGATTGTCGGCTACATACAAAGATCTCGGCATGGCGAAAGTCGACTGGCTCGGCCGGGAGATTGTCAGAATTGATCCGTTCATAGAGCAGTGGCATTTGCGGCAAGGATTTGATCTGGCCGCTGCGCGCAAGCTCCCGCGGCCACCCAAGATCATTGTCGAGGCCATCGACCAGTGGGCGCCAAAGGTTGCGGTCCGCCAATGGGCCAAGGAAATCGGTGCGCTGGTTATTATGCCTGCCGATCTGGACCGAACTTCGCAGATTGACATCGAAGATCCGGCTTCGGGGGAGCCGTTTTTCTTTGGCGCGGCATCGGCTGCCGATCTGGCCATTACGAATCCTTCCCCGCAGCAAAACATGGAACTCTTGCTCAAGGTCGTCGGTCCTGAGCATATCAGTCCGCGATTTAAGCGGTCATTTGATCAATTGGCGCGGCGTGAATCATCGGGCGTTGCGCAACTCGGCAGCACTGCCATGATGGGCGGCGCGCTGGTCGGCGCTGTTATGACGGACATGTTGCTGGGCCGCGGGCCGGCCGCGGGACGATATACCGTGCAGACTCGCGGCGTATTCGGACTTTCTGAGTTAGCCTAAACTCTTGCTCAATGCTTCGGCGCGGGCGAAGGTGCCGAGGTTCGCATCTGAAGCTCCTGTATAACGCATTATTTACGGAGTGGTGCGTGCGCGGTTTGGCGCAGCTGAGCTATGAGCCAATACGCGCACGGCAGGAGCATGAAACAGGCGATTGCCCCAAAGACTGCGTATGCCGACCGGGGCGTTTTGGTTTGTTGCACCAGGAATCCAGTCGCAGTGCTGGCGCCGAGCCCTAGCAAAACGGCAAGCGCCTTGAAGTTGCTCAGGATGGTTGACCGATGTGAGCCGGGTATCTGATCGTGCACCATGACTCTTAGAAATGCACTCGTTGCGTTCAAGCAGCACCATACCAAGTAGCCAACAAGAAAGAGCGGCAGGCTATTGAAGCTCATGAGAATATAGGCCACCGCCGCGCCGCACATAAGGTAGGCTATCCTACCAATGTCGCCCTGGATTACCTTAAAAATAACAGCGTGCAACAGGATGAGCGTTGCAATTCCGGCGCCCGCGATGAGAAATCCACGCGTTTGTGGCTGGAGCTTGTGCTCGATCATAGCCGCTTCGTTGACAAACTGAATGCACATGCCTAGCATGACCGAAAAAACGACGCTCATCGATACGAGAATTCGTAAATAGGAGGTCGCAAACAGATATCGCATGCTTTCCATAAAGTGTTGTCGAATTGATGCGGTAGAAGCAACGTGGCTGTCTTTATTTTGTTCTTGCATGAAAGCTATAAGAACGAGACACGCGAAACTGGCGCTTGCTTCGATGATAAAGGGCAAGCTTTCGTGAATCGAAAATAACAGTCCGCCAAGCGCCGCGCTTATTAAAATGCCCGATTGGCCGAAAGTTATTTCAAGCGTATTGATTCGTCGGTAAATATCCTTTGAGACGTTTTTGTGGTCGTATACCAGGGCTTCGAGTGTGCCACTCAATAGTGCTCTGCCCACGCCATAAAAAAGTGCAGCCACAAGGTAGGCCAAAAGGCTATGACCAAAAAATATAATCAATGGGGCGACGCTGAGCACGGCTGTGCCGACTAGTCCGCTCAATTTTCGGCCATGTTTGTCCGCAATAATCCCCGTTGGTATTTCGGCGATAAACCCCACGATGCCGATGGCGCTAAAGAAGATTCCCACTTGTAGCGGCGTAATAGTTTGCTTGGCGAATTGGTAGAATATTGGGTAGGCGAAAAATAAATTGCCAAAGAATTTATAGCCTAAATATAATTTGGCAACCTGATCAAGCCGCGCATTGCTAGCGGCACGTTTTTTAAAGAACATGAATGTCCTCTCCTTTTAATATGTTTGTTTTTCTCCGTCGTCCTCACGAGACTGTTTTAAGCATAGCATTTTCTGGGTCGACAAGGTAGACTTTGCGGCAACACTATTGCCATTGCAGGTCGATCGATTGTTGTGCGCATGGTTCTTTGCGGCGGTTCCCTCGGCAACTGAGACACTCGGCTTGCCGACTGTAATGCCCTCGTGTTATAACCCTGTACGGGAGAGGCATCTTCCGGCCGCAGTTTTGACAACCTACAGAGAGGACACGCATGTCACGCGTGGCAACACCGCCCCACATCACCGAAGTTAACCCCAACTCTCCGGAGTTCCGGGCAGCGCTTCGCAGAGCCGGCGAGGTGATCAAGAACACCGTGTTCGGCGTCTACTCCGCGCACGTGCACTACCCGATGGAGCTCGGTGAGGTCTTCTTCGAGGAGCAAATCGCGCCGGGCCACCTGGTGATGCACCCCATGCTGGAAGCGGAGGCAATGCAGAAAGGTCTTCCCTCGTGCTGGGGAATCACCGACGACGGCAAGGTGGAGGCGCTCCGCTACGCGAGCCGCGCGCTACACCAGGCCAGCGGCGTCGACGTCACTGATGAGGTCTTTCTGGCGCGGCTCGACGAGATCGGCAGGGCCTTCGCTGCTGCCGGCGCGGACAAGCTGCTCCAGCTGAACATCGCCGGCCAGCTGTTCCCTAAGAGTGAAGACACGCTCACTCTCGAAGTCACCGACGAGCCGAATCGCCGGCAGCACGTCACAGTCATTCCAATGTCCGCGGAGGTTCTGCGCGACAACTGGCAGTCGGCTGCCTGCTGGGGCTACCACTCGGATGGCACACCGTACGTCGTGGGGATCTGCTCCAGCGATACTACCACAACTGTTCACAAACGGTGACGACAAGGAATAGCTAGCAAGAATAGGACCCCTCCGGCCTGGCGCTGGTCGGCCGGAGGTGGTCTTCTTTTTGGCGTGCCCGGCTTGCATACGAGCTCAGATTGAGCGCGTTTCAGGGGCAACAGCTGTAGTGTTCGTCATTCTGCGGCAAAGTCCGGCATGCCGGCGCGCAGATAAGAATGTGTAAATGTAGTCGCTCGCTGGCGCCTGCCCCCGTTCTTCTCTGCGCTTACTTTTCTGCCTTATCCTCATCTTGCCAGATGATATTTACGCGTCTGATTTGGAACTCAATAATGCTTTCACCTCTTCTGCTACGGGAATCATTAAAGGGCTGGGGTGGAGAAGAAGTGTCACGGTGGCCGGCCACCGAAATTCGTCTGCATCAGGATCGTAGAGCGCTGCTTTGAGCCTGCTAACCTGCGGCGCGTAGAGGCGCGCTAAGGCTTCGTACGGGCTGAGGCGATCGTTGTATGTGCGGAATAGCCTGGGGTTTGCGGCTTCTTTTTGTCTGCGTTCGCTGTCTCGGGCCGTTTCTTGGCGCAAGAGCCATGCATAGGCGTGGAAGTCGTGGACAGCCCTGAGACCCGGAACCGTGCTGTCTGCGTTGGTGCCCAAGATTGACGCTATTTCTACGGACGCAGCCGTTACGACCACCTGGCCTTCCTCGGGAAATCGGAGTGCGTTTCTTTTAAGCGGTGGCTCGTTACGCTGTCGCCAATTGAGGTGCCTCATGAGCGCTCCTGTCGCCTCTGTATCTCCTAGCTCATAGGATCCGATTGCCACATGATCAAGCACCGCAATATAGACATGCTCTTCGTAGGGTTTTACCCAGAATTCATCGTTGCGCCACTCGGCGACAGGTTCTTCGGGAGGGTTTTCGGGGCTGGTCATGAAGTCAGTATACCTAAAAAATCTCTATTCGCCGCCGGTGCGCTTGCCTGGATCCGTGCAAACTATTGACTTTGATTGTATAGTATATGTATGAAAAAAGAACGCATTGACACAGGGTTGGGTCAAGAAAATACTATTTTGCCGCCACAGAACGAACACGATCGGAGGCGCGCACCTCTTGGCGTTGCTGCCGTAACTGGTGCGCTGACGGCGGCGCTCCTGGGCGGCTGCGCGCACGACGTGCCGCCCGCGCCCAAGCCTGGCAAACAGTACGAGCAAACGGTTGAGGCGGGTATGGCCGCGCAGCTCGACCCGGTCGCCAAGCTCATTGGCACGCAGGCGCTCCAGCTTCTGCACCAAGGCCACGCATACACCTTGTCTGATAGTGCCACGGAGACAGAGGTGCGGGTTGGATACACCGAAGGGTCGAGTGTCCGCCGCCGGGACCTGGCGGTTGACGTTCTCGTGGGCAAAACTGACGGCCAGCCCGATCCGGCTAAGGTCGAATTCGTGCAGATGTATGGCCATCGCTACGAAAGTCTAAGGCCCCAATTAAGCTTTGACGGCCAGCTTGTTTTTTCGCGTGGCGTGAATGGTGATGACAACATGGCGGGCAGAGGATTCTTGAGCAACGCGTATGCAGATGGCTCGGAAGCTGGCATAAGTGCGTGGTATGGTGACGCCAAGAGCCTTCCGCAAGGTTTGGTGTGGGATACAACCGATCCGAAGCAGCTTGTCAATGCAAGTCCCGTGAACACTGCTGAAACAATTGCTGGCTACGCGACGACCATTTGGGCGGATCTGTACACGCAGCTGCAGCAATAGCATATCTTTGCAATGAGCCGGTGCCCTGCAAGGGCATGCTTGAAATGGTGAAGTGGCGGCTTAGAGAAAATCGTGCCGGCCTTCATCGCGTGGTGCCGCCGATGTCGTCGCCTGCTCGAAGCGGAGTGTGCGATTGGGTAAATGTTTGCTGCAACGGCGCGTGATTTTGAATGATTTTGGTTATTCGTCGGCGTGTTTGAGTTGGCGCTTCCAGAGGCGGGCGTAAGCGCCATTTTGCGCGAGCAGCGTTTCGTGCGTGCCGTCCTCGATGCAGCGGCCTTTGTCGAGTACGATAATCCGGTCCATGTCGGAGAGCGTGCTCAGCCGGTGCGCGATAACGATGGCGGTTTTGCCCTTAAGCACACTCGCGAACGAATCTTTGATGATCTGCTCGCTCTCGCTGTCGAGCGCGCTGGTTGCTTCGTCGAGAACCATCACCGGCGCATGCTGGAGCACGGCGCGGGCGATGGCAATGCGCTGTTTTTGGCCGCCGCTCAGCTTCACGCCGCGTTCGCCGACGATGCTGCCGAGCTTCTCGGGCAGCTGTTCGACAAATTTCAGCGCATGGGCAAGCCGCAGCGCCGCGGTTATTTCTTGGTCGGTCGCGTCGGGCCGCGACAGCAGCACATTTTCGCGGATGCTAGCATGCAGCAGCAGCGGCTCTTGCGGGATGTAGGCGATTTGCTTGCGAAGATCGGCTTGCCGGAGCTCGCGCACGTCGATGCCGTCAAAGAGGATCTGACCCTCGCTCACATCAGTAAATCGCAGCAGCAATTTGGCGAGCGTGCTTTTGCCAGCGCCGCTCACGCCGACAACGCCGACTTTTTGGCCGGCCGGAATCTCGAGCGAAAAATCGCTGAGCACCGGCTCGCTACCCGCACTCGTATCGTATGCAAAAGAAATATTGCGGAACGTGATCTGGCCGCGAGTGCGCTCGAGCTGGCGTGGCTCAGCCGGATCGGTGACGTCGTTTTGGCGGTTGAGAACCTCGAACGCCGGCACGATCTTATCGGTCAAATCGTCGTGCTCGTCGAGATCGTCCGACAGTGTGTAAATGCCGGTGAGGATAGTCGTCGTGTACGTCACCACCAGAACTGCGGTGGTTATGCTAATGTGGCCGCCGCTCATTCGATGCACGGTGAGCCAGAGCAATGCCAGAAAGAACAGCACGGTAATCAGCTCCCGCACGGCGATGAGCTTGGCTTGAATCGTATAGCGCGTGTAAAAAAGCTGGCCTTCCTCGATCGAGCCGCGCTCCACGTCGCTCACGCTCGCTCGCTCCTGTGCGGTGGCTTTGACCGCCAAAATGTTCGACACGATGTCCGCCATCCGCCCGGAATTACGCTTGTACACCTCGCGCGATTTGGCTCGCGACGGCGTAATGGCGTGCGACGCCCACAACAGATACGCTGCTTGCGTCACGCTCAGCGCGAGTGCCACCAGCCCAAGCCACCAGTCGAGATACAGAATGACACCGAGCGGAAACAAGATGCTCAGCGCAGTGTTGAGGTAGCGATCGCGCAAGGAACGCATGAGCATCATGCAGCCGTCGACGTATTGCCGAGTGGCCGTGGTGAGGTAGCCGGCCAGATTGCTGTGGAAGTAGTCGAGGTCCGCCGCAATCAGCCGCGAAAAATACTCCCCGGTGATGTCGCGGTAGGCGGCATTCTCGCCCAGCATACCGATGTATTTGATGAGCGGCGCCAGCGCGCCAAGCACGAATGAAAAGATGGCGTACAGAAATACCGCTCGCTGCGCGCCAGCAAAATTATGGCGCGACAGGTTGGCGATAATAAGGCTGATGGCCACCGGCAACACAATGAGCTTGCAGATGCGCGCCATAATCTGGAGTGCGAACGAAATCCGCACTGTCCAATAGCGGCCATACGTGTGCCACAAATGGCCGTACACGAGCCGGTAGTTGCCAAATCCTCTGAGCATTTGTTTATAGTACTTGCTGCGCGCCGGGCGTGCAAAGTTTTCTACGATCTTTATCGGCCTTGGCTTCGGCCGTAGCTTTTGCAGTCACCCAAAGAGACGTGGTCGAGCAAGCTTTTTCGCGCGGATGTGCCCAGGGCAGATGCGCTAGCTACAGCGCGTCGGGGGTGGCGGTGCGGAATTTGCGCGGCAGGGTGAAGCTGAGCGCGGTGATGCTCACGAGCAGGATGATCGAGTAGATCACGCCGTAGCGGAAGGCGCTGGCGAAGCTGCTGGCGTTGGCCTGCTTGGCGGCCGAGCCGACGGCGTTGCCGATTTCTTGGCTGATTTTGGTCGGTGCGCTGGCGTTCATTTGCTTGCAGCTGTCGGGCACGATGTTGGTGTCTTTTTCGGTGGAGCGGTCATGGAAACAGGTGCGGGCGTCGGCGATAATGAAGTTTTGCTGCGCTTCTGGCACGTGCAGCGCAGTGAGCTGGTGCTTGAGCTGTGGCGTGACGTTGTCGAAGGAGTTGGTGGCGCCGTGCGTCAGCTGGCCGAAGAAGATGACGCCGATGATGGCGATACCAATGGCAGCACCGACTTGCTGAATGGCATTCAAGATGCCCGAGGCCGAACCGGCGTCTTTGGTGTCGACGTCTTGGAGCGCAGCCGAGAAGATCGGCACCATGATGAGCGAAAGGCCAATGCCGCTTACGAACAGGCTCGGGATGAACTGCCAGGGGTGCGCAGTGCCCACATAGTGCGTGATAACCCACGTGGTTGCGATCAGGCCGGCGGCGTAAGCAACGGCGCCCATGCTGATAACGAGACGGCCGAATTTGGCGACCATCTTTTGGCCGAGCGCGGCAAAGCCAAGGCCAATGCCGACAGCCATGGGCACACCGGTAAGTGCTGCGCGAATGGCGCTGTAGCCCATGCCGATTTGTAGCACCAGCGTGAACGTCAGGAAGTAGCCGATCATCGCCGATTGCACGAGCAAGTTGAGCGCGAGGCCGCTCACAAAGGTGCGAACCTTGAACAGTGACGGCACGATGAGCGCTGAAGCGTCGCGGCCGTGCTTGCGCGTTTCATACCAGCCAAAAAGGCCGAGCGCCGGGATCGAAGCAGTCATCATCGCTAGCGTCCAGGTGGGCCAACCGAGGTCGCGGCCTTCGATCAGCGGGAACACGAGCAAGCTCAGCGCCACGATAATCAGGAACGTGCCTTTGATGTCGATGTGCAGCGGGTGCTCGCTCTTGCCGTCGGGCAGATATTTCATGCCGGCGATCAGCGCGAAAATACCGACGGGCAGGTTGATGAGGAAAATCGGCCGCCAATCCCAGTGCAAAATGTTCGCCTTGATGAGCAAACCACCAACGATCGGCCCGAGCGATGCCGACAAACCGCCGAGCATGCCGAACATGCCCATCACGCTGCCGCGCTCTTCCGGCTTGTACATCACCTGCATGATCGACATCACTTGCGGCACCATCAGCGCAGCCATCGAACCTTGGATCAGGCGTGCGGCGACTAAGAACGCCGGCGATGGCGCAATGCCAGAGAGGAATGAAGCGATAGTAAAGCCGCCGATGCCCCACAAGAAGACTTTTTTGTAGCCGAACACATCGCCCATGCGGCCGCCGGTGATGAGCAGTAGCGCGAAGGTGAGCGAGTAGCCGGCCACGAGCCACTGAATGGTGGCGAAACTGGCACCGAGGTTGGCCTGGATCGACGGAATGGCGATGTTGACGATGGTCGAGTCGAGCAAGTCCATCACGAACGCAAAGGCTACGATCAACAAGGCGATCTTCTTCTGTTTGGCGGTGAATTTGCTGGCGTGGTGCACAGCGGCGTGTTCGTTCATTGAAACTTCCTTGTTTTGCGTTATAATTGCTGAATAGCTCAGCAGCTAAATATCTTATTTACTAAGTTAAGCTATTTCCAAGGTCATGTCAACAACGAAATCACGCCCACAACTTGTAAAAGAACTGCAAATGATCGTCTGCACGAGCGGCAATTTGCACGCGCTATTTCTCAATGCATTGGCGGCGCGCGCGGGCCTGAGTGCCATGGAGCTCGAATGCTGCAACGTGCTCCAGGACAGCGGGCCGATGACCGCTGGCGAACTGTCGCGTCGCTGCGGCATTACCACCGGCGGCATGACCGGCATGGTCGATCGCCTGGAGCGCATGGGTCTTGCTGCCAGGGCACACGATCCGGCGGATCGCCGCCGCGTGCTCGTATCGTTTCACCACGAAAAGGCCAGTTCGGCGAGCTGGGCGGGCGCGCTGTTTGCGCCGCTGCAAAAAGCGTTTGACGATCTGGTTGCCAGCTACAGCGACGAGCAGCTGGCATTTTTGCTCAATCATTTTCAGCGTACTTCTGAGATGCTGCGGCAAGTGACCGAGCACATGCAGCACGGCCAGCCGACAAGAGAATAAATGGAGCTTCGGAATTCTGAAGCGCACTCGAGATTACGGCGTCAAATTCCGTGCATGCGCGCGAGCAGTTTGCCGAAGTGGGCCGGCGCAGCGGATGACTTCGCTGGCCAGCTTTGAACTTTCAGCCCATTTCCGGCATAATCTAGAATTACTACGAATCGAAAAACCTGGAGAAGTAAAGCATGACGTTCCCTGAAATCGCACCAAATGTTGCGTCGCGCGTGTTCAAGCGCACGAAAATTTTGGCCACCCTCGGCCCGGCCACCGGCAGCTACGAACAGATCGTAAAAATGATGCGCGGCGGCGTGAACGGCTTTCGGCTGAACTTCAGCCACGGTACGCACGAGCAGCATGGCCAGTTTGCGGCGTGGGTGCGCCAAGCGAGCCGCGAGCTCGGCAAGCCGGTGGCGATTGTGCAGGACTTACAGGGGCCGAAGATTCGGCTCGGCGATTTTGAAGGCCGCATCGAGGTCAAGGCCGGCGATGCGCTTCAGCTCAAATATCAGAGTGATTATGCGGCGACCGGTGTGATTCCTGTGCAATATGACATCAGCCGGAAGATGAAGGTTGGCGAGCGGCTGCTGCTGTTCGATGGCCGGCTGCGCGGCGTGGTGATCGACATTGCGCCGGACGGTACGCTGACAGTGCAGATCGATAACGACGGGTTTTTGCTCCAGCGAAAAGGGCTGAACTTGCCGGACACTGATTTTGGTGGCGACATTCTCACCGAAAAAGACCTGCGCGACATCGAGTTTGGCTTGACGCTTGACGCTGATTACGTGGCGCTGAGTTTCGTGCAATCGGCCGATGACATTGTGCGTCTGCGCGAGATTCTCAAACAGCGCGGCTCTGAGGCCAAGATTATCGCCAAGGTGGAGACGCAGGCGGCGATCGAAGATGCGATGCTCGAGCAGATCACCCAAGTGGCCGATGCGGTGATGGTGGCGCGCGGCGATTTGGCGGTGGAAGTGAGCGCCGAGGCGGTGCCGATCGTGCAGCGGCGCATCATCGGCCTGTGCCAGCAATACGGCAAGATCAGCATCGTGGCGACGCAGATGCTCATCAGCATGGTCGACAATCCAGACCCGACGCGGCCGGAGGTGTCGGACATCGCGAACGCCGTGATTTGCGGCGCTGATTGCCTCATGCTCTCCGAAGAAACCGCCAATGGCACGTATCCATTGCAGGCGATCGAAACCATGAAGCGAATTATTTTGTATACGCAGAAAAACGCCGAGCTGCGGCCAATTTACCAGCATCCGCGCAAGTCGAGCCGGCTGCAAGACGCGATCACCAGCGGCGTGATGGCGCTGAGCAGCCAGATCGAGGCGGCGGCTATCGTTGCGCAAACCAAGTCCGGTGCCACGGCGCTCAACATCGCGAGTCGCCGGCCAGACATGCCGATTGTGGTCGTGACCTCGACGCCGCGTGTGGCCACACAGATGGCGCTGATGTATGCAAGCAAAACGTTTTTGCGTGATGACCAAGAAGGTGTCGGCGCGAACCTGGCGCAATGGCTCAAAGAGCAAGGTGTGTTCACGCGCGGCGACCGCGTGGTGATTGTGTCTGGCCAAAAGCCTGGCCTGGTGGGCGCGACCGACACAATCAAAGTGCGCGTGCTCGAGTAGCCCCCTTTTCACTTGCTTGGCGCATTATCAGCCGAGACGCTGGCACGACGTTTCTGGGGGCATATTTTAACCCCCGGAAAGTTTGGCACGTTTGCCGTGCGAACTATTCCGGGGGTGGTGTGCAACCCTGTTACCACTCGTGCTCGACGTTGGGGGCTTGAGGGATGCTGCCTCGCCAAGCTTCCGGCGCGGCGCCTTGATCTGAGGACTCGTTGGCCTTGGGCGCCTTGCGTTGTGTGCCCAGCGTGTAGCGCACCTGTCTGCGGTACTCGCGCCAGCCTGCGACACACTTCTCGGCAGTGAGGAGCTCCTCATACCGTGTGGCGAACTGCATGGCGAAGGCGATGCCTGCGTCGGTTATTGCGAAGGAATGACCCTTGGGCCCAAAAAGGGCTTGCGGCGAGAAGTCGCTGGACGCAACCTCGATCGGCGGCTTCGCGATGAGGATGGTGTGCTTGTCCGACGTGGTGATGAGCTTGGCCAGCTCCTTCTTGTTCGGTGGCTTTTCACCCTCGTGTATCTGTGCGTGCTCGAGCACCAGGGCTCGCAGATCCCAGGCCTGCTCGGCGAGCGGCCGCATCTGTTTGAACACGGGGTTCGCCAGAGAGATCGCCGCCATCACGCTGGAGCCTCGGCGTACTCGCTCCTCGGGAAAGGACTCATGCAGGAGTGCCAGCCCCAGCATGAACACCTGGTATGTCACGTCGGCGGCTGAGGGCGTGGCCGCAGAATCGCCGTCTTGCATAGGTAACCTCCATAGGTAGGGGATAACTACACACTAATTTAAACATCTTATCGCGCCTTGCGCAAACGAAACGCGCTGCATTTGAGACGCCGCAGTGACTCACGTATACTGGAGGTGACAGTCTTACAAGATTGTTGTAAGCAGGCACCTGCTGCCTACCAACAGGATGGAGATGCGAGTAATGTTCGATGGCAAGCACGCAACGTGTCCGGGCCATGCGCAAATTGTGCAGCGCGAGCTAGGCGAGATGCCATTCATGGCGTCGCCTCTTGTGTCGAGTGCGCCCGGGCTATTGCTGTGGCTCTGGGATGGCGGCGATCCGCGGCAGTGGCCCGCGATTCCCGAGCACGAGCCGGCACCGGAAGGCGCGGTTCACGTCTTCCGGATGCGCACGCCGCACCGCGCTCGGCCGCACGAAAAGATTTATGTGTGGCCAGAGGGCAACGGCCTCGTGGCACTGACGGTCAGCGACACGATGACGCACTGGATGCTGGAGTATTTGCAGCACGAAATGCGCATCTGGCCCATCGTGGAGCACATCCAACAGGTGAGGCAGAGCGGGCAAGCTCGCGCGACGCAATGCGTGAGCCTGGCGCAACGCGGCGCGCCCTACATCCGTGTGGCACGCCGCATCTGCGAGTATCCAGAGCTCGTGGCGATTCCGCGCAGCTGGACAGCGTGGGACGAACTACCTTTTCGTTCGTAGCTGATTCGGGCTCGAGTGCTGCATCGCTCGTTCTCCCGAGGTCCTTACGACAGTGGCGCGCGTATTAAGTCCGCAAAGCTTTTTGGGCGCGTCGCTGTCACTTTTTATCAAGAACCCAGCTTTTTGTAGCAAGAAAAGTGCATTCCAAGGTGGCGCCAACGAATGTATGTCGGGTATACTCACGTTAGGCAATCCTGAAAGATTGTTGTAAAGCACGCATCTCGGCTGCTTTACCGACAGATTGGAGAGCGCATGAATGCCTCGCCGAACATCGATCACTCGCTGTGCGCTGGCCACGCCTTGGTGCAGCACCTCGACAATCCGGACTTTGGCTTGCGGCCGGCGCTCCATGTACAGCTGCGCTGGATGACGGGCGACGTGTTCAAGCAGCTCGCGAGGATCGGCCACGCGAACATGGTGGCGGCGCTTCGGCTCGAGTCCGCGACGATGAAAGGGCTTGCCGGGCTCTTCGGCTGGCCGTCTGAGCACGGAGACATGCTCGACTTGCTGGCGATCGGCGTTCCCCCGCGCAAGGAGCTGCTGGAGTGGCTTGGCAAGGGCTTCAAGGTCGCCAATGAGCTGCTGTGGGCGCTCGACCAGGAAAAGTTGAGCGAGGGCATCGGCGTGTGTCTGCACGGTGAGGCGCGGCCTGTTGTTGAGGAAGTGCGGAAGCAGGCGCAGCGCGTACGGGTAAACACCGAAGCATTGTACCCTGGCTGGGCCGCTTTCCCCGAGCCCGACTGGGAAGTCACGCCGCGTCCGCGCACGTCCAATGCTGCCCGCACTGGCCGCAGCTAATCGCGGCCACTGGCGGCGGGCGGGGATATGTTTCTCCTTTGGTGGCTCAACGCCATCGCCCGCCGCCACACAACATGAATATAGACATTCCGTGACAATTATGCTATAATATTCTTTACCAACAGAGAGAGCCTCTGATGGAGTACACAGGAAGGTCACTCCCATGACCATCAACAGCCAGAGCTCGAACCCCGGCGTTGCCACTACCAATGGCCACTCCTGGGCACCGCTCGTACCGATCACCGACTCGAACGTCCTGGCCACCATCACGGCGGACCGACTGCCGAGCTGGCCGGACGAGCACGACTGGGCTAGCCGAAAGATCATCGCGTCGCGTCTCGAGGACTTCCTCCAGACGATGAAGCCGTCGGATGCTCTCATGAGCTCGACGCACATCGCCCGCCGCCGCGCCGCAGCTCAGGCCTTCGGGAAATACCTGGAGTGCTTGCCGCTCAACGGCCAGGTGCTGTACGTCGAACTCTGGAAATTGGTCCAGATCGACAACGACGGCTGGACAACTGACGCGAGCGGGCGTGAAGTGGTGTACGTTGGAGAGTACTACGACTCGGAGCTGCTTCTGGCAAGCCAGGTTTCCTCGCTCGCTCAGGTCTGGCAGCTTGCCGAACTGCTTCCTCCGGAAGGTTCGCCTTATTCGGCGTACGATGGTGAGCTGTACGTGAGTTTCACGGTGTTGGCAGCATAGGTCTGTACCGTTTCACGACAGGAGTCTGACTGCTCGGCGTTCGATCGTTAGCTTCAACTGCTCGATCTGTTTGACGGACATTTGGCGGCAACCAGCTTCGGCTGTTTGCGGCTACAAGTGAGGCTCTGGCACACGCCGGCAGCTTCTTGGCAAACGATTGCAAGGGGCTTTTGCCTACCTTCGAAAGGTCGCATTCTTTGCGAATTCGTGCTTGGCACGTTGGGCGCTTCACCCCGGGCGCTTGTGACATCGTCGCAAAAGCTTGGACGGCAAGTCTCGCTTTCCCTGTGTACATCGTTCCCCTGAGGAACAAACGGCATCGCGCCTTCAAAACGCGTATAAGTCCGCTCCTACTCTACGAATGTGTGTTCGTACTGACGAGTCCAAAAGGACGAAAGTAAGAGCAAAATAACAGTGATATGTGCAAGTGCGCAGACTCGTGTGTGCGTGTCTTTGTGTAGTTTTTGGATAGCTCGATTTGCGGTGCGAAGCCAGGCCGGCATCATGCAAGTGTTGCGGGATGGCTATGAAGTTGCTGGTGCGCTCGGCAGCGTTCCGGGCAACGCCAAGTTCGTCACCGTGCAGTCGCCGGCTTTGACGCCGGGGTGATCCTCGCAAGTGACTTGCATGAGCATCGGTCCGAGCGGAATTTCCGGGCTTGGATTGTCGTGCTCCCAGTTGGTGGGTGTGCCGCCGCAGCCGACGTGGATGCTGTACCTACTTGAGTGAGCGATGCTGGCGGTGAAAGTCGCACGATTTGGGTGGCCTGGCTCTTGCTTGAACGCGCCCCAGCCGCGGTCGGCATGGTCGTTCGGCTCAATCCAAGCTCCCACGACCGGCTCGCCCTCAGGGCAAACGAGCTCGCCCGCCGCCGCGCCGGGCACCGGTTTGCCGCGCAAATCATTCCAGATGTAATAGCCGGCGGGCACGCCAGCGAGCAGCGCGCCGCTCGCCACCAGCGCCACGCGGCCGGGCCAGCGCCGGCCGGAATCCGGTGCATTTTTTGGTGGTTCTGTGTCGTAGAAAGAAAAATGTTCAGCCATGCTGGGAGTATAACACTTTACTTAAACGTGCTCAGTCAAGATGTGGCGGCTGGCCGTTTGGCTTCGAGCAATATGCCCCACAGAAAGACGGTATCGACGCCAGTGCATTGCCGGCAACTTTGCTATACTATAAGCATAAGAGGGCCGAGCATGTTCACCAAGAAAACGATTCGCGATATTGATCTCCAGGGAAAGCGCGTGCTGCTGCGCGCTGACTATAACGTACCGGTGGCCGAGGACGGCTCGATAAGCGACGACTATCGTATCCAACAATCGCTGCCGACGATCAAGGCGCTGCTGGAAAAAGATGTTCGGCTGGTGATTTGTTCACACCTCGGCCGGCCCGACGGCAAGCCGGACAAGGCGTTCAGCCTCGAGCCGGTGCGTACAAGGCTGAGCGAGCTACTCGGCCAAGAGGTGCTGTTCGCCCAGGATTGCATCGGCGCCGACACGCAGAAGCTCGTGCAGAATTTGCAGGCCAAGCAGATTTTGCTGCTTGAGAATCTGCGGTTTCATCCGGAAGAAGAATCAAATGACGACGCCTTTGCGCAGCAGCTTGCCAAGTACGCCGACGTGTTCGTGCAAGACGGCTTCGGCGTGGTGCACCGTGCGCATGCCAGCACCGAGGCGATCACGCATCACTTGCCAAGCGTTGCCGGGCTGCTACTCGAAAAAGAAGTCGACACGATCACGCGTGTGATGGACACGCCGGAGCGGCCGCTGATGGCGATCATCGGCGGCGCAAAGATTTCCGACAAGATCGACGTGCTTAACAAGTTCATCGACATCGCGGATTTTATCGCCATTGGCGGCGCGATGGCCAACACGTTTTTGCAGGCCGAGGGAATCAAGATCGCCAAGAGTAAATTCGAGCCGAACGACGTGCCGATCGCGCGCGATATTCTCGAGAAGGCGCGCGAAAAATCCAAGCAGCAGCGGTTTATCTTTTACGTGCCGCAGGATGGCGTGGTGGCGACATCGCTTGATAAAACTGCCCGCACGCGGATTGTCGATTGGGACGCGCACGTGATTGCCGAGGTCGAGAGCTATCCCAAGCAGCCGGCGGCCGAGTCGCGCGAAATTGCCGACGATGAGCTGATTTTGGATATCGGGCCGTTCTCGGGCGCGTTCATCGCCGGCGGCATCCAGCTGGCAAACACGGTGGTGTGGAATGGCACGATGGGCGTGACCGAAACCGCGGGCTTGCAAGGCCCGGTCGGCCCGTTCGCGCATGGCACGGAGCTGGTGATCGACGCCATGCTCGGCGATTATGGCCACCGGCCGTTCAGCTTGGTGGGCGGTGGCGACACGGTAGGCTACATCGAACAGCGCAAATTGGTCGGTTCGTTCAATCATGTGTCCACAGGCGGCGGCGCCAGCCTCGAACTCATGGCCGGCCGGAAATTGCCGGGCGTCGAAGCGCTCCAAGATCGCGACTAGCCATTGCTTGGCCAGGTTCTGACTTTTGTATTTTGTACAATGCTTATGGTAAACTGTGAATAACAGGTCTAAAATATGTCATCACGAACGCTGCTCGTCGCCAATTGGAAAATGAATCTGAACGTCAGTCAGGCGAGCTTTCTGGTGCATCGGCTGCAAGAGCGCACGCGGATTCACCGTGGCATCGAGCTGGTGCTCGCGCCGAGCATGCTGGCGCTCCAGCCGATGAGCATGCAGATTGACCGCCGTAAGTTTCGCTTGGCTGCCCAAAACGCATATCACCAGGACGAAGGCGCGTTTACGGGCGAGGTGTCATTTACGATGCTCCGCGAGCTGGTGCACTATGCCATCATCGGCCATTCTGAGCGCCGGCTGTATTTTGGCGAAGACCTCAAGACGATTCAGCTTAAGGTTGCGGCCAGTGTGCGCAACGGCATTATGCCGATTATTTGCGTGGGCGAAACCAAGCAGGAGCGCAAGGAAGGCCAGACCAAGCGAGTGCTGCACGACCAAGTCACGACGGCGCTCGCCGGGCTGACGAGCCAGGAAATGGCGCAGGTGGTGATCGCGTACGAGCCGGTGTGGGCGATTAGCACGTTTGGTGGCGAATATGCCAAGCCTGGCGACGTCGCCGACGCGCTCGCATACATCCGCCAGCAAGTAAAAGAGCTCTACGGCCCCAAAGCCGCTGGCCGCACGCGCTTGCTCTACGGCGGCAGCGTGACCGATCAAACCGTGCGAGGCTATCTCGAGGTCGAAGGCTGCGACGGCGCGCTGGTCGGTGGCGCCAGCCTCAACCCGTATACGTTTGCCGGCATTGTCGACGCGGCATATCGAATGAAAACGGACTTGGGGGAAGTCGATGGCTGATGAGACGCCTAAAGCCACGCCAAAAGACGCCGCCAAGGTGTTCGATGTGGCGCGCCCGGGCAAATCTCCGGCAAGTGCCACGTCTCGCCCGGTCATTGTCGGCCACAAGCCGCAAGTGCACGATCCGCTTTTATCGCCCTCTGCCGAGCAGTCGCTCCTGACGCGCTCCAAACAGAAAACCGTCGTTGCGCCGGCGGCTGCTCCAGCTTCGGTGACTCCTGAAGATGCTAAGGCCGTGACTGCTCCAGCTTCCGTGCCGGAAAATGCAAATGCTCCGGCTTCGGTTGCCGGGGACGTGCCGATTGCGGATTCGCCAAGTTCTCCTGCGCCAATGCCGGATGCAACTTCCGTGCGTGATCTCGATGATGCCGCCGCACCGATGGCTGAACGGTCGCAAGAGGTTGTGCCAGGATCACTGGTGGCAGCTACGGCGCCTAAGCCGTCACCCGTTTCCGTGGATCAGCAAGCGCCGGGTGGCATGACGGAGACGGCTACTCAAACTGAGCCGAGTGCTGCGGCTGATGCTGCTCAAGGCCACTTGGCCGATTTGCCAGAAGCACCGTCGCCACTGCCGCCGAGTTCCGCTGATTCCTCGGCGATTTCCGCTCCCGGCCAGGCTGCGCCTGCACAGACTCCCGAGCTTATATCTGAGACGTCCGCATCATCTACTCGGTCATCTCAAAGTCCTCAGCCCGATGCACAAGCCGCTCAAAATTCGCCATCCGCAACCCCTGGTGCAGCGCCAGCATCGTCAGCTCTCGGCTTTGATGAGTTGGACCTTTCTCAAGTGAGCAAACCGACTTTCAGCGTCAAGCCTGCCGTTTCGCAGTCAAACGAGTCCGAAGCTGATGACGCCTTGCTGGCTGGCATGAGTAACGCGCCGCTGATCGAGCCAAACAGCATCGTCGTGTCGCATCACACACTGCCTCGCGGTTTCAAAAAGCGCGCTCGCGCTGCGACTGGTGGGCCGCAAACGCCATTGCTCACCGCTCACAGCGTTTCGCGCAAGCGGCGTTTTCCATGGCTCGGACTTTTGCTTACGCTGCTCCTGCTGGTGTTGATCGCTGTGATCGTGCTTGACCTGCTGCTCGATGGTGGCTTCATGAGCGATATTTTCCGTGGCCACACGCTGCCGCATACGCATTTTTTCAAGACGTAGATCGGTGTTGATTTCGGCCGGGCCTTCATAGGCGGAATCTCTCGCGCGCAAGGATCCTCTCCTCTGTCGCGCAACACGTCTCAGCCAGGTGCTCCAAGCAACATCCTTAAGCTCGCGCTGAAAGCCTAGCACCACCGTGGAGTGGTGGGGCGGGTGCGTACAAGTGAGCTGATTTCTCTGACCAGACGGCTGACAACAATGACGTCCGGTGTAGTCACTTTGACGATTATTTTGGTTGGGGGCTGAGCGCGGCGAAAATTACAGCGTTTGGCACAAGCACTATCTGATACAATGCTAGCGTGCTTGATGATCTTGTCACTGGCTTGAATCCGGAACAGCGCCGCGCGGTGGAGACCACCGAAGGGCCGCTGCTCATTCAGGCCGGCGCGGGTTCGGGCAAGACAAAGACGCTCACGCACCGCATCGCGTACATTATCGCTTCCCAAAAAGCGTCGCCGTTCGGCATTCTGGCTGTGACGTTCACCAACAAAGCGGCGCGGGAAATGCGCGAACGTGTGGCGCATCTGCTCGGTAAGAGTGCCGAGGATCGCGCATTTATGCCGTACATGGGCACGTTTCACTCGATTTGCGTGCGGATTTTGCGGCGCGATGGCGAGAGTGCGGGAATTCCGCGCAGCTTTGTGATCTTCGACGAGTCCGACCGCATGAGCGCTGTCAAGCAAGCTTGCAAACAGCTGATGATCGACGAAAAAAGCTTCCCGGCGCGCACCATCGCCGGCTTGATAAGTAACGCCAAAAACGAAATGCTCACCCCGGCTGACTACGAAGAAGCCGGCTCGACCCCGGCGCAACGCGTGGCGGCGCAGGTGTTTCCGCTCTATCAGCGCGCGCTCAAAGAGGCGTCGGCGCTTGATTTTGACGATCTCATCAGCCGCACCGTGCACATGCTCAAAAGCCAGCCCGACGTGCGTGATAAGTGGCGCGCGCGTTTCAAATACGTGATGATCGACGAATATCAGGACACCAACAGCGCGCAGTACACGCTCGTGAAGTTACTGACCAATGAGCATGAAAATATCGCGGTTGTCGGCGACGACTGGCAGAGTATTTACAGCTGGCGCGGCGCGGATTTTCGCAATATTTTGAACTTTGAGCAGGACCATCCGAACTGCACCGTGATCAAGCTCGAGCAGAATTACCGCAGCACCAAGGCGATTTTGGACGCAGCGCATACGATTATTTCGCACAATCAGCAGCGTTCCGACAAAAAGCTTTGGACCGATGCGGGCAATGGCTTGCCGGTGCAGATGCTGCAAGTGGCGAACGAGCGAGCCGAGGGCGAGGCGATCGTGCGGCGTGTGCGCAACAGCGTGGACGCCGGCTCGCGCAATTACAGCGATTTTGCGGTGCTGTATCGCACCAACGCACAGAGCCGGTCGGTCGAGGAGACGCTCATTCATTACGGTGTGCCGTACCGGATCGTCGGTGGCCAGCGGTTTTATGATCGCAAAGAAATTAAGGATTTGATGGCGTACTTGCGGCTGATTTATCAGCCTGAAGATCGGATTAGCTTCCTGCGAATTGCGAATGTGCCGACGCGTGGGCTTGGCGTGAAAAGTCTCGAGAATTTCAATCGCTGGCGGCAGGAAATGGGCCTGAGCCTGCAAGATGCGCTGACGCAATCTTCGCAGTGCGACGACGTGACGGCCAAGGCGCGAAAAGGCCTAGTGAGCCTGGGCGACACACTCGACCGCCTGCGCGAACTGAGCGAAACGTCGCCGCCGGCCGTGATTGTTGAGGCGCTCATTCGCCGGCTCGATTACCTGGCGATGCTCGAGGACGGCACGCCGCAGGCCGAGTCGCGCCAGGAAAATGTCAAAGAGCTTATCGGCGTCGCGCAGGAATATCAGGATCTCGGCATGGAGATTTTTCTCGAGGAAGTGGCGCTGGTGAGCGATGTCGACCAGGCTGATTTTGATGGCAATGCCGTGACGCTGATGACGCTGCACGCCGCCAAGGGGCTGGAATTTCCGGTGGTGTTTATGGTCGGCATGGAGGAGACGGTGTTTCCGCACTCGCGGGCGCTGTACGATCAGTTTGAGATGGAAGAAGAGCGCCGGCTGTGCTACGTGGGCATGACGCGCGCCCGCGAGGAGCTGTATATGGTGTACGCGACGATGCGGACGCTGTTTGGCGGGTCGCAGCACAATCCACCGAGCCGGTTTTTGAGCGAAATCGATGGGCAATTCCGGCCGGACGAGGCATTTAGCGGCTACACGCAGGCGCCAGTCGGATTCAAGCCCACAGGTTTTGGTGATGCTGCGAGCGGCGTGGCGGCGACTCAATCTGGGCCGGAAATTGTGGCTCACGCCGATTCTGGTGAGCCGCGTTACGTGCCGGACTTTTACGAGGGTGATCAGGTGCGGCATCCGGTGTTTGGCGTGGGCACAATCGTGGAAATGGACGGCGATGCTGCGACGATTTATTTCAAGGGCAAAGGCGCCAAAAAGCTCGATGTGGGCTTTGCGCCGCTCGAGAAATTATCGGGCGAATAGCTCGCAAACGAACAAAGCACGATCAAAGCAATCTACGCTGCGCACATAGGTATCTCGCACAAGTATCTGGCTGAACGCAAAAAGCGGCAGTGCGAGCTTGGCTCCTTCTCGTAATACTGTTTCTTTGTGAGCGATGGTCCAAACATCTCGCCACCCGAGCACAAAAAACCGACCTGCTAGGGTCGGGTGCGTAGTTGGCCGGATGAAGCTCGTTTCTCGGGGTTTTGAAATTTGTGGGAGTGAGTGAATCGGGGCGTAGGGCTTTTTTTGGGAGGGGTCGGCGTGAGCCAAGAAGTTCGAGCAGCGCGGTGCGGTCTTTGGCGGCGGTGCCAGTTCGAAGGCCGCACCTGCGCTGTCGCTCGATTAGTGCTTGGTTTCTGTGGGGCGGCTTGATCTTGCCGACCCTTGATCTCCTACAAGCTGTCGGCGCTGAAGATTCGGTCTGTGCGTACGAGCCGCCAGTAGCGCCAGAATTCCCGGATGAACAGGCCGATGGAGACGGCGATCAGCATCAGGCAGGCGTAGCCGGTGGCGGTGCTATAGTACTCCGGTACTTCGTGCCCGTGGCCGGCCTTGTTGGGGACCAGAGCGCCCAGACGAAGGAACGTGGTGAACGCTCCCAGGAACACGCCGATGAGTCCGACGATAGCCTTGCGGGGGAAGTTGCTCTGAAGCCACGCCAGGCTGCCGCCGAGCACGGCTACGTACACCATGACGAACACCGTTGCCGTGAAGCTGTTCTGCAGGTATTTCGTGCTGAACGACGAATGGTGCCACATGAGGTCGAAGTCGTTACAGAGGCCGAAGACCGTCGGGGCTCCCATGAGGATGACGAAGAGCCAACCGATGCCTTCAGCGGTGCAGGCACACAGCAGCCCGAGACCGACGATGGATGCGATGATTGCTGTGACCGGCAGGTTGGCGCTGTTGAACCACGAGAGGACGAACATAGAACACCTCGATTCACTCGGAATGAACGCTTGCCAGGCTTGACAAGGTTATGAGTACGATATCATAAATTGCACGTAATTGCAAAGAACGGTAGTCATGTTGCAAACGAACATTGGGCATAAAAACGACCCCGTAATGAAGGGGTTGCTCAAAGACAAAATGGGGAATTGATCGAGGTGTCTCTGGGGTGTGTGGGGTGCGAAAGCTGAGCTGGCGCGCGGTGCGGTGTGTGTGGTGAAGCCACGTGTTGCCGCACCGCGCGCCATTTGCTCGGAGAACCGCTCGCATCCTACCTGTCGGCGATACTGTCGGTGCTCAGCTGCTGTTCGTGGGCCTCCAGGCGCCAGAACCGCCAGCGGTCGACGACCAGCCGAGCGATAAGGCCTGCGAAGATCGCCAGGCAGCAGGTGCCGGTGAAGACGCTGGTGATGTGCAGAAGCGAGACCACCTTGGGGTGACCCGGCTGTTGGGCGAGCTGCAAGCTCCGCAGGATCGTGCTGGTAATGCCGAACTCCAGAGCGATTTGAGCCAGCAAAAGCAGGCGCGGCAGCTTCAGGTTGTCCAGGCGGACGGCCATGTCGGCGATCCCGAAGATCACGACCAAGCAGAGGCCCGCCCCCCAGCCGAAGAACGGCAAGTGGTTCAGCTGCGACTGCGGCATCGTGTTGTGGACGCACATGGCGAAGAGCAGGTAGCCGAGGAGGCCGCTGGCCGCGATCCCGAACCAGCCGGTGCCGAAAAGCACGACTCCGCGGCGGCCGTAGCTGGACTTCTTGGGGCTGCCGTACAGGACGGTCCGGAAGTACGTCACCACGAACGCGGGAATCGTCGCGGCCGATACGGCAATCGGCAAGATTCCGTCGGGCCACGAGAAGACGTGCATAGAAACACCTCGAATCAAAAGTGCATCGTCGGGCGACGAAGCTAGGCATATTATACAATCATAACGATATAAATACTAGTATCTTTTGGGGAATCGAAAAAAGTGGTGCGGAGCGCGAAGTGTGTCGCTGATGCGGCGAACTTCGCGCCCGCTATGTAAGTGAGGCACGGCAATCCTCTCTGTTATCCTCCGGTGAGCTTGAACTCCTCCTCTCGCATTGCCAAGGTTCGGCGATCGCTGTCCGCTTGCAGGATGGCGGCCGGAACACCAGCCAAGGCGCCAGCCAGCATGTCATCGGCAAGGCTGCTCAGCAATTGCACGGCTTCGGCGTCGGTCGCGAAGGCGGCGATCGCTGCGGCCTCTTCGGGGCTGAGCACTTCGTGGTCTTCCAGCCAGAGCTGGCGCGCTTGGTGAGCGGCTTCGCGTAGCTTTTGCCGGTATATGACCCAGGCGGCAGCACGGTTGATGAGGTAGACGCCGCCGCTCAGCATGAGCGCAATCCACGATGGCCCGAGGAGCCACTGGCCGAATGGCAGCTTGCTCGGTACGACCTCTGTCGCTATAGTCCAAGCCACGCTGCTCGCGAGTGCCGCCAGTACCAAGAAGGCCGATCCTTCGGTTATGTCCGGCAGCAGTTTGCAGTAGCGCGCCATGCTATTCACCTGGCTCCAGAAGCTTTCGCTGCCGGAGTAGTAGCGGGGCGTGCGTGCCAGCGATACGCCGTGGACTATCCGGTTGCCGACGGCCACGCAGCAGCGAATGCTTGCCACTAGCGCTGTAAGCCAGAGGGCGACCCACCAGAAATCAGTGGTTTTCGCCGCGCCGGCTATGAATGAAAGGTTCTGCGAGAGCGTCATCTCTATTTCATTCCTCGATCTCACTCGGAGGCTCCACGAATTGTGGATGGTCGAATCATACCTGCCTGCGACTTTCCATGTAAATGACAAAATTCACAAGCGGCGGCGAATTTCGTTTATTTCGCAAAAAAGCCAGCTGTCGGCAGCGCCAAAGTCTGCTACAGTTACGACATGCGACGCTCGAAGTCACCCAGCATCTTGCTCGGCCGATGCATCTATTGGTGTGCTTGGCCCGGCTTGTTTTTGCTGCTCAATGGCAGCGAACGCACACGGGCGATTTTGGCGCATGGTGATGAGATCTTGGTGGTGCGCGGCTGGCTTGATGACGCGTGGAGCCTGCCTGGTGGCGGTTTGCATAGGGGCGAGGCGATTCTCCGTGGTTGTTTGCGTGAAATTCGCGAGGAGACGGGAATCGCGCTGCGCCAAGAACAGCTGACCTTTGCCGGCCAGATGCCTGCGCGCGAACGCGGTATTTCATTTGTGGTGCATGTGTATGCTGCCGAGCTTCCAAAGAAGCCTGAACTTTCCCGCCAGCGCCACGAAATTGCTGAGCTCGCTTGGGTCGATTGGCACACGCTGGACCCAGGCAACGCGCACGGCGATGTGCTCGATGCATTACGCGCATGGCTGGCGTGAGCACTATTTGATACAATAAAGCGGGTTTATCTGTGACCTTCTCTGTGGTTTTACCCCTTAGAGAACGAACGCCCATTATATCTATGAAGAAAAAAAACAAGCAACTCAAGCGGCGCTATGCGCTTGCCAGGCGGCGCAGTGTGCGGCGTGCCAAGCGAATTGCGCGTTTGCCAATGGTACTCATTCCGAGCGTGACGTTCGGGCTGCTGCTTGTCGTGAGTTTTTTGACGCTGCTGTTTTTGAATGGTGGCACGCCGAAGTTGCAATCAAGCAACTCGCACATTGTTATTATCAGCCACGACAAGCTTGAGCAGACGGTGCCGACAAGCGCCAAGACGGTGGGTGATGTGCTGGCTCGGGCGCATGTCACGCTCAACGATGGCGACGTGGTGGAGCCGGTGGCGAGCACGCCGATCGTGCAGGATAATTTCCGCGTGAATGTCTACCGCGCGGTGCCGGTGACGATCGTTGATGGCGCGGCCAAGACGTTCGTCTATAGCGCCGCCACGACGCCGCGCAGTATCGCCCATCAGGCGAATATCACCGTGTATCCGGAGGATTCGCTACAACTGCTGCCGGCCGATAATTTCATCACCGAGGATTCGATTGGCGAGCGCGTGGTGATCAATCGGGCGACGCCGATCAATATGAATTTGTATGGCGCGCCGGTGTTGCTGCGAACGCATGCGGCCACAGTGGGCGCTTTGCTCAAGGAGAAAAACATCGTCCTGCACAACGGCGACACCGTGGAGCCGGCCATGAACACTGCACTAACGTCCGATATCCAGGTGTTTGTGATTCACAAAGGCACGAAGATTGTCACGGAGTCGGTGGCGATCCCAATGCCGGTGCAAACGATCGAGGACGACAGCCTGACGTTCGGTACCACGGCGATTCGTCAGCAGGGCAGTCCGGGTACGAAGGTTATTACCTATCAATTGCAGCTCCAAAATGGCCAGGAGGTGGGCCGCACCGAGATTCAGGAAATCGTCAGCCAACAGCCCGTGACGCAGATTATCGCACGCGGTAAGGCAGTGCAAATTCCGAGCGACAAGCAAGCAGTGATGGCGCTGGCCGGCATCAGCTCTGGTGATTACGGCTACGTGGATTACATCATCAGCCACGAGTCTGGCTGGTGTCCGACCAAGCTGCAGGGCCAGTACGGCGACTGCCCGGCCTATCCGCCGAGCTACATACCATCCAATCTTGGCTACGGCTTGGGCCAAGCGACGCCCGGCAGCAAGATGGCGCCGTTCGGCGGTGACTGGCAAACCAGCGCCGTGACTCAGCTCAGGTGGGCTGCCAGCTACGCGCAGGGCACCTATCATGGCTGGGCAAACGCCTACAACCACAAGGTAAGTTACGGATGGTGGTAGCATGAGCTACGACGAACCGCTGGCGCGCAAGTCGCTTGGCCAGCACTGGCTGAACGACGAGATGATCTTGGATGCCATGCTCGCTGGCGCCCAGGTGCGCCCGGGCGACACCGTGCTCGAAATCGGCCCTGGCCCCGGCAGTCTGACGCGCAAGCTGGTGGCCGTGGCGGACAAGGTGATCGCCGTGGAGTTCGACGAACCGCTGGCGCGAGATTTGCCCGGGCGCGTGCCGGCTGACAATCTCGAGGTGGTGCGGCAGGATATTTTGCGCTTTGATCTGACGCAGCTGCCAGCCAATTACAAAGTCGTCGCCAACATTCCCTATTACTTAACAAGTAAACTATTGCGCGTCTTGTGTGAAAGCAGCAATCCGTTTGCGAGCGCTGCATTGCTCATTCAAAAAGAAGTTGCGCAGCGAGTGTGCGCGCGTCCGGGCGATATGTCCTTGCTGAGCGTGAGTGTGCAATTTTACTGCGAGGCTCGTCTGGGTGAGCTCGTGCCAGCGCACTTATTTATACCGCCGCCAAAGGTTGATTCACAGATTCTCAAGCTGACGTTTCGCACGAAGCCGCTGTTTCCGGATGTGGTGCCGGCCGAGTTTTTCCGCGTGGTAAAAGCTGGCTTTTCGCAGCGGCGCAAAACATTACTTAACTCGTTAAGCAGTGGCTTGCACTTGAATAAAGCCGAAACGACTCAGCTGCTTGAACGCGCTGGGATTGGTGTGGGTGTTCGGCCGCAAGAACTTGAGCTTGCGCAGTGGCGAGCGCTGTGTATTGCTGCCCACGATTGACCAGAGAAAGCTTGACGCGTTAAGTATGGCCCGCGTACACTCAGCATGTTGAGTTGTGAGTTTTATGAAACCAGAAGATAGCGAGAGTATCACGCATGCGTTGCCGCGCATTGCCTCCAGCTGGACGCGTCGCACAGATCAGTTGCTGCTCGAGCGGTTTGGCATTGGCGTGGCGCAATATCGAATCTTGGCGCTGATCAAGCCCGAATCGGCGTTGGGCCAAGCGCAGCTGGCACGCGCACTCAGGCAAACAGAGCCAGCTGTGAGCCGGCAGATTGCGCTGCTCGCAGATCGTGGGCTGCTCGTTTCGCATGTCAATCCGCACAATCGCCGCCAGCATGTGGCCATGCTCACACCCAAGGGCGCCCATTTGCTGTCGGCAGTTGAGGCGGTACTCGCGCAGCACACTTCATCGCTGCTTGCGGGGCTTTCGCCCAAACAGCGCAAGCAGCTCGGCGAATTGCTGGCTTTGCTTGACGTCGCGCCAGCTGGTGAGTAACCACCGGCGCGCTGCTTCGTAATCTGTAGTGTCGGCCGTATGTGGCGAGGCACATCTGTGGCAGCGGCAAGCTCGTTTGCTGCGACCTGCAAGTATCGCCGCTACTGAATCACTTGATAATACCACTCGTACGGCGTGGTGCTGGCGATGGCGCCGGCGGCAACTTGGATGTCGAAAGCGGTTGCCGAAATGGTGGCGTTGTCGACGTAAAACGACAGCCCGGCGGCGCCGGCGTTGGCTGGCGTGAGCACCACATGCGGTGGCGTGTCGTAGGCATTACTGAAAGTGACGGTGGCGAGCTTGCCGGTGCCCGCGCAGCCGGTGCCGGACGTGACGGTGATCAGTCCGCTCGTGTCAGAGCCGTTGATGGCGGCAGAGGGTGTCGTGCAGGCGGCTGGCCCCGCGACAATCGTCGGTGTGCCGCCGCCTCCAGCGATGTGTTGATCGACGGTGAGCTTGCCCACGACAGTAAGTTTTGAGATAAAAATCTGCGAGCCGGCTGTATCGGCAGTGAACAGCGGCGTGGACGCGGCGTTCTGAATCACGAACGCGCCGCTCGAATCCACGACATTGCGAAACGTGTTGATGCCGGTGAACACTTGACCGGAACTGCGCTTGGCAATATCGTAGTTGTTCGCCAGGTTGCCCGAAGAAATCGGCGCGCCATTCACTTCGTATAAGTTTGGCGTGGAGCTTGGCGTGAATATCAGGTCGACCCAATAGTTCGCGCCGTTGCCGACCGATCGAGTCGGGAACGTGCTCGTTGCCGACACGCTGAACACTCCGTTGCCGCCGTCGGCACCGTCTTGCAAAATGTGCAGCGGCGGATTGTCGAAGCCGCCAAAACTGAGGTAGTTGACGTCGGCCGCGTACTCGCCAACGGTCGTGTGATAGGAGATGATGTAGGTGGTGTTGGCGCTGATCGAGACGCCATGGGTGAATGTCGCCGTTTGCCAGCCCGAGGCCGTTTCGTTGGTGAACGTAACCGTAGCCAAGTTCACGCCGCCTGATGTCCAGAGGTTGCCAACGTGTGGGCCGGTGTTGAGCGGCCCTTTGTAAAAGCGCATCCCCGACACGACGCCACCGACGTCAGTCTGGAATTTCAGGCCAACTTCGACGGCCGTAGGATCGGTGAAATTGGCTGTGACCGGCGTAGTGCTGTCCGGCCACACCGTCATTGGCGCGCCGGGCGTCGGGTTGGCAAGGTTCAGGTTGCCAAAAATGGTCGCATTAGTGCCGTCGTCGCTGATGATCGAGTTGCCGAGCGAGTTGCTGCCGGTGAATTTGGCGATAAAACCAGGCGTGCCGCCAGGGCTTGTCACGGCATTGAGCGCGCCATTGATGGTCGTAGTCGAATTGTTCACGACAGTGGTACTGTTTTGGACGTTGGTGGTGCTCGTGCCGAGCGTGACGAACTGCGAGCCGTTGAAATACGCGAGCTGATTGGCCGTTTGGTCGTAATACAGCTGGCCGGGCGTGCCGTTTGCTGGCTGCAGCGACGGCGAAATCACCACTGAGCCATTGGCACGCAGCTGGCCGTTCACGGTGACGGTTTGCTGGCTGGTGCTAAGCTGGCTTGTCGGCTCGAGCTTGTTGAGATCGAGCGTGATGGTATTGAAATTCCCGGTGGCGCTGCTGGTCGTTTTGCCATGGCGTTGCAGGAGCAACAGCGTACCGATGATGGCGAACACAATCACTGCGCCGATGATAATGATGCGGAGTCGCGGCATGCTCAAGCGTCGGCGCGGCGGCTGGCTGGCCATGCTTGCGCTCGCCGGATTCGCGGTTTGGCCGGGCGAGATTATCGTGGGCTCTGGCACCACGGCTGGACTTTCGAGCGCAGAATCAGCAACAGTTTGCTGCAATGCAGGGCTCGTTGCGTCAAATTGTCCTCTGTTTTCGTGGGGTTCCACGGTGCCTCCAGGCGCTTATGCTCACCCTTTTGCATCATTGTACCGCACTTATGCTTGATCTCAAATCATGTTTTGAGTAGGTTTTTGGGCCACGTACTTTTGCTGTGTTGCCGAGCTAAATCGTCAGAATAAAATACGTCGAGACAAGTGCAAATGCCAAGATAAGCAGCGTAGAAATGCCCACCTCAACCAGTCCTTTGCGGATGGCGCTGGCGGCCAGTGGATTGCGGCCGATGGACAAAATGCCGGCGCGGATTGAGGTGTAGAGCAGCACGACCATGCTGATGAGCGCGAGCAGTAACAGCGCGCAGGCGATGACGATGCGGGTGAGCGAGACTTGCTTGCCGGCGACGGAGTTGGCAAGATTCTGTACGAATGGCGGTAGGAATCTGCTCGTCGGCGCGGCGTAGAACGAGACATTGACGCCGACGCGAATTTGCCCGACGTGCACGGTGTGCTTGGCACCGCTGGCGTCGGTGATTGTTTGGCTGGCGGCTTGATTTGCCTGGAACGACTCTTGTGCGGTACCGATTATTTGCGTGTCGGTGGTGGCTTTCATGCCGACGCCGGCTATCGGCGAAGCGGTGATTTTGTCGCCGGCGTGGATGGCGCCATTGATGTCACTCACGAAGGTAAATGCGCTGCCAGTGACGATAATTTGCACTTGGTCGTTCGCCTGTGAAAGTGCCACGAGCGTACCTTTGCCGACCACGCCGATGATGCTGGTCGCGGTAGCGGCGGAAGCGTTTTCGACTTGATTGGTGCTGCCAGATTTCAGGCTGACAATAGCGCCGGGCACAATGCTACCCGACCCTTGAAACCCCTGTGAAATAGCTGTTGGGTTCTGCGCGAGAGCCGGCAAACAAAACAAGCTGGCAGCGGCAAGCCCGGCCAAAACGCACGCAAATAATCGCCGCCGAACGGCACGCACACGCTGCAAAACATCGGTAAGTAGTGGCATCGCAACAATCTCCACAGGCAGTATAGCATTAGGCTTGTGCTAAAGCGCAACGTTTGGGGCGCGGCCGAGCTTGGCTGTTTGCATCGTACGATCAGCCGGCTTAGCATGCGCGGCCAGCTCGGAGGTATGTAATGTTGTATTTTAAGCATAAAAGTTTTCTAGCTGACGAGTAGTTGCTACAATACGGCTGTAACAGATTGGCCACTCATTGAGAAAGCGTACGACCGAGCAGCAAACAAATTTCAGAGCAACCTATCAGCGTGCTTTCTCACTCTTCGCGGCTGTCGTTTTGTGCGTCGGGCTGGCGGCGCCGTATGTACATGCTACCGCGGCACATCAAACAGCCTCGACAACGGTGACGAGCGAATCAATCTGGCCCGACACCGCCGTTCCGACGCACGTTACCTCTGGCGATACGAGTTCGGTAGAGCTGGGCGTGCGCTTCCGGGCGGCAGTAGATGGCGCGGTCACGGGCGTTCGTTTTTACAAGGGGTCGCTTAATACCGGCACGCATGTTGGTCATTTGTGGACGAACAGCGGCGCGCAGCTGGCGGCAGTAACATTTACTAATGAAACCGCGTCGGGTTGGCAAACGGCCACTTTTGCTACGCCGGTGCAATTAACGGTTGGGGTGACGTACATAGCGTCGTACTTGGCGCCAGCTGGCGAATATTCCTATGATAGTTCACCGGGCGATCCGGGAAATCTGAGCACTGCTTTTAGTAGTGCAAACGGTGACCTCACTGCGATGGCTTCCGGCTCATCTGGCGGCGATGGCTTGTATGCCTATACGGGTTCGCCCAGCGGCGCTTTTCCGGCTAATTCATATAATAATAGTAACTATTGGGTGGACGTATTGTTTGCTCCGGGCGCGGCCACGCCGCCGCCTCCACCACCGCCTGCGACGACGATTTATGGTGCCGCCTCAACGCCAGTGGTGACGTCGGCCGGTGACAGCAACGCGGTATCCTTGGGTGTACAATTCCAGAGTCAGACGGCAGGATATATCTCGGGCGTTCGTTTTTACAAAGGCGATGGAAACACCGGCACGCACGTCGGTAGCCTATGGACGGCCAAGCACACGTTGCTTGCGCAGGCGACCTTTACGAGCGAGACGGCCAGCGGCTGGCAAGACGTGCGGTTTAGCGACATGGTGCCGATTGCCGCCAATACCACGTACATCGCCAGCTATTTCGCGCCCGTTGGCCACTATTCATACACGGCGGGTGGCCTGGCGAGCGGCATTGTCAATGCGCCCCTCGTGGCTTTGCCGGGGAGTTCGACGCCGGGCGGCAACGGCGTGTACTCGTATGGTATCAGCCCGGCTGTGCCTATCACTGCGACATCGGGTACCGATTACGCCGTAGATGTGGATTTTACGCCAAATTACGTCGCGCCCGTCATTACCCAGCCGACGCCTCGAGCTGGCACGCAAGGTGCGGGCGCGGTCTTGGTGCTCACGGATCCGACTAATCATTTTTCTGACGATTACTGTGGCGCACTGCTACAAACCAAAGGGATGTCGTGTGCCTCGACCGACACAGGCAACCTCACGTCTGCCTCAGTGCTTACGCCGTATCACACCGTAATTTTGGCTGATGGCGCAGCACTTACTTCGGCACAGGTTACGCTGGTGACAAACTGGACGAATGCGGGTGGGAATTTTATCGCCATGCGGCCGGCCGCCAACCTCGAGCCATTGCTTGGACTCGGCGATCGAACGGATATTCTTCCTGATGCTTATCTGAAGATTGATACCTCGCAAGCGCCAGGCCAAGGCATCGATGGCCAAACGCTGCAATTTCACGGCGTAGCAGATGAGCGTCCGCTGGCTGGCGCGAGAGCCGTGGCGACGCTTTATTCTGATGCGAGCACTGGCACATCGTTTCCTGCCGTGACGACAATGCCGGCCGGCTCTGGTACGGCTTCGGCGTGGATGTTCGATCTGGCTCGCTCGGTGGTGTATACCCGCGAGGGTAATCCCGGCTTGGCTGGGCAGTCACCGACCTCTACTGGCTACGACACCTCCCCGCGTGTTGCTGATCGATTTTCGCTCGGCTACCTCGACGTCTCAAAAGCGGCCGTGCCGCAGGCTGATTTGCAGGTGACGTTGCTGGCCAATCAGATTGAGACGCCTGCTTTCCCAGCTCCGATAAAATGGGCATTTCCGAGCTACAAAGTCGACGCCAACCATCCAAACGGTTTGCTGAAAGCGGCGTTCGTGCTGACGGGTGACGATCATGCGTCCGGCAGTTCCCAGACGATCAATCGGTTTGCGAGCGAAAATGCCGCCAGCCCGGCTGGCTGTAGTACTGCCGCGTGGACGTGCATCCGCTCGACAAGCTACGCCTATCCGGGCGCATTCAGTGATGCCGCTGCCAAGCCGTATACCGACGCTGGTTTTGAGGTGAGCCTGCACGTTGCTGACAATACGAATTGCGCTGCCAACTGGACGACCCAGGCTCAGCTTGACGGCATCGTCAACGCTGCATTTACCGCTTGGCAGGCCGGATATCCGACGATTAGCGCTGCACATCCGCCGATCACGGAGCGTTTTCACTGCTATGGAATCTGGCGGGATTATGCCACAGTCGCCAAAGAGGAAGCTGCCCACGGCATCAAGGCCGACATGAATAGCGCGTGCTGGCCGAACGCGCTTCTGAACGTCGGGCAGTGTCTGTTTACGGGCTCTGGATTGCCGCAAACTATCGCTGATTCCGATGGTACGCTTACTGGAGTGAACCAATTCACTACGCAAGCTACTGACGAGAATCCAAGCACCGTCGATCAGGCGGCTCTGAACGGACTCATCACAAACGCAACTGGTCCGAATGGTTACTATGGCTACTTCACCGTGCTGGCTCATCTTGACAACCAAGGTATTTCAAACCAAGCCGAGGCTTCGGTGTTGTCAGTTGCGGCAAGCAATGACATCCCAGTTGTCTCGGGTGCGCAAGCGCAGACATTTTGGGCGGCTCGAGCGGCCACGGCCGTCGCTAGTCCAACCTACAACGCGGGCAGTGTAAGCTTCACGGTCACAAATCCGGCCGCCAATTTGCTGATGTTGCAGCCTGCAAAATATGGCACCAAAACAATCACCGGCGTGAAGGTCGGCGGCGTGGCGGTTGCTTACGGCGTTCAGACGATCAATGGCATCGCCTACGCAGTTTTCCCGGCGAGCTCAGCCGGCACCTACGTCGCGAGCTATCGTTAACAAGCCGGATTCAAAACTCGTAAAATTTTTGGCCAAAATCTTAACCATCTTAAAGCCTTCAAAATTACTGCCAATGCGCCACATGAATGAATACATCCCTGAACCAAAGCGCGACCTTGACAAGCCATTCCTGCAGAATAGCTCCACCAAGCGTGTGCCGAAATGCCACGCGCCCATACTATGAGACGCACGCTCGCGCTTGCTTTTCCGGGCAAACCTGACTACGCTATAAGCACTTCGGCAACCGCTCGAAGTGACGTACCGGACGGACTGGATTCTGCGCTTAGACTTGGAGAAAGACATGAACGATCCGATGCAGCCGAAGCGCGAGAACGTCGTCGCGTTCTATCGGGACAAGCAGACCACCGGTGGATGCACTCTGCCCGCGCGCAAATTCCGCGGCCTCAACGAAACTCTCCAGGGAGTGCTCTACATCCCGGGCGAGTTCTTCGTGAACGAGAAAACGGGTGGCCTGCAGCTGGGCTACGACGGTCCCGACGTTCTGAAGTCCAAAGGCCCGCTGATCCTGCAACTGCTCGCTGACGCTGGCGTATTCGGCAACGTCTACTATGGTGCCGGTGACGGCAGCGGTCCGATCTACTTGCTCGGCGCCGCACAAGGTTCTATCGAGACGCAAGTCGTTCCGAGTGAGAGCGGGTGAGGGCTGACCATACAGTGCCTGGCAGGTGCAATCGGCTGCGTCCAGCTGACATGCCTGCCAGGTGCCTGTAGTCCACCACAATATCCACTATCTCGAGGAGTTTGAGTGTAACTGGTGTATTCGCCAGGCCCAGACTCGCCCAAAGAGCTTCGCGACCAGTCCGTCTATTTTCAATACAAACTATACTATGCAAGCGTGCTGGTTTATGCTTTTTGTGCTATAATAGTGGCGTGTCGAACAACATCATAACGACACCATGTGGGGCTGAATTTTAAGCTCGACGTAGGACTTTATCGGTTAGATCAGCGGGTCGCTTGCCAGCGTTATAGGCAAACCAAAATAGATGCAGAAAAAGTATCTAGCGTGAAGGCAGCTGTGGCCGACTTGTTCGACCGCAGTGGCTTTGCTCCCAAGCAGGCCGCTTTTGCGTTCGCTGCCTAATTTTTAGACAGCAATGCCGCGCGTGATGCCAGATAGCGCGCTTTGGCGTTTCATATTTTCTGGCTGCTTGCGCCTCGTTGGCCCACGAGCGCACTAAGATCAGGGCCTGCTAGAATGAGTGGTTTGTTCGTTTCAAAGCTCATTCTCCAAGACCGCCCAAACGAACTATACCTGTAGACGACTAACCAAGATAAACCGACGGACGCGGGGGCAGTACCCGCCAGCTCCACCATATATTTGTGCCCATTTTATGATATAATATAGTCGATTCGAGAGTTTCTCGTTTCGTTCCATCTCGTGCTACAACAGGAGGTGTCCCAGAATGGAGCTCGTTGCGACTATCAACAACGTGCCGGTGTATTCCGACAAGCGTGTGCAGAACATCATTGACACGCGGGTCGAGTTCACCGACGGCAGTTGGTGCGATATCGCCACCAGACAGGTCGTCAACCGCGGTCTGGGCGGGATCAGCATCGGCGCGAGCGGCAGCACGGCCAGCGACATCGTCACCAACGGCCCCGAGCGGTACCAGGCTTCCAGCTTGGCGCTCGAGCGGGTCGCTGCCACGGTCACCGTCGAGCCCTATCGGGGTTTCGGTATGGAAGTGACAATCTCCGGCCCGAAAAATGAGGTCAAGGCGATTCGCGCTAGCGTGCGTGACAACACGCTCATCATCAGCGGCGGCTCGCCTGGCCGAACTGGCATGATGATCTCATCGGCTGGCGATAGCACGTACAGCCGTGGCCGGCGGAATTTCGTCAGTACCGGCGATATGTTCGTGAGCAATTTGTCCGGTGGCGGCATAACCATCGTCGAGGGCGGCAGTGTCACCCAGGTGACCGTCAAGGTCCCCGTGGGCGCGCCCATTTCGGTCAACAGCGACGACGACGATGTCCTCATCGGCGACGTCGATGGCTCGCTCACGGCCTGCGTGTTCGGGGTTGGCGACATCAAGGCCGGCCGCATGGCTGACGTCAACCTCACGTCACGCGGCACCGGCAAGATTCGCGTCTCGGAGGTCAACGGCAGTGCCGTCGTCTTGATCCAGGATGCCGGCGACGTAACCATCAAGAGCGGTGCCATCAGCACTCTCACGGTAACCGTCAACGACTCTGGCGACGTGAAGGTTGGCGGCGTCGCCCAGCGCGCCACCCTCACCACCAAGGACTCCGGCGACATCAAGGTCGCCCATGTTCGCGAACGGCCAACCAAGCGCGTTATGGGCACCGGCGACATCCGCGTGCGCCAGGTCGGGTAGTTGGGACAGCATGGAGTAGCATCTTTGCGAGTGACAAAGTCATCAGACGTGCGCTTCCGCACATCACTCTGGCCGAGGGACCACATCCCAGGAGGGCAACGTACTGCGCGTCGCAAATAGCGACTGCACCCACGCATTACGTTGCCCTTCCACTTCACCACTTAGTACCGAATCTCGGCCCTAAAGTGTGCATGCGTAGACGGCCGGCAGACAAGTGGCGGCAGGTGCTAACCGTTGTCCGGCAGCGCCTCGTGCCTTTTGGCGTAGCTAGTATGTCTGCGATGTTATAAAGTTTTGTTTGCAGAAAATAACCCACAGTATATGATATGTTAGAACTTCGTGGACCTTTCACGGAGTCACCCCCAGAGTGCAAACTCCAAATATGCGCTCGAGAACAAGGGAGAAGGGTATGACGCAAGAACTTGAGCCATGGGCCCAGGCTGCTCTCAGCTCTCAGCAGGCGTATCAGCGCGGTCTCGAAGTGGGTCGCCGCCTGGGGTACGAGGAGGGTATTAATGCTGTCCGCGACTGGGTAGCGAAGCTCCCCGTGACGCTGTCTATCGTGCCGCCCGACCCCAAGGTCCAGGAGGCTTCCGCGTTTCTGCCGTTGGACACGCCCATCGAACAGCTCGAGCTGACGGTACTTGCCCATAATCGTCTCAAGAATGAAGAGCTCCACACGATCGGGGACATTCTCGACAAGAGTGTGGCCCAGCTCCTGGATATCAGGAATTTCGGCCATAAATGCCTCGACGAGCTCAAAGCCAAACTCGACGCGATCGGCTATCGACTTCGCGAAGCTCTTCCTGAGGACTACGAGTCCAACCACGCATAGCCAAAAGCGCTTGCCAGCATGCTCGATGGCCGGAAAGGCGCAAATCTGCAGCTCGGCTGCGCGCCTTTCCGGCCCGTCGCTCTTCTCCCTTTGCTGTCCATGAGTGAACTCATGCTGACGAGCTGAAAACAGCGAAACAGCGACCAAAAAACGCGCAGATCGAGTGCGCAATCCTTGCCAGCCGCATCATGGCAATTGCCTTTGCCAAAAGATGGTGTCAGTCTGGCGCGAGAGTAAATCATATGGTATAATATATACACTTTTTGATGTGGCAGAGCCAACTCTTTAAGTACGTTACCAGATTCTCTGTCACCATATTCTGGTCGGGCGTCAAGACGCGACGCGATGTCGTTTGCTCATGCCCGATCAGGCATCCAGTCCAACACGACCGAAGGAGCACGCATGCACCGCCTGTATTTGCTCGGTTTCAAGGGCCTGCACGGCCTCGGTGCGAAGAGAGCCAGCGTCCGGATTGCCCGGCAGCTGGACATGCGGTACTGCCACCGTTTCGGCAAGGCCGCGCAGCTGCGCACCGCCATCCAGGAGTTCATCCTCGGCGTGCAGACGTTCCCGCTCTGCGAGGGCGCGGATGCTTGCGGCCTCCCGGTGCTATCGCCGGCCGACCCTTTCCACCAGCGCTGCCGCCAGATACAGGCGGAGATCGAAGTCATGTGGGCCGCCCGCGACACCGAACTGGCAGCCCAGACCGCGGCCAGCATGGAAGCTCACTACGCCGAACTCGACCGCCAGGAAGCCATCGCCGATTTTCTGGCCGGCCTCTGCACCCAGCTCGACTGCTTCAGGCATAACAACACCTACAGCAGCAAGTGTGACGAGCACGATACTTCGTGCTGGAACTGCATGAGCGACCCCTGCGCCTGTCCCGCCGCGGAAGACGAGCCCGACGAGTCGGACGAACCGGAAGACGACTTGGACGATTTGCACGACGACCGCCAGGAGGCTGAGGAGTGCCCCGGCGTCTGCGGCCAGCCCGAGTACGCTTGCACCTGCGAGGAGCTCGACAGCTGGAAGCGTCACGCCATGTCGGTAGGATACTGGACGACCTAGTCGTCGACAGAGAACGGTAAGTCCAGGGAGCGGTGACGTGAATCTGACGCTGAGCATCGCGCTCGTATCTTTTTCGTGCATCGTTCCCTGGCAGTTCCCCAAATTCAGAATGAGTTCTGGCTTTAGGAAGCTGAAAAGCTCGTTTCTGTGCGTAGGTTTATCCTATTCGCCGTCTGTGGCGCAAAATGGGGCGGATTGCCATGCCGACGCCAGGGGGCAATTTGACGGTTAAACTCTGCGATTCTATAATATATTTGACTCGCGAAATCCGTGTTGTCGTACCAGAGCGGAGCGTAAGCTTGCGCTCACAAACGAAGGAGAAGCATGGCCGACGAAGACGAGCGTAGCAACATCGTGACATGGGTTCGCGCGTCTCTCGAGGCTGCGCCGCATCATCCCGAAGATGTCGCGCTGGCGGCCTACGAGCGCGGCCTCGAAGAGGGTCGCCGCCAGGGAAGCCAGGAGACGAATGCGGAGTCTTACGACCGAGGCTACGCCGCGGGCGGCATTGCGCGCAGCGGGAACTTGGAAGTGCTGGATGAGGACGCGCCCAGCGATCCGTACGACCCCGACGTCCAGGCGAAGAGCGCCAAGGTGCCGCCGGACACGTCGATCCTTGACCTCGGGATGACGGTGCGGTCTACGAACTGCCTCATCCGAGAAGGGCTGTCTACCATACGTGCCGTTCTCGGCCGGCCGGTTGACGACCTGCTTGACATTATCTACCTCGGCGAGAAGGCGCTCGAGGAGATCAGGCAGAAATTCCGCGAGAACGGCTACACGCTCAGGGGAGATGACCTGGCTGTGTAGCCGGCATCAAGGCTGACGATCGTCGATCATCCCCGAGGGAATAGGCAGCCGGAAGGGCACATTCGCAAGTTCGCTTGCATGCCTTTCCGGTTGCCGCTTCTCCTCCTGCTGTCCATGAGTGAACTCATGCTGACGAGCTGAAAACAGCGAAACAGCGGGATGTGTCTGATTGACGAGATGGGTATATCGTTTTACTATATAGATTACCTCAAGAAGGGTTGCTTTCTTGAGTACTTTGATATGTAAGATGCAATGAGATGAGGGCAGCGGGCGCTACGCGGTAATGCCTGCCGCCCTCATCTCCGTGCACCGCATGGAGCCACTATTGGAGGCTGGATGCCTGTGGGGGTTAGGAGCTCGCATGACGACCTTGCCGGGAGTCATGGACGCGTTCAACGACATATACGCGTTTGGTTCGACGTGCAACTCGTACTACCACGAAACGCATCGGACACCAGATGGGAGCGAGCATTGCTTCGATGGGCCCGGTGATGACTTCTATGAGTCGCGCCAGGTTCCAGACATCATCGCGGGTCGCACGGTGCCGGCCGAAACGATGCTCCGCGTTGTCGCGGCTGAGGATGGCTCGCTCTATCTGCGCCAGCAACTGATGTGGACGCCGAGCAGCGGCTACGGCCATGAGTCGTACGCCTCGTATCTGATCACGCCGGCGGCGACCGAACGGTTGGCGGCGACGGACGTCGAATCTCTGGAGTTCAATCCGCCTTCGATCTTCGACTCACAGGGCAACCTGGAAATGACGGCGGCATTCGAGGCAGGGCACTCGTACAGGGACATGCTCCGTCGAGAGGCTGCAATGTATCATGCTGCGTGGCGGCAAGTCTTGCCTGAGCGCAACCTCCAGCCGTATCTTGAGTTCAACCACAACCTAAGTGCCGAGTTCGACAACAGGGTCACGATCACCGACATCCTCTGCGAAGTGTACCACCAGTGGGCCGTTGAGCAATTGATCACGACTGGAGCGGCGACCACCTGCATGCTGTCAAATTCGAGTGGCGAGGATGCGAGCGTCGTACATCCGCAGCAGCTGCTGACCATGGCCGAGTGGGTGCGGGCACGGCCGCAGAGGGCCAGCCGAGCCGACTCGCGAGCACGTGCATGAGTTTGGGCGGGCAGTCAGCAAAGCAAGCGACTGCTCGCCCCAACGCTCACGCTCGCCCGCGCATCTTACATATCATCATTTAATCAATTATCATTACTCGAGTAAGTATCGGCAATATCTTTTGCCGGCAGTTGATACGCGTTTTCCTAATTATTTATTGTGCGTGGCCGGCGCTGGAAGGCAGTTTTCAAAAACTCTGCACCATACAAGGAATAGTTTTTGGCACTTGGGCGCGTGCGTTGCAGATGCGCTATGTATTGCGACTAATTTGCAGAAATATGCGCATCTCGGCTAAGCTGTCAGTGTGAAAACGAATACAATGATGCTGAGAAGATTGGCAGCCGGCATGATTGTGCTGGTGGCAATCGCGAGCTGCGTGGCGGCGGTGCGTGCCGGGCATGTGCGGAAAATGGCCGTGAACGACGGGCGGATTCAGGTCGTGGCGGCGGAGAATTTCTGGGGAAGTTTGGTGTCGCAGCTCGGTGGCGATAAGGTTAACGTGTTAAGTATCGTGTCCGACCCGAACGCGGACCCGCATGAATACGAAAGTAACACCACCGACGCGCGGGCTTTCGCGAGCGCACGCTATGTAGTGCTCAACGGCGCCGGCTACGATGCCTGGGCGCAGACGCTGTTGTCGGCGAACACAGCACGTCCGGCTGAGCGTACGGTGCTCACCGTGGCGACGCTGCTCGGCAAAAAAAACGGCGACAACCCGCACTTTTGGTACAGCCCGGCGTATGTGAATCGGGTGGTTGTGCAGATGGAGCAAGATTTGATTCAGATCGACCCCAATGATGCTGGCTATTTCCGCGGCCAGGCCAGCGCGCTCCAGGCATCGCTCGCTAACTATCAGCGGCAAATCGCGGACATCAAGCAGCATTTTGCTGGCACGCCGGTCGCAGCCACCGAGGACATCTTCGCATATCTGGCCCAGGCGGCTGGTTTGGAGGTCGTTTCGCCGAGCGCTTTTACGCAGGCAGTCGCTGAGGGCAATGATCCGACGGCCGCGAGCGTGGCTGAGTTTCAGCAGCAGCTCGCCGCGCGTCAGCCGAAAATCTTGGTGTATAACGAGCAAACTATCACACCGCTCACTGAAAATATCAAGCAGCTCGCCGCCGCGCAGCACATACCGACGATCGGCGTTACCGAGACAATTCAGCCACCCACGATGCGATTTCAAGATTGGATGAACGGCGAGGTTGCGGCGCTGACGAGTGCGCTTGCGGACGTCCGCGCGCAGGGGCAATGATATAATGAGCCAAACGATGCAGCAACCAACTGACAACCAAAAACCGGCAGCCCGCATGAGCGCTGAGCTCGGCGCCGAGCTGATCGCCGCGCGCGGCCTGAGCGCTGGCTACCGCGGAAAAATGGTGTGGGCGGGCGCGGACTTTACGGTGCGACCGGGCGAATTCATCGGTTTGCTCGGCAGCAATGGGGCGGGCAAAACGACGCTGTTTCGGCTGATCCTCGGCCTTGCGCGGCCGGCGGCCGGCGAGCTGCTGCTCTTTGGCGAGAAGCCGCGGCGCGGCAATCCGCGTGTTGGCTACGTGCCCCAGCGCCGGTTTATTGATGCTGATTCGCGGATCGAGGCGGTCGAATACGTGCGGCTCGGGATTCGGGCTGGCCAGCTCGGATTTAGCTTGCCACGAGCGAGCCGTCTGGAGCGCGCGCAGGCACTTGAAGCACTTGAGCAGGTGGACGGCGCGGCGCTCGCGCATCGGCCGCTCGCGCAATTGTCGGGCGGTGAATTGCAACGCGTGTTTTTGGCGCAGGCGCTCGTGGGCCAGCCGGACATCTTGCTGCTCGATGAGCCGCTTGCCAATCTCGACATTCGGCGCGAGACGCAGCTCGTGCGCCTGGTGAGCGACGTCGCCCAGCGCCAAAATATCGTCGTGCTGCTCATCGCGCACGACATCAATCCGCTGCTGCCGGTCGTCGATCGCATTATTTATATCGCTAATGGCAAGATCGCGAGCGGCAAGCCGGAACAGATTGTGACGAGCGACAGGCTGTCGCAGCTGTATGGCGCGCCGATCGAGGTACTCAAAAGTCCGACGGGTCGACTGGCGGTGCTTGGGGTCGAGGAGGCGGAGCATCATGCGGCTTGATCTGAGCGGAGCGGTTTTGGGGCGAATCTTTGCCAGCAGCGACGCGTTCAGCTGGAATTTGTGGCGCGACTTGCATGCCATGTGGCAGTACGCGTTCATGCAGCACGCGTTCGAGGCCGGCACAGTGGTGGCGGTGGTGGCTGGGCTGGTGGGGTATTTTGTGGTGATGCGGCGGCTGTCGTTCGCGGCGCACGCGCTGTCGCACGCCGGATTCGCGGGTGCCGCGGGCGCGGTGCTTGTGGGGCTGAATCCGCTCGCCGGGCTGTTCGCTTTTACTTCGGTCGGCGGGCTGGCGATGGCGGCTCTCGGCAAGCGCGCCGCCAGCCGCGACGTGCAGATTGGCACGGTGCTGGCCTTCATGCTTGGCCTCGGTGTGCTGTTCATTAGCCTGTACAAGGGCTACGCGACAGAGGCGTATTCGCTGCTTTTTGGTGAGATTTTGGGCATCAGTCGCGGTGACGTGATCACGACATTGCTTGTCGGTGCGCTGATTGTAGCGGCCATGGCGCTGTTCTTCCGGCGCTTGCTGTTTGTGTCGCTCGATGAAGACGTGGCAGAGGCGCGCGGCGTCTCGATCGCCAGCACTGGGGTTATTTTCATGCTGTTGATTGCGGTGGCGACATCGATCGCCGTGCAAGTCGTTGGCGTGTTGTTGATCTTTTCGCTCATGGTGACGCCGGCGGCAATCGCCCAGCGTCTGGCGCGGCGTCCCGGCCAGGGGGTGCTGCTCTCGGTGGCGATAGCGCTCATTGCCACGTGGTTTGGCCTGTTCATTTCGTATTATGCGCCGTACCCGGTGAGTTTTTTCATCACGAGCTTTGTGTTTGGACTTTATTTGGTGGTGCGGCTGCTCGTGCCGGGAGTTTGAGCTAGGGGATACATCTTGGCGATAATTTTGGCAAAGGTTCTGGATATCTTCCAGAGTAAGTTCTGATTTTCGGCACCACCGCTTTTTGCGTTTCTCGAGTTTTTTGGGTATAAAAAACGACCTCTGTCTTTTGTGTAGGTCGCGTGCAAAACGTGGTTGAAGTAGTGAGAGTTTTTCGGAAGATTTGAGGAGGATGCAGTCGCATCAGCGTCCCGCCTCGAACTCCTACTACTCCAACCTGCCGGCCGGCGCTTGCCTTTTTGGGGGCGAACGCCGGCCGAGCGGGAGTGGTTCGAGCCTAGCTGGCGAAGTTGATGTTCTCCAGGGCCGTGTCGATCTGCTCCCGGATGGGGGCGAAGGCGTTGTGCACGTAGCACTCGACGTTGTGGTTGCCGAACAGGCTGCCGGTGATCAGTAGGGTCACACCGATGTGCTTGTCGCCGACTCGGCGGGTGAACACGGAGACCACCCGGATCGGCCGCTGGTTGTAGCCGTTGATGGTGTCGCCGCGGCCCGGGAGCCTCGTGATGCTCGGCACGTTGACCGAGTAGAGGTTGCCGGCGATCTCGCGCAGGCTGGCTTCCAGGTGCGGGCTGAGTTGCTTCAGCTCGTGCGACGAGTCGACGAGGAGCTCAGCCCGGATGCGGTTCTCGCCGAACGAGTGCACGGTCACGGGCATCGGGGTCACCGGGTAGTCGGTCACTCGCTGGCCCATCTCGCTGATGGGGTGGTGCTTGGTGCCGGACCTGATGCCGGAGACCGGGGGCACGGGGCGCGCAGTGGGCACTCCGGAGTTGGTCGCCGATGCGCAGGTGGCGCTGGTGCCGGCCTGGGTCTCCGTGACGTTCTCCTCGAAGGCGGAGCCGGTGCCACCGCCGAACGACGAAATGAGGTCGTCGTTCGCAGTGCCGCCCGCCAGGCTGGAATCGTCTTGACCGTTGCTCTTGTTCTGGCTCTGGTCGAGGGTGATGCCGTTGCCGGGCGTGCCATCGGTGGACTCGTCCGCGCCGGAGTTGCCCGCCTTGCCGCTCTGGATGTCCTCCAGGTGGGTGCGGTCCCGGTCGGGGTCGGCGCTTGCCGTGGTGATCACGCCATCCCACATGTTGATGTGCGGTTCGTGCGTGACGTCGGTGTTGTCCTCGGTCTGTCCGCTGAGCAGCTTGAGGCCTTCCCGAGCGACGCCGGCGATGTCGTACCTCCCGGCGAGCACGTCGGAGAAGAGCCGGCGGTTGGCCTTGGACGCCAGGCCGGCGAACTCGGGGTTGCCCGTGAAGAAGGTGGCCGCCCAGCCGCCCAGCACGTCGAGCATGTTGGTCTTGTGCTCGGCGGGCGGCACGGTGTTGTCTTCGTCGAACCTGCCGAACAGCGTGCTGTCGTCCAGCACGTTCGTGCTCTGCTCGTGCGTGTTCGGCGCGCCGGACTCGGCCAGGTCGTTGTTCGGGAACGCGAAGCCGCACGGCGTGTGGCTGTGGTCGGACGCGACCTTGGACGTGTGGTCGAGCGCGTTGCTGAGCCGGTCCACGAGCGGGCTCGTGAAGCTGATCTTCACCTCGTTGCCGCTGAGCGTGATCTTGAGCTTGTGGCCAGAGGTGGGGGCGGTGGGCTGAGCGTCGGACATGGAAATGGTCCTTCCTTGCTCGGTGTCATCCGCGGGGAGCTTGCGTCGAGCTTGCATATAGAATCGCAAGCCTGGTGCAATGTGTCTCAATCTATCATGAGTCACAAGATGAGCGGTGGGCGATTGTTGCCGCAGGGACTCGATTGCTCGAGCCAAACAATCGCCCGTCGCTCACCTCGTGAACTCTAACTCTCACTACTGTAAAATGGCACTGCCGAACGGCCAATTGCAGTTCTCAACAGTTGCCTAAAGTATACCCTGAAAGGGCTGATATGTCAATGCTGTGAATGATGGTCCAAGCTGCCAGAAAATGCTTGACGGATTGCGCACATCATGCTAATATTGGCGTATTGTTTTTGATGAATCCGGGTTTTACATCGGCGTTTAACTACTCGATTTCATTATCGACAATTAACTCCAAAAAATGTAAACGAAGGATTTATTTTTATGCCAAATAATTCATTTGGTGGCCGCCGTTCGAGTGGCCCATCGCGCCCGTCTTTTGGCGGCCGCAGCAACAATTTCCGCTCACGTCGCCCAGCTCAAGGTGGGAGTCGCCGTGGTCCGAAAAAAGACTACATCGACCCGACGCGCTTCGTTCGCGCTGCTCGCCCTGTTGAGCAGGAAGTGTACGTTCCCACGCACACGTTCAACGATTTTCAGATTCAGCCTATTTTGAAGTCAAACATCGCCGCCAAAGGCTTCACCGCGCCGTCACCAATTCAGGACCAGACGATTCCGCTCGGCCTCGAAGGCAAAGACGTAATCGGCATCGCGAACACCGGTACCGGCAAGACCGTGGCGTTTGCCGTGCCCGTGCTCCAGCGCCTCGCAACAGACAACAACGCCAAAGCGCTGATCGTCGCCCCAACGCGCGAATTGGCCCAGCAGATTCAAGTCGAAATGCGCACGCTTGGCCGCGGTGCCCGCGTGTACGACGCAACGCTGATCGGTGGCAAGCCGATGGGTCCGCAGCTGCGCGACCTCGAGCGCAAGCCACGGCTCATCATTGGTACGCCTGGTCGCATCAAGGATCACTTGGAGCGCGGGTCGCTCGACTTGTCCAGCTTCAACATGGTGGTGCTCGACGAGGTCGACCGCATGCTCGACATGGGCTTTGTGCGCGATGTGCGCGCGTTGCTCGGCAAGCTGAGCCCGAATCGCCAATCGTTCTTCTTCTCGGCAACGCTCGACCAGCGCGTGCGCGAACTCATCCAGACGTTTGCACCTGATGCCGTGAGCGTCTCAGTGAAAACTGGCGATACAAGCGACAACGTGCACCAAAACGTGGTGCGATTTGCCTCGAACGCCGACAAAATCGACCTGCTTCACAACATCCTCACGCAGACCGCCGTCGGCAAAGTGATCATCTTCGACGACACGCAGCGCAGCGTGGAGCGGCTCAACCGAGAATTGCTGGACCGCGGCTTCAACGCCGACGCAATTCACGGCGGCAAAAGCCAGGGCCAGCGCAACCGTGCTCTCAAAAGCTTCAAAGATAACGACACAAATATTCTGGTGGCGACCGATGTGGCTGCCCGTGGTATCGACGTTGCCGATGTAACGCACGTCATCAACTACTCGACGCCGCAAAGCTACGAAGACTACGTGCACCGTATCGGTCGTGCTGGCCGCGCCGGCAAGATCGGCCACGCGCTGACTTTCATCGAGCAGTAGCCTGGATTTCTTTGAAAAGAGCGTTTCGCTAACCGCGGAACGCTCTTTTTGTGAGAAGAATGTGCTATACTAGCTGCGTCTTGGCAGCGCGCGCAAAGCGGCGGCAATCGTGTGCGCTAGGCGCGAGATTATAAAATGGGGCTGTAGCTCAGCTGGCTAGAGCGCGCGATTCACATTCGCGAGGTCGGGGGTTCGAGCCCCTCCAGCCCCACCATGACCGGCTTATTCCAACCACCGACGAGATTTGTGTCGGTGGTTTTTTGTATAAAGAGCCTGGCTATGGCACATGCATGTCCAGCTGCTGCTTTTGCCTGGCGAAATCCCAAAAAGATAAGATCCCAAAAGATAGTAGATTTTATTTATCTGACCACACTGCGAGCTGATTGCCAGCCGGGTCAGTAAAAGCAAAGCGTCTGCCACCTGGAAACGAGGTGATCGGGTGCGTCAGTCTGCCGCCAGACTTGGCAATCTTGGCTTCAGTCGCTTCTAAATCTTCCGCGTAAATAACGGCGAGCGGCATCGTCTGCTCTTTCGTCGTACTCGCATTAATGCCCGCCGTAACACCGCTATCATGTGTGTCGTGATAGGTTTCGTCCCAATGTTTGAACTGCCAGCCAAACACGCTGTTAAAGAATTGAGATACTGTCTGCAGTTCCTCTGGCGACGAGGCCGGAAATTCTACCAGGTCTATATGATTGTTTTGTTTCATGCTCTCATCATACCGTACATGCCATGCGTCTTGATGATTTTTGGCAGGTGTTGCGTCCCGATTGCGGCTCGCAGTGTATGTTGCCCTTAGGATTGCTGCGGCATAGTTATGATTATATATAGTCCTCGTGAGAAGAGAGATGTATTTTGAGGACTGTTCTATCACGTTTTGCATTTCTCGGGCATGCTGATGAGCTCAAAAGAGTAAAAACGAAGATTGTAATGGAGTTTTTGGCAAGCGGGCGTACAATGAAGATAGAATTTGAGGAGGTAAGGCAATGGGCGGTGTAGCTGTTCTTCTGGTAATCGTGGTACTTATTGTGGTGACGATGGGCGTGCGCGTGATAAATCAGTACGAGCGCGGCGTTGTTTTTCGCCTGGGGCGAGTGCGCGGCGGCGTCAAGGAGCCGGGCCTTCGGCTCATCATTCCGGTCATTGACCAGATGCGCAAGGTGAGTTTGCAGATCGTGACGCTGCCGGTCGATTCGCAGAAGATTATTACCAAAGATAACGTGTCGATCGACGTTGCGGCCGTCGCGTATTATCAGGTGACTGACCCCATCAAGGCAATTGTCGAAATCCAGAACGTGACCGCGGCCACGTACCAGATCGCGCAAACAACTGTGCGAAATATTGTCGGCCAGAGCTCACTCGACGAAGTGCTCAGCAACACGGCCAAGATTAACGATGCGATCAAGGCGATTCTCGACGATGCGACCAAGAAATGGGGCATTTATGTGAGTACCGTCGAGCTCAAAGATATTCAGTTGCCAGACTCCATGCAGCGCGCCATGGCCAAGCAGGCCGAAGCCGAGCGCGAGAAGCGCGCGAAAATCATCGCTGCCGAAGGCGAGCAGCTCAGCGCGACCAAGCTTGGCGAGGCCGCCGACATCATCGCAGCGCACCCGATCGCACTTCAGCTACGCAACCTCCAGGTTTTGAGCGACATTGCCGTTGAAAAGAACAGCACCATCGTATTCCCGGCGCAATTCATGGACACCGTCAAGAGCATCAAAGACTTCATGGGCAAAGAAAAAATATAGCTACTACTCCGCGATACTCGTCCAAGAGATAATCACCGTTGAATAACAGCGCGTTTTAGATTAAAATATGCTCATCCACACTGATGCGGCTCTTTAGCTCAGTTGGTAGAGCAGAGGCCTGAAGAGCCTTGTGTCCCCAGTTCGAGTCTGGGAGGAGCCACCAAATTGTCCCAAACACCAAAAGTCCCAGGATTTACCCCCTGGGACTTTATGTATTTTTGTATGTCGGCGCAGATAATCCAGACTAGGCTCTCGGCTATTCATTGTGCGAACGTGAGCTCAACTTGACCACCAAGTTCCTGAATGGCGACCGGGTCGGCTGAGCCCTGAGCAAGGGCTCTGCGGGGTTGGCGGCGGCCAGGGAACCCAGATGGGCCGCGATTCGCGACTCTTCAAACTCCTCTCTGTCTGCTCGTCAACTCCGCTTCCATGAATGTGTGTTCATGCTGACGAGTCCAAAAGGACGAAAAGCACGCGTGGAGTGACCGAGGAGCCGAGCAAATGTTACTCTTGCCAGATCGCTCAAATTCGGATACAATCGACCTGTTGATTTGCGGGTTTAGCTCAGTTGTTTAGAGCGCGTCCTTGCCAAGGACGAGGCCAGGGGTTAGAGTCCCCTAACCCGCACCAATTTCGAAATCACACCTGTAAATAACGGTCCGCTCGGACCGTTATTTTTCTTTTCGTAACAGAACCTGCTCAATCCGCCTCTGTAAAAGGGTTAGAGCCTCATCACTACCACCTAACGGGACGCTTATTCCAACCTTTCGCGTGGTAAACTTATGTAATGTCCGAGAAAACAGCGTATGTAGTAAATGCATTTACGGTTCATGGTGAGCATGGCAATCCTGCGGGCGTAGTTCTTGAAGCCGATGATCTATCAGATGCGCAGATGCTTTCCATGGCGCAGCAGGTTGGCTTGTCTGAAACAGCATTTGTAGTCGAAAGCGACACTGCCGATAAACGAGTACGCTTTTTCACTACTACTAACGAAGTTGATCTGTGCGGCCATGCCACTATTGCAACGTGGTCTCTGCTAAAGTCGCTCGGTCGTATCTCGAATGGTAACTACATACAGCAAACCATTGCTGGAGAGTTAGCGGTGGCAGTGCAAGACGACATTGTCTTTATGGAGCAGGCGCCGGCAGCTTTTAGCGAGACAGTCCCTCATGCGGAAGTAGCCTCGTTGCTTGGAATCGAGGTTGGTGACCTCCATGCTTCACTGATTCCCCAGATGGTTTCTACTGGCCTTAAAGATTTAATAGTGCCCGTTAAAAACAAGCAAGTTTTGGCACGTTTGCAGCCACAGGCAGAAGCGATTAAAACTTTTAGTGCTGACCACGACTCATATTCGCTGCATGTATTTGCACTCACAGATGGTGACTCACTGGCGTCGGCTCGTAACTTCGATCCGGCCCATGGCATCCCTGAAGAATGTGCGACTGGTACATCAAATGGTGGACTGCTTTGCTATTTGAAGAAATACGACGCCCTGCCAGCGCAAGAAATGTATAGAATTGAGCAGGGTGAAGCAATGGGCGAATTATCGTATATTTATGGAAAGTTCGTTGGTGAGACTGCGTGGATTGGTGGACAAGCCACTGTTATGGACAGTCACAATTACCTTGTTGGAGGGTTGGAATAAAGTCGCACCAGGCGCACCAATTTAGTCAATTAGTCAAATACGCCTGAAACGGCGTATTTTTGTTATGATGAGGTATATGAAAACAGCGATTATTCTTCATGGCACACTTGGCTCGCCAGACAGTAATTGGTTTCAGTGGCTGAAGAATGAGCTAGAGCAGAGAGGCTTGACTGTATGGTTACCGCAACTGCCACAAGCCGAACAGCCTAGCCTCAGGAATAATGATCCTTCGGATGCACAGATAGGTGATCTCGTTTTTTACGACTGGGGCCAAGGCGAAGGGATTAGCCATGTTGCTGTAGTTACGAGAGTAGATCCCAGTGGCTACCTTGAAGTTACGGACTGGAGTACTAATCCAAAAGACGGTACCATACCATCTCCCGTCACAACGCGAGGGGTTACCTACTCGGCGGTTAACAATGAGTGGTTGCAACAGGAGTACCCGAATGTTTCTGCTCACTTGTTGCACATTGATACGACTGGCAGTCCGGGGAACCCGTGACATTTAAAATAAAAGACAATAAGCGATCATCTGGTAACTCAGTTGTCAATGTGTTGCTGACTATACTATTCTCAGCAATCTGGCTCTCAATTTTACCTCTACAATTTAATAAGCAGATCAGTTATTGCCATGATACGTCATGCATGCATGGATACGACTTCACTTTCTTGACCGCACACCCTTGGCACTGGATGGGCGGATACCATACTGTTGTACAATTTTTCGAACCCATGTCGACAATCCAATATGTACATCATATTAGCAGTTATTCGGTGGCGCACACTTGGCAAGTCTGGTTGCTCCCCGTGGTGAGTATTGCCCTTGGCCTGGCTAGTGCTGAGATTTTGTCTAGCGTAAGTTCTAAACTGTGGGGCATGCGGCTAACAAGTCAGGGAAGTTAAACATTATTTTGGTTGTGGTAGACAGGCCAGCCACCCCAAAAGGTGTTGGAACGAAAGTGCGTCAAGCGCACCAAAATTGAATAACAGATAAAGCATGTCGAAAGACGTGTTTTATTGTTTGAGTTTAACACCTTAGAAAAGTGTAAGTCCCATTTACCTATTTACTTAAAGTACTTTACGTAAATACACTGAGTATAATTTTGCTCAAAATAGTTGTTTTTTTCCATTCGTAGGTAGTGTTTGTTTATATGAATGACACGGGCTCTACGGGACAGTGAGTAGGTATGCGCCTGCTAGGTTTATTTCATAAAGATGGTATAATTTATGAAATAGATGCCATCCCCCGCCAGCGCTGCAGTCAAAACGAGCTTTGACGGGGGATTATATCCTTTTCCCTGCTCTGACAAAAGTCAGTGCACGTTAACAGTACATAACCAAGGAGTCTATCTGTAAAACAGGCAAGGCACGTAATGTCCAACCCACGATAAGAAAGTGGAAGAACATGTCCATCAACAGGTCTTGTTCATCGAGACAGTACTCCCCCGGCAGGTTGGGGTCGGCGGCAGCCGCATTCCTGCTGGCCGGCTCGGCAGCCCCTTTCCTGGGTGCCTGCAGCAGCCCCGACGACTACGTTTACTGCGTCGACCACAACGGCCAGGTCATCGACGACAGATACTGCGACAACAACGCCAACTACGGTGGCTACCCGACATTCTTGTGGGCGTCGCCGCATCACTACTCGACCGGATACATCGTGCTGCCGGCCGACCGCTCCGGTCCGAAGTTTTTCGCGAACACCCCGGCAGCTCGAAGCAGGGTGGGCCTCCCGCCTACCGGCCGCGTCTCGGGGACCAGGATCTCCGGCGGCATCGGCCACGGTGACTCCAGCGGACACGGGAGCTGACATGCAGCGCATCAGTAACGGACCAGTCCGCGGAGACTGGCGAAGCGTCGTCATCGGCCAGGGCTTGGTCTACGTCGACACTGAACTCCCCGACGCCGGCCAGCCGGGCATGAACAAGATCGTCTCGTACTGGCGCGAGGGCACGTACTACGTCCTCGACGAGTGCGAGACAATGCTTATCGGCAGGGCCGCGGCAGCAGTTTTCAAAGGCATGGTCAGGGGCACGGACAAGTTCCTCGAATTCGAGCGGGACTGGCACCACGACCCGAGCCACATGCCGAGGGACTGCTACTTCCATCGTATGGGCATTCCCGAGATGACCATCGGCCCAATAATCAGGTCGTGGCAGCTCGACGAGCCCGACGGGAGTCCCAACAGAGCACACGAGTGGTGGCCAAGCGTCTACGCGCGCTTCGACTTCTGCCCGATTCTGGGGCCGGACGGCAAGCTCAACCACGTGAGGGTGTTCGAGTTCAACGCCGACACGCCGACCTCAGTCGTCGAGACCGTCGAGATCCAGTGGAAGTGGCTGGAAGCCAACCACCAGTACCTCGAGACCCGCTACGTCGGCAAGATCGACCAGTGGAACGGGCTGTACGACGCCCTCGTCAACCAGTGGATCGCCGAGCTCACGACCTACCAGCAGAAGACCGGCAAGAAGCTCACCTGCGCCCATGTGGCCTGGAGCGACTTCGACGATAGTGGCGAAGACGAAATGACCTGCGTGGTCATGGGGAACGCACTCGAGGAAGCAGCAAGGCAAATGGGCCGCGGTGGCGAACCGGCCTTCAGGGTGAAGTACACCACCGTGCAGGCCATCCGTCACATGTCACCTGACCAGGGACCGAGCTCACTGATCATCAGCGGAGTCGGGAACGGCGCGGGCGACGGCTACCTCGTCGACGGAGACGGCGACGAGATCCAACTGATCTTCAAACTGTACCCGTGGGAGCACATCACCGACCCCGAGCACACGAGCGGCGGCTTCAGCGAGTTCATCATGCAAAACCTGATGGGTCCGTCACCGATCGTGTGGGTCGAACCCCCGTGGAAAGCCCTCTGGAGCAACAAGGCCATCTGGGCGATTCTGTGGGAGATGTGCCAGCTGCACCCGGACGACCCGGATATCGCAGGGATGGCCGAGTACCTCTTGCCGACCTACTTCGAGGACGACCCCAGGGTCACTTCGGAGTTCCGGCAGAACTGCGCTCGCAAACCGTTCCTCGGCCGTGAGGGTGCCAATGTCACTCTCTACGGGGGTGGAGACGTCCTCGAGCACACCAGTGGCCAGTACGACGGGCACGGGTACGTCCTACAGGAACTCGCCGTGCTGCCGGAACTCATCGACCCCAGGGAGGGTCCGATGCATCCCGTGTTCGGCGTGTGGATGGTCGGTGATGCCGATGTCGGTCTCATCATTCGCGAGTCCGGCGGGCTCGTGACCGGCAATACTAGCTACGTTGCACCGCACGCGGTGCGGATGGGAGTCTGAACAATGCACCCGATCAACAAGCTCCGCGGACTCGACCCGAGTCTGCCGACGCTCCACGACTACATGAACGCTGGCCTCAAAGCGGTGATCATCCTGGCCCTCCTGGTTCTCGCCGTGGGGCTGGCGAACGCGCTGACCACGAGGTTCAACGATCACGAAGAGATCGTGCTCAACCAGAACAACCCGTTCACCATCATGCGCGTCGGGCTGCTGGCTGGCCAGGTCGCAGCGATCAAGCCGCTCGCATCGGCGCACAGCACCGACACGCGCAGCGACCTGCTGTGGCTCGGAGTCGGCGGGCTCATCGTGGTCGTGGTCTTCAACTGCATCATCCGTCCGATTACGGGCCTGCTGCTGTCGAAGGTCCACAACGCCAACGCGATGCGAACTACCGACCTCGCCGCCGCGTACGTCCAGGCCGCGTTCTACGTGGCCGACGGGCTCATCGTGTGGGGCGCGTTCTCCGGGTCGGCGCCGTCGACGGCCATCGGCATCGAGGCGATCGTGGTCTTCAGCCTGCTCGGCTTCATCACCCTCGGGGCAGCCTACGGACTCGCGGGGAAGCGCTACGGACTCAACCGCGCAGTCAAGGCCAAGAACGTGCCCGCTGCGGAGATCCTCGGCGGTCTCACGCTCAGTCTCGGCGCGATCCTGCATACGGCAGTCGCCGGCGACTTCACGGGCTGGACGGCCGGCATCATCGGCTTCCTGGTCTCGGCCATCATCGCCATCGTCGTCCTCATGGGGCTGCTACCGATCCTCGACAAGTTCATCCTGCCGAAGGTCAAAATCACCAACGTGCTCACTAGTCACAACGGGACGGCGGCGGCATGGACGGCGGCGTTCGTCTTCCTTATCGCTGTCAGTCTGGCGGCGATCCACGTCTAGCCAACCCGGCGATGGCTCCTGAGTAATGTGCTCCAAGAACGTGCAACTGTACATCTGAGCGGCCGCTTCAACGTCTCCCAATCCAGGGATCACAGCGAAGCGGCCAATCAACAATCTGCAAACCGTCTGTTCATGCATCACTGCTCCAAATACTTTGAGCAGTGATGCATGCACTCGACCAAGCTGCCATCCGACCCAAAATTGCAGAGGATACGACAAGTGAGGTGGTTATAAGTCGAGTTGGGATAAAGTCGCACAGGCGTAGCACGTCCACGCTATTCCAATTTGTTGAGTTCTGACAGAAAAGGCAAGCGGCTCTAGTCCGGATCATCTGGTATCATTAGAGCATGTCTCTCATCTACATCACCGGTAACTCAGGAGCTGGTAAATCTTCAGTCCGCAAAGAACTACAACGCCGTGGCTATGAAGCCCACGATACGGACGATAATGACATTACGACATGGGCGCATAAAGCAACCGGTAGTCTCGTTGAACGACCAGAGGATGAAAGCGGCCGTACCAAAGAATGGTATAACCAACACGAATGGAAGATGTCGAGGCAGAAAGTCGAAGAGTTTGCCGAACGAGCTAAAGATAAGTCCGTCTTTTTGTGTGGCTCCCCTTCAAACGCCGATGACATGCTCGATTTATACGACCAAGTAGTATGCCTTGTTCTTGACAAGGATACGTTACAACGTAGAATCGCTAGCCGAACAGACCATGATTTTGGAAAAGCACCCGATGAACTTAAAAGTATTTTAGGCTGGCATGACATATTCCAGGATCGTTATAAAGATAACGGTGCGGTGATCATTGATGCGACACAGCCGCTTGAGCAAGTAGTCGATGAGATTCTTACAAAGACCGGAGTTAGAAAGCATACAGGGACACAGTAAAACGTGGTATCCCACTTCGGGAATTCAGCGACGCCAAATTTATCGATTCATTTTTTGGTATGCATTCGGACGGTGATGTTTCGGTTGCACGGCTAAAACAAGCCATTGACCAAGCAACTGACCAGCGCAGCGAAATCATATGCCACGTCGGCTATTCAGATGACTATCTCCGTGCACGGCCAGGATATTACCGACTTTGCAAAAGTACTTAGGCTAAACAAGTGCATTATCACAGTGTTCCTCGTCTTACGCACAAAACTTATGATGAGATGCAAACGATGTTGCCACAAGGTCATTCGCTCACTTATGACGGTCCCGAGCTAAACTTCTAAGGTTATCACCTGGAATAAAACTCCCCGAAAATGCTACAATATCTTATATGAGTACGAGCCCAGCAGCTACCAGAAAAGACATTGATGATGTCTTGCAAGTCCTTGACGTTATGATGACGAGAATCGATGAGCGCTTCACGAAAGTAGAGGGCGATTTAACTGAGACCCAAAAGCAAATCCAACGTATTTTGAATCACTTGGACGGTATTGAGAAGCGAATCGAAATATCTGATGATGAACGCCTGGTTATGGCTCATCAGTTGACACGTCTGCACGAATGGGCTGAGCAAGCTGCCGAGCGCATTGATTTAAAATTCGCGCATTAGACTTTACCGATACCTGATAAAGAGTTGGAATAAAGTCTCACGAGGCGTACCACGTGAGACACTTCCCCAGATAAACATATCAGACTAGTGTTCGACTACCTGATCTGTTTTCATGTTGACGGGACGCACTTCGAACACTGCTCATTAGGCGGTATGCAGAATTTAGTTTTAAGGGGCTATCTCACCAAGCGGCTCTGTTGATGCTCCGAGGATCGTTCGCCGCACGCGTATTGTACGCCGGGTTATTCGCGACACTTTCCCGCCAGGGCCGTGCCTTATTAAGTGCTAGATCAAATTCGGGAGCGTTACGGTCGAGCTCGCCAAACACGATGCCCTCTCTACTTTCAATAGTGTTAATCATCTCGCCATTCGGGCCCATGAGCGTCGAGTTCATGAGGTGTGCTGTGTCCGTGGGTACGGACACGCTTACCCAATAGCAGTGAATAGCCGCATGCGCGCGAGCTTTAAGATAAAAGATTTCTGCTTCGGGGTAGGCCGAGAGTAACAAACAATCTACGCCTAGTTGTGCGTACTCTGTAAAAAGTTTCGGAAAGTTAATCTCAACGCAAATCATGCAGCCAAAGCGGTAGCCGTCAACGTCGAAAATAACTGGCTCGCTGCCTGCGGTATAAAATGTGGTTACTTCGGTGTGCGAGATAATCCGTTTGTCGTAGCGGTTAATCAGCTTACCTTCGTCAGAAATGATATACAGGCTGTTGTGCGGCCAATGTGGCGGTGTTAACTGGTGCGCTGCACCGAGAACGACCCACAGTTTAAGCTCTGCGGCAAGTTTCATGATGCTTTCAAGCTCATCGTGGCTGGCTTGCCAGTCTACCTCGCCCCAATCCATGATCGGATGCTTGGCGTAGCCGGTGAGCATGCCTTCCGGGAATTGGATAAGACGGGCGTGGCCTTCGGCTGCTTCGCGCATGGCAGCCTTAACCTTCTTCGCATTTAGGGCAATGTCGCCGGTTATTGGCAACTGCGCAATGGCAATGCGAAGTGGTGCATTAGTTTTTTGAGTCATAGAAAATACTCCTGTTTGAATGGTTTTTATTTTTCTCCGAAGTCCTCACGAGACTTGTTTTTAGCATAGCACTAATGGTTACGACATGACAAATAAGATATGATACTTAGATGCGTATTTTTAATGCCAGTGGCGCGGAAGAGCGCCCCATCCATCAAGCAGACATACATTATGGTCCCGCACAAACGGTCGAGAGAATTATCCATGATCCTGCGGCCACCGAGGAAATCATGAGCCAATATTTACAGGCTCAAGATGATTACCTTGATAGAAAATATGCGGCCGATAGTTTTGATAGCGCGGCGCGCAAGGAGCACGCTAGTGCCAAGGGTCATCGGATGGTCGCTACCGCGGCGCTGGCCCACGTAGCTTCCTTGCGGGTCATGCACCATAGCCTCGAACATGACCGAGTTTCCCCCAATATGCCCACCGAAACGTGCGAGGGTGCACCCCATGTTTTTGAGTCATGCGCGATCGACACGGTGAGTGTAATGGCTCGGCGCGTCCTGGATGATGCGCAAGAGGGGCCATACCGCGGACTGCGCAACCATTTCAGCCAAAGCGTAGAACGAGTGCATAGATCGCTGCCAGGTGTCGCCGCATACTTGCCGTACGAATTGCCGTCCCAAGAGGAGCTGCTGAGCCACTCGGCTTCCGACGTTTTTGCGGAAGACATTATGGCAACTAATGTGAAAGAGACGACGATGGGTTATCTTTTGCTGCGGTGGATTGCTCAGGCGCGCTTGGCTCGCGGTAGGCCACATCCCCTGAGAGGCTACTTCAGGCATCGTACGATATTTTGCCTACCATGAGGAAGGTGAGCCCCACAGCGCGGAAGGTTTCCGGTGAGATTCGCCACGGTAAAGAGTTGCTAAAGCGCGAAAAAGAGCAACTGAAATTGAACGGACAGCGGTATACCGTCTCATGGCTCAGCGCTCTTCAGCATTATGAGCAAACCGGTGATCCTGTACTGATTGAAGAGGCAGCGAGCCAATATGACGCCGTGCTTTTGCATCCCGATCTGCCGGCAGTTGTGCATCCCGCCCTCGAGCATCATGAGCGAAGCGGCTATTGCGGTGGCCAGTTTTTTACTTCACCGGCGTCAGAATGCGACGCTCGCCTTGCGGATCAGTTTTATCAGTCGCACGGTTTCTCTGGAATGCCCCCAAGCGGTATTCTACCGGCAGAGGTACTTGCTCTCCGTACACTGCGGGTTGCCACTCATACAATATTTCAAAGTGAAGCGTGGCTGGAGGGGCTTGCCATAGCCGGCAAAGCCGTGCAGCGGGCGGCGAAAAGCGAGTAGCTTGCTTTGCTCGCTTGGAGAACATTTAATTTCTGGCAAAATGAGAGCGGCTCACTACCTCATCGAGGGTCATGTGAAGCCCGCGAGCGAAATCTTCTTCATTATAATCGAGGCGTCTTAGGGCTGGATATAAGCCTGGGCGCAAGCTATTTACTTCTTGAGCGAAATCTCGTAAATCTTCGAGGTTGGCTCTGCTCTCGCGCATTGCAGGATAGATGTCGGGGTTTGCCTGTACCAGCAGCTCTACGGTGTAAGCGGCAAGCACACTTGGAAAGGAAGTAAGCCTGCCATCCTCCTCGACTTTCACATACTTAAAGGGAAGAGGAGTTTGGCGTCCGCCAAGCTCAATGCTGACGGTTTCATTTGGGCCGCGGCCCCACTCGGCGGCTTCGCGAACCTGGTCGAGACTACCGTCTTCAAAGTGCTTGCTGAGGTAATTGCCTCGATGCAAGTCGGCCCAACCCTCCTCAAATAAAAATCCTGAACTGCGAGCTAATAGCGGGAACGCGAACCCTGATCGGGCATTATGATAACTGTGCGATTCTTTTTTGCGCAAATAGCTTGCTATGGCAGCCGTGGAGTGAGCACCTTCGTGCACGATGTGGCCTTCGGTATACGCGGGGCCGTTTTTCGCCTCCAAGCGAGGGTTGCGAAGGATAATAGACATGCCCATTTCCGGACTATACAACCCCTCTGTTCCGCTGCCCTTGGCAAACGACCCTCGCAATGTACCAACCTTTTTGTCAATTTTGTTGACCTTTTTAAGGTCGCCAGGGGTCACGACGATGTACGGTTTGACATCAAGTTCATTCTCGTCAAAATACTCATGGATTCTGTTTGTATTAAGTCCGTCAAGATTTTTGTCCGCGAACTTATCCAGGTACTCATCTCGAATATCCGTAAAAACTTGCGGTAATGCTTCAACACGCTCGTACATAGACATATTATAAAATGAATCCTCGTTAAATACAATTTTCACGGCAGAACTTATCGGACTTGAACTGAAGCTGGGTCTTAGCAAGCTCGGGAGTTGGGGGTGTGATTTCAGCAAGAAGTGCCCGGAGCAGGATGGCTACGATGGTTGCTATAATCGAATATTTATGGCATGATATAGAATCATGTCGCAACTTATTGAGCTAGTCGCTCTTCCAATACCCATTCATGGCGCTGAAGACACGTATAATGATTTTGACGTTATATACCCGCAGGCCATGCTCATCGGTTTGTCTCATCTTGCCCTCAAAGCGGCGCGCATGACGGCGCCTGGCATTCGGGATGAGGATGTGTGGGCAAGTGGATTTGCGGGCGAGTATAGTCCGCAAATGCTGGCAATCACCGATGAAGCAAAGCTCGCTCGGGAATCTTCTGCTAAAAAGAAAAGCTTGGCGGACGCGGAATGGATGGGATTTGAGGGCGATGATAGCAACGAAGCGAATGTGGTCGAGCGCGAGGTGTATGATCTTCGCCAAGAGAAGCGGCACATTGCCACGGGGCTGGATGAGCTTTATGAGCAGGGTTTACTTACTCCCAGCAAGCGAGATGCGGCCCGCAGCAGAATCGCGGAGCTCGACACGCGGATCAAGAGCTTGCGCGAAGCAGTTCGGGCTGTGGGAAATCTGCCGATATACTACGCGACGCCCGCAACCGGCATTCTCGAGCGCAATGCTGAGAATAATCCTTTGTCGTATATCGGCGAGGTCCCGGGGACAGGGTGCCTTGCGCTCTACGATGGCCGTGCGATTGCGGCGGACGCCGAGCTACGCGTGACCGAAAAGAGCGACCAGCAGATTCGTATCGCAGGCCTTGGCCTGCACATCATGCGCCATGCTTTGGCGGCCGTGCGACTTACATTCATCGAAGAATAGACGGCCCCTGGCTTCCTGATTTTGGCCAACAGGTGCGGTTTAGGAATATGTATAGGTGACGATGTCGTTCACCCGCGAAAGCGCCCGCGCGTCGTTGGCGTCGTAATCTTCGATCGAACCGAGATACCAGCGCGGCGTTTCAAATAATTGCAGCTGCGGCGCGAGGCTGCCATGTGCGTACATAATGATGCGGCCGAGCATGGTGTTCATGCGAATGGTTTCGCGCAGGGCGCTCCGCGCTTCGCCGGGCTCGACGGGCACTTTTGTGAAGCAGTGGGTGATATGGTTTCGTTTTTCGCGGCAGGCGACTCGCCAGGCTTCGAAGGAAATCATCTTTTTAAGGTCTGTTCGCTCCATGCTGAGCGCTGTTGCCAGGCCGCCCAAAAGCTTGTCCAGCGAACGCAGGCTGTCGACCTTGCCCAGAGCGGCCTCTTCGCTCAAACCTTTGTCGACGTAGACCTGCGAAAGAGCATAGCGCATAAAATGCTCGGTATACGTGTCCGCCTGAACCAGTCCGGAGGTGTAGTCGCCGACGCAGACATTGTCGATGGCCTTCTGCATGGTAGCCAGGATGTGAGGCGCTGGGCTGTCGCGGTGGAAGCTGAGCACCTTGAGGTGGTTCATGAACTCGGCATGTTCGCCGGGGCTGAGATCGTGGGGTCGCGCCACGCTGGCTACCAAGTTTTGGTGCATGTGGACATAGCCGGCTTCCAGAATTTCTCCTCTGCTCGTGTCAAAACGAAACATGTCTACATAACTGGGGCGGTTGGGCACCGTAACCGGCTGGAGATCGTGGTTGTGCAGGCCTTGCGTCAGCTTAAAAGCCATGATGGTTTGGTTGGCGATATCGATGGCCTTGCGGTAATTCGCCATGAGGGTGTACTCGTCGAGCTCGGCGAGCGGCGTGTCGGTGGCGCGGTCGCCAAGCGCGACGACGAGTGATGACAGGACAGCAGTAAGCTTTTTGGTGCCTATCTTGGTTTCCAGCGCCGCCTGATGGTGGAGTGTTATGGACGACTCGTCCTGGGCCGCGTTAATAACCCCGTGCGCTTCCCCGAGCGGCACGTGTGAGTCGAGCGGTATGACAAAAGCTGCGAATTGAGTCGGGGCGTCACGCAAGCCTCTCGCCCGAACCTCATGTTGATAGAATTCTGATTTTGCTTCTACGGCACCTTCAAGGGCCAGCGCCCGAAAGGGGCTGAGCAAGCTCGACAGTTCGGCCAGATTGGGCATTGGTATGGGTACGGTCGTGTTGGTTTCTTTTGGTATTCGTTCCATCTGCCCAGTGTAGCAGGTTTAATTGCTTAGGTCGCTCGGCGCGCTGATTACCGAGTCGCAGGCAACTATTCGGCGCGCTTTTGCAGGAACTGAGTGAGTTGCGTCAGCGCTTGCTGGCCATCGGCCGTGTCGAGATCGAACTGATACTCATGCGGCAGGCTGGGCTGATGATCCGCGGGATAGAACAGTGTGGTGACGGGCACGCCCAGATCCGTGAGCTTGTTCGCGAGCGGCACTGATTGCTTGCTGGTGAGCGGATCGCCGTTGCCACCACTGATGAAGGTCGCGGGAAAATCCTTGGTAACGTAGTAGTACGGCGACATTTGGTGAATGATAGGGCTGGCTTGATTCCGCGTGCCGCTAAAGGCCCACACCACTTGGTCGTCGCCCCAGCTGATGAGTTTTGGAAGGTTCGGGTCGGCTTCGGTGAGGCTTTTCATGGTGTAAATGCCACAGAACAGCACGGTGCCGGCAAGTTGCGAAGGACGAAGAGCGGGCTTGATGCCGACTTCGTTTGCGTAGGCTGGATTGGTGATGAGGGCGTCTATTTGGCTGGTAAGTTGCGCGCCGGCCGAATCTCCCGCCAAAAAGATTTTGTTCGGATCGATGTGTAGCCGGCTGGCGTTGGCAACGAGGTAAGCTTGGGCGTCGTTCAGCTCAAAGATTTGCGCGGGATATGTTTTCTCGGGCGCCAGGGTATAGTCAAGCGAAACGACGGTGAAACCCTGGGCGGCCAGCAGCTTGAAATACGGGCCGTCATCGGTTTTGCTGCCCGACACCCAGGCGCCGCCGTGCGTCCACACTACTGTGGGGAGCGCCTGATTGGTGTGCTCGGTTGACTGAGGAAAATAGACATCGAGGAGCGCGCTGCGATCACCTTGCTTATAGCGCTGATTGGCAACGAGGGTAATGGGCACGCTTGGCGTGTGCTTTTGGAGAGCGGCGAGTTTTTGGCGGTCGCTGCGATTGAACGTAGCGCGCACCAGGATAGCACCTGGCCAGGGGCTGAGCTCAAACGCGAGAAAGATGACGACAATCAAGCTCAACACAATGCCCACAGGCCACAGAAAAAGCTTGCGACGGTAGAACGGGGCGTGAGATGCCTCACGCAGCTTTGGTTTGGTGTCTTTTACTGTGGTTTTGTTGCTCATACTTTTGGCCCAGTGGGGACGCTTATGATTATACCGGAATTCAAAAAGAATGTGCAAAAGCGCGAGCTGAATTTGGCCAATTGCTAAAAGCTGCCCGTTAAGAAGCTAGCATAGTAGGAAGTGTGGCTGTATAGTTGTGGTACCGAGGAGATGTATGGCTGAGATCCTAAGAGCAGGCGCCAGCGCCGTGGCAATTCTTGAAACTCCTGATAGTTTTGTTGTCGAAGGCCGCCCGATAATTCCAGGTCAGTTGGTGCACTCTGGCAAAATAGGGTTATTCGGTGGCCATGTCGAGCCCGGCCAGACGGCTTATGATGCAATACGGGCTGAGCTCGATCAAGAGCTGGACTTCCGGCCGATGGGTCCGCTTGAGCTTCTTGACAGTGGCGACGTCCCCAGCCAAAACAAACATGGCGAAGATGTGGTGCGGCATGTCAGTTTGTTTCGCGCTGCTATAGCGGATATTGCCGAACTCACCCTGCAAGTCCCGGGCGATCTTGTGGAGATTGCAAAAAGTGTTGAGGCACTCAAAGCGTCCCAAGACGACATGACGCCGTTTACCTTTCGCGTGCTGTATAGAGCGGTGACCGGTAGCCTGCCTGCCATGCGCGGGCGCGGCGAGGCGTAACCTGCGCGTAGTGCTTCTTTTCTGCGGTATAATCAAAGAAAAGGAGGCCACATGGGCATGAACGCCATTCGCAATAACCTCGTGCTTGAGCTGCACGTTCCGTCGTTTCCGCCGGCGCGTGCGTTCTATGCTCAATTTGGCTTCGAGGAACTTTCGTATGACCCTACTTCGGGTGGCGGCAGCGATCTCGGCTACCTCGTGCTTATTCGCAGTGACCAAGCGGGTGACACGATGATTAACTTTTATGGCGACAAAGATACAGTTGCTCAGCACGCGTATTTTGAAGATTTTCCGGCCGACACGCCACGTGGCTATGCGGTCGAAATCACGGTGCCGGTGAGCGACGTTGCGGGTTTGTGGAAGCGAGTATCGGGGGCATTGAACGAAAAAGCAATCTCGCAGCCGCTTGTTACCAAACGCTGGGGCAAGCAAGATTTTCGGGTTATTGATCCGTTCGGTTTTTATGTGCGATTTACAGAGTTAGTAGATTGGGGTCAGGAAGTATGAAGCAGATTTTTATCCTGGGCGCCAGTAGCGTGTACGGCGTTGGCGCTGAGCGCGGTTGGGCCGACTTGGTAAAGTCGTACGTCCACGGCAAGCAGTTTGCGCCGGGAGGGTCGGGCGAGACGTGCGAAGTATTCAATTTTGCCAAGGCTGGCTCCACGATTGAGTTCATCGCGGAGACATTTCCGTGGTTTTGCGAGAACTACCAGCGTGGCCCGGAGCTCATCACCCTCATTTGCGTCGGCGGCAACGACGCCAAGGCGGTCGGCACGCCCGAAAACTACGTGTGCACGCCTGAAGCGTTCAAAGAAAAGCTCACCAATTTGTGCCAGGTGCTCAAGGCGCACAGCCAGCGCGTTATCTTCGTGAGCAACGGCTATCTCGACGAGTCGAAGGTGAACCCCAAAGTCAATCCACTTACTGGCGCCAATTCCTACTTCACAAACGAACGGCGCGGCCAGTTCAATGCCATTACGAAAAACGTGTGTGCCTCAATGGGCTTCGACTTTGTGGCGCCAACGTGCGACCAAGACGCCTGGACACGTAGCTACCTCTACCAAGATGGCCTGCATCCGAACCAAGCAGGCTACGAGCTCATGTTCGCAGCAATTCAGCCCAAGCTCGACGCTCTCCTTTCATGACGGCTGCGCACGATGACTTCCAGTGAATATGGTGCGAATATTGCGGCGATGTGGGCGATGGCGCGGTCGTAGCGGACAAAAAACGTCCCGCATTTTGTGAAACTTATCCGCACCCACGTGTATATAATGAAGGTAAAACCAAGCAACTATGGCAGATACATCGCAAGATCGAGCAATTATCGCTGAAATTCGTGAGGGCAATCACGAGTATTATCGTCAGCTCGTCGAGCGCTACCATCGGGGGCTGATCCAGCATGTGTACAATTTGACGCAAGATGGCCCGGCCGCTGAAGACATTGCCCAGGAAGCTTTTCTGCGTGCCTATCAAAAGCTGGCGCAGTACAACGAAGCCTATGCGTTCTCGACGTGGCTGTATAAGATTGCCGACAACATCGCGTTTCGGCAGCTCAAGCAGACGAAGCATATGCAGGATATTGGCGATTTCGAGGAGCTGATTCCCGACGACGGTCCGACGCCTGCCGAGCTGTTCGACAAGGCGTTGAACGCCGAAACTGTCCGTAGCGCTGTCAATGATTTGCCGCTGGAATATCGCCAAGTTGTTATGTTGTTCTACTGGGAAAATCATAGCTACGAGGAGATTGCGGCAATCTTGGAGCGACCAATTGGCACGGTTCGCACCTGGCTACATCGCGCCAAGGACCAATTAAGAAAGGAATTATATGGACAAGTTTGACGAGCAGCTCAAGGCCGCTCAAAAAGTGTATGAGCCAAAAAGTACGTTTGTTGACGCTACCATGCAGCAAGTTGCCGCGCACAAATCTCGGCGCTGGAGTGTGAGAGTTTGGGCGCCTGCGCTTGCCGGCATGGCGGTTGTGGCGCTGGTGTTCGTTGTGTTGCCGATCGGTGGTCGCACGACCAAATCTGGCACATCCGACACGGCAAAAACGAGCCAAACGCAGTCGGGCGTGAGCACTGCGCAAGGGTCATCGAACGCGGGCTCAGGCTCGGCAAGTAGCGGCACTGATAACGCCAGCCTTGAAAATGATTTGGGCGGCGTGCAAAACTCAATGAATCAAGAGAGCAACGACCAAGCCAGCACGAATTCCGCGCTCAACGACCAGCAAAACGAAATTGTAACGCCAACCACCTAGTGAAACTTTTGCCCGCGCGGCGGTATATAAAAAGTGTAAGCTAACGAAAAGGATTTTATGATGAAGGTACATTACTCAAAGCAAACTCGCACGGCGCGTGCTCGCGTGCTGGCGGCTTTTGGCGCAACGATTGCGAGCGGCGCGCTGCTTATGAGTGGCGTGGCCAGCGCTGCGTCACTCAAGGCCGGCCTCAGCACCTCAGTATCGGCTAATGTGGCCGGCGTTTCGGCCAACGCGTCGGTGGATACGGCGCACTTGCAAACCATTATTAGCAAGGGCGATCAGGAGATTGCCCGCCGCCTCACGACGCTCAACTCGCTTGCGAGCAAAATTGCCGGCGCTGCGAAGTTGAGCGCCAGTGACAAAGCAACGCTGAGTGCCGAAGTGGGCGCGACGATCAGCGGACTGACCTCGCTCAAAACACAGCTCGACGCCTCGACAACCGTGACCGCTGCCATCGCCAGCGGGCAGGACATTTACACGCAATACCGGGTATACGCGCTTGTGCTGCCGAAAATCAATCTGGTGAAAGTCGCCGACGATCAGCAGATGGTCGAGACCAAGCTGAGCGCCCTGGCCCAGAAATTGCAGGCGCGTCTCACCGCCGAGCAGCAAGCCGGCAAAAACGTTACTGCGCTTGAGGCTGACCTCTCGGACATGAACGCGAAAGTTTCGGCAGCGCAGTCGATCTCGGCAAACATCGAGAGCGTGGTCATCAACTTGCAGCCAGCAGATTACAACACCAATCACTCTGTTCTCGCTGGCTATAACGCTCAGCTGAAGACGGCGCACGCCGACAACGCTGCAGCGTACGCTGACGCCAAGAAGATTGTTGCTGGCCTCAAGTCTTTGTAGTACCAGCTAGGGAAATCAAAAAGCATCACACTCCATGCCTCAAAAAGCAGCTCGCTTATCAGTGGGCTGCTTTTTGTCTAAATCTTAGCTTGCGGGCGGGCTGTGCTACAATTTCCTTACGCGTAAGCGTTGCCGCCAGTGATTAAATTTGAGTAGCCTAAAGGAGAGATATGTTCGCAGGGCAATCAGCAGGCAATCAGCCGCAAAGTCGTCGTAAAATTTGGATGGTCGCCATTGCGCTTGTTGTTGTGCTCGGCGTCGTCGGGGTCATGCTGGCCATGAATCATCACTCCGAAAAGCCCGCCACCACCAAAACCACTTCAAATACGACTAGCACTTCGTCTTCGACCTCCACAGACGGCTCGCGGGTGTTGCTCGACATGTCGAGTAGCGGCATCAAGCAAACGCAAGCTTTCACAACCACGGGCAACTGGGCAGTGGCGTACACGTTCGACTGCACCAATTTTGGCTATAAAGGCAATTTCCAGATCGACGTGTTTAATACCGACGGCTCGGACAACATCGACGATGGCGCCAACGATCTGGCCATGAAAGGCGGCTCCACGGATCACTTTTCTGATCCGGGCGAGCACTATTTGTCGATTCACTCCGAGTGTAACTGGCACATCACGGTCAAAGAATAATCGTGCTGGGCCGCCGCTGGGTGCCTGAGTTCTTACGTGCCGGCTGAGGGAATTCTATAGAGCTGAATGTCCTCGCTCGTTGGTCGCTGCCCGTCGCGCCAAAGATTTGGGTCATCGGCTTGAGCCATGATTCCGCGCGCATCACGGAGCGCTTGTTCCAGCGAGTTAATCGCGAATGCGCCGCCCAGGCCACTAACCTCCAGGGCTTGGCCCTCACCGAGTGCAAGGCACGAATGATCGATTTGCAAGCCATCAAAATCACGGAAAAAGAAGCCTGGGTGCGCCACGGCAACTAAATCCCCGGCTTGGATATCGCTGGCTGCCACGGGGCCGTCAAACACGCTCTGGTTGAGAGTCAGTATGGATTCCTTGTAATTACCCCGAGGCACGCGGCCGCCAACGTGTGCAACAAAGTCGTGGCAATTTCTCACGTGCGAGTTGCCGAATCCGGTACGCAGGTATGACATGATTGCATCGACAGTCAATGTCGGCACATCAAACCAAATACGTGACACGGGGCGCTCGGCAACGGCCGGATTAAATCCCGGAACTTTGATGGATTCGCTATTGCGCACTATGGCTTGAACTTGATCGTGCGGTTCGGCGCTCTTAAAGCGCAGGCCAAGAAAATGTGATGGCACGGTATCGAAGGCGACAGATTCTAAATATGACATGGTATAAGCATACTACATAGCAGGAATTATAATTGACAAGCGTACAACTCTGGCGTACGTTTGAGTAAATAATCTGACTGATGAGTACGGAGTGTCTTGTGGCAGAGCAGCGATTTTACGACCCAGTTGATGGCAGTTGGCTGACATGGCGACCGCTGGCCGACTATTCTTCGCAAGTGGTGGCGCGTGGACTAGGCGATGAGGCTATTATGCAGATTGGTGCGTTTGGCACATGTGGCGATCCGACGGCCGAAGGCTACGTTTCGTGGCGGCGCGAAACGTTGATGCCAGTCGTTGCTCGACATGGGATTGATGAGGCTCAAATATTTAATCCCGAGGTTTCTGCCTGGACGCCCGCACGTGCACACATCGAGAGTATCCATGAGGCGCGCGACGCGGTCTTGGCGATTGTGGTGACAAATGAGACAGATAGCGCTGCCGGTATGCTGGATCTCGGATTTGGGACATATGGCGGTATGTTGCGCGGGCAAGATGTCATTGGGTATATTGAGAGTAATAATGAGTCGCCGGAGGCTACCAAAGTTGCTCGCCAGCTTGCCAAGAGTGTGCTGAAGGCGACAGAGGTGCAGTATCCGTTCTTTTCGCTCGTTGATGATATCGAGGTGGTTGCCCATCGGGCGGCAATCAGCTTGCATGAAAAGATTCGCCAGCGCGCTTCCGGCATCGTCACAAAAGTCGACTACACGCTGCCGCCGCCGCGCACAGATTTAGACCCGACAATTTATTTGTCGGGCACTTCCGGCCAAAAGAAGCCGGCCTGGATGACGCGCGTGGGGGCGATTACCAAAAAGTACGGCGTGAGCGTAGATGACAGCTATCGGCCCGATTGGGCTACATCTGCTACTGCTGCCGATGAGGAGCTGATGCACAAGCTTGGCAACGCCGTGCATTTGATCGCAATTACAGAGGAGACGGAGAGCTTGGGTGCGCTGGGCGAGCTGGGCCCACGTATCATGTACGGCGATTTGGCCTCGCAGTCGATTGGCGTGTATATCGAGAGTCACAAGAGCGCGCCCACCTCTGCGACCAATCGGACGCGCACGCTGGCTCAGGCGCATCTGACTCGGCTGCGCGAAGATTTTCCTAATCTGCCGGTGTTTGTAGCCGGGAATTTGGAGGAGTTGGCGATTTTTGGGCTGAGCGAGCACTTCAAGCAGCGCCAGCGCTTGCTGTAACGCCCAACTAGCTGCGTGGCACATCGGCGCAGCTTCCTTTTTGGCGATTTTTGTGGTAACATGCGAGCAACGTGGTCGTCGCATCACAGCCATGCGCCAGACATTCGGCGAACAACATGGCGGACAAAAACAGCCACCAGATGAATGTATAGCTTGCGCCAGCAAGGGCATCGTCGAACCCGTGTACGCGCAATCTCCATTATATAACTAAGGAGCAGTATGCAACACCAAGGTAAAAGTGTCCAGGACTACGAAAAAGAGTACAACTGGAGCCACGAAAACAGCCTCAAGCATTGGCGTGCGTGGGGTTCATGGTTCAGCTGGGGCAGTCCAGTTGGCCTGGGCTTGTTCTTCATTTCCATCGCGACAACGCTGTGGATCTTGAGCCAGGCATTCGGCTGGAACTAGCAGTTCTGGCCGGCAATCAGCATCGCTCACCGCGGTGCTGATTTTTTGTGGCGCAACATGGGGCGCGCGGCAGCGGACAGGTGAGTTACATTACTATGTAAGCGGAGAAGTAGCATGGCGGAAAAAATACGAGTATCGGCATCGATTTTGGCGGACATCACGCATCAGAGTCGCCGTGCATTGCTCGTCAATAAAGCGACATTGCAGAAAACCGGCGAACGTATGCTGACGCCGATTGGCGGCGTGATCCAAGTAAGCGATATTGGCCGCGCTGCGCTCATTGAGCTTTTGAGTGTCCAGAACGAGGATTTTGAACGGGAGAATGAGCTGCGCGTGCGCAATGTGCCGCGCCGGGCGCTCAAGGGTTTTGCGAACTGGCTGGCGCTGGGCGTTGATCGGGAAATTGATCCGCTCCGCGAGCTGGGCGAAGAGCTGGTGGATGAAACTGACCTCGTAAGAAGCGCGCAGCTGGTGGGTGCCGTCTCGAGTCATATGGGATATGCCACGGAAATCGGTATATCGCAGCGCACCGGTGATCAGACAGCGCGTGTGGGGGATGTGTGCTCGGTGGCGTTGCCGCACAGCACGCTTGAAACGCTTGCCGAGCAAGCCGATCGGCCCGACAGCATGCTGGCATTTGTTACTGACGCTGAAATTCGGGCTGGTGTTAGCGATCGTGGCGTCACGATCGCACCGATCAGCAGCTTTCTGATCGAGCAGACTATGCACCCGGTGTGGGCTGCTTGACGAGTGATGACTCGCGGTCGCATGCCTGGCATGAGCGTTCGATGCATCCAAGCGGGCGGGAGCTCAGTCGCCAGCGCTCAAAACGACCCTTACGAAAAGCCAACTGACTGCGCTGGTGTCGCTCTTTACAGCGCTGTGTCTCATCTTCGAGGCCATGGCCTATCACGCGCATCCGTAGCGCGCTTTGGGCGGTCCGAGTCAAACAACGCGTCTTCGTTGGCGCGTTGTTTGATTTTATGTAACTTTGGCTTGCTTTTACATCCAAACACTATTTTCGGGCTGGAATTTTGCCAAACTCACACATTTTTCTTGACATTCTGACGAACCTTGCATAATCTCACGCCGAGTGCGAATTGATTTCTCGAAACCACGTTCAAACCGCCACCCGGCACGCACTCGCACCTTCGCACTCTCAAACCCCTGGAGGGAAGACAGAGATGTCCACGCTCGCTAAGCCTCTTGTGTCTCCGGCCCAACCGAACAAAACGCCAGCAGCGCATTCCCGCAAACACAAGCTCACCGCTCTCCTGACGGCACTGACCCTCATCTTCGGCTGCCTCACCGCCCTCTCGATCCGCAATGCAACCCCAGCACAAGCGGATACTACCACCTATGGCAACCTGGGATACCCGTACGCCAATAAGCCGTGCGAGCACTCACCATACACTGCGATGGGCGGAGCAAACTATTGCTCCAACTATGACTGGGGGCCAATTCCGGATACTCAGAAAGGCTGGTCGGAAGCGGACTCCCTCGACCCCAATTACGGCAGTTATGGTTACCGCAATTGCACTGACTATGTAGCTTGGCAACTGGCTACCTACGGCGTGCCTGCGGCTGACTATGTTGGTCTTGGTAATGGCGGAAGCTGGTATGACAACGCTAAGAGTAAGGGCTTGGTCGGGGTCGGCACGACGCCGCAATTGTACGCAGCGGCTGTGGTCCCGGGCAGTCCCGGCCATGTGGCCTTTTTGACGAATATCGCCTATGGCCCTGACAAGACAGTCAGCACTATCACGGTCCAGGAGTACAACCACGATGCTGCTGGCGACGGTGACACGTGGACGGGCGTGCCGTCAAAGCGGGGCTTCTCGGAATATGTGTATTTCGGCTCGGCCATGACAAACGCCCCGAGCAGTTCCTCGCCCCCACCACCTCCGCCCCTCCTCACCAGCCTGGTAACGTCAGACGGTGTTCAACACGTTTACTCCGGCACTGCCACTGGCTCGCTGTTTGAGACCTGGTGGGGCCCAAGCTCTCCCTCGCCCACGACGTGGCAAATCGCCAATGTCGGCAGTGCCATCACGGGCATCTCTGCCCAGGTAACCACCGACGGCACCGAGCATGTGTACTACGGCACCGCTGGTGGAACGGTCGGCGAAGTCTGGTGGAACTCGAATTCGGGTGGGGTGCATAACGGCCAGTCGTACAACATTGCGGCTGCAGTCACGGCATTGTCGAGCCAAGTCACACCAGATGGCGTCCAGCACATCTACAGCGCCGACGCTGCCGGTTCACTCTTCGAGACATGGTGGGGTTCCGGCCCGGCAATTACGTCTCAGATCTACAACACAGGAGTAGACATTGTCAGCATCTCCAGCCAAGTGACCGCTGACGGAACCGAGCACCTGTTTTTTGGTGCTACCAACGGCGAAGTTGGCGAAGTCTGGTGGGGCGCCACATCTGGCGGCGGCCATCTTGGTTTTACCGCCAATGTCGGCACCAATGTCACGGCCGTGTCGAGTCAGATCACCGCGGACAGTGTGCGCCACATCTACAGCGCCAACTCTGTTGGTGGTCTCGACGAAACGTGGTGGGGTCCAACCTCCAGCGGCCCGACCACCTGGCAAGTAGCCAACGTCGGATACCACCCGACGTCCATCTCCAGCCAGATCACCAATGACGGCATCGAGCACATCTACTACGGCACGAGCTTCGGCCAGTTCGGGGAGGTCTGGTGGAATGCCAATGGCGTCCACCTTGGACAAGGCTACAGCGATCCGGCGGGTGTCTCGGACTCGGCTGTCTCCAGCCAGCTAACAGCTGGTGGCACGCAGCAGAACGTCTACGCCGTCAACACTGCCGGCACGCTATTTGCCCTGTGGTGGAGCTCCGGCACTGCGACCACTTCGGCTATTGGCCAGGTTTCTTGAGGAACACATTAAGGTCACAAAAACGCTTGGCTTCGGGCGAGGCGTTCAGGGCCTGCCGTGGGGGTGAGATGTAAGCTTTTCCGGGCAATCCAGCCTGCGGAAATGCTTCTCGCCTCCACGGTCTAACTACTTTATTGTCGATCCCAGCAGATTCATTTATGCTTATTACTAACCGAACTTATCAACGTGTAAACGTAAAAAAGGACACCCATGCAAAACTCCCACCCCAAAACAAATCATCCTTCCACAAGTCACACCAACACCAAAGGCTTTGGCCTCATTGGGGTCTTGCTTGTCATCCTGGTAGTAGCTGCCACTGGTGGTGCTGGCGTGTACGTCTACCACAGGAACCACAAAGCAAAACATGTAGCTACGACCAGCAAAAGCAGTACCTCAACGAGCAGTCAAGCCAAGCCAACACCAAGAACCGAGGATCCATACGCGGGCTGGAAGACCTACACGGATACGACGTATCACTACAGTTTCAGGTATCCGGCGGGGTGGGAGCTGACGACGAACGGCGCTCAGGGTGTTGCTATTTCGCTTCGCAATCCCAGTAATTCAGTGCTTATTAGTTATGCCAACCCCTTGGTAAAGGATGGCGGCAGTGGGGACTTCTTGGCTGCTGATATTCAGAGCGTGACGACAAATGCAGGGCTGAAGGTCGTTGGAGGCGCCTTTACGGCTAACAACTTACCAACGTATTCGGTCGTAAATGCGTCACTACTCACAACCTATCCACTCGTGATCGGGCAGACCTCGCAGTTTGAAATGGCAGCGCGCTTCAGCGACCAAGGCTCAAATGATAATGGGCAATTGATGGCTTATCCTGTCGGTGCTTCCTTTACGACAGCCGCCCAAGCAGAGGCCTGGTTCACTACCACCGACGCCAAAACGAGTTTGCTGATCATGGAATCACTGACATACCAGCCCTAGCGAGGAGTTGACTTCTGTGTGCAACAACAACGTCGAAGCCATTACTAAAGGCAAGCCTAGGTGTATCAGAAGTAGATGGAACGAAGATTAGGGGCAAAGTGGGGGCCGGCGAAAATGCGGAGTTTTCGCCGGCCGGCGGAGGAGCAGTTTGCTGTTGACGCAAAGCTGCTAGGCGGAAGTGCTCGGCGGCTGAGACCGTGCGATCGGACTCGTGAGGCGGTATACGATGAGCAGGTGGCCGAACCACCACAGCGTAGGGCTGTTGCCCAAGATTGCCGACAACGTGAGCCGAGTGCTGAACGATCTGTGGGATCTCATGTTCGGTACTGGTTTGGCTTGTCGAATGCACTCCTCTGCGTCGTGTAGCAAGGCGCTGGTGCGCTCGAGATTTCGCTCGAGTTCCATGTGGGCTTGCAGCAGAAGCGCGACGGCCTGCTGAAGCGCTCGTCTCGGTTCGGGAGCCGAGAATTGGCTGATCGCAAGTTGTTTGAGCAGCTTCCGGAGCTGAATGCGGAGTTCCTCGGTCGCCTTGTCGTGGTGTACTTGTCGCTGTGCCGTGATCTCGCCGTCGAAGGCTGCTTGGTCGCTGCGCCGTCGCAACAACTTCACGAGCACTGCGATTGAGCCGGCCAGGAGCAAGATGAGACCGAGCACATAACTTGCACTTGCCATGATCACCTCCATGCGTAGATGCGTACTGCATACACAGGTACGCCTCACCATAAATCGCACACGCCTCGTTTGTCAATTGAAAATTTCGCCGTACCCCCGTATAATTGAAGCATGGCGCCGTGGCGGAGTGGTTACGCAGAGGTCTGCAAAACCTTGTACGCCGGTTCAATTCCGGCCGGTGCCTCCAATTCTAGATAGTTTATGAGGTGGCGATTATGAATTCTCAAGATAACGCCCACAATCCACAGCAACAATTCAATTCAAAGCATCCCTGGAACAAGCCGCAAAGCGAGCATCCGGCAGGCATGTATGAAGATCCTGAGCGCCCCGTGCTGCCGCCGCTGGCATCTGGTGCCGCTGCTGCGTACAATCATCCGGCGGCGCCGCCTGTTTCGCCGAACCCGATGGGCTACGTGCAGCCCCCGGCAGCTCAAGCTCAGTATGATTCGACATACCAGCCGCAGATTGCCTCTGCGCAACCGCCGCAGTCGCAGCCCCCAGCTGTACCCATATTACCAAATCTCAATATTTCTACGCCCAAACCGCCCAAAAAACTTGGCCGCAAGCGGCTATTTTTTGCGGTAAGTGCGCTGATCGTGCTCGTGACCACTTTGGCGATTATCGGCGGCATCGAAGGCCCGAAGATTTCGCGGCATTACCGTTTGGCAGGTTATCATAATGCCGAAGCTCAGACCCAGAAGGATTTGGGCGCATTGCACGGGCCCTTGGCCGCTGCGGATTTGCGTAAGATTGACAGCACGAGCGCGTTTTTCGCAGTTTTTGCGCATGCCGCTCAGCAGCGAACTGTCCAGACGACCACTGGCTACTATTTCAGCACCGCGTCGAACGACTATCGGCAGCCGGACACGATCAATCGGGTCACTTTTGATTATGCAACCAAGCAATTTAGTTTTGAATCGGATGCTCAATCGCTCAATGCGCCGGCCGGGCCGCCGGACCAAACGAAATGCGTCGGCGGCCAACTTTACGCGTACGATTCGGCCGCGTCGCAGCCGAGCTGGGTGAAATCGACCGTGCCCCAGACTTGTGCGGCGAGCAATGTCTTGCCGGCCGGGCCGAATGATGGCCTGAACGCGGGCGGCCTGTCTGCGATTCAGGCGCAAACGTTTGGCGATGCGCTTCGCGAGGATCGGCAGCTGGTTAAGGTCAATAGCGTTTCGCTGGCCCAGCACGCCGGCAAGCAGTATGTGCGATTTGACATTACGGTGCGGCAAAAACAGCCAAAGTCGGGCGCACAATATCTCGGCATGCAATATTTTATGGATGCCTTCAAGCGTACTGGGCTTGATCCTGCCACGCAGCCGTACACGTACCTCGGCGCCGGGGCGGCCGGCATGCGAGTTGCGTATTATGTGGACCCGACGACCCAGCTTCCAGCGTATGCCGAACTGCGCTCGGCCGACATTCTGGACGCGCACGGCAAGCCGCAGCCGCACCAGACATACGCCTATTCGCACGTTGAATATACGTTTGGCGGGCCGGTGCCTACCCTCGATCTGAAGGCGCACGCGCCATTGTCACTCAGCTGGCCGTCCGACAAATTGTAGCCACGGGAGCGTTTTGGTATACTGAAGCACAAGCCGGTCGATTTTAATAGAGCAAAAATGCGGCAATCATGCCGTTTTCAGGGCGAGTGGCGGAATTGGTATACGCGGCGGACTTAAAATCCGCTGGCTGAAAAGTCGTGAGGGTTCGAGCCCCTCCTCGCCCACCACGTAATGAGAACTTTTTCCAGATATCTTTGTTGCGAGATGTCGATCGCCGTCGGCTGAGTATTGTTTTTGCTAGATTTAATGATATAGTAGATTAAAGTTGGTCAAACGGCCAATTTGTTGTATTGCCACACTTTAAGTGGTAATGTTTTGGCAGCAGATAGACAAAAAACACAAGATGAGACAAGCAGGCACGAGCACGCGCCTGCTTGTCTCATCTTGTGTCTCATACAGAGTAGACACCCCAAGTTTGATCCGGGCGCTTTGGCAGCCGGAGATGAGAAGAAGGCGAGCAACCCATGTGTGTCGTCACCAGCATTGTCCGCCGTCCGGCGGTCTCTGTCGGCGTGGTCGAGAACACGGATTTCCTGAACAGCATGCTCGGCGGGCCGCGGCGACTCCGACCCATCGTCCGAGACACGCGGCACGTCATCATCTCGCGCCAGGCGTGCAGCGACACGGCGCCGCAGGAGGACGGGCATGAGCATCGAGTTCCAACAGGCAGTCTGGCCATCCAGGCACTGGGGCAGGCTGCCGTCGCGGACGTGGGCTTCTGCTTGCGTCCCGAAGTGGTATGGTTCTGGATCGCGCGCGAAGTCGCCGAGTACCTGAGGCGGATCGACAGCGAGTACGCGAGCTTGTTCGCGGACCCCAAGGCCGCTGCGCAGCCGCTCATGATCCACGACAACGTCGCTTACGGCTCCGAGTGCAACTGGCTGCCGCCCATGGGGATGATTCGCCACGCACTCCAGGAGAAGTTCTCCGATCGGGCTAAGAGCTTGTTCGTGCCGCACTTCACGATCTCCACGCTCGAAGACGAGAACGTGTTGTTCGCGGCACTGATGCAGCCCGTCGGGCCGTACACGCAGGTCGCGCCGAGTGCGCCGGGCAGGGTCCCCTGCGTCCAGTTCGTCGGCGCTCCGGGAGACTGGACCATGCTGCACAACAGTGTGCTCAAGCTGGCGAACGAGTTCGCTGGCCTGCGAGCCTACTTCGAGGATTTGCTGGAGGTGACCAAGCGGATCGCTGACATCGCGACCGAGACAGTTGCCCCCGACAAGGAGTTCGGGTCGGCGATCTACCAGCGCGCAGGCAATTCCCTGGTCATGGGATGGATCAACGCGTTCTTCGCGTACCAGCAGACCAGTGGCGGGCCCGTGCTCAAGGAGACCTTCGACTGGAAGTCGACCGGCTACTACAGCAACGAATTCCCGTCGGATGTCAGCATCGTGCCGATCGTGCTCGAGAGTCTGCGAGAAAAGTTCAGCCTGGCTCTCGCTGGCGGCGCCATCGGCGTGGTTTACTCCAGAGAATCGGGCCTGATGCCCCGGCTCGGCTACGCCATAGCCGACTACGGCCGGATGTAGCCCATCAAGCGCGTTGCACGAGACGAGTGTTGCCGGCCCAGGCGCGGCTGCTTTTGCAGTCCTTACGCTTGGGCCGGCAGGGCGCTAATGTGGCTTCTGTGCCATTGTCTATCTGCCGCCATTTTCGCTCCACGAATGTGCGTTCGTGCTGATGAGTCCAAAAGGACGAAAGCGAGTACAAAAGTCTGGCCTGTCGCGGTGGCGGCCAGCCACTCCCCATGGTATACTTATAGTAATGACCACACGCACAGCCGGTTTTGCACTGCGCATGATGCCCTAGCGGGCGTATTCTCTTTATTTTATACTCGAATAACTCTTTAAAACCAGGTAGACTAAACCTATGAACTATTTTGTAACGACTTCTATCCCGTATGTTAACGCTGATCCGCACATCGGTTTTGGGATGGAGCTTTTGATGGCTGACGTGCTCGCGCGCAATGCTCGCCAGCAGGGCAAGCCGACGATTTTTGCCACTGGCTCCGACGAACACGGCACCAAAATCGCCGAAAAAGCCGCCAGTCTCGGCCTCGCGCCGCAAGCGTTTGTGGACGAAATCAGCGACAAATTCCGCGAGCTTGGCCGCGAGCTCAACATCAGCAACGACCGCTTCATCCGCACCACCGACAAGCCGCACGAGCAGCGCGCGCAGCTTATCTGGAAAGCGCTCGAAAAAGACATTTACAAGAGCAGCTACACCGGCTGGTACGATGTCAAAGAAGAAGAATTTGTGCCCGAAGCCAAGGCCGATCCGGCGCGCATGCAGCCCGATCATCCGCAGGCCTATCACAAGCTTGAGGAGCAGAATTACTTCTTTCGGCTGAGTGCATACACGGACCAAATTCGCGAAAAGATTGAATCCGGCGTGTTCCGAATTGTGCCCGAAACGCGCAAAAACGAAATCCTGGCCGTACTGCGCGAAGGCCTCGAGGATATCAGCATTTCGCGACCAAAAGAAAAATTGGACTGGGGCGTGCCGGTGCCGGGCGACTCGGCGCAGGTGATGTACGTGTGGTTCGAGGCGCTGATGAATTACATCACGGTGCTCGGCTACCCCGAGCATCAGGATTTTCGGGAGTTTTGGCCGGCAAATGTGCAGGTGATTGGCAAAGACATCTTGCGCTTTCATGCGGCGATTTGGCCGGGCATGCTCATGAGCCTGAACATCCCGCTGCCCGAGACGCTCTACGTGCACGGCTTCATCAATGTGAACGGCCAAAAAATGAGCAAAAGTCTCGGCAATGGCGTGGCGCCGGCCGACATCGTGGCCAAATACGGCGCTGACGCGTTTCGCTACTTTTTCCTGCGGCATGTTCCGAGCTACAACGACGGCGATTTCAGCTGGGAAACATTCGAGGCAGCGTATAACAACGAGCTGGCCAACGAACTTGGCAACGCCGCGCAGCGAACGGCCGCGATGGTGCTCAAATATCAGCAAGGTGTTGTGGGCGATATTCCAGAGGTGAGCCATGACAGCAGGGCGGTCGCTGAGGCGATCGACGATTGTCGTTTCGACCGTGCCCTCGACGAAATTTGGGATCAAGTGCGCGGCCTCAACCAATACATCGACGAAGAAAAGCCATGGGCGATTGCTAAGGAGGGCGACGAGGATCATCTGCGCGAGGTGCTGGCGTATCAGGTGGCGTGTCTGCTCGAAATCGCCGAGCTGCTCACGCCGTTTTTGCCGGAAACGAGCGACAAAATCAAGGCGATGTTCAAAGATGGTTTGGTCGGCCCGCTCAAGGGCACGCTGTTTCCGAAGCACGACATTGCGGCCGAGGTGCCTGGGCCGCGCGCGAGTCATGGGATATCGTGAGCGGATTTGACGTTCTGTGAGATGTTTTGTCCTTGGCGACGAAATGCATATTGATACAAGTAATATGAATAAGTAGGAGTACCGTGCCAGATCAAGCCATATCCTCTACTTCCGATGAAAGTAAGTTGGAATCTGACGGTAGCATTGCACTGTTCGACACGCACTGTCACATTCACGAAGCGCCGGTTCGTAGCGGGCAGGGCGAGCCAGATGCCACGCAAAATCTTTGGGCCAAGCTCGGCCATCCGCAGCCGCAGGCATTGATTGCCGATGCCCGCGCAGCTGGTGTGGCCAAGCTGTTGTGCGTGGGCTGCTCGCTCGCGGACAGTCGCCGGGCTGTCGCGCTCGCTCAGACAGAGGCGCGCGTGTGGGCCAGCATCGGCGTGCATCCGCACGAGGCGCAAGCTCACCTCGAGCATCCGGTTTGGCTCGAGGAATTTGCCCAGCTTGTCACCCAGCCCAAAGTGGTGGCAATCGGTGAGTGCGGCCTTGATTATTTCTACGATCACTCGCCGCGCGAAGCTCAAATCGCGGTGCTGCGATTCCAGCTCGAGTTGGCTCGCCAACATAATCTGCCGATGGTGTTTCATGTGCGCGAGGCATTTCACGATTTTTGGCCGATCTTCGACGAATTTCCCGGCACGCGCGGCGTGATTCATAGTTTTACGGCCGGCAAAAAAGAGCTCCATGAGATTCTGGCGCGCGATTTGTTTGTCGGCCTCAACGGCATCACCACGTTCATGAAAAAGCCCGAGCAAATTGAGGCGGTCAAGGCCGTGCCGCTCGAGAAAATGGTGCTCGAAACAGACGCGCCATTCTTGACACCGGCGCCGTATCGTGGTACTATCTGTGTGCCTAGACATGTCCGGGTGGTGGCTGCGTTTTTGAGCGATTTGAGGGACGAATCGCTGGAGACAATCGCCGCTCACACGACCCATAACGCAGACATGCTGTTTGGCACGAAGGAACTATGAATCTTGTATCGCCACGATCTGGCCCTGAATCAATGGGAAATCAACCGAGCGCTGAGCCGCACATTGCGCGCCGCGCGGTGCGCTACGCTGCGGCCAAAAATGCCACGCAGGCTATTCAGCGCCAATTTCCCGGGCTTTTTGTAGCGCAAGTCGCAACGCAAGCGAGCGCGCAGGCTGTCTCGACGCAGCTTTTGGAGGACGCCGACGATGTTTCGCAAGCTAATTAGTTCACTCGCCATTCAGAACTCTTCTCAAGATGACGCACGACGTGCCGAAGTGTATCGTTCGATTATTCGCAACGAAGCGCAAGTCGGCGGCCAGCTCTTTGGACCGGTCAAAAAAGGCGATCGCCGTGAATTTTTCTGTCTCGACGCTCACACGTGGGTGTGGCATGAAGAATGGACCGATGAAAACGACGTGCGCCACGTCGTGACCACGCGCTACGACGTTCGCCCGAACGGCATACTCAAGGCGCAGGACGACCAGCAGTACCAGTACATCACGCCGACTGAAGCGCAGCGCTTATTCCAGGCTGTCTCGGTGTACAACAGCAAAGTCGACGCGGCGCTGTACGGCCTCGCGGCGTAAACCCAAGCAATGACCACGCAGAACTTTATTTATCTTGACCACGCCGCGGCCACGCCGATGGATCCGCAGGTTGCCGAGGCAATGCGGCCGTTTTGGAGTGAGCAGTTTTTTAACCCGTCGGCGACGTATTTGCCGGCCGTGGCGGTGCGCAAGGAGCTTGAGGCAGCGCGGGCGCGCATTGCTGGCTGGCTGGGTGCGCGGCCGAGCGAGATTGTCTTTACGGCGGGTGGCACCGAGGCGAATAATCTAGCGATCCAAGGTGTGATGGCGCAATTCCCCCGGGGAAATATTGTAGTGAGTGCGATCGAGCATGAATCGGTGCTGCATCCGGCTCGGCTGCACACGTGCCGCGAGGCACCGGTGTCGGCGGACGGCATCGTGGATATTTCGGCGCTGCTTGCGCGCATCGACGATGATACGACCCTCGTGAGCGTGATGTATGCGAACAACGAGGTTGGCGCGATTCAGCCGATTCGTCAGATCGGACAGCACTTGGCGGAAATTCGCCGCCAGCGGCAACGCGCCGGCAACAAAACTCCGCTGTATTTTCACTGTGATGCGGCGCAGGCGGCGCAATATCTTGACATTCATGCGGCGCGCTTGGGCGTAGACATGCTCACACTCAACGCTGGCAAGCTGTATGGTCCGAAGCAATGCGGGCTGCTGTTTGTGGCGAGTCATGTGCGTTTAAGGCCGCTGATTTTGGGCGGCGGCCAAGAGCGCGGAACGCGCAGCGGTACTGAAAATGTGGCGTCGGCGGTTGGCTTCGCTGCGGCGCTTGATCTGGTGCAGCAGCGCCGGCACGATGAGTCCAGGCGTTTGCAAGCACTGCAAAAGCAGTTTTTTGATGATATTCAGGCTGCGGTGCCGCAGGCCGAAATCAACGGCTCGCTTGCACATCGCTTGCCAAATAATCTGCACCTGACGTTTCCCGGTGCCGACAATGAGCGACTGCTGCTCGAGCTCGAACAGCGTGGGATTTTGTGTGCCGCTGGCTCGGCTTGTAGCGCGAGCAACCAAGAGCCTTCGCATGTGCTGCGAGCGATGGGCCGAAGTGTGGCTGACGCACGCGCAAGCCTGCGCCTGACGATGGGCCGCGCGACGACAGCCGATGAGATGCAGCGCACGGCGGCGGTTTTGCGCGAAATCGTTGCCAGCTAGCATGGTGCGCACATTTTTGGCTGTGTTTTTTGCCCGGAGCTGGCACGTACTCCTGCAACAACACATCGCTCATTCAAGAAGTTTTCGCTGCGTTTTGTCGAATAGGAATCGCTGCCTTCGTGTCGCTTTTGCTTGACGCAAAGTTGCTGATGACGGATCGGCCGAAACCTCGTATACTTGCATCATGAACAAGCTTAAGCGGTCTTGGGGGCGGTATGCACTAGCCTTGCTGCTTGGCTTGATGGCGTTGCTGGCGGCGCAAACGGCCGCGGCTCAGAACGTCACGCAAGGCTATCAATCGACGACCGCGCTGCAAAAAGGCATGATCGTGGCGCTCGACCCGGCCAACTCGTCGCGCGTGCTGCCACTCTCGCAGGACAAAGCGACGAACATGCTTGGCGTTGTGGTCGACCCGGGCGATGCGCCGGTGTCGCTCTCGAATAATGATCAGCTTTCGCAGGTCTACGTGGCGACGTTCGGCCAATACAATGTGCTGGTGAGCACGCAAAATGGGCCAATCAAGGTGGGCGATTTGGTGTCGATTTCGTCGCTTGTCGGCGTGGGAGCCAAAGCGACGGTGAGCAATGCGACGATTCTGGGCAAGGCGCTTCAGAGCTTTGACGGCAAAACGACCTCTGTTGGGTCCACATCACTCAATGGCGCAACCGTGCAGCTTGGCCGGATTTTGGTCGATATCAGCGTGGCGCACAATCCGATATATCAGCCGCCAGTGCCAGCCGGCGTGCCAAGGTTTTTGGCCAAAGCAGCGCAGTTTATTACCAATAAGCCCATCGGCGCTGTGCGTTTGTACGCGAGCTTGATCGTCTTCGTGCTGAGCTTGATCGCAGCGGTGAGTTTGCTTTATTCCGGCGCTCGAAACAGCGTGCGCGCGGTTGGGCGCAACCCGCTGGCGCGCCATCTCATCATGCGCAATCTGCTGCAAATTATTATAATCGCGCTGATTGTTTTCATTATCGGGCTGCTTGCGGTATATTTATTGCTGAAGGTATAGCGCTTTTGCTTAAAAGGTAGACGCATGACGTTGTGGGAATTACTACTGATATTGGGCTCGATTCTAGCTGCTGGCGGCGGATTTTTATGGCTGCTTATGCACATGCACGCTGATGGCGGCCACAAAACGCTGGCTGATTCGTGGCAAAGCTCGGCCGAGCACGACGTTGAGCATATTTTTAACGCCGAATTTCGCAATGAGCTGCGGAACCGCGGGCGGCTGCATTTTGAGAAGATTTTGGGTGAAAACGCAATGTTTTTGCAGCAAGATTTGCGGCTGACGACAGCGCAGCTCAACGATTATATGAAAGACGAGATCACCCGGCAGCTCAAGGAGGCGTTTGCGAATTACGAAAGCGCCATCGGCGATGCCAAGCAGCTGGCAGTGGAGTCGATCGAGAAGACGAAAACGGCGATCGACGAGCAGCGCCAGGCGATGAGCTCGCAGCTCGAGAAGGACATCGCTGCCGAGCGCGAGCGCCGGATTCAGCGTTTCGAGAGCAATATGGCTGACGTGGTGAACCATTATATTTTGACGGCGATTGGCGGGCAGATTGATTTGAGCGATCAGCTGGAGTACATTTTGGGCGAGCTTGAGGCTAACAAGCAGGCGATCGTGGAGGACGTGGCGCATGGCGCGTGAGACGAGCAGCACGAAAGCTGCTCTCGCCCCAAGCCCACCCAGCGCAGCACATCCAGCCCACGGCACTCAGCCGAAAGCACAAACAATGACGCTGCCAACCCTCGTGTTTGGCTTGGTGGAAGTTCGCCGTTTGCACCGCGAGATCGAGTCGCTCGAGGCATATTTGCAGCAAGCGCGGATTCGAGCGACTGGGGCGCAGGCGCCATTGCCACGCCTGAGTCGTATGCTCGAGGCATGTGCAAGTACGAATCACCTGAACCTGATGCAAGCCGATGATCGCCAGAAACTGACGGCGTTTTTGCAAGCGGTCGCTGCCACGGCGCCGACGATTCACATGAGCTTTGCAGTCGACCCATCGTCCGGCTTTACGGCCAAAATTGTGACTTGGCTGCGTGAGCAGGTCCATCCGCTGGCACTTTTGCAGCTGGGGTTGCAGCCGAGCATCGCCGCCGGTTGCATCGTGCGCACCAATAATAAAGTGTTTGATTTCAGCTTGCGCCAGGCGTTTGACGCACATCGCAGCATGCTCGTCGAAGCGATCGGAAAAGACGCATGAGCGACAATCGGCATTTCAACAAACTGGTCGAAGCCGGTAAGCCAGTCGGTGAGGTGATTGCGGTGGACAAATTTCTTGTCCGGGTGCGCGGTTTGCAGCCGGTCAATCCGCACACGCTGGTGATGTTTGAGGACGGCAGCAAGGGTTACGTGCATCACATTTTTGAGGAGTATGTGCTGGTGCTGCACATGGGCACGAGCTCGGTGCGCATCGGCTCGGTGGTGGTTGTGCAGCATGAGCAATTGGTGACCAAGGTGGGTAAAGACTTTATTGGGCGGGTGATTTCGGTGACGGGCGATCCGCTGGACGGCAAAGGGCCGATCGCTGCCGATGGTGTGTGGCCGGTGTTCAATGACGCGCCGGCGCTGTTTCAGCGTGAACAGCTGAGCGATGCGCTCGAAACTGGCGTGACAGTCATCGACACACTGTTCCCCTTAATGCGCGGTCAGCGTATGGCGCTGCTCGGCGACGGCAAATCAGGCAAAAGTACGCTGGCAACACAGCTGGTGCTCAATCAAGCGGGCACCGATGTGATCGTCGTGTACGTGCTGATCGCCAAGCGGCCGAGCGATGTCGACACGCTGCTTGGGCGCTTGAACGCCGCCAATGCGCTCCAGAATGCGATTGTCATTGTTTCGACCATGGCCGACTCGCTCATTATGAGTTATCTGGCGCCGTACGTGGCGTGCGGTATGGCTGAATTCTTGTGGCAACACGAAAATCGCGACACCATGATCGTGTACGACGACCTCACGGCGCACGCCCACGCCTACCGCGAAATTGCGCTGCTTTCGGGCATGAGCCCCGGCCGCGATTCCTACCCTGGCGACATGTTTTATGTGCACTCAAGCTTGCTCGAGCGGGCCGGCAAGCTGGCGGCGAACCACAAAACGCTCACGAGCATTCCCGTGGTGTATGCACCGAGCGGCGACATCACGGCGTATCTGCCCACCAATATTATGTCGATTACCGACGGCCAGTGGATTCTCGATATGGACGTGTTTCGCGATCGGATGCGGCCGGCGGTGAGCGTGGGCCTCAGCGTGTCGCGCGTGGGCGGCCGGGGCCAGTCGAAGCGCCAAAAACAGCTGGCTGGCGAGGTGTTCAAAATGCTCGTCACCTACGCGCAGGCGCAGGAATTCGCGCATTTTGGCTCGGAGCTCGGTATTGCAGCTCAGCGCGATCTGGCGCGCGGCGATTTACTCTACAAGATGCTCAACCAGGCGGCTGGTGAGCGCTACACGGCACTCGAGCAAACGCTGATGCTTGACGTGATTTTGAACATGACCGAAACCGAAACGCTCAACATTGAACAGCTGAAAAAGCAAGTTCGTGAGGCGGCCCAAAAAGTGACGTCAGATGATTTATTCGAGCAAATACGCGATGGACTCAAGAGTGCGAGCCTCATGCAAGTCGCACAGCCAAAGGCGGCCGCATGAGTCGCTTGCAAGAAGTCGCCGCTGAGCGCGCCTCGATGAGCACGATCGTGAATCTCACGAGCGTATTTGAGGGGTTGGCCAGCATGCGCATTTCACAGACTAAAAACCAAGTGCTCCAGTCGCAGGAATTTTTCAGCGAGCTGTGGCATATTTATAGCCAGTTGCGTGTGGACAGCTTGTTTCGATTCGGCCGAAGCGGCGCGCACCGCGAGGGGATGATCGACAAGCAATTGTATATCGTGGTGACGGCCGAAGGTGGGTTTTCGGGTGATATCGATCAAAAATTACTCAAGCTTATGCTCCAAACGTACGATCCATCCAAGCAAGATATCATCGTGATCGGGCATCACGGTGCTATGCAAATGGTGCAAAACGGCATCAGCTTCAAAAAGTATTTTACGCTGCCCAAGCGTGACAAAAACATCAACGTGCAGCCGCTCATCGACGAAGTGCGGCATTACCGCGACACCGTCGTGTACTACCAAACGTACGTGTCGCTGATGTTTCAGGATGTGAAGCGGATCGAGCTCACGAGTGCCGTGCAGGAGCAGGGCAAGCAGGTGGCCGGCTCGCACAAAGACGAGATCAGCGAGGAGAATTATATTTTTGAGCCGTCGGCGTTCGAGGTGGTGGCGCACTTGGAGCGTTCGATGATGGAAATTGCGCTCAGCCAGGTGATTCTGGACTCCAAGCTTGCTCAATATGCCAGCCGATTTCGGGCGATGAGCATGGCTAACGACAAAGCCGACGAATGGTATGGTGACCTCGCGCTACGCTACAATCGGACCAGGCGGCGGCAGGGCGACGAGCGGCTCAAAGAAATTCTCAACGGCTTGCGAAGGAGTGGGGTGCAATGAATCAGGGAACGATTCGGTCGGTACGCGATTTGATTGTCGCGGTGGAGTTCGACGATGAAATGCCGGATATTAATGAGATTTTGCTCGTCGAGGGGCTGGATGCGCCGCTTTTAGTCGATAGTTTGCAGGCGGGAAATCTGGCAATCTGCCTGAATATCCAGTCGAGCCGTGGCTTGCAAAAAGGCATGTTGGTGGCGCGGACCGGCAAGAGCATCGAGATTCCGGTGGGCGATGAGCTGATTGGGCGCGTGATTGACGTGTTGGGTGGTCCGCTGGATGGCGGCCAGCCGGTGGGCGCCACCAAGGCTGGCTCGCGAAATATCTTTCGTGCGCCGCAGCGTGGTGCGGGATTTGGCTCTGTGGCGCCCGAGATTTTGGAAACAGGTATCAAAGTGATCGACTTCTTTACGCCGTTTGTGAAGGGGCGCAAAATCGGCATCATCGGTGGCGCCGGCGTGGGCAAAACGGTGCTCACGATGGAGTTGATTCACAACATTGCGCAGAGTGGTTCGGGCCTGAGTTTCTTTACGGGTATTGGGGAGCGGATTCGCGAAGGACACGAGCTGTTCGAGACGCTCAAAGAGCGTGATCTGCTCAAAAATACGTGCATGCTGTTCGGCCAGATGAATGAGAATCCGGTGCGGCGGTCGCTCATTGGCCTGAGCGCGGTGACGCTTGCGGAATATTTCCGCGATGAGCAGGGCAAGAATATTTTGTTCTTTGCCGATAACATGTATCGCTACGTGCAGGCCAAAAACGAAGTGTCGACGATGCTTGGCCAGGTGCCGGCGGAGGGCGGATACGAGCCGACGATTTTCTCCGATGTCAAGATTCTACAAGACCGGCTGAGCTCGACCGAGAAAGGCTCGATTACAGCGGTGCAGACGATTTATGTGCCCGCCGACGACCTCAGCGATCCGGCTGTGCAGATGATTCAGCACGAGCTTGATTCGGTGATCGTGCTTAGTCGAAGTGTCGCTGAGCAGGGCATACGGCCGGCGGTTGATCTCATTCACACGACTTCGGCGCTGCTGACGCCGGAAATTGTCGGCGACCGGCACTATGTGCTGAGCGTGCAGGTGCAGGCGCTGCTGCAAAAATATGAATCGCTCAAGAGTATTATCGCCATTATTGGCGAGGCTGAGCTGTCGCCAGCCGATCGTGCCGATTATGCCAAGGCCAAAAAACTGGTGGAATATTTCTCGCAGGACATGTTCGTGATGGAAGACCTCAATGGCCGCCAGGGTGAAATGATCAGCCGCGAGCAAATGCTCAAAGGCATCGAGGAAATTATTGTATGAGCGATGCGTCGGTGCGTGATGCGGCGCCAGCCTCTGCTCATGCAGCCGACGCTGGCCGGGGCCGCAAGGCAGCTCCCGAAAAGCCGACCATGCGTATCAAGATTTACTCGCCGTTTAAGACCTATTTTGACGAAGACGGCTACAGTTTGTCCGGCGTTAATGCCACCGGCCCGTTTGATATTTTGCCACATCATCACAACTTCATGTCGCTGCTTATCCCGGGCGAGCTCACCGTGCGGCCGATTCGTGGCGGCGAGCAGCGCCTCCGGATTTCGGGCGGCCTGATGCATGTGAAGTCTGACCGCGTGATTGTTTTTCTGGATATCTAGACGCGAGCCCTAATCAAGCACTAAATAGTCGAAGCCAAAGCTGGCGCCGCTCGGTGGCGGTGTGGCCGAGCACAGGCTGAAGCTGGTCGACGAGCGGTTGACGTAGTAGGCCAGGCCGGCGCCGCTTGAGCCGACGGGTGTTACGAGCACATGCGGCGTGCCAGTGAATGGTGTCGCGAAGGTGACGGTGGCAAAGCAGCCAGCTGGCGCACCGCTGCCGGTGTTGATGGTGATCGTGCCGGATGTGTCGGAGCCGCTGATTGAGCTGGTGCCGCCGGCGCCGAGTGCCGAGCCTTTGGCGAATCCAGGGATGGCGCCGCCCGCGGTGATGTGATGCGTGAGCACAAGGTTGCCGTTCAACTGAAAAGTGCTCGTGGTGAGCTGTGTTGCGGAGACGTTGCCGCTGAATGTGCTGTCGCCCGTGACGCTTAATCCAGCCCGTGCGGTGAGGACGCCCTGGACATTTTCGACGCCAGCCAAGGTGAGCGTGTCCGCTTGCACTTGGCCGAGCCGGCTGTTGCCCGACACCGTGATGCCCGGCAGCGCCAGATCGCCGCCTACTTTGAGCGTACCGGCAACTTCGAGATTGCTGCGCACCAGCACGCCGCCCGCAAACACGGCGTTGGACTGAATGCTCAACGTTTGCTTGGGGCTGCCGACGGTAGAATCGGTGTTTGCGAGCTGACTGAGCGTGCTTTGCGAAAGCGATTGCGAATTGAGCATGCTTTGATTGGTGGTGGCGACTTTTTTGCTTTTGGCGGCCAGAATAATGAGCACGCTAACAGCCACCAAAATCACCAAAATAAACAACAGGAGATAGATGTTGAAATGCGCCCACATGCGTTTGAAAAATGACTTTTTTGGTGCCGCAGGCGGACCAACGCTTGGCTGACCGGCCGGCGCATTGCTCGGCGAATCCGGCCCTGCGGGCGCCGCGCTCGGATCGTTGGACTCGTTGGACGGAGGTGTCATCGACTCCTGGCTCGTTTCAAGCGAACTGGCAAAACTTTCGGGCGTAGCCGAAGTCACCGGCTGTGTGCCGGCTCCTTCAAGAGAGTTGCTGTCATTTTCGCCATCCGTTTGTAGTTGCGTTGGATCCATAGTTGCTCCAAACGTATCATACTGGAAGTTGGGCAAAGCGTAAACGGATTGTGTTTTGAGCGAATATGCGTCAGACTGTACTGTATGAAACGGCGACTGCGCAGCGCGGGTATGGCGATAGTGGCGAGCGTGCTCGTGCTGGCGCCGCAGGTGGCGTGGGCGCAGCAATCGTCGTCTGCGCATTATCAGGTGAATGAAGTGTTCTTCGGCAATGGCGGCGATTTGCAGGACTGCTCAACGAATTATTGCGCCAAAACGACGACCGGTGAAACGGCAGTTGGCAATTCCAAGAGCACAAATTACCAGACCCAGGCCGGCTTCAATACCAACCGCGAGCCGTATTTGCAGCTTATCGTGGCTGGCGGGACGTCGGACCTTGGCTATTTATCGGCCACCTCAGCCAAGACGACCACGGCGACCTTTTCGGTTAAGACATATCTCGCGGGCGGCTACATCGTTAAGCTGAACGGCGACGCGCCCACGAGCAGTGTGGCGCCGCACCCGCAACTCCACACGCTGAGCACGCCGACGGCTTCGAGCGTGGGCACTGAGCAATTTGGGGTAAATTTGGCAGCCAACACGAGTCCGACGTCCTTTGGCGCGGCGCCCGTGCAGGTGCCGGACAGTACCTTTAGTTTTGGCGCGGCCACCAGTGGCTACAACACGGCCAATCTTTTCAAATACGTCAAAGGCGACACGATCGCACAGTCGACACGCAGTAGCGGCGAGACGGACTATACCATTTCATACCTCTTTAATATCAGCAACACGACCGTCGCTGGCTTATATTCGTTCAATCAAGTGCTGGTTGCCACCTCGACATATTGATAAACGCAAAAAGCTGTGGACAACTGTGTTTTTGATGCGCTAATAAGCTTTGTTTTTTTACATAAGCATGATACGATAAGTGCCAGACGGGTACGGAACTAAACAACTTTAAGGAGAACGTGATGAAATCAGTGGTACGTCATTTGCGACGCCCAGCATATGGATTGATCGCTATTGCGCTGTCAGCAGTAGCCCTTTTGCCGGCTTTGCGAGGCAATGCCTTTGCATATGGATTGGTAACAAGTCGCTCGATTGAAATGAGCGATGCCAACCCTTCGGACACAGGCGTGACGTACACAGTCGGCTTCACAACAGCGACGACAGGTACGATTGCCGGCATTGTCGTTGACTTTTGTAGTAACGACCCAATCATCGGCGACACCTGCACCGCGCCCACTGGTTTTACGGTAGGTACGCCGACGGTGAGCGGCCAGACTTCGAACATTTCCACTCTGACGACGGCTGCCTCGGCCAACACCGGGCGGACGCTTGAGCTAACCGGAACCGGTGCCAGCGTGCCGGCTTCATCAGTCGTGGGATTTAGCCTGACCACGGCCACAAACCCTTCGGCGGCAAATACGACATTCTACGCGCGTATCTTTACCTTTGCCACAACTGGTGCCGTTACCACATGGGCTGGAACCGCCAACGGTAGTTCGACCACGGGCGTTGTCGACGCTGGCGGTATCGCGCTGAGCACCTCTAACGCCTTGACTGTCACGGCCAAGGTGCAGGAGCAGCTGACATTTTGTCTGTACACTGGAGCGAACTGCGCCGCGGGCGGTACCGCCGTAGCTCTTGGAGATTCGCACGGCGTGCTCAGCAGTTCGGGGCCATATGTTGACAAGTCAACAAAGTACGACATCGCGACGAACGCAAGCTCGGGCGCGGCAGTTCGAGTACAGGGAAGTACTTTGACGGCTGGCAGCTTTACGATCCCGGGCATTACGCCAGCTGCGACGAGCGCTTCCGGCACGTCACAGTTCGGGATGTGTAACTACGAATCTTCGGGCACGGCGCTTACCCCAGTGGGCAACTACAACACAAACTGTAGTACCACCACGCAAACGGCTGGCACCGGTAGCACCGGCGGCGTCGGCACCTCGAATTTCTACTTTCCGGCAGCAGCCAACACTACTTATGGTGACACGATCGCCAACGCAGTGGCTGGCGCAAGCTCCACGGCAACAGTCGCTTTTGTGGGCAACATTTCGCTGACCCAGCAAGCCGGTGTCTACACGACTGCGCTGAAATTCATCGCCACAGGGACATTCTAAGCCGCTACATGAATGAGTCGCTTCTGGGGCACCACCGCTTTTAGAACGACCATCTGCTTCGGCATTGCAGTTTTGCTATTGCTTGGCGCCGGGCCGTTTGCCCGTTCGGTATATGGTGCATACCTTGGCATGCACGGAGTTGAAATCAGCGACAACCGAAGCGGCGCCGCAGGCGTGTCCTATTCAGTTGAATTTACCACGGCCACAACGGATACCGTTGGCTCGGTGGAGATTCAATTCTGCGCAAACAGTCCGCTTTTTGCGGAAGCATGTGATGCACCGCCAGGCTTCGATGCCACAAATGCTGCAATTTTGAGTCAGTCTGGCATCACTGGCTTTGCGTTCAATTCGACGATGTCGACTGCCAATGACATTGTCATTTCGCGCACACCTTCAGTTGTGGCGGCCGGCCAAACGGGCACTGTCGAGTTCGGCAACCTCGTCAATCCAAGTAGTGATGGATCCTATTTTGCTCGTATCAGCACGCACCAAAGCAACGACGCTAGCGGCACAACCGTTGACTCAGGCGGCGCGGCGTTCAATATTATGCCGGCGCTCGTGGTGAGTAGCGAAGTTCCGCCGTATCTGATATTTTGCACCGGCAATACCATCCCGAGCTTCGACTGCGCCTCGGCGAGTGGCGATTTTTCAGACCTTGGCACATTGTCGCCCACGGCCACGCGCCGGGCTCAGAGCCAGTTCATGGCAGCGACCAACGCCGGCAATGGCTACTCGGTGAGCGTCACTGGCACAAGCCTCACCTCTGGGAACAATGTCATCAATACGATGTCTGGCGAGGTTTCGGCGACTGGCACGAGCCAATTTGGACTGAATCTGCGCGCCAACACGGTGCCCGCCGGTGGCACCAATCCAGCCGGCGCGGGCACGGCGACCCCTACTGCCGCTTACAATTTGCCCAATCATTACCGTTTCAACGATGGCGATGTGGTCGCGACGGCGAACTCAGCACAGGCCTATCGCCGATTCACCGCCAGCTACATTGTGAATGTCGCTGCGTCGCAGCCGCCAGGTGTATATTCGACAACCATCACATATGTATGCTTGGCAAACTTCTAATGCTTTGGTACGATTAAAGCTAAGTAAGGGAACAGCATGAAATATAAGCAGATCATTCGTCGGGCTGGATTGCTTGCCAGCGCTGTAACGATTATAAGTATGGGCGCGATGCCGGCAGTCTCGGCCAGCACTACTCCAGTGGCAAGCGCAAGCACGAGTTCGCCCACCGCGGGCAATGCGCTGCGCATTTCGCCGGTGCGCCAGGATTTGACCATTGCGCCAGGCGCCAGCCAGACCATTGACGTGTATGTGCAGAATCTCACCACGCAGACCGTGACATTGCAGTGCATCGTGAACGACTTTACTGCCAATCCAGATGAGAGTGGCACGCCTGACATCTTGCTTAATCCCAATTCGTACGCGCCGAGCCACGGCCTTAAGCGGTATGTGGCGCCCGTTAGCGACATCACGCTTCAGCCAAACGAGCAAAAAAACGTGCGTGTGACGATCAACATACCTAAAGGCACGGCAGGTGGCGGCTACTTTGGCGCCGTTCGATTCGCGCCGACCGCGGCTGATAATAGCAAGAATGTGGCGCTGACTGCGAGTGTCGGGTCTCTCGTGCTTGTGACTGTGCCAGGCGCGATTACGCAGCAGCTCAGCATTGCGGGTTTTGGTGTTGCGAAGGCAAAATCTGACACAGTCTTGGGCAAGTTTTTCACCAGCAGCAAATCACTCGTGAGCGTCGTGCGCTTCCACAATACCGGGAACGTCCAGGTGCAGCCGTTCGGCAAAGTGGAACTCAAGAAATCGGGCCGCATTGTCGGCATGTACGACATCAACAATGACACGCCGCGCGGCAATGTGTTGCCAGACAGCATCCGGCGATTTACGACCCCATTGACCGGCATCGGTTCGTTCGGCAAGTACACCTTGGTCGGCAATTTTGGCTACGGCACCAAGGGCCAGTTGCTAACATCGACATCCACGTTTTATGTCGTGCCCGTGGGACTGATCGTGGCAGTGGTGGTAATCATTTTGGCGCTGCTCTTCCTGATCTTTGGTTTGCCGCGATTGATCCGCGCCTACAATCGCTCAATTGTTCGCAAAGCCGAAAAGCGCAAAAAATAACGCCCATTTCCTGAGGCGTGCGCCGATCTTCTTGCTTATGGCTACCATTTCGAGCTACAGTATAGGGAATGAAACGATTGGTGCAGCTCACTCGGGTAGTTGTGATCGCCGTAGCTGGTGCGCTCGTGCTGGGCGCGCCATCGGCCGCGGCGGTTACTAATCCGACTTCAGGCTCGACAGGCCTTGAGGGTACGATTCCCAGCAACCCGCCGACTCGCGGCGCGACAATTACGACGCCCGTCACAGGCCAGACATTTACGACAATTCCGGTGACGGTGAGCGGCTTGTGCCCGAGCGGCTTGCTCGTGAAGGTGTTTGCTAACAATGTGTTTGTCGGCTCGGTAATGTGCGCAAATGGCAGCTACTCACTTCAAGTCGATCTGTTCAGCGGCCGGAATGATCTGGTGGCCAGAGTGTACGACGCGCTCGATCAGCCGGGGCCGGATTCGAACGTCGTGACAGTGACTTTTCTGGCGAATCAATACAATCCATCAGACGTGCAGCTGGTGAGTCTGACAAGCGATTACGCTCGCCGCGGTGCAAACCCCGGCCAAACGCTCACCTGGCCGATTATCTTGAGCGGCGGCACAGGGCCGTACGCGCTGAGTGTTGACTGGGGTGACGGCAAGGCGCCGGATCTTATGAGCGAGGGATCGCCAGGCGCTATTAATCTGTCGCACGTTTACGATACGGCCGGTGTGTACAGCATTCTTATTAAGGCGACCGATGCGAAAGGCATCAGCGCGTTTTTGCAGTTGGTGGGTGTGGCGAATGGCGCTATCGTCACTTCCTCGACGGCGGCAACGACCGGTAGCAGCAAAACCATCGTGGAAGTGCTGTGGCTGCCGGCAGCTCTGTTTATTCCGCTTATCGCGATTGCGTTTTGGCTCGGCGGCCGCTACAAACTTGCCGGTCTGCGCAAGCATCTTGAATCTCTGAATTACTGAGAAAATTGTCTGGCCCGCGCGGCCAAATTTTGCTAAAATATACCATATATGACAAAGAAAGTGTATGTGGGCATGAGTGGCGGTGTGGACTCGTCGGTGACGGCGGCGCTTCTCAAAGACCAGGGCTACGAGGTGACTGGCGTGTACATGAAAAACTGGAGCCAGGATTTGCCTGGCTTTGTGTGCCCGTGGAAGGAAGACTATCAGGATGCCAAGCGCGTGGCGGTGCAGCTGGGGATTCCGTTTAAAATGTATGATTTTGAGACGGAATATCGCCAAAAAGTGGTCGACTATATGATCGACGAATACAAGGCTGGGCGCACGCCGAACCCGGACATTATGTGCAACCAGGAGATTAAATTTAAACTGTTTCTGGACACGGCGCTGGCCGACGGCGCCGACATAATCGCGACTGGGCATTATGCGCGGATTGCGCCGCCGCCGGCAGAGCCGGATGGTGTTCCGCATAGCCAAGCCTCGCCAGCCAGCATTGCACCAGAGGCGACCACGTCGCTATATGCCGGGCTGGACGCGAACAAGGATCAAAGTTACTTTCTCTACCGCGTTACCGGGCAGGCGCTGGCGCACTCACTCATGCCGGTGGGCGCATACGAAAAGCCGCAGATTCGGGCGCTGGCCGCTGAGCTGGGGCTGGCAACGGCCGAGAAAAAAGACAGCCAGGGGATTTGTTTTGTGGGCAAGGTGGGGATTCGCGAATTTTTGGAGCAGTTCGTGGAAACCGCGCCGGGCGCGATTCTCGACCAGCACGGTGAGGTGGTCGGTGAGCACGACGGCGCGCTGTTTTATACCATCGGCCAGCGCCACGGCCTGCACGTGGGTGGCGGCTTGCCGTTCTATGTGGTCGGCAAAGACATGGCCAAAAACGAAGTGTATGTGACGACCGATTTGCAGGATCCTGGCCTCTGGCGTAGCAGCTTGCAGCTGACAAATTTGCATTGGATTAACGAGCGGCCGGAACCGGGCCGGACATATCACGTGCGAACGCGCTATCGGGCCGATCTGGTGCCGATCGCGGGGCTGGAATTTGCCGGCGACGATGCGCTTACGCTCACGCTCGACGAAGAAGTGCGTGCGATTACGCCTGGTCAGTCGGCGGTTATGTACGAGGGTGACCGCGTGGTTGGTGGCGGTATCGTGGTGTAGCTGGTGAAATTCAGGTTGAGGGGTTTGTGCGAACAAGGGAACATTCCAAATATGGAAGTGCATGCGCTTGTTCGCACAACCGCTTCCCGGGGAAGGGTCAGGGCTGCCGGAGCAACTTCTAGACCCTCCCGCCGGAAAGCGATGTCAGCTGGCTACTGTGAGCCGCGTCTCGAGTGTTTGCACCGAGGCTTTTTGCGCGTGCGCCAGGCTCGCCAGGTCGGAACCACTAGGGCCCAGTACAGGAGCGTCGCGCACATGATGCCGCCGACGGTCCAGTAGTAGTCATGGCTCAGGCCCTCGGGACGCTGCGGTCCTGCCAAGAAGGCGGCGGCCAGCGGCATGCTGCTAGGCCTTGTCGGCCTGGTGAACGCGGAGCTGCCGCCAGATGCGCCGGAGCGCGACGACTCCGAGCACGCACGTTCCCAGGAACGCCGCCAGGATGGCGAGGGCCTGCGCGGTGGTCAGGTCGGGGTCGTAGCCGGTGCCGTCGAAGAGCGGGTCGTGCTTGGGCTCGTTCTCGAAACCGATCGGGCTGGGATCCGGCGCCTTCTTCTGCTGCTGCTTTGCGGCGGTCTCGGGCTGCGGTGTGCTGGTCATCGTGACCTTCCTTAGAAAAGGGGTGGAACTGACCGCATCATTAGAACACATCACGCCTCTGGGGTCAAGTCCGTATCGCCACAATTATCGGCTCAGGACAAGTTATCGCGAAACGCGCACTGGCGCAGACACAGACACCTCTGTTATACTGTACCCATGAACGCACAACAAATCCGCACCGCTTATCTCGACTTTCTCAAAAAACGGGGGCACGCGATTATTCCACGCGCGCTTTTGGTGCCGCAAAACGACCCAACGACGCTGTTTACCGGCTCCGGCATGCAACCGCTCGTGCCCTATTTGCTGGGCGAAGAGCACCCCGACGGCGTGCGGCTGGCTGACAGTCAGACCTGCATCCGCGTGCAAGACATCGAAGAGGTGGGCGACAATCGCCACACCACGTTTTTCGAGATGCTCGGCAACTGGAGCTTGGGCGATTATTTCAAAGAGCAGCAAATTCCGTGGTTCTGGGAATTTTTGACCAAGGAGATTCAGCTTGACCCAGAGCGAATCTTCGTCACCTGCTTTATTGGCGATGAGGCTGCTGGCGTTCCGCGGGACACCGAGGCGGCGGACATTTGGGCGAAGCTATTTGAAGCCGCCGGTGTTGATTCCAAGCGAGTCGATATCGACACCGAAGAAAATGGCGCCCGAGTGGGCGATCAGGGCGGCCGTATTTTCTTCTACGGCAACAAAAAGAACTGGTGGTCTCGCGCCGGCACCCCAGCTGAAATGCCCGCAGGCGAGCCGGGCGGCCCGACGACGGAGATGTTCTATCTGTTCCCAGAAGTTGCACACAATCCCGAATATGGCGAGAAATGCCACGTCAACTGCGATTGCGGCCGCTACATCGAGCTCGGCAACAGTGTGTTTATGGCGTACGTCAAGACCGACAAAGGCGTCGAGCCGCTGCCAAAACAGAATGTTGACTACGGCGGTGGCCTGGAGCGCATCGCCGCTGCCGCCATCGACAGCCCCGATGTGTTCAAGATTAGCTTGCTCTGGCCGATCATCGAAAAGCTCGAGCAACTTTCGGGCAAAAAATATGACAGCCACACCGTGAACATGCGCGTGATAGCCGACCACCTGCGCGGTGCGGCGTTTTTGGCCGTCGATGGCATCGTGCCGAGCAATAAAGAGCAGGGCTACGTGATGCGCCGGCTGGTGCGCCGGGCGATCATGAAGTCGTTCGATCTTGGCATCGAGCAGAATTTCCTCGAGCAAATTGTGCCGACCATCGCGGATTTGTACCACGCTGATTATCCCGAAGTCGCCGCCAAGCGCGACGAAGTCATCGCGGTGCTCGTGAAAGAAGAAAAGATCTTCCGCCAGACGCTCCGCAAGGGCCTGCACGAGCTGGAGCGCCTGACGCGTGTCTCGGCCACAATCGGATCTGTTGCTTCTCATGAACCTGAGCGTTCGCAAGATGTTGCAAGACTGAATCAAGAACATGTCGACAAAGACGCAAAACTTGCTGCCGACAAAGCGGCTGGCATCCAGCCGATGCTCACCGGCGCCATGCTCTTTACGCTCTACGACACCTACGGCTTCCCGGTCGAGCTGAGCAAAGAAGAAGCCTTTAAGCGCGAGGTCCAGCTGGCTGATGATGCCGACGAGCAGTTTACGGAGCTCATGCAAGCGCAGCGCCAGCGCTCGCAAACCGCAGCCAAGGGCACGTTCAGGGGCGGCCTGGGCGGCCAGACCATGCAGCATCGCAAATATCACACGGCCACGCACCTGATGTACCAGGCGTTGCGCACCGTGCTTGGCCCGCACGTCATTCAGCGTGGCAGCAACATCACCGAGGAGCGCCTGCGGTTTGATTTTTCACATGATGAAAAAATGACACCGGAGCAAATCGAGCAGGTCGAGCAGATCGTGAACGAGCAAATTGATAAGGATTTGCCGATTTTCTGGAAGGAGTACCCAACGAAGGAAGCGCTCGATATGGGTGCGCTCGGCGCGTTCGGCGATCGCTACGGCGAAACGGTCAAGATTTATCAGATGGGCGAAGGTGCGGATCGCTTCAGCTTTGAGATTTGCGGTGGTCCGCACGCTGAGCACACTGGCCAGCTGGCCGAGCCCGACGCCGGCTCCACTGCGCCTAAGCATTTCAAAGTTCTCAAAGAAGAAGCCTCCAGCGCCGGCGTACGCCGCATCAAAGCCGTGCTGCGGTAATCATCTCATCGCATCCAACATACGGCTATCCAGCCGGGCCGGTCGCGTACTCATAATGTGGGCGAAGTCTAACTTATAACTGCGGTTTTTGGGCATGGAAAAGCCGGGGTGCGCTGCGAGAGGAGTTCACGAGTGATCGTGAGTCTTCGCAGGGCATTCCCGGCTCGTCCGAAAGAGTCTAGAGCTGTCCGATGAAGTGGAGGGCGACCGGGATGGCCACCAGGATCAGGAGGGTGCGGAACTGGTTCCGGCGCTTCTTCTGCTTGCTGGCGACCTTGTTGTGGTCGATCGCGGCGGAGTTGCGCATGGCCAGCACCGGGACGTTGGCGCCGTTGCCGTCGGGCTTGGTTGCCGAGCCGAAGTGCTGGCGCAAGTCCCATGAGCGGACCAGGACCATCAGTACGATGGCGATGATGACCGCGGCGATGACGATGGCCGGGCCCCAGCTGGACACGTGGTGCATGGCCTGCTGATGGCTGTAATAGGCTGCCACCGGATTGTGCGCGGCGATGCCGGTCGGCGTCTCCATGAAGTCCAGAACCGCTCGGGCCAGGAAGTACATGATCGCCGGGATCACTCCCCAGATGACGAGCCAGTAGAACTTGGCCGTCTTGCAGTGGGACTGCCGAACCAGACCGTCGTGGCGGCGGAGCTTGCGCCCCACAGCCTTGAGCGGCTTGAGCGCGGCCCGACGGACCTTGCCCTTGTTCTTGCGGCCCTTCTTGTCGTCCTTGTCGTCGGCCTCGGCCTGGTTGGCGTCGGGCGTCGGGCTGGCCGGCGGCTGCGCCTGGTTGGGCGTGGCCGGAGCCGGAGCGGGAGTGCTCGGCGCTTCGGGCTCAACTGACGGCGGAACGGGGTTGAGGTGGCAGTGGTCGAGGTTGCGACAGTCGGGGCCGCCGGCATAGCAGAACGGCTCCTGGTCACTGACGGGCGAGTTGGCCTGCGGCGCCGACTGCGACGGGGTCGCGTAGCTGACGTACGGGTCGTCCTGGTTGAAGAACACGTCGTAGTACGGGTCGGAGTAGTCGGGAGTCGGGTTGGGGTCGCGCTGGGACTGCTCGTCACGGAACATGGGCTGGCTGGCCGGGATGACCTGCTGACTCGTGAAGACCCTGCCGTTGGGCTGGGGGCTGGCCGGCTGCCGGTAGAGCAGCTCGCCGTCCTCGTCCTGGTTGAAGAAAACGCCGTCGGCCGGTGTCGTACCGCGCTGCTGGTCGGACATAGAAATGCTCCAATGCTCGTGTTCACCAGAGGTGAACGGGTGCGTGCGTCGCGGTTTGCGGCGCAGGGTTGTCTCTTTCAGACAGGTGTTATTATAGCATAATCGTAAGATATATGCAATATTTCCATAAGCGTGATCAACAGGGGTGGTAACGCTTTTTGGAGATAACGGTTGCCTGGGTAGCTAGTCGGCATGCTATACTAAATACGATTATGCTTGATAAAGTTAAAAGTCTCGGCCAGACCGTGGCTACCAAGGTTGCAGACAAGGCCGGGGAGCTCAACACCAAGGTTGCTAAGCGTACACCGCCAGAGGCGCAGCACATCGTGGCGCTCGACGTCGGTACTGAATTTGTCAAGGCGCTGATCGGCCGCGTGACCGGTAATGGCGTCGAAATTATCGGCGTTGGCCGGGCGCATCAGGGATTGAGCGACATGCAGGCCGGCGCGATCGCGGATATTTCAGGAGTAGTGGAGAACTGTGACAAAGCGCTGGCCCAAGCCGAGCAGCAAGCGGGCGTGAGCGTGCGTAGTGCCGTTCTCGGTATCGCCGGTGAGCTCGTGAAGGGCACTACGGCGACCGTTCGCGTGTCGCGCAAGCAGCCAGACAAGCCGCTCGATCTTGTTGAAGTAGAACGTATTATCAAGCTTGTGCAGGAGCGCGCCGAGGCCAAGGCCAAAAAGCAGCTGGCCTGGGAACTTGGCGGCAAGGATGTCGAGGTGCGACTGGTAAATAGTGCACTTGTGGGCATCGAGATCGACGGCTACAAAGTGACGAGCCCGATCGGTTTTCAGGGGCGCGACGTGGTTGTGCAGCTGTACACGGCGTACGCGCCGCTCATCCATATCGGTGCGTTGGAGCGGACAGCGCAGCAGCTCGACCTCGATTTGCTCGCAGTAGCGGCCGAGCCATTTGCGGTGTCGCGCTCGGTAATCGGCGATGACACATCGGCGAGTATGAACGCAATTCTCATGGACGTTGGTGGCGGCACAACCGACATCGCGGTAGTTACAGATGGCGGCGTGCAAGGCACTAAGATGTTTGGCATCGGCGGTCGTGCCTTCACTCGGTCGATCGAGCGCGAGCTGAGTGTGGAGTACGCTCAGGCCGAAGACCTCAAGATCGGTCTCTCGACAGATACGATTCCCCAGCCCAAGATCGCCGCCGTCGAGGGTGCGCTCGACAAAACACTCAACGTTTGGATAAGCGGCGTCGAGCTGGCGCTGGGTGAGTTTGAGCACAAGCTCGACAATTTGCCGAATCGCCTGCTGCTCTGCGGTGGCGGCTCGAGCCTGGACATGCTCATGGACAAGCTTACCCAGACCGATTGGTACGCGAACCTGCCTTTCACCCGCAAGCCGGTTGTGCAGCACATTCAGCCCGAGCAAGTTGTGGGCATTGTTGACAAAACGGGCTATGTGACCGACCATACGTTCATCACGGCGATGGGCCTGCTGCGCGTTGGCCTCGACACGATGCAGTTCTCAGGCACCGGCCAAAGTGATTCAATCCGAGAAAAAATTGATAGGATGCTACGAGTATGAGCACACCGGCAAACACCGGCAAGGATGTCGTATACATCGACATTGACGACGAGATTACGGCGATTATTGATAAGGTTCGCACCAGTAACGAAAAAATCGTGGCCCTCGTGCTGCCCAAGCGGGCAACGGTGTTCCAGAGTATCGTCAACATGAAGCTGCTCAAGCGCACGGCCGATGACGCCAAGAAGCACGTAGTGCTGATTACCAATGAGGCGAGTCTATTGCCACTGGCCGAAAACATCGGTATGTATGTGGCCAAGAATTTGCAGACCAAGCCGGAGATTCCTGAGCTAGGTGGCACGCACGGGCACGGCACCGAGGCCGAAGAGCTCGAATCGCTGAGTATGGACGACGATGCCGAAGCTCACGCGGGCGCCTCGCACGCAGCCGGGTCGAGCCTCGACAAAACGCGTGCCGTCGGCGATTTGGCCAGGGGCGCGGGCGCTGCTTCGGCCGTCGAAGATGCTATTGAGTTTGATAACACCTCTGTGCACGCCAACCCACTTGCAAAAGTCGCCGCCAAAGCGGGCGGTGCTACCAGCTCGGGCTCGGGCGCTGCCAAGAACGGCAAGAACAGCAAGAACAGCAAGAGCGGCTTAGGCAAGAAGCTCTCGATTCCGAATTTCAACAAATTCCGCGTGTTGCTGCTGGGCGGCGGCGCGGCATTGATTGCGCTGATTGTCCTGCTGGTGATCTGTTTTACTGTGTTGCCTTCGGCTAAAGTTGTTATCAAAACGGACAGTCAAAACGTCGGCACAAACGCGACCTTTACGCTAAACACACAAGCCACAACGGCCAATGCCCAAACGAGCGTCGTGCCCGCGCAGGCCGCTGAAAGCGACAAGACGCTCACGCAGCAAGCCAGCGCTACCGGCCAGCAAAATAACGGCACCAAGGCCACGGGCACGATTACGGTCACGAACTGTAGTGGTTCGGATCTAACATTGCCGGCCGGTACGGGCTTTAGCGCTGGCAATCTCACATTTATTAGTACGCAGGCTGAGGTCGTCCCGCAGAGTAATTATAAGCTTAGCGGCGGGAGCTTTACGTGCAAGGGAGACGGTAAAGCATCTGTGCCGGTGACGGCGCAAAACGCCGGTGCCAGCTACAATGCCAACGCGCAAGCGTACAGTATTGCGAACAGTCCCACCAACGTCACGGCCCAGGGTTCGCAAATGACGGGTGGTACGGATAACATCGTGCAAGTCGTACAGCAAAGCGACATTGATGGCGCCAAGGCCAAGCTGGCCGCACAGGACACTACGGCCATCAAGCAGGAGTTGCAGTCTGACTTGCAGAGCAAGGGGTTGCGGGCGATCGCTGAGACGTTCAACGCTGGCGCGCCCACCATTGCCACGAGCGTCAATGCCGGTGATGCGGCTGCAAGTGTGACAGTAACAGAGAAGATTGCCTACACTATGCTTGGCGTTTCCGACAATGACCTCAAGCAAATCATCAAGACCAATGTCGACTCGCAGATCGACACCAGCAAGCAAACGATCCTCGATTATGGCCTGAGCGGCGCCTCGTTCGCCATTCAGGGCGCGGCAACGGCTACTTCTGCCCAGGCGACCATGCAGGCCACGTCGGTTGCGGGCTCAGATCTCAACGTGAACAGCATCAAGCAGCAAGTGGCTGGCAAAAAATCAGCCGACGCTGAGGCGCTCATCAAAGCGTACCCGGGTGTCACGAGCGTGAATGTCACTTACGGGCCATTCTGGGTTAACTCCGTGCCGAAGCAGACCAGCAAGATAACGGTGCAGATCCAGAAGCCATAACGCAAAAGCGATGCAGAGCGCTAGTAGCGAGATTTTGGCCCTGGACGTTGGCGAACGGCGTATCGGGGTAGCGAGCGCCAATCCGGCGGCTCGAATGGCTACGCCGCTGACGACCCTGACGCATGAAGCAGATATTTTTGAGCAGATTGCGGCTTTGCTCGCTGATCATAGCGCGATGGCGCTCGTAATTGGTTTGCCGCGCGGGCTCGACGGCCAGGAAACCGCCCAGACGCAACGGGTGCGGGATTTTGCCGCGCAGCTTGCGGCGCATGTGGCAGTTCCGCTGCACTGGCAAGACGAGGCGCTCACGTCGCGCAAGGCCGAGGACGAGCTGCAATCGCGCGGCAAGCCGTTTTCCAAAGGTGACATCGACGCGCTGGCGGCTACATACATTCTTGAGGATTTTTTGCACGACAATCCAGACCCGACGCGCTGGCGTGTCTCTGATAGCGGGGAATTTTGAGATGAAATACATGCGCCAAGCAGCTCCTCGTCGGCGCCATTGGCCACGCCGCGTGCTCATCATTTGTGTCATTGGCGCGCTGCTGGTCGTGAGTGCGACGATCGTAGTTCGCAGGGTGTACAACAATAGTCTGCGGCCGGTGAATATGAGTCAGCAGACCCAGCTCGTGACGATTCAAAACGGCCTGTCGGTCGACCAGATTGGCGCGCTGCTCCAGAAAAAAGGGCTCATCCGCAGTGCCTGGGCGTTCAAGTTATACGTGAGCGGCAAGGAAGATCGCGACCAGTTGCAGGCCGGCACATACAAGCTGTCGCCGAGTTTGAGTATTCCGGAAATTGTGGTGCAGCTGACGCACGGCCGCATCGCGACCACGTTGGTGACGATTTTGCCGGGCCAGCGACTCGACCAGATTCGCCAGGCATTCATCACTGATGGATTCAGTGCGGCGAGCGTTGACGCAGCGCTCAAGCCGGCGCAGTACGAGCACGATTCGGCGCTTGTCGATAAACCGGCCGGGAACAGCCTGGAGGGGTATTTGTACCCGGATTCGTTCGAGAAGAATGACAGCACTACGCCCACCGAGATTGTTCAGGAATCGATTGGCGAAATGGGTGATCACTTGTCGCCCAGCTTACGCGCTGCTTTCGCGGCTCAGGGATTGAGCACCTATCAGGGCATTATCTTGGCGTCGATTGTGGAAAGAGAAGTGTCCAGCGATAGCGATCGGCAGCAAGCGGCGCAGGTATTTTTGGCGCGAATCAAGCAAAATATGATGCTTGGCTCAGATGTTACGGCCTACTATGGCAGCCATTTGGCGGGTCTGCCCGACTCCACGACGTACGATTCCCCCTACAACACGCTCTTGCATCTCGGCTTGCCGCCCACGCCGATCAGCAATGTCAGCCAGAACTCACTCAACGCCGTGGCGCACCCGGCCAACACCGATTGGCTGTATTTTGTCACCGGCGACAGTGGCGTGACCTATTTCTCAAAGACGCTCGCCGACCATCAGGCGCTGACTGCGCAGTATTGCCACAAATTGTGCAGCCAATAGCGCTCCGGGCTGCCCAAGCCAACTGCTGATCGCAAAATGAATGAATGCTCCGTGTCGGGCTGAGTTTATTCGAGAAGATAAGCCTCCATTGTGGGCTGGCGTGCTTGGCCTTGACGCCAAATCGCTCAAAACTCTAACAGAGGTGATCTTCACATAAGCGCTTGAAAATAACGCCTTTGCTTGCTATACTGAGCCATGACAGCAGGAGCATGCATATTAGTCACCCCACTTCGCAGTCAATCGCTGCCCAGCCCGATGTTGCACCTAGGGTGCCTGGCTGGTTCGCGCGCATTCACCGCAAACTGACATACAAACGTGTGCAGCGGAAATATTTTCGCTATGCGCTTTTGTCGCTGAATCTGCTCTTTTTTCTTGGCATAGTAGGCTTCGTGGTGCAAAGTACGCGCGCCGCATCCCAGCACCCGTCCGGCGCGGCAGCCGTTGCGACGCTCAACGGTGACAATAACAGCGCCACCAATCCAGTCGATCAGCTTTCATCTTCGGATATCGCGGTCAACGTGGCGCAGATGACCGCGATGCCAGAGACGACTGCCGTAACCAACCAAGCCGATACGGCAACGGCTGAGGCAGCAATTACCTCTGTAAATAGCGCGGTTGTTTCTAAGCCGCAAATCGTAGCCACCGCACTCAAAAGCCGCCATGACATCAGGGCGTACATTGTGCAGCCGGGCGACGACGTAAATTCGGTTGCCAGTAAGTTTGGCCTGAGCCCGAGCAGTATCCAATGGTCGAACGGCATCACCGGCACGGCGCTGGCAGCCGGCGCACATTTGACGATTCCGCCTGTCAATGGCGTCGCGTACACTGTGAAATCCGGCGACACCGTGGCCAGTCTCGCGCAGCAATTCCACGCTGATCAGGCCAAAATCGTAGCCTACAACGACGCCGAGATTAGCGGCATTTACCCCGGCGAGCTCGTGCTCATCCCCGACGGCCAAGTGATCGCCGCCGCTGCAAGCATCACCTCGGGCATTGTTTACGGCGGCAGTGCAGCGTACGGCGCTGGCGGCTCATGCTATTACGGCGGCCACCTTTACCCTGGCTATGGCTACGACTGTGGCTACTGCACGTGGTGGGTGGCAATGCGCCGAGCGCAGGCTGGCGATGCGCTGCCGAGCAACTTGGGCAATGCTTCGTCGTGGGCATATTTGGCACGATCATATGGCTTGTCGGTCGGCTCAACACCGCAAGTGGGTGCCGCAGTTGTCACCAGCACGGCTGGCGCTGGGCACGTCGGCTACGTAACGTCGGTGAACGGCGACGGCACGATCACAATATCCGAAATGAACCACGAAGGCTGGAATGTCGTCGACAGCCGTACGCTGCCCGTCCAGGGGGGATTCACCTATATTTATTAGGTTATCCACAGGTAATCAGGTATGCTAGAGCGATATGTTTATTGATACAGCTTCGGTTGTGGTGAAGGCAGGTGACGGCGGCAACGGCGCAGTTAGTTTTCGGCATGAGAAATTCATTGACCGCGGCGGCCCTGATGGCGGTGACGGCGGCAATGGCGGCAGTGTCATCTTCGTAGCCAGTCGCAATCAAAACACACTGGCCAGTTTTCGCTATCAAAAAGAGCTGAAAGCCGAGCCTGGCGGCAATGGCGGCAAGCGCAAAATGCACGGCCGCAACGGCGCGGACTTGCGTGTGGCGGTACCGGTGGGCACGGCCGTGATGTCGCTGGACGGCGAATTGCTCGCCGATCTGACCGAGGACGGCCAAGAAGCGGTTGTGGCTAAGGGCGGCAAAGGCGGCTTTGGCAACGCGCACTTTGTATCGTCGCGCCGCCAAGCACCGCGGGTGGCCGAAAAAGGCGAGCTGGGCGAGCTGCTCGAAGGCATTCTCGAGCTCAAAATGATCGCCGACATCGGCCTCGTGGGCCAGCCGAACGCCGGCAAAAGCACGTTACTGAGCGTCATCAGCAACGCCGAGCCGGAGATCGCCAATTATCCGTTCACGACGCTCAAGCCGAACCTCGGCATGGCGCCCATCGACGACACGAGCTTGCTCGTGGCTGACATTCCGGGCCTTATCGAAGGCGCGGCCGAGGGCAAGGGCCTGGGCGACGAATTCCTGCGCCACGTGGAGCGCACAGCGGTGTTGCTACATCTTGTCGACGGGTATCAAGAAGATGTTGCGGCGGCGTATCGGGTGATCCAGTCGGAGCTCAAGGCCTACAAGCTTGATCTGACGGACAAGCCGCAAATCGTGGCGCTCACCAAAATCGAAGGCCTCGACGCCGACATCATCAAAGCCCAGCTGGCTGCACTCAAAAAAGCCGCGCCCAAAGGCACACCGGTGCTGGCGCTTTCGGCGCACACACACGAGGGGGTTGCCGAGCTGCTGCGCGCATGCCGGCTGCTCGTCGACCAAGAGCGCGAGCGGCGTGCCGAGGAAATTGCCGAAGCCGCTGCCAGTTTGCCCGTCATTTCGCTGGATTCACGCGATCTGGCTTGGCAAGTTGAGCGGCAGGACGACAAAACGTACCTCGTCACCGGCTCGAAGATCGAGCGATTTGCGGCGCGCACCGACTTCGATAGCGAAGAAGGCATCCGCCGCTTGCGCGACATTATGAAAAAGATGGGCATCATGCACGTGCTGGTGCGCAAAGGCGTGCAGCCCGACGACCGCGTGATCATCGCCGACAAGGGCGAGTTCACCTATTAGGTATAAAAGCCGTAAAAATAAAAGTGCCGGACAGACGAGATGAACGCGCGTGCGCTCCGAATCTCGCCTGTCCGGGCATCTGTACTCCGACTACTGCTGGATGGTGCTTGGTGCGGGTGCTAGCGCCTGCAGCTTGCCTTGTCGCCGGCGAGGAGGGCATCGTACCAAGCGTTGAGTTCCTGGAGCGTCGTGCCGTTGGTGCCGATCACGTCGATCCAGCCGTGCTGGCCTGATCTTCCAACCCTTTTGACCTCCGCCGTGACCCAGTCTTCCTGGTACGCGCCGGTCAGGACAGTTTCGTTCAGGCGCGTGGCCAGGCGGTGTATGTGGAGAGCCTGAAGCGGCAGGTCATCGAGGTCATCTGGCACCACAGTCGGGCCCTGACCTGCCTCGTCGAATCTCATGACGTTGCAGTCGTGGCGTTCCATAAACTGGAGGATGATGCCCCTGAGGTGGTAAAGATCCGAACGCTTGACTTGGTGCAGCGGTTCGTTGATCCTATCCCAATCGGGGACGAGAATGACAGCCATGCGTATGTCTACCTTCCGTATCGGGAATGGGTGCCTCCATGCAGTATTGGAGAACTGGCCAACGACAATGTTTGTCAGCAGCCAGTTCGCCGATACAAGACCGGGCTATCAACGTATGCGATTACAATATATATTCTAACATCTTATCGGTATAATTCAATACTATCACAAGAATGGCCGACTTCTCAAAACAAGCAACAACACGAGCTTCGCTGTCTTGCAAGAGGGCGATCGTCGGATCGGTGCCTGTACATCTACATCTAGAACCAATGAACGCTTCAGCCTTTGTAATGTTTGCGGAATAGTCACTTGAGTTTGCTGATTACGGTTTGCGCTCTGTTCAAATCGCATTGCTAGGCAAGCTTTTCTCGCGGCAAAATGCTACACTGAATGGACATGGCAGCTAGCTTTTTCTTTTATGACCTGGAAACGAGCGGTTTGCAAGCGCGCGAGGCACGGATCATGCAGTTCGCGGGGCTTCGCACTGATCTCAACCTCAAGCCGATTGGTGAGCCGGAAAATCACCTGATCGCGCTCACGCCCGATATTTTGCCGGACCCCGACGCGGTGCTCATCACAGGCATCACGCCGCAAGCCACGTTGCAGGACGGCTTTACTGAGGCGGCGTTTCTCAAGCATTTTACCGAGCAGATCGCGACGCCGGGCACGGTGTTTGTGGGCTACAACACCGTGCGGTTTGATGATGAATTTATGCGCGCGCTGCACTACCGCAATTTTTACGATCCGTATGAGTGGCAATGGCAGGACGATCGCTCGCGTTGGGATTTGCTCGACGTGGTGCGCATGACGCGCGCGCTGCGGCCAGAGGGCATCGAGTGGCCGTTCGACGTGCGCGGCAATCCGACGAATCGTCTGGAGCTGCTCACGGCGTTGAATAATCTCGAGCACGAGCACGCGCACGACGCTTTGAGCGACGTGTACGCCACTATCGAAGTGGCGCGGCTGATTCGCAACAAGCACGAGCAGCTGTTCGAGTATCTGTTCAAAATGCGCGGCAAACGGGCGGTGGCTGAACTGGCGGAAGGCGGGCAGCCATTTGTGTACACGAGCGGGCGCTACCCAAGCGAATTTGAGAAAACAACCGTGGCGCAGGCACTGAGTTTTGACGCCAAGATGGGCCGCGCGCTGGTGTATGATCTGCGCGCGGATCCGGCGCCGTTCAAGGATCTCACCCCCGAGCAGCTGGCTGAGGCTTGGCGCTTCAAAAAGCCGGACGAGCCGGGCTTGCGCTTGCCAGTCAAGGTGTTGCAGTACAACCACTGTCCGGCGGTTGCGCCGCTCGGTGTGCTGAAGGAGCCTGACTACGCGCGGCTCAAGCTCGACCTGGAGATGGTCAAGCGAAACTTGGCGGCGCTCAAGGCAATGGGCGATTTTGCAGCGCGCTTGCGCAAGGCGAGCGAGCTCATGGAACATGCGCGCCAGACGTCGTTTTTGCAAAATGAGCAAGATGTTGACGGTCGGATGTACGACGGCTTTTTTGACGAGCAAGACCGGCAAAGCCAGCGCGTGGTGCGGGCGGCCGATCCGGCGGAGCTGGGCGAGCTGGGGCTGAAATTTCACGACGACCGCTTGAGCACGTTGTTGCCGCTCTACAAAGCGCGCAATTACCCCAAGCAGCTGACCAGTGAAGAGCGTGCCACCTGGGATGCATTTCGCAAAAACCGGCTGCTGGCTGGCGGCAAAAACAGCCGCATGGGCAAATATCTCGCCCGCTTGCAAGACATCGCCGCCAAGGGCGACCTCACCAGCCACCAAGAGTACTTGCTCGAGGAGCTCAAGCTCTACGCCGAGAGCATCATACCAACAGACGACGACGCGTGAGCAGCGCGATCTGTGCGCTCACCAGCCAGCCGCGCAGCGCTCGCGATTGCGCCACAACGCGCACCGCAAATAGCGTGCCGAGCGCACTTATCACCACCAGCCATATCGCAAAGCTAATCGCCACATGCGTCCCTGGAATCAGGCCGAGCACAATAAATTCGGACATAGCCACACCTCTTACATGGTTTTGTATCTTTGAATCTATTCTACACAAAATAGCGCTTTAGGCAAATAGATTTTATATATGCTTATGCTTGTCATGGACGAAGCTCTGCCAAAGCGCGGAAATCTTCTGCGTTTTGGTGGAGCTTGCAGATGGGCGAACGGCGCGGTAAACGCGTGTTGCGGTTCGCCCATCTGCGAAGAATTGCTTGGCTCAGGCGACGAGCGACCACGGGACGAGCCGCAGCCTGATGGCCATTTCCTCGGGCGTGATCCGCACGATCGTCACGCGCCGGAGGTTGCTCTCGGAGGCGTCCACCTCGGCATCGTCCGAGACGATCACTTCGGTGCTGGGCAGGACGTAGATCACTCCGCGGTTGCGACGGCCGCTGATCTCCACGTTGTCGGTGACGCAGATGCCGTTGAAGGTGTTGTTGGGCACGCTGCTGATGAGCGTGTGGTAGGCACCCCCGGAGATCGTCGAACGGGCGTTCGACGCGTCGTAGGTCAGCTCACCGATGTTGACCAGCAGCAACGTGCGGTACTCGTCATCGGTGAGCCGCACAGGCTGTGGGCTGGCATCGGCCGCGCTCCCCGGGCGAGTCGCCTTGGACGGGACGGCGCTGCGTTCGACCACGCTAGTCATGGAACCATCCTTTCAAACCGCTTCATTGGGAGTCTCCCATGAAGCCAAGCAACTTCTTTGCCGCACGATAAACGGCGGCATTCCGTGAGCGGTGTTGCTCAAGAAGTAGACAGATCATACAATAAACTGGCCGAGATATCAATAGCGATAATTTGGCCGGAACTGGAGCTTGGACCTCTCGATATGCCGGTGCGCTAGTTGCAAAAGTCACATTTTAGTATAAAATAAATAGGTTCAAATGCGACTGGCTTGCCAGGCATTCGGGCACTTTACGAGAGAAGTAGGCTATGAAACCCTCGAGGTTGGATGCGCGTTGCAGATCGCTGCAATGAGCACCCAACCTCGAATGGGGAACGGGCTGGCTCCGGCCAGCAGCGCAAGTACCACAACAGAAAGGTACGGCAGCAATAATGCAGTATCGGAAGCGGTTTGCTTGTCTGGCGGCGACCATCGGCATCCTGGCGCTGAGCGCTTGTGGTAGTTCGGGGCTTCCCGACCACGCGGAGATCACGGTCAACGCCGGCCCAAACTCTTCTGCTCCGAAACAGGGCACGTCCGGCACGGCAAGTTCCAGCAAGGCTTCTGCCGGCTCGGCGTTGGGAGGGATATGCGGGCCGAGCTCGGCGAATATCGTCAAGACACACAAGTCGAGCGACCGCGTGGACATTTCGATCACGCTCTGCGTGTACACCAGCAACCTGTGGGTCATGACGGCCAACGCGGATCACTCAGCCTATCGCTACAGCAGCGTGGTCTCGACTCTGTCGAGTACCCCGACGCCGAGTGCGAAGGTCCAGGCGTCAGACTTGGAAGTAACGGTCCCGTACGGTACCCACTTCGCGTACGTGTACGAGCTGAACTACAAGAGCACTGCGTGCGAGCAGGCCCTGCAAGCGGCAGCAGCTGGCCAGACGGATGTCTTTACGATCTCCGTCGCTGAGCTGCAGCACTGTAAGATCATCGAGCCAACGGTGCAGTAGAGCCTTCGGCTGATGGCTGGCCGGCAGGTGTGGCACGTTCTTTTTGGACGTGTCAGCAACCTGCCGGCCAGCTCTGCCGTTCCCCCTGTTTCTGTCTGCTTCTCTCATTTCTTTCGTTATTTTTCGATACATCCAATAATTGGCTATTGCTGGAGCACTAAAATTTGTAGTCGTCGCACCCGCTTGGCCCGTCAATATTTGTATTCGCAACATGGGCCTCACAAAAGCTTGCCGCAGTTACTTATTGCCAGGTCTCTCCGCCCAATTCCGCCCAATAAACTATTGACGACATACCATAAATGTAGTATTATCTGCGAATCTACTTGAGGCGGAGCACTGCTGCGACCTCCGTAGCCCTTTGAAAGTTAGATGCGTTTATAGTGACTGCTTGCTTACCCTCAATGGCAGGCAAACAGTCACTATAAACTGGACAATGGCGTCCTTTTCACGAGTGACCACGCGCCAATGAGGCCAACGTACGGCCCGGCATTTGCATGGCGCCCAGTCAGGACGACTCCCACGAGAGTGAGGACTCGAGTGAGGTTCACCAGCGGTTTCACCTAGTACTTCCCTTGGTTGCGCTGCCACATCAAAAAGTGGATGGCAGCCTGGCTGTGAGAGGAGGAGTGAGACACCATGTCGTTCCCGTTCTATTGAGTACCCTGACTTCGAGCGAACTGTCTACGCGGCGTCGGACGCAGTATGCGCGCACTGCGCCTTCACCGTGGGACGGTTTCGCTCAGATGGCCGATCGATACACGCGGAAGGATGCTCAGCCTGTCTTGAGATCAGGCACACATCCATGGCAACGGCCCCGCAATTTTGCTGGCACGGAATGACGCGAACAATAGGTTTGCGCACACTGGCCCGCTTAAATCGGCTGAACTCAAAAACTCAAAAGCGCGCCGCTGGGGCAGAGGATTGGCTGAAAAGTCGACACTTTTGCCCCAGCAGGCAGCCTTCTTTTACACTCACACCAGCACTTCGTCCAGCATCTAACTTTCATCTTTCATTCCGTTTTCTGCCGACAACCCTCCAAAGGGTTGTTTTTTGTTGGGCGGTTTTTGGCTTGCGATGAAGATGTAGGCGGCCGAACCCCGAGGCATAAGAACAGGGCACTATGAATATATGTTGTTTCATGTTATAATATAGGTTATCCCTTTTGGGACTGCATACGATCGCACTTTCGAAGAAGGAGAGGACAGCCATGTCCAAAAAAGCCGACAGCGTGGAACTGCCGTACGCCCGGGACCTCAACGGACTCTGGGACTACCTGGGGTTCAAGCTCCGCGAGGGTTCCAACCCGGCTCGGCTCGAGTATGTGCCGACCGGCGTCTACCGTCGTTTCGCTGCGGGCTTGGGCGCCTTTCGCAACCGCGGCTTCGGCGAGCGCCAGCTGCGGCTCGACCGCGACCGGCTGCACTTCGTCAGCCGCGGCGGCCAGTTCAGCCCGCGCAAGATCCGCGTGGACACCACGGTCGAGTTCGACGTCCGTTCGGCCACGCTGGCATGCGACAGCACCCAGCTGATCGTTCACAGCCAGGGCGACGACCGGTACCGCACCACCTACACGGGCGCGCACCACTTCCTGGATCAGCTGATCGCCCAGCGCCTGAGCGAGATGCTCGCCGTCATCGGCGCGCGCCACACCGAGGGCACCACCACACTCACGTACGATGAGTGGGCAGACTGCAGCGACATCCACCCGTACCCGCGCAAGGCATGGGCGACCGACACCGGCCGTCTCGTGCTCGTCGACGACAGCAGCAGCTGGCGAGTGCCGCCGTACGGCCGCGGATGGTTCCTGAGCACCGGCGACACGGCCGCGCAGCAGGCGAAGCTTCGCCGCATCGGCTGGCAGCTGGTCGCGAAGTAACCAAGCGCTGCACCGGGCCCTCATCTCCGCATGCGTAGTATGCAAACCCAACCAGTCCGCCACAGCGTGTGGTTTTCCGAAGAGGAAGCTGGTTGGGTTTTGCATAGGTTTACGCTGTTTTGGCCACGACTACATGATTTGCTCCCGAACGTGGCGCAACAAGATAACTCCTGTCGGCGCAACGTAGCTGGATGAAGTATTTTTTATACAGACAAAGGGTGGAATTGCGCCGGCTTTTGGCGTATACTTGATACGTTTATGGCTGAGAAGATTGTCGTCAAGGGTGCGCGCGAGCACAACCTCAAGAATATTGATGTGGAGCTGCCGCGCAACGCGCTGGTGGTGATTACGGGCTTGTCCGGTTCGGGCAAGTCGAGTCTTGCTTTTGACACGATTTATGCCGAGGGCCAGCGCCGGTATGTGGAGAGTTTGAGCTCGTACGCGCGGCAATTCCTCGGCCTGATGGAAAAGCCGGATGTCGACCAGATCGACGGCCTGAGCCCGGCGATTTCGATCGACCAAAAGTCCACGAGCCGCAACCCGCGCTCCACGGTGGCGACTGTGACCGAAATTTATGATTATTTGCGCCTGCTGTTCGCGCGCATCGGCGTGCCGCACTGCCCGATTTGCGGTAAGCCGGTCACGCGCCAAACCACTCAGAACATTGTCGATCAGATTGTCAGATTGCCGGCCGATGCGCGCCTGATGATCCTCGCACCGGTCGTCTCGGCCAAAAAAGGCGCCTTCGAGCATGTGCCCGAGCAGTACATGCGCGCTGGTTTTGCCCGCGCCCGCGTCGATGGCGTGGTGTACGCGCTCGACGAATTCCCTTCGCTCGACAAAAACTACAAGCACACCATCGACGTGGTGATCGACCGGCTGGTGAACAACGAAGAATCGCGCTCGCGACTGGCGCAGTCGGTGGAGCAGGCGCTCGAGGTGGCCGAGGGCAAAATCCGCGTCGTGAACGCCGAGAACAACGAAGAGTTCCAGTACAGCCTGATGTACGCCTGCATCGACCACCCAGACGTTGCGATTCCTGAGCTCGAACCGCGCACGTTCAGCTTCAACTCGCCACAGGGTGCATGCCCGGTGTGCACTGGCCTCGGCTCGCGGCTGGAAGTTGACCCGGAGCTGGTGATTCCAAATGGCCGCCTAACGATCGCAGAGGGCGCTATACGGCCTTTTAACCGCGTCAACGTGGACACGTGGTACATGAAGAAGATGCAGGCCGTAGCGGACGCACACGGCTTTAGCTTGCACGTGCCGACGGGCGAGTTGAGCGCCGAAGATCTCAAGCGCGTGCTGTATGGCACCGGCGACGAGACGTACAAGGTCAGCCTGGGCGGCGGGCGTGTGTTTAATACAACGTTTGAAGGCGTGATTCCGAACCTCGAACGCCGCCACAAAGAAACTGACAGCGAATTTATCCGCAACGACATCGAGCGATTCATGATCGAAAAGCCGTGCTATGCCTGCGGCGGCAAGCGGCTCAAGCCGGAAGTTTTGGCCATCACGATTGCCAAGCACTCCATCATGGACCTCTGTGAAATGTCGATCGACGAAGCCAACGCCTACTTCGGCGATCTCAAGCTCACCGACAAAGAAATGCAGATCGCCAAGCTGATTCTCAAGGAAGTTCGCGCGCGCTTAGGCTTTTTGCAAGATGTCGGGCTGAATTACCTCACCCTACTGCGGAGCGCCACAACGCTGAGTGGTGGCGAAGCGCAGCGGATTCGGCTGGCTACGCAGATCGGCTCTGGTCTGCAAGGTGTTTTGTATGTTTTGGACGAGCCGAGCATCGGGCTGCACCAGCGCGATAACGAGCGGCTTATCAAGACGCTGAAGCACTTGAAAGAGCTTGGCAACACCGTGGTTGTGGTCGAGCACGACGAAGATACGATTCGCACGGCCGACTATCTGCTCGATATCGGGCCGGGCGCGGGTGTGCACGGCGGCCATGTCGTTGCGGCGGGCACACCGAAGGAAGTTATGGCAACTCCGGCGAGCATCACCGGGCAATATCTCTCGGGCAAGAAGCAAATCGCGGTGCCCAAGAAGCGCCGCAAGGGCAATGGTAAATTCCTCACCATCGTCGGCGCGCGCGAAAACAATTTGCGCGACGTGACGGCCAAAATTCCGCTCGGTGAGCTGGTGGTCGTTTCCGGCGTGTCCGGCTCGGGCAAATCTTCGCTTATCAACGATATCCTTGCCAAAGAGCTCCAAGCTCGGCTGATGCGCGCCAACACCGTGCCTGGCCGGCACGACGAAATTCAGGGCATCAAGGAGCTCGACAAAGCGATTATCATCGATCAATCGCCCATCGGCCGCACACCGCGGTCGAATCCGGCCACCTACACAGGTTTGTTCACGCCGATTCGCGAACTGTTCGCCAGCACGCCCGAAGCCAAGCTTCGCGGTTACGCCGCCGGCCGGTTCAGCTTCAACGTCAAGGGCGGTCGCTGCGAAAACTGCGCCGGCGACGGCATCATCAAGATCGAAATGCACTTCCTGCCCGACGTCTACGTGCAGTGCGAAGTCTGCCACGGCAAGCGCTACAACCGCGAGGCTCTCGAGATCACGTACAAGGGTCAGACGATCAGCGACGTGCTCGAGATGAACTGCGAGCAGGCCTTAGACTTTTTTACCAATCAGCCGAGCATCGCACGCAAGCTGCAGACTTTGGTGGACGTTGGCCTTGGCTACATCTCGCTCGGTCAGCCCGCCACGCAGCTCTCCGGCGGCGAAGCGCAAAGGATTAAATTGGCCACCGAACTCTCCAAGCGCCCGACTGGCCGCACATTGTACATTCTGGACGAGCCGACCACCGGCCTGCACATGGCCGACGTCGAGCGGCTCCTACACGTGCTGCACGCGCTCGTCGACGCCGGCAACAGTATGGTCGTCATCGAACACAACCTCGACGTCATCAAATCCGCTGACTGGCTCATCGACATGGGCCCCGAAGGCGGCTCCGCTGGCGGCCAAATCGTCGCCACCGGCACCCCCGAACAAGTCGCCAAAACCAAAGAAAGCTACACCGGCCAGTTCCTAGCCAAACTCCTCAAGTAGTCAGACTACGGTTTCCGTGCAACAATGTTGATCCAGGTGTGGGTAGGCAAATCTCCATTGATATCTTGCTCTTTAAATACAACTATGAAGCCGATAGCCGCGGCCAGTTCATATATTTCATCAGGTCGCCAGTATTTGACATACCGTGCAGCACTAAATTTTTCCGTAATCCACCCTTCGCCATTCCCCTGCTTTACGCTAAAGGCAAATATACTGCCGGGACTCAAGGCATTGTAGACTTTATGTAGGGCTTTGATTATTTCCTGCCGAGAAAAGTGGGAGAAGACGGCATTGGCGAAGATCATTGCATAGTCACCTTCAATCTCATCTGTCAGTAAATTGAGCAAAAAGGCATCCTCGCCTTTATCCTGAAGGTGATCTACGAATGCCGGTACGGCATCACTGGCATGGACAATAAAACCCTTTGAACGTATATACCGTGCTTCGCGGGGAGTAGCACTTCCAATCTCCAATACCTTAGATTGAGGCGCTATAAGTTTTAGACTAAAATTGATCCAACGAAGAAGAGGTATATGGTACGACTGGTAATTCGAAGGAGTATTTTTAATATACTCCGTGACGTGCTGGGAGTATGCTTTAAGAGTGATGCTATTCGGACCAGCAGGATATGACATAGGCTAGAATTGAATGGTTTGTATGTGCTATTTGTAAGTCTTAAAGATTTACTCTAACATAATATTACTTTTGATCATAATTTATGATAGAATCGATAATGAATCATAATTCTGACTTACTTTTGCAGCAGCCACATAATATTTACTAAAGCGAGGTCCACAAAATGAAAGTGCACTTTATAACATCCCGCCCAACACTCGAGAATGATATTAACACCTTGCGCCAGATTGTGGAGGTGGTTAAGGGTTCTGGCCATGAGCTGGCACTCGATTGGATAGAGCGTGCCTATCGGAGGAATACGGAACCAAGCCAGCCTGCTCCTGATTGGACTGCAATTGTAAAGCAGAACCTTGAAACAATTGCGAAGTCTGACATCATAATCGCTGAAACTAGTTATGAAAATTTCGCGATTGGTTATCAAATTGCCGTCGCAATTCAGCAAAAGAAGCCAGTGCTTTTGCTCAGGCATAGTACCGCTGATAAAAACGCATTTGTAACAGGCGTAGAAGATGGCTGGGTAAAACATGAAGAGTATACGACAGATTCCCTCAAGGGAATCGTAAGTAGTTTTATAAGTGATAATGATATCAAGTCCAAAGATATGCGATTTAACTTCTTCATTGATCGCAAGATTTATAACTATCTCCGTTGGGCAGCTTTCAAGACAGGCAAGACTAAGGCCGAGATTCTCCGAGATCTAGTTCAGAACGAGATCGACAAACAAGAAAACTAGTATGATTGTGCAAATTGGTGGTGGGATACGAGCTCAAGGTGAAGAATTCTTTGACTTTAGAACAGTAATAGATGCCGTCCACAAAGAAGGGTGCAGTATTGCGCGTAATTGGATGGAACATTCAAACTACAATACAAAAAATGCTATAGCCAAAGATGAAGAAATGGACTGGGCATACGCTGTTCGCGAAAACGAATACGCCGTAGCTCGCGCCGATCTCTACATCGCCGAGACGACCACTTATCGCCTGTACCATGGCTACGAATTATCTTTGGCGCTACAAAAGGGCATTCCTGTGCTCTTGGTATCGCGAAAATCTTTTCGCCAGTACGCTATCTCGGGTGTGAAGAATAAGCTGCTCACCATGAAGACCTACAAAGATCGCAAAGAGCTGGCGGAGATAGTACGGGAATTTATCGCTGCCAACCAGATGGCTTCGGAAGATCTGACGGTGCAAACCCCGATTGATAGAGTGCTTTTGACCTACCTTGACGACATGGCATCCGCGGCTGGCAAAACGAAAGGCGAAGCGCTCTACGAACTGGCCAAGCTGGGCATGCAAGTCCAGAAAATTACTGCCGAGAAAAAGATGTGATCGTCCATCTGACGGGCAGTGCGCGAAATATTCGCGAAGATATGCCTTACTTCCAACGAATTATAGATGTTGTCCATGAAAATGGAGACAGTATCGCGCGCAATTGGACGGAGGCAGCGTATCAGCGACACCTTGTTCATGGGATTCCTGATGAGAAGGTCGATTGGCAACCAATCGTTGAGGCGAACCTTGAAGCGATCCGGCGCGCAGATGTCGTTATCGCCGAAAGCACCTACTACACTTTCTCGCAAGGGTTCCAGGTAGCGACCGCACTTCGGCTCAGTAAGCCGGTCCTTGTCTTAACGCGTAATCAATTTAAAGCACGTACTTTTTCTGGCTACGAGTCTGCGCTCCTCGAGGTTGTAGAATACTCTACTAAAACGGACGTTGCTCATGCTGTCAATCGGTATTTGCAAGGGCAGAGTGAGGCCACCCGGACCTCGATGACTTTATCTTTAAGTCCCCAAGTCCAACGCTATTTGAGCTCCATTGACTGCCCGGAAGCCGAGCGGCTCAATATGGTGCAAGATCTGCTTCATGCAGGCTTAAAATTAAAAATGCTGATGGATGAAGAACAGTAGGCATAGATAGCTAATAGCAAGTGCTAGTAGCTTCTGGTATACTTGGCGCTTGATTGGTGAGACGTTATGATTGTGCATCTGACTGGTAGTAAATGGGACGTTACGGACGAGCTGCCGTACTTGCGGGCGATCGTGAAAGTTCTCAGCGAGAACGACGCTATGCTCGCTCGCGACTGGATTGAGGTCGCGTACCACACACATAAGAACAAGCATGACATTGGTGGCCACGGCCGGATTATCGAGGAGAATCTTGAGGCGATTTCTCGTGCCGATCTTGTCATCGTTGAGGCGACTGACTACAGTTTTACGCAAGGATTCCAGGTTGCGATGGCATTACAGCAGAAGAAGCCGGTGCTGATCGTGTCGCGCCAGCCGATTTTGTGGCGGACGATCGGCGAGTATAAAAATCGATATCTCAAGGTGGCGGAATATCAGACCGAGGCGGACGTGGCGAAGATTGTTGGCGATTTTCTCATGGAAAACACGATTTCTACCAAGGAGCTGCGCTTTAATATGTTCATCGATCGGCAGATTTACGGCTATTTGCGAAGTGAGTCGCTCGAGACGGGCAAAAATAAGTCGGAGATTATTCGCGATTTGATCATGCGCGAGATACAGAAGAAGCAGGATTAGGCGCGCGAAGATTGTGTTTTGCCTGGACAGGTCGGCAGTGCTGCTAGTCGCTGGTAGGCGTCCCGCTCAGATTGCTATGTGCAAGACATGTGCGTAAGCTGTAGCCGCCCAGATATTCGATCGGCGCAGCTTCGTTTTGCGGAATATGGCGGCCACAAATGGCGCAATCTGCGCCGTCAAGTTGTTTGTCGTTGAGCGTTCGCTGCAAGGCGAGATGCCAGCTGCGCCATGAAATATCATTGCGCAGAATGGTATCGTTAAAATGATAGCTATACCAGCGGATACACGATTCATCAAGCGTAAAAGTGAGTTGTTGCATGGCGCCTCCGAGCTGTTATTTTGGTGCACCAAACTAGCCACATCGGCTGTGGCAGTTGGGTGCGCTTCTTCATATATAACCTACACATATGAAGAGTATAAGAAAAGTATACATACGCCTAGGTATGTATACAAGCGTTTTGAAGGCGCGCCGCGTGTGAATAATCTCACAGACCATAAAAGCCAAAGCCCAAACGCCCCGAGAAAGCATGGCTGCAGGATACTCGGGCAGGCGAGCGCATTGTGGAGTGAACGCGAACCGAGCATAAAGCTAGTTCGATATTCACGAGCCCGCGCGTTGCTAATTGCTCGAGCTGTCGGACTTGCGCGTGATGGCGCGGAAAAGTCGCTTACGCGTGGTGCGATCGCCGAGAATATGCCACAGCATTGGCGCAAAACAGAGCACAGTAACGATGACGAACACTGGCAAAATGTAGTGGTCGATATTTGGAATGCGGCTGCCGAACCAATAGCCGAGCAGCGTTACGCCGATGGCCCAGGCAGTATCGCCGATGGCGTCGAAGATGAAAAATTGCAAGCGCGGCATTTTGGCGATGCCGGCGACGATCGGCACGAACGTGCGCACGATCGGCAGAAAATGCGCCAGCAACATGGTTTTGGCGCCATATTTTTCGTAGAAAAGTTCGGCGCGTCTCACGTATTCTTGCCGAAATAAAATGCCGTCTTTTTTGCGGAAAAATCGTGGGCCGCTGAATTTGCCGATGGTGTAGCCGGTGTTGTCGCCGAGAATGGCCGCCAACGCGATGACGGCGATGGTCAGCCCGATGCCGCCGGGCAGTTTGCCTTGCGCGGCGAACACGCCGGCGCTCAGGAGTAGGGTGTCACCGGGCAAAAAGAAGCCCACGAGCATGCCCGATTCGGCAAATATAATCAAGGAAATGAGGAGCAGGCCGCCACTCTGAATAATGTCGTGCACGTTCATTTCTCAAGCGTAACGTGTTTGGCTTAAGGAGTCCACCATTTTTTGCTATACTAGGTAAGTACCCGATTTTTAAGGAGATACCATGCACGAAGTTAAACTCGATGTCGACCCACGAACCGTTACCGGCAAGCCTGTAAAGAAACTGCGCGAGCAGGGCATCGTGCCAGCGGTGATTCACGACCACGGCAAAGCTTCGGTGATGGTGCAGGCTGACTACCGCGCGCTGCACAAAGTCTACAGCGCCGCCGGCAAGCACTCGCCGGTGCAGCTCTCGGCCGGCGGCCAAAAATACACAGCGCTTATCAAATCGGTGACGTTCGACCCGCGTCGTCACCAGCTCAGTCATGTGGTGTTCAACGCCGTTCGGGCCAATGAAAAAGTTGACGCTGAGGTGCCAATTCGTGCGCAGTATGCCGAAGGGAACGAAGCGAGCCCAGCCGAGCGCGCTGGATTTATCGTGCTACAAAACGTTGAATCGGTGGCCGTAACGGCGGTGCCAAAGAATTTGCCCGAAGCACTGTACTACGACGCTGAAAAGCTTGCCGAAGTAGGTGATCACGCGACGGTTGCTGATTTGATCGTGCCGCACGGCGTGGAGATCGCTGCTGAGCCGACGCAAACGATCGCGACGGTGTTTGAGCCGAGCGCGCTGGCTGCGGCCAACGATGCGGCTGGCGGCGACGACACCGATGAAGAGCAGTCTGAGGCACCTGAGGCCGAAGGCGAGGACGATACTCCTGCCGAAGCTTCTGCTACTGAGGCGGCATAGCCAATTTTGACAAACAAAAAATCTCAAGCAGCCTAAACGAAAGTACCACGATGGCCTGGTTTCATCCCAAAACATTACTCGACAAAACGTACGAAATCGGTATTTTTATCAAGGGTTTTGATGGGTTGGTCGAGCTTATCGCCGGATTGTTTTTGCTGATTGTGCAGCCGGCGACTATTGGCCACTGGACGCACTCGATTGCGCAGGCGGAATTGGGCGAGGACCACGGCTTTATCGCCACGCATGTGGTGCATTATGGCGAGAGTTTGTCGCATGGCCGCAACGCTTTTGCGATTACCTTTTTGCTGTTGCACGGCATCATCAAAGTAGCGCTGGTAGCGGCGCTGCTGCGCAACAAGCCGTGGGCGTATCCGTTCGCCATCGTTGCGCTGGGGTTGTTTATCGCGTATCAGGCGTATGAGCTGGTGGTAAAGCCGACGTTTGGGATGGCGTTTCTCACGGTGCTCGATGCGCTGATTATCTGGCTGGTGTGGCGCGAATGGAACCAAGTGAAGGCGAGCGCTGCTCCGATTGCTTAAGCGCGCCGTATTCGCGACGCTGTCAATTTGTGCTTACGGTTGCATCGTGCCGTAAAACTTGCTATAACGCCAGGTACATTACACGGCAAGCTGCCGGTATGTCGCTCTTTTGATCGGCCTTGTAAGGCTACAGCAGAGCAACGAGTCCACCACAATCAGCGAGAGGATCCCGCCATGACCGAGCTCAAGTACATGGGGTTCGAAGAGCTTCTGAGCTTTCTGGAAGGCGTGACTCGGGACTTGACCACGCCGCAGTCATCCCACGCCACCAAAACGTCGGAAACCGGCCCGCCTGAGCTGAGCGTGCATCTTGCCGGGCCATACGGCCGCGCGGCACTGGAGCGGATGGTAAAGTGGGCCATGCACGTCTCGCAAGGGACTGGCCCACGGACGCGGCTTGCCGGACTGAAGTGGGCCGAGCGGCATCCCGAGGTGTTCGCGCAACTGTTTGACCCACGCGAATTTCTCTACAAGTACATGCGCGACGACGGCCTGCCGATGGTGCTCGGTGTGCCGCGGCTGCTGGCACTGCTCGAGCCGGCAGAGCGCCTGCCGTTTATCGAAATGGTGTTTGAGTACCATTTCGTGCTTGGCAATGAATGGGTCCGAGCGGCGCGCTGGGCGGGCATGCGGACCGAGCGGGTCGCTCAGCTCATCATGGAGCAGGTCGAGAGGGCCAATGAAGTCTTGGCTGACCCCAGCCCTATCATGCGCGACGCCAGGCGGGAGGCGCGGCTGGCGCTTTCCGATTTCGTGAACGTGATAGGGCCGTGGGATCAGCCATACGAGAAGGCCGTGGTGCCTTTGCGCTGGACCATGCTCTCGGCCGGGCAGCTGTCTCGGGCAATGCTCGTCTGCGCGAGGCGGGTACCCGACCGTTTCTTGCGTTCAGAGTCATTCGGGCTCCTGAAGTCCTTGGAGCGGGCTTTTGGCCTGGACGCAGCTCGCGAGGAGATCGGCAAGATCTTGGACACAGCCCTAGGGCGGGTGCAGGATCTCGCGCGAGTGGCTCCTGAGCTCCTGGCTCCGGAGCCGACCAGCAACGTGCCGGCGGTGTTGTCGCGGGCTGCCAAGAAGGCTGCGCTTGAGCGCGTGGACCACTGGGGAACGCCGATTGAGGCCGCATTGTGGTTGGCGCTTGGTGACGACGAGCTGTTCTTCGGGCTCGAGCAGCTGGGTGCCCGTAATCTGCCCGTCGGTGTGGTCGCCGACTACCTGACGGCCTGGGCGTCCTGCAAATGCTCCGAGGAAGACCCCAAGGTCGCAGAGATGGTGCGCATGCACCCGAAGCGCGTTGCTCGCATTGACGCGTTCATGGCTCAGCTGGCACAGGAGAACGGATGTTTCGTTGCGACAGCGGAGTCGGGACGGCACGGTGATCCTGAGCGTATCTGCGTGCATCAGTCTGCAGCCAGCCACGGTGTCTGCTGGGAACAACACCCCTGGGCGCTCTCCTACGAGCTACGCGCAGGCGACGTCGTGTTGGTCAATACTAATTGTCCGATGGCCGGATCAGAGGGCAGGGTAGCGGCTTTCATGCGCCCGATCAGGCCCAAGTGCTGAAATCAGCTAACCCGACGAGTGGTGCTTTATGCAAAAAACACCACTCGTCGGGCCTTTTTATTTTCAGACCATCATACCGAAAAGCCCGCAAACGGCGGCGGCTTTTGATAGCGTGTTCTGAGCGATTAGCCAGGTACTGTCAGTAGTGGCTAGCCACGCTCGGGTCTGCGGAGTTCGATTGACTGACCCGTGGCACGCCGCGCCCTTCCTGATCTTAGAACCACGGAAGGGCGCGCCTACTTTTATGCTTTTTACGCTTCGAGAAATCCGCCCGACTGATGCGCCCATAGCTGCGCGTACGTGCCTTTACGCTGCACGAGTTCGGCGTGTGTACCTTGCTCGATAATTGCGCCATCCTCGAGTACGATAATTCGATCCATCTTTTGAATCGTGCTCAGCCGGTGCGCAATCACGATGGTGGTGCGCTTTTTCATCAGCTCCTGCAACGCTTGCTGGATGAGCAGCTCGCTTTCCGAATCGAGCGCGCTCGTGGCTTCGTCGAGCACCAAAATCGGCGCGTCCTTGAGAATAGCGCGGGCAATGACAATCCGCTGGCGCTGGCCGCCACTGAGCTTCACGCCGCGCTCGCCCACCAATGTCTCGTAGCCTTCTGGCAGCAGTCGGATGAAATCGTCGGCGTGGGCCTTGCGCGCTGCGGCAATGATTTCGTCATCGCTGGCACCGGGCTTGCCGTACGCGATATTCTCGCGCAAACTTCGGTGAAAGAGCAGCGGTTCCTGCGGCACGTAGGCGATATGCGCGCGCAGGTCGTCTTGGCGCAGCTCGGCAACATTTTGGCCGTCGATGCGAATCGCGCCGCCGTCGATGTCCGAGAAGCGCAGTAGCAAACGAGTGAGCGTTGTCTTGCCCGAGCCGGAATGGCCGACAAGGCCGATCTTTTCGCCGGGCTTAATCGTGAGATTCAGCTTCTCGAACAATGCTCCGTCCGAGCCATCGTGCGAGAATATGACATTGTCGAACACGATGCCACCTTTACGGATTTGCGGCATTTGCGGCTGCGCGCTGTCCTGAATCTCGGGCTCCTGGTGCAAAATCTTCACCATCTCGGCGGCATCGCCGAAGCATCGGTTGTAGTTCCGCAAGCTGTTGTTGCTGAACGAAAACAGCTGGCTGGTGATGCTCGACGTGTAGTTGAGGATCAGGAACACCGTGGCGATGTTGGCATGCCATTCCATAACGCTTACCACGGCAGTTACCAGCGACATTGCCAGAATGAGGTTGATGAGCGAGCCGAAGTAGATCTGCTGACGGGAGTGAGCGCGCATCATGTGCATGAGCTGGCTTTCGGTGTCGCGGGTGGCTTTGGCAAACGCGCGCCGCTCAAATCTCCCGCCCGAAAAGCTTTTGATGGCCATGACATTCGTGATTGCATCGGCCAAGTAGCCAGTCTGTCTACTCTCGGTCGCGGCGTGCTTGCTTCCGCTTTCGCGGATGCCTTTGGTCACGAAAAACGCCGTCACAATGTACACAACCCAAAAAGTGTCCAGCGCGAGCACAAACACCGGTGCGCGATGCATCAAAATAACGGACGCAATAATCAGGCTTGAGAACAGCGGCATCACCTGGAACATTGTCGTGTCGGCAAATCGAATGTACGAGCCGAGCAGCTTATTCGTCTGTGACACCATCGAACCACTAAAATGGTTGGCGTGGAAACTGGCGCTCTGGTTGAGCAAATGCCCAAACACACGCTGCGCCATGTCGCGCTCCACGTTGCCCTCGAGCTTGAAGTTGAGGTAATCGACCAGTCGCCACAGTACCACACCCCCGAAAACCACGAGCAGCAAATACGCGATCAGGCTTGGCCCGAAGCTTGCCCACACATGGTGTGGCTGGAATTTGTGCTGGCTCAAACGAATGACAACCGAGGCCAGAATGAGCGGCGGCAAAAATTGGTTGACGAGTACCGCAAGTGGCACGCTTACAGCGACACCCACGACGTACCGCGGGTATTGCCACACGTGGTGCCAATAGAGGCGCAAGGTTGCTGTAGTGCTATTCATAGAGCTCCTTTCTGTTCTGAAAATGTGGATCTGGTACGTTATCCGCCGTGAACTATTCCTCGATGAAGCCGCCCGACTGATGCGCCCACAGCTGCGCGTACGTGCCTTTGCGCGCCAGCAGCTCGGCGTGTGAGCCTTGCTCGACGATCCGGCCGGAATCCATAACAACGATGCGGTCCATCCTCTGAATCGTACTCAGCCGGTGCGCAATCACGATGGTGGTGCGGCCTTGCATGAGTTTATTGAGCGCAGCTTGGATGAGTAATTCGCTCTCAGAATCGAGCGCGCTCGTGGCTTCGTCGAGCACCAAAATCGGCGCGTCCTTGAGAATAGCGCGCGCAATCACAATCCGCTGGCGCTGGCCACCGCTGAGCTTCACGCCGCGCTCGCCCACGATGGTGTCGTAGCCGTTCGGCAGCTGCTCGATAAATTCCGCAGCGTGCGCTTGCGCAGCGGCGTGGCGAATCTGCTCGTCGGTCGCCTGCGGATTGGCGTAGGCAATATTCTCGCGCAAGCTGCGGTGAAACAACACCGGTTCCTGCGGCACATAAGCGATGTGTCTGCGCAGCTCGGCTTGCGCGATCTTGGCGATATTTTGCCCGTCAATGCTAATTCCGCCGCCATCGATATCTGAAAACCTGAGTAATAGCCGGGTGAGCGTTGTCTTGCCCGAGCCGGAATGGCCGACAAGGCCGATCTTTTCGCCAGGCATGATGTCGAGCTGAAAATCGTGGAACAGCGCATGCTCGCTACTGTCGTGGGTAAAATCGACGTGTGAAAAGCTGATCGCGCCGTGGCTTATGCGCGATTTTTCGGGCTCCGGCGCGTCAACGACATCGGGACTGATGTCAAAAATCTCGACCATTTCCTCGGCGTCGGTCACGGCCTGCTCGATGGTACGCGACATGTTGCTCAGCCCCCACAGCTCGGTGATAATCTGGGTGATGTACACCTGGATCAGCAGGAGCGTGCCGAGCGAAATGGCGTGATGTAGCACGGCTTGCACCGAGAGCGCTAGGACGGCGATTTGCAGCACGGTCATCATCAAGCCGAGCTGTGCGTCGTTGCGAATGCCGATGATCCAGGTACGGTACTTTTTGCGGGCGCGATCGTGTGATTTTTCGTGGTGCGTGACTGCTTCAGCGACTTCATTGCCGAAAGCTTTGACGGCTGAAATGTTGCCAATCACGTCTGCCAAATGCCCGGTGAGCACGGTGTCGGCCACGGCGGCTTGCTTCGAAAGCGCCAGGCGCCGCTTGACGAGCTGGAAATTGAGAATCGTGAAGCCGATGGTCCAGGCGGCCATCACGAGCGCGATCGGCACCGAGAAAAACACAATCACAATGATGGCAATAACGACGTTTGTAAACATGCGCAAAAACATCAGCACGAACGTGTCGGTAAGTGTGATATACGCTGCCGTAAATTTGTTCACTTGGTTCACAATCGCGCCGCTAAACGTGTTCGAATGAAACGCCAAACTCTGGCTGTTCAGCCAGTTGAAAGCGCGCATCTGCAGATCCGGCCGCACGCGCGTCTCGAGATGGCTGAGCAAATACAGCCCAAGCGCGATGCAAGCTTGCGCCAGTATGGCGATCACGACAAACCACACCAAATAGCCGCCAAATTCGTGCCAATACAACACATGCGGCCGATTGTGCACGGCGATTAAATGATTGAGCGAGCGCGAGGCAATGAGCGCCAAGATCAGTTTTTGGAGCGTCATGCCGGTCAGCCACACCAAGCTGGCGCCAAGAAAGAGCTTGGCATGGCGCATATTCTCGCGCAAAAAAAGCACGAGGGTCTTTCGGGTGGGATTCATAGCTGATCCTTTATCAGTTATTTATAATTGGTGGTTGATTTTTGGGAGTTGGCGGCTGAGAGGATAAGCCTGCGATTGCTCCAGGGGCGCGACAGCGAGCGCAAATAATGAATTAACGAGTTTGGGTGCACATAGCGGCGGTCGCGACATGTGCCTGGGATGTATATGAGTGAGCCATTGTCGCCTTTCCGTTATGCCGATAAAATATAGCTCAGATTGTATCACACACCGCTCGGTGCTGACAAAACAAAAATCATTTGTTAAAATTGCAGCAATGCAGAAAATATTGCTTTACTACAAATTTACGCCGCTGAGCGACCCGGAGGCGGTGAAATTTTGGCAGAAAACCTTGTGCGAAAGCCTGAACTTGCGCGGGCGGATTCTGATTTCGAAACACGGCATCAATGGCACGGTGGGCGGCGAGCTCGAGGCGCTCAAGGCATACGTAAAACAGACGAAGCAGTTCGGGGCGTTCAAGGGAACCGAGTTCAAGTGGAGCGATGGCGGCCGTGACGATTTTCCGCGCTTGAGCGTCAAAGTGCGCGACGAAATCGTGTCATTTGGCGTCGCGGATGAGCTGCGGGTAGATAAAAATGGCGTGGTCGGCGGCGGCGTGCATCTCAAGCCCGAGCAAGTGCATAAGCTCGTGGAAGAACGCGGCGATGATGTGGTATTTTTCGACGGCCGCAACGCGTTTGAAGCTCAAGTCGGTAAGTTCCAAAACGCCGTCGTGCCAGATACTCGCACGAGCAAAGACTTTCTGAAAGAACTCGACAGTGACAAATACGACGACATAAAAGACAGGCCAGTGGTCACCTATTGCACCGGCGGGATTCGCTGCGAAATTCTCTCGAGCCTGATGAAAAATCGCGGCTTCAAAGAGGTGTACCAAATGGATGGCGGCATCGTGAAGTACGGCGAAAAGTATGGCGACAAAGGCTTGTGGGAAGGCTCGCTGTATGTGTTCGATGACCGCATGGGCGTGCAATTTTCGGGCGATTCCAAAGACATCGGCGCGTGTATTCACTGCTCGAGCAGGACGAGCAATTACGAAAACTGCGCCGTCAAAGCTTGCAACAAGCTCGTGCTAATCTGCCCGGCGTGCGTGCCCGAAAAGCAGTATTGCCTCGATTGCACGAAGCAATTTGACCCAAAGATGATGACTGAATAAAAAGTTCCGACAAGAGAAAGGTGGCGTTCTGGGCAAGGCGACGTCGGCCGGGCGATGTGCGTTGTGTGCAACACACATCGCCCGGCCGCATTGGCCGCGTCGAGATCGTTACGAATGCGTGCAGGCGTCCAGCTTGCCCGGGAGGTTGTTGACCGTCAGCAGGCCATCTTGTTTGCTGGTACGCAGGTACTCCGTGCCCGCATTGTAGTCAAGCTGGAAGTCGCTGCACTTAGGGTAGGTTCTGACGTGCTGAGGGGGTGCCAGCAGCGTGGGCTTTGCCGGCGGGTTCTGGTCGTTCCTGTAGGCCGTGTAGTCCCACGTGAGCTGCTGCATGATGTCATCGGACGACATCGAGCTCCACACTTCAGTCCCCGGCGGCAGCGTCCGCGTCTGTTGCCTGGCGGGCGTAGTCGACGAGCTGGCGGGAGGGATGAGGTGCACGCTCGATCCTCCTGAAGACCCGCCCGACGAACCGGATGATCCACTGGTTGAGCTCTGGCAGCCGCTCAGCACGCAGCTGAGAATGGCTATCGCCACACTCCCAAATGCCCTGACTTTGACTGTCATGGCTTCCTCTTCTCTTGTCGGAGCGTTATTTCGCGGTTTGCGAACAACGCCTCAGTATACCAATTTTTTGGCCAGATTACCATACCATATAATATTCTAGAAAATGCGCGAGTTTCAAGAAAGCAAGAAAAACAAATGACGAAGCTATACGTCAGGCTCCTGTGTAAAAAGAGACAAGAGAAGTGGGCTGGGCCAAAAACGAAGCAAAACCGGAGGGCAGCTGGGCCACGTGGTGCCGCAGATAGCGATACGCGCATGGCCCATCCGCCTCGGAACAGGATTAGTGCTTGCCTCCTCCTACATCGCTGCTCTCACAGGTGAGGTCTCGCACCAGGTTCTTGGTTGTCAGCATTGCTTTAGTAGCCTCCTTGTCGCCATGGTTGAGCTTGTCCAGTTCGCCGACCTCGAAGTTGTAGCTGTCCAGTGCTGATTGGCAGAGCGCTGGCTGCGCATTGTTGATTCTGACGTGGTCGGCGTACTGTGCAGCCAGCCGCAGATACCCCTCGGCGTCGGCCGGCGGGATCTCGCTCGATGAGTTGTTGTTCGGGCCATCGTCTCCGCGGTCCTTGAGGCTGCCTCTTGAGCTGCCGACATACGGTGCGCTGCTCTGGGTTTGAACTGAAACAGAGCCTCCTGATGAGCCGCCCGACGAACCCGATGATCCGCTGGTCGACTTGCAGCCGCTGAGCGCGAAACAGCAGGCGATTGCCACTGCCGCTGCGATTGGCCTGATCTTGCCGATCATGGTCTTCCTTCTCTTGTCTCGGAATGTGCTGCCTCTGATCCACGTGTGTGGTTGGCGAGCCCCCGGAGTGTAGCAGACATGGCCCGGAGACTCAATCAGGAGCGCTCGTGAATTGGGCAGCCGAGGCCGCGTGCGCCGCTGTCGCGTCTCTTGTATAATAATCCTATGGCCAAAGTAAACGACGCGCTTGCGGAAAAGCTCAAGAATCTGCCCAATCAGCCGGGCGTGTATTTTCACAAAGACAAATCCGGCGAGATTATTTACGTGGGCAAGGCGGCGGTGCTCAAAAATCGCGTGCGGCAGTATTTTCAGCAGTCGCGGCGGCGCGATCCGAAGACCGATGCGCTGATTGCCGAAATCCACGATACCGACTGGACGACTGTGGAGAGCGAGCTCGACGCGCTGTTTCTCGAAGCGGAAATGGTGCGGCGCTATATGCCGCGCTACAACATTTTGCTGCGCGATGACAAGAGCAGCTTGTACGTGCGGATAAACTACGATGCGCCGTATCCGTCGGTGAGCTACACGCATCAGCCGCTCGACGACAAGGCGAAATATTTCGGCCCGTTTTTCAATGGCGGCGAGGTCAAGCGGGCACTGCGCTATCTGCGCAAGGTGTTTCCGTACTCCACGCATGCCGGCGTGGTGCCTCAGCGCGCGTGTTTGCAATATCATTTGGGGTTGTGTCCGGGGCTCGAGGAACACAAAACCAGCCTGAACGATTACCGTGCCAACTTGCGCAAGCTCATGCAATATTTGCGCGGCGAGCGGCAAAAAGTGATCGACGACATGGAGCACGACATGCAGCGCGCCGCCAAGCGCCAGGATTTTGAGCGGGCGGCGGCGATTCGCAACCAGTATTTCGCGCTGAAGGCGCTGGCGAAGCAGATTGTGTTTTCGGACAAAGAATTTATGGATATTAGCAAGGACCGCGGCCTGCAAGGGCTGGCTGATTTGCTGGGACTGGAGAAAATTCCGCGGCGGATCGAGGGCTATGACATCAGCCACATGCAAGGCACCGACAACGTGGCGAGTGGTGTGGTGTTCACGAACGGCATCCCGGACAAAGCTGCCTACCGAAAGTTCAAGATGCGCATTCCGGGCAACGACGATTTTGCGCATATGCACGAAGCGATTTCGCGCCGCTGCTCGCCCAAGAATGTCCAGGCGTGGGGCTTGCCTGATCTGTTTTTGATCGACGGCGGCAAGGGGCAGGTGGCGGCGGCGATTCGGGCCCGCGATGAGCTGGGTATCGCGCGGCCGATGGTTGGACTTGCGAAGCGCGAAGAAGAAATCGTCGTGCATCTCGAAAAATCGCGGGTACATGTTTCCAAAATTGAGCTGCAAAAAATGAACGCGATTGTGCATGAGAGCGACGACTTTTGGCTCATTCTGCTGCCGAAAAGTTCCGACATCGTGAAGCTATTGCAGCGGGTGCGTGACGAATCGCATCGATTTGCTGTGAGCTATCACACCGTGCTCAAGGGCAAACGCCAAACGGCTAGCTTACTCGACGACATTCCGGGCGTGGGCCCGGTGACGCGCAAAAAACTTATCCGCGCGTTCGGCAGTTTGCAAGGTGTGCGCCAAGCGAGCCAGCTTGAAATTGCCGTGGTGATTGGCGAGGCTCGCGCCGTGACAGTGTATGCACAGCTTGGCAAGCCAGGGGCGTAAATTATCTCGAAATGACCCCAAAAAAGTCGCACGTGTTTGGGCCGCAGAATGCAGAATAGCAGCCGCAGATAAATAACTAAAAATTAAGAGTGCGGAAGGCTTTGTGAGCTGTTGTCACAACATCCTTCCGCACTAAGCTCTTGGTCTCCTTGCTATTCTGGGTTGAATAGGCGCTCCCACTCCTCCTTGGCTGAAGCGGTGTAAGTGAACTGCCTGTGGTCGGTGAGCTGGACTGGCCGGTGCAGCGGCTTGTCGTCGAGCGCGAGCACGGCAAACACCGGGCCGTGGAGATCGCCGATGTTAGCAGAATTGGGCACGACGCGCTCGAGTTCCAGCCTCGCCAGGAAGGCGGCAACACGCGCTGGATCGTCGACCCGAGTCACCAGACTGCACAAACCCCACGGAAGCCACAGTTGCCTGGGACTTGCGCCTTTGAACGCCAGAAACATGCCGCTGGCAGTCTGATTGTAGAACGGATAGAGGTTGAAACGGCAAAGGGTTTGATCCTCGCCTGGGCCAGCGATTTCTTGGCTGTAGGCGCGGATGAACAGCTTGACTTGGGCGATGAGCTCCCTTTTGGCGCTCTCGCCGAGCCAGGGCCGCGGCGGGCAGGGCTCATAGCCCGACGGCTTTTCCTCGTTATTCTCGAGGGTGCTGAGGCGACAAATAACGTCGGCAAGCACCTGCTCGTCGTCAACGATCGCAGCGGCAAACTCCCGGAGAGAATGCCGCGTGACAATGTGCCGATCAGCGTAGGGTGTGTGGAGCATCATTCCGGCGAAAGCCGTGCGGAGCATGATGGCGATTTCTTCGGCGTTCAGCTCTTTGCCGGCGTCATGCTCGAGCATTTCGCAGAACTTGCTCGTGCCCGACGCACCCATCAGAACTTTGTGGATGCGGAACCAAAGCTCGTGGCGATCGGGGATGAGCGCGCCTGTACGTTTGTCGTGCCTGCTCGACGTGTCGTTTGACATGCGGCATCCTTTCGGGTAGGAAATGGGATTCATTATGCAAAAACCGACTATTAGCAACGGGACAAGGCTTCAAGGGGCATCGACCATAGCGATGCATGGCGACTCATAGATCTTAGGCATCAGTGAATCCGTTTGTCAACGCCAGTCCCCCGGCAGCGCTCATCCAGGCGGGCGAGATACAAACGAAAGCGAAAAAGTGTCGGCTAATCCGTGCGACGAAAACGACTGGTTTCGAGCTTTTCGAGCGGATCCCAGATGTGCCGCGCTTTTTTGTGAGTAAGCGTGCTAAGTTTGAGCAAATTCAGCAGCAACATGGTGAGGCCGGTGCATAGCAGCGCCTTGACGAAATTCAGCAGCGGGCTGTTTTGCACGCTCAAGAACAACACGAATCCGTCGGTGATGCTGAATAGCACGAGAATAATCCACCATTCATTATTAAAAACATTGTTACCCAGCTGCATGGCCAGCTGCGAGCGATTGGCCTGATTGGCCACCAGACCGCCGAGAATCTTCTCGACGATTTCGGGCTGTTCGCCGTCGTATTCGAGGCAATATGAAATGAGCTGCTCATATTCGTCTTCGCCTTCGGCCGGCCGCCGCTGGGCGACACAGGCCTGGACGTAGGCGGTGAATTTGGCCTGCAATGTATTGCGCGAATGGCGTGGCAGCTTTTTGGTTTTGATAAGCATATCGAATAATGCGTTACTCTCGGCGCGAATAATCCGCGAAAGGTCCTCGATGCGCTGCTTTTGGCTACCCAAAATTGGTGAAATGTAAAATCCATATAAAAATGAGTTCACCGAAAAAAGTGTCAGTGCAGCAGGCGACAATGTGCGGCTGTGAATCGAAAACGATATACAGAGATAAAACGCCAGCAGAAGGAAGAAAAAGATGCTCAGTCGGACTTTAAGCAAAAGCTGCATAGCCGAAGTATACCACGCGCTGGCAAGCCCAAAAAAGAGCAGTTTTGACAGCAAGGAACGGTTAATAGCGTATAAAACGCGCATACAATCTCAGCCGAGTGCGGCAACAGCGAATAAAAACGCCGATCGCCAAAAGAGTGATTGAGCCAGGCTTGCGCAGGTGTGCTACGCTAGATGTATGTCTGACGAGCCTGAGTTTGATAGCGCGTTTTTTGCTGGTAACCGCGCGCGGCTGCGAGAACTTTTCACCGGTACGGCACCGATTGTGCTCACGGCCAACGGCGCGCTCCAGCGCAATGCCGATCAAACATTTCCGTTTCGGCAGGACGGACATTTTTGGTATCTCACGGGCATCGACGAGCCCGGCGTTATTTTGGTGATGGACCGCGGCAAGGAATACTTGATTGTGCCCGGCCGTGACGATCGGCGCGCGGTGTTTGATGGCGCCGTCGATCTGCACGAGCTTGAGCAGCGTTCGGGAGTTTCTGACATCATGAACGAAAAAGACGGCTGGCGTCAGCTTGAGGCGCGCCTGAAGCGTGTGCAGCATGCGGCGACATTGAGCGCGGCTCCGGTGTATATCGAAGAGTTCGGCATGTTTAGCAATCCGGCGCGAGCACAGCTTATGCAGCGTATGAAGCAGGTGAACGCTGAGCTAGAGCTGCTTGATGTCCGGCAGCATGTGACGCGGATGCGGATGGTGAAACAGCCGGTTGAGCTTGCGGCAATTCAGCGGGCGATCGACATCACGATCGACACACTTAAGGTTGTGACTCGACCGTCCCAGCTCGCGAAATATGCGTACGAATATGAAGTGGAGGCCGACATAACGCGCGGATTTCGCCGCCAAACGGCCGGCCATGCCTTCAGCCCGATCGTTGCCAGCGGCGAGCGTGCTTGTGTGCTGCATAATGTCAAAAATGAAGCGCCGCTAGCGCGAGGCGATTTGCTGACCCTCGACGTGGGGGCTGAATATTGCAATTACGCGGCCGATATCACGCGGACGGTGAGCCTCGGCGAGCGGCCGTCGCGCCGCCAGCAGCAAGTATTCGATGCTGTGCTGGCCGTGCAGGCGTTCGCGTTTTCGCTCCTTCGCCCCGGCGTCGTTATCCACGCGTACGAAGAGCAGATCGAGCAATTTATGGGCGAGAAATTGCGTGAGCTTGGGCTCATTAAGAGTATCGATCGGGACGCTGTGCGGCAATTTTATCCACACCCGACGTCGCATTTTCTCGGGCTCGACACGCACGACGTCGGCGATTATGCCCGGCCGCTTGAGCCTGGCATGGTGCTAACCGTCGAGCCCGGTATGTACATCCGCGATGAGGACATCGGCGTGCGCATCGAAGACGACGTGCTCATTACGCCAGAAGGCATTCGCATTTTGAGCGATCGTTTGCCGCGCGCGCTGTAGCTGGCGCGGCGCTGTTTTTTTGCGTAGGCCGCTTCTTGACTTTGGTTTTTTGGGCGAGTTGGCATTGCCACCAGCCTGTGCTAAGGTGCATTTGATGCACAAAACAGGCGAGCGTATGTCGCCCTTCGATCCGTCGAAGGGCGTTGGTGAGGTGTTTGGCGGCGGGGTGCATGCTCGTGAGTTCGTGGCAGCCGTGGTTTTGCCGGCGGCTGTCGAGTGCGAGCCGCCAGCGCTCCGGCTTGACACGCCGATCGAGGCGCACCAGCTTAATCTCTCTGGCCGGTCGCGAAATTTGTTGCAAGCGCACGGTATTTCGCATGTACGTGATCTGTTCGTGGTCGGGCTGTTTCATTGTCAAGCGCTTGCGCGGATAGGTCAGCGGAAGCGCCTGGAGATCACGCAGGCGTTTGAGGATTTGCATTTGCCGGCTCATGAAATCCCCCGCCCAGCGTATATTGCGCAGTTCTGTAGTGGGCTCCACGAACTCAATCCTTACGCTGTTTTGCAGAACGTGCGCCGTCAGCAGCCCTCTGACGCTGAGGTGGCGTTTCGTCTGTCTCCAAAGAAAAATGCACCGAAGATTACATGGAAACGACTGCTTGCGCGGGATTTGCAGAAGAACGCTGTTTTGTACGATGGACTTCCAGGGGTGTCGCGGTTTATGGATGAGTATGGCCCGGTGTTTGATGATTTTGTACGGGAATTTCTGGAAACTCGAGCGAAGATTGAGCGCCGCCGGCGATAGGTTTTGGCGCATTCGGCATGTGCGCGCAGCATCCTTTATTGTCTTGTATGTTGATTGTCTGAGGCCATTCTGGTTTTCTTGAGTCTGTGGATGAATCTGCGCGCGACTATGGAAAAAGTGCTACAATATCACCCAGAACATGAATCAAAGTTTTTTCTATCGGTTTCTGGTGCGCTGGCTGGTTTGCAGTCTGGGATTGTGGGTGGCCGCCGGGCTGCTGGGTTCGCACATCACGTACAACAGCGAGTTGCATGTCATTATTATCGCCGGGCTGGTGCTCGCGGTGGTGAACGCTATTTTGCGGCCGATTGTCGTGATCTTGAGCCTGCCCGCGATTTTGCTGAGCCTCGGACTATTCATGATTATCATCAACGGCCTGATGGTGTTTGTGGTGAGCAAGTTGTATACGCCGCTGCATGTGACGAATTTTTGGGCAGCAATTCTTGCCGGAATGGTCATCGGCCTGGTAAACTATTTGGTGACTGCTATTTTGGAAAACGGAGGCCGCTAACGGCATGAGCATTTTTAACTACATCGCGATCGGCAGCGTGCTCCTGATGAGCTTGCTCATTTTGGTACAAACGCGCGGCGCAAGCCTGGGCGCTGGCTTGGGCGGCGCGGGCGAAGTAAATACCGTTCGGCGCGGCACGGATAAGACGATTTTTCAGCTGACGATTGTGGTGGCAATTGTGTTTGCGGCTTCGCTAATTTTGGGCATCGTGGTCTCGTAAGGGGCGTGCGAGCGTGATTAGCCGAGCTTTCAAGTTACGCATTCGGCGCGGCGTGCGCATTCGCCAGCGTCAGGTTTCGGAATTTGGCCAACAGGCTGAAGCACAGCTCGATCAGCATCTTTTTAAGCGGTTTGAGCGGCTCGTGGCCGTGCGGCGATTCGTGGCGAGTTGGCTATTGCTGTTTGTGCTGCTCGGCGGGATTCTGGTGGCGCAGATTCGGGCGCTCGGCAATTATTATCAGACCATTCAGCCAGCGCCGGGCGGCGTGTACACCGAGGGCATTGTCGGTTCATTCACTACGGCTAATCCGCTGTTTGCCACGGCGCCAGTCGATGCCGCAGTGTCGCATCTGATTTTTGCCGGCTTGTTTTCCTATAATGATCAGAACCAGTTGGTGGGCGATTTGGCGCAGGATCATTATGACGTTGACGCGAGTGGCACGGTGTACACAGTGCATTTGCGGCCGGATTTGTTGTGGCAGGATGGCGCGCGGCTAACGGCTGCGGACGTTGCCTTCACTTATCAGAGTATCGAGAATCCGGCGGTTGATTCGCCGCTGCGATCGAGCTGGCAGGGCATTACGGTCGCGGCGCCAAACCCGACGACCGTGACATTTGCGCTGCCAAATCCGCTCAGCTCGTTCATGTATTCGCTGACGAATGGCATTGTTCCGGAGCATGTGCTCAAAAATATCACCCCTGCCAATTTGCGAACGGCGCAGTTCAATACTGCTAATCCGATTGGTGCCGGGCCGTTCCGCTGGCAGGCGATTCAGGATGCGAACACCTCTGGCGACACGGCATCGGCGCAAATTGCGCTGAGCCCGTTTGCGGAGTATCACGCTGGCGCGCCAAAGCTGAGTGAATTTGTGGTGCGGGCGTTTGGCGATCAGGATTCGATGATTGCCAGCTTTAAGCGCGAGGAGCTGACGGCGATGGCTGGCCTGAGCAGTATGCCGCCGCAGCTAGCTCACGAAGCGAACGTTCGCAGCTACAGCATGCAGTTTTCGGCCGAAGTGATGAGTTTTTTCCAGACAAACCAAGGTGTTTTGGCCGACAAGCAAGTGCGTCAGGCGCTGGTGCGGGCGACCGACACGCTCAGTATTTTGCGTAATCTCGGCTACCCGGCTTCGCCAGTGCGCGGGCCGCTTTTGCAGGGCCAGCTCGGCTACAATGCGGGCTACGCACAGGCCGGATTCGACTTGGCAAGCGCCAATAGTCTGCTCGATGCTGCCGGCTGGGCGCGTGGCAATAATGGTATCCGGACGAAGGCTGGCACGCCGCTGAGCTTCAAATTGTACGCCCAAGACAGTGGTGATTACCCCCGCGTAGCTCGTGAGCTCCAGCGGCAGTGGCGCGCCGCGGGCGCCGACGTGCAGCTCGTACTCCAGAACGACACTGATTTTCAGGCGGCGCTCGCGTATCACACTTATGAGGCGCTGCTCTATGGCATTTCGATCGGGGTGGATCCAGACGTATTCGCCTACTGGGACAGCAGCCAGGCCGACAGTCGCTCCACGAGTCAGCTCAACTTCTCGAATTATCAATCAGCGGCGGCCGACGCTTCGCTTGAGGCGGGTCGCACTCGGCTGGATGCGAGTTTGCGGGCAATCAAATATCAACCGTTTCAGCAGGCATGGCAGGCAGATGCGCCGGCTGTTGGCTTGTACCAGCCACGGTTTTTGTATATCACGCGCGGGCCGGTGTATGGGCTTACTGAGCACACGATTAACGCTGACGTGCAGCGCTTCGACAATGTGCAAGATTGGATGATCCGCGAAGTGCGTATGTCGCAAGGCCACTAGTCACATCGCCGACGGCTTCAAAAACTGCGACTACTTTTGCATTGCAAAAGATGCAATACCATGGTGGCGGTTTGTGCCTATCGTGCCTAGCTGCGAAATTACTCGTTTGCCAAGTCGCGGCGATTGAAGGCCAGGCCGCCGATCAAGCACAGCGCGAGCGCAATTGCCGCCAGTGCGGCGTCGGCGTGCCAATTGGGGTTGCTGGCCGGGGCAAGTGACACGTGGTGCAGCACCGAAGTGTCGAGCAGCCAGTGATTGAGGTGCAGCCCGGAGCTGACGATTTCGATCAGAAATGACCACGCAATAAGGCTGTACGCGAGCACTGTGGTCAGGCGGGGCACGATGCCCAGCGCGAAAATACCGACACCCAGCGTCAACAGTGCGGGCGCGATGATATTGCTCGCCGCCGTGAAAAGTGTGCCAAAACCGATGTCGGTGTGCTGGCTCGCTGTGCCGGCCCACACGCCAACGCCACTCAGCCAGCCGGCCACCACAATGCCAAGCACAATGAGCATGACTCGGCTCCACAGCCAGCGCAGGCGACTTACCGGCCGCACCAAAAAATTATCGAGATAGCCCTGCGCTTCATCTTCGCGTACGTGCCCAATGCTGCTCGCTGCGAACGCCATCAGCAAAGGCATAAGCAAGAAAAAGACGACACCCAAAAAGGTTTTGGCGCCGAAGGTTGGCGCTGAAATCACGCCATTAATCCGGTGCTGCAAGCCGCTCGATTGACTGAACGCCTGTGTCGCGGACTTAGTGAGCAGGCCAAAAAACAGTGCAAAGGCAGTGGTGGTAGCCAGCCAGCTCAGTGTCGTGACACGGGTGAGCCGGACGGCGGCGCCGAAGGGCGAGCCGAGCAGGCTCGTGTGCGCCGGCGCGCTATCGTGGTCGGAGATTAAGCTAGCGCCAAGATCGCGCGTGCCTGCGAGCATGATACTGACAATGCTCAGGGCGAGCGTTAGGCAAATAATCGGCACAAGCCAGACCGGCTGACTGCCATATAATGGCTGGAGTTTGTCGATCCAGCCGAGCGGGCTAAGGTTGAGCAGCCAATGGGCGCTTGTGATGCTGGCCATGGCTCGCAGCAAAAAACTGAGTCCGAAAACACCGGCCGCCAGGCTCGCTGCTCGGCTGCGTGTCGGCATGAGCTGGCTGCATAGCGCGCCGATCGACACGAACATCGCTGCGCCCGATGTTGCCGCCAGCGCAAAAAAGAGCGCTGCCTGCACGCCAAAATCTACGGCGTGAATCTTGCCCACCAAAATGAACGCTGCTGCGGCCACTGCATACAACGCGCTCAAGCTCAAGCCCAGCCCAACCAAAGCATTGGCGGTCGCGCGGCGGGCCGTGGTGTGCCCGGCCAGGAGCATTTCCCACCGGCCGGCGTCCTCTTCGCCGCGAAATGTCCTGGTCGCCAGCAAAAATGCCCAGATGGCACCGACGATCATCATCACCGACAGCGTGTTCCAGATGGTGAATCCGGCAACAGTCTCGATCTTGTGCGGCACGCCGAAAAGGGCGCTCAAGCCGACGTTATTGCCGAAGGTCGCACTGAGGTTCAGCCGATCTTTGAGCGTCGGATAGGCGCTGGCATAGCCTGCGGATTTGGAAGCAACAAATGCACCGAAAATGATCGCCCAAAAGGCCGCACTCCGTACCGTGCGGCGGGCGACAAAGCGCATAATAACTGTCTCGGGTGAGCGAAATCGCCGCATCCGGCGCTCGGGTGCTACGGCGTCGGCAACGCCCATGCTCGGACTGGCTGAAGTGTCCACGCTCATGCGGCTACTTCTTCTTTGCGCACGTCTTTGTCGCCATACAATGACAAGAAAAGCTCCTCGAGCGAGGGCTCGCGGCTGAGCAGCGTCTTGGGGTGCGCTGCTACCAGCACTTTGAGCAGCGGCTCGATGGGCCCCTGAATCTGGCAGCTAAGCAGGCGGCCGGCAACACGCATGTTGGTCACGCCAGGTACCTGACTGACATCTGGCGGAACCGTGTCAAAGGTCGCTTCAACCGACACGGCCGACAAATGGCGCATCTCGGCCAGCGTGCCGAGCTCGGCGAGTTTGCCGCCGCGCAAAATCGCCAGCCTATCGCACAGCGCCTCGACTTCTTCCAAAATATGTGACGACAAAAACACCGTTTGTCCGTTGGCTTTTGCCTCCAAAACACTTTGCTTGAACGCTTGCTCCATGATCGGGTCGAGCCCGCTGGTCGGCTCGTCCATGATGAGCAAGTCGGCGCGCGTCGCCAGCGCCGCGATCAGATTCACCTTTTGGCGGTTGCCTTTGGAATATGTACGCACCTTTTTGCTCGCGTCAAACTGAAAACGCTTGATGAGCTCCTGCTGATACGCGAGGTCGGTTTGGCCGTGGACTTTGCTGAGCAAATGCAGCGTTTCGGCGCCGGTGAGCGACGGCCAAAAGGTGGCCTCGCCCGGCACATACGCCAGGCGTTTGTGCGCTTCAACTTTGTGCGTTTGGGTGTCGAGGCCGAAGATTTCTGCTCGCCCCGATGTCGAGTGTATCAGCCCGAGCAGTGTGCGAATCGTGGTCGTTTTGCCGGCGCCGTTCGGGCCGAGATAGCCCAAGATTTCGCCTTTTTTGACCTGCAGCGTGAGGGAATCAAGCGCAACGAACGAACCATATTGCTTCGTCAACTTTTCAATATTGATCGCGATATCCATAAGCTTACACCTCCACCGTCTGAATAACCCACATGTCGGAGGCGAGCCGCTCGTCGCTCAAATAGTCGAACGGCAGGTAGAAGTAGCCTTGATCGCCCCAAGCCTGGCCCCAGGAGTTGCGGACGATGAACTGTGATGTGGCCGTGTCATAGCCGACCACCAGGATGGCATGGCCGCCCAAGAGCTGCTCATCTGGCGCCGGCATGGGCACAATGCCGGTTTTGGCGACGTCGGGATTTTCGAAACTTTCGTAGATGCCGATGCCGGCCACGAACGGATAGCCAGCGGCCAGGCAGGCTTGCATGTCATATGTCTTGGCAGCGTGCGGGCGAGTGATGCGCAGATAGGCGAGCGCTTCGTTTTTCTCGGCGTCAGTGAAGCTTTGGGCGCTGGGCTTTTCGGTAAAGGTGGTGATATCGTAGGGCCAATCTGTCTCGGGCGGCGTGCCAATTTTGCGCAGCACTTTGACGCCGTCACGAATCCGCGCGCCGGCGTCGCTGCTCACGGTGCCTTCCATGTCGCGCTCATTCCAGTAGATGAACAAGCGGCTTGGCGTCATAAACGGGCGGCCTTCTTTGTGCCGGTCGAAGTCAAACGCCGCAGCGAGCGCGTTGGCAGTGCAGCTGCCGAGCTTGCCTTGATCGTACACGGCCGGACAAAGCTGGCGCAAATCAGTGCTCGCAGGCAATGGCGCAGCGCCCAGCTTGCCGAGTGCTACGGTGGGGCTGAATACTTTGTCGCGCTGGTCGGGCACGTCGGGCAGCCATCCCAGCCCATGGCCTTGCTGCGTGATCATCATTGTCATACATCCCTCCGTATCATCTATATAAGCATGATAGCGCATCAGGCGACTTGCTGCAAAGTGTGCCGCTTTTGGAGTCTTGCCTGTCGCCGAGTGAATCGCTGATTTGGCGGGCGTACCCCGGGAAGGCTTACTCGGCGGCACATCGACTGATGGGTGCTCGTGCTGCGGCTCGGCCTAGAATTCAAAAAAATCGCGGGCCAACGCTCGCAGGATTTTGATGCCGCTTGCGTCGAGCCGAGCGACTGTGTTTCGAGAGCGACTTATGAAATGCCCGATTTCCGTGAACGTGTATGAGTGCCCAGGCTCCAGCTCGGCATGCTCGTTCACGTAGGCATACATCCTGGGGTCGTCCAGAAAGATGCCTCGGTGCAGCAGGGCTATGGGCACGCTGCTGCGGGCTGTCTTATCGTAGTCAAGATACTCAAAGACACGCCAAGCGAACTCGGTGTGAGACAGCTGTTCGATGGCGATTTCAGCGGGATCAAGCTGTTCGTCGTCGACGAGCATTTCACCAAGACTCGCGCTGTCCTCATCGCTGGAGACTGGCTTTGAAAACGATAGGATGTCGCCGGTAATTCTCTTGAACTCGTCTATCTTTTCTGGCGGAACTCCGGTCCTGGCCGAAAGTTCTTCGGTGGTTGGCTCGGTGCCTTTTTCGAGTATGAGGGCAGATTTCGCCTTATTGACTTCTTTGGCCTTTTCTTCGACGCGTATGGGCAGGCGAATCGTGCGTTCTTGGTTGAAGATGCCGTAGATAATCGCGCGGCGAATCCACCATACTGCATAGGTAGAAAATTTATAGCCCCGGGTGTAATCGAACTTTTCGACGGCATGCATAAGTCCTAAGTTGCCCTCTTGTATGAGGTCGAGCAGGTGCAATGTGCTACCGGGGGAGTATTTCCTGGCAATCGTAACGACAAATCGTAGATTTGCATTGACCAATGTCTCGGTGGCTTGCTTGCCTAGGCGGACAATCGTTTCGAGCTCGCGCCGCAGATGTGGGTCGAGATTTGGCTCCTCGGCGAGCTTCACTTCGGCAAATAAACCGGCCTCGACAGCGTGGCCAAGCTCGGATTCTTGTCCAGGTTTGAGGAGCGGAATCTTGTTAATATCACGCAGATACTGCTGATACAAGCTCTCTTTGAGCGCGGTGTGCGCCGATGGCATCTCGCCGTTTTTGGTATCGATATCCTCGAGCAGCATCTCGTCGATGTCTGTGTTGTCAGGGTCATCAAAGGGCGGTTCCTCGACATTGGGCTCGCTCAAGTATGCATCTAAAGCTCTATCCGCATCTGGCGTCCTGTATTTCGGAGTTGGCTCTTCGAGATGGGCGCCAGCAAGCGCTGAGCCGGCGAGCTTAGACCGGGCACGAGAAGTGTCCGAGCGTGTGCTGCTCTCGGCATACGCCTCAACATCGCGAGGCTGCGTATTGGTGGTGTGCGACATGGCGGTGGCGCCAAGTTCGAGCGATGCCCGCGATGCCAGCGTGGTCTGTTCCGCGAGGTCGAATGCGGGCAAGTATGTATTGCTGGCAAACTGCTCAAAAGGCGTGAGGGGCTGCGACGGCGAGTCGTGCCCGCTCAGGCCCGGCGCATGCTCAGAATTGATGAGGCCGGCACAGGGCTCTAGCTCAGGTGGTATGCTCATGGCGTGCTGGTAGCGTGCCACATGCGGCCCGAGTTGTACAGTCGTTATCTCACATAAAGATATCCCCGGGAAACCTCGCAAATACCAAGCAATTCGAGCTTCGCGCGCGACTCCTTGACTGCACAATTCGAGATTTCCAATCCAGCGCGCGAGGTCTACACTAAAGTGGTGAAGTTGCGGCAAAAGATCAAGATTCCTGTCCCAGCGCGAAGTACTCACCGGCGCGAGTATCAAGTGGCTGTGTGGCAGGCTGCGCTATTTGTAGTGGTTTTCGCGTTAATCGGGGTGTTTGCATGGCTGCGCATAATCCGTGCGAGCAAGCACAGCGGCACGACCTCTGCCGCAGGCAAGCTCGCCGCTGCCTCGCCCTATGATCTCGCCATTCTCAACGATCACCCAGTGGCTTTTTGGGCCATGAAGGGCGACGCAACTACTGGTGCCGAGGCCGATCTGGCTAGTGGCCATACTGGTACCTACAAAGGCGGCACCCCGAGCTCGGCCACGCTGCCCAACGGCGACACGGCGGCCGATTTTAACGGCTCGAGCGAGTACCTGACTGTGCCCTCAAGCGATGCTTTCTCGGTTTCCACGACGCATCAGCTCAGCTGGGAAGCCTGGATCAGGCCAGATGTGCTCCAATGGTCGAAGGCGTCGGATCCGTACGGCTCTGGCTATGTCGACTGGATGGGAAAGTGCGCGAATTACAGCCCAAACTGCGAATGGGAAGCGCGCATGTATGCCAGCGCCAATTCGCAGGACCGCTACAATCGGCTGAGTGCGTATGTCTTTAACCCTGGTGCCGGACTGGGCTCGGCGGCGGACTGGCAGCCAAATCAGAACCTTCTGCAGGCCGGCCAATGGCTCCATGTGGTTGGCGAATACCAAACCCAGATGCAGCCGCTGGGCTGCAAGGGCCCGCAAATAGGCGGCATCAACATCTGGGTCAACGGCGTCGAATGGAATCAATCGTATCACGTGCCGACCGGCTGCATGAGTCAGTATGGCATCACGCCTACAGCCGGCAGCTCGCCCCTGAATATCGGCACCATGGCGTTCGATACCTGGTTTCCGGGGGCAATTGGCAAGGTCGCCATCTATAACTATCTGCTCAGCCCGGCCCAAATCAACGCCCACTTTAGCGACATGACTGGCGCGCAGCCAGCTGGCAGTTGCGCCGTCAGCTGCACCACTCCGGTGCCAACGCAGTAGCAAAACCAAGAATAGTAGCCGTCCGCGGTAGGCATCATAGAGCCTCGCCTGATTCTGGTTGGATGAAACATGAGCACAAATCCGGTTTGGTGCTGAAGGCTACATAACCAGTTTGTGCCTGCGGCTGTAGACGGTCAGAAACGCGGCAATGGCTATCACGCTCACGGCAATAAGCTTAAAGCTGAGGGCATAGCCCGATCTGTTCGCGCCAAAACCAACGATCGCAAAGCTCAGCATGGCAAACAATTCAGAGCCAAAACCGCCCACCGATGTCGTTGTAGCTCGTGTCTTGTCGCTGATATGTTTTTGCAAATGCGCGTTAAATAACACGCCAACTGCCGAGAAGAACATCGCGTACATCCCTAGAAGCATCGCTGCCAGCATTTTAGGCGATATGCTGGTCGCTAGCAGCAAGGTCGCCCAGCCGAACAGCGCTGCATTGGCGGCGATCTTTTTGCCCTCCAGCTTATGTGCTAGCAAACTTCCGGCTGCTGCAAACAAATTGATGACGCCCAGCCAAAAAGCAACCGCCGCGTTAGTCAGACCTTTTTCGCGCAAGAACAGATTGAAATATTCGTCAATCGCGCCGAGGCCAGCCACCACGCTCATGAACAATACGATATACAGTACGATTGGCCTGCGCGTGACTGCCCGCAAGCCATCCTTGAGGAATGGCAGATAGCCGGCTTCGGCCGTTTCCTTGGCAATCTTTACTTTTGGCAATGAGTAAATCGCCGCCCCAGACACCAAAATAGCGGCAATACTCAGCCACAGTACGAGAGCATAGCCACGGTGCGCCAGCAAGCTCGCCCCAAAACTCGCTGCCACCGTGCCGAAAATCCCGATGGCGCCCATTCGCCCAGTTAGGCGAGCATACGACGGCAATTTCTCGAGCCGCACCAACTCATCATAGGCCAGTGCCTCTACCGTTCCCGAAGTCAAAGCGCTCTTTATCCCCCACAGAATAAACCCAATCAGAAACCCAGCATAGTTCGGCATCAAAATCCAAAAAAGATACCCTGCTGCCCGCGCAGCAATGCCGGCCAGCAACACCTGTCGCCGCGGGTATTTGTCTGCAATCGCGCCCGCCGGTATCTCGAGCAGAAAAGCCGTCAAAGACCAGGCGACCAAAAGGCTGGCGATCTTGGTCGGCTTCAAGCCCGTATCAGCAAACATCAGCGTATAAAGCGGATAAATCAGAATGAAATCATCAAAAAACGAAAAGACATACAACTTGGCCGTAACATCAGCAAACTTGCTCATGACCTCAGTATATCAAACCGGTGAGGGCCCGAACTCATACAATAAATAAGCAAAATGCGCCTGTAAACAAAAAGCACTCCACATATGAAGCACTTTCATATCTCGATCAGATCTTTGTAATCAACTCTTGGTGCACCACATTGACCTGTCGTGGAACACTCTTGAGCTTAGCTTAACTTTGATGCACGAAAAGCTAACTGACCTAGGCTGGGTTTACTATAGCGGTGAGATGCATATCGCCGAACCTGAGATCGAGCAGAGTCGATGTCATTTGTAGTGAAAGCCTGAAACTAAATCGAAGTCAGTCTTTATCCAGTGTGCAAAAAGTTAACTAATCTTGACCTTGAGCTAGAAAAATCATATCGACAGGGATTTTTGTACGCAAATTCCAGAAGTTTTCGTCGATCTGCCGGACAGCTGTGACCGGAGACGGCTCGATGAATTTAAGCAAGTCGTAGCCATTTTCCTTGAGTAGTTCAAGATAGGCTGATATGGGCCTCATCCAGTACGTAACTTCAGGGCCATCCGATAGTTTTTGTGTAAATTGCTTAGTCGATAAATAATCACCAAATATTTCCCTACCGGCATGCCCTTGGCTGTATCCCATGACTACAGACTTAACACCGTCCTCTTCCTTTACTTTTGCTGCCCAGCGTATCGGATGACCGACCGAGAATAGTAACAGGCCATTAGGGGTCAGTAATGTGCTCAAGTTCCTTAATAAGGCATCGAGGTCATTACTGTAGTGCAACGTTAGACTGGAATAAATAATGTCGAAGCTGCCTTCCCCTAGCGCCAATATATCCGTAGAGCTATCCATGTCGAGACACTTGAAGTCTACGCCTAGTACATGATGACTAGCGTAATCGATTGAGGTTGAGGAGATATCGACACCAGTAACTTGTGCGCCACGGCTCTTTAACTCTACGCATTCTTCACCGGTACCACAGCCTATACATAGGACCGTTTTATCCTCAAGATTAGGTAGCAGCGCATACATTGCTGGCTTTTCAATATATGCATGGACAAGATTCTTACCGCTAGCGAACTCCTGGGCACGCTTTTCAGCAAACGAATCATACTCATGGGGAGGTGTCATTAAAACATCATATCAAAGAGGACTTGAAACTATGAAACAGATTAGAAATTCAATGCAAACAAAAAGTGCTCCATTCGTGGAACACTTTCGTATCTGTATTTCTACTATGGTGCCGCAGAGAGGACTTGAACCTCCACGAGCTCGCGCTCACTAGTACCTGAAACTAGCGTGTATACCAATTTCACCACTGCGGCAGATGCTTGGACGTGGAGCTAGAGCTCACTCATCCGAAGCGATACTGGCATTGTACTCGAGAGTCGCGCGAAAAACAAGCGCTTGGCGCGTCCCCCAAGATAATATGCCTCACGGACTTGGCGACGAAATTGTGACGAGGCGACTTACTGTAAGTGTGCGTTTGGTGCTCGAGAAGATCTCACCGAAAACTTCTCGAGCACCTACTCCAAGGCGCTCTGTTTCAATAAAAAACTTGCAAAAATAGCCATAAGCAACGTGCAAAATGTGCTATGCTACTGCTAGCATTGACGATAAACCACAGGCAGGATATGAGCAAAGTTGCGCATTATTTACAGGAACATTTGTCGGGTGAGGTAATCACGAGCGCCGACGCGCGGCGCTATTTCTCGACTGACGGCAGTATTTTTGCGTTGACGCCGGCGATTGTCGTGTATCCACGCACCGAGAGTGACGTGCGCAAGGCGCTGCGTTTTACCTGGCAGCTGGCCGAACGCGGGCGCATTGTGCCAGTGACGGCGCGCGGTGCGGGCACTGACCAAGCCGGCGGCGCGCTCGGCAGCGGCATCATGCTGGCGTTCCCCGCGCACATGCACCACATGCTCGAGTTCGACGACAAAAGTGGGCTGGTGCGCGTGGAGCCGGGAGCGAATTTTGGCAAAGTGCAGCAAGCGCTGCACACTCACGGGCGGTTTATTCCGCCGTTTCCATCCTCGATAGAATATTCGACCATCGGTGGCGCCGTGGCCAACAACGCCGCGGGCGAAAAGAGTGTCAAATACGGTTGCATGCGCGACTATGTGCGTGGCCTGCGTGTCGTGCTTGCCAACGGCGAAGTGATCGAGACCGGGCGGCTCAACAAGCGCGAGCTGAACAAAAAGCTTGGCCTCGCGACCTTTGAGGGCGAAATCTACCGCGCTGTGGACGTGCTGCTCGAGGAGCACGCGAAAACGCTCGATTCCATGCAGCAAAATGTCACTAAAAACTCCGCCGGCTACGATCTGCGCGACGTCAAAATGCCCGATGGTTCGTTCGACCTGACACCATTATTTGTCGGCTCGCAGGGCACGCTCGGCATTGTCACCGAAGTTATTTTGGCGACCGAGCCGTTCAATCCGACCCCGGCGCTCATGATGGCACAGTTCGATGACATCCAAAAGGCGCAGCTGGCCGTGCAGGCTTTGCGGGCGTTGCCGGAGTCGCCGAGCGCCGTCGAGATGGTTGACGATCAGCTGCTCGACCTCGTGGAACGCGTGAATCCGAACTTGCTCAAAGACGCGGTGTCCAAGCCGTTTCCGCGCGTGGTGATGCTCATCGAATTTGATGATGCCAACGAACGCACCCAGAAAAAACTACTCAAAAAAGCCAGCAAGATTCTCGAGCAGCACGCTGTGCATTTTGAGATTGAAGAAGACGCCGAAAAGCAAGAGCAGCTGTGGCGGATTCGGCATGCCTCGGCTGTGGTGGTGTCGCACACCGAGGGTAATCTCAAGGCTCTGCCCATCATCGAGGACGGCGTGGTGCCGATCGAGAAATTCAGCCAATATTTGAGTGGCGTATATGAGCTGTTCGCGCGGCACAAGCTGCACGCGGCGGTGTGGGGACATGCCGGCGATGCTAATCTGCACATGCAGCCGTTTCTTGATCTGTCGCAAGTGGGCGACCGGCAGAAGGCGTTTCGACTGATCGACGAGTATTATGATTTGGTAATTGGACTCGGCGGCAGCACCAGCGGTGAGCACAACGACGGGCGGCTGCGTGCGCCCTATCTCGAAAAAATGTATGGTGCGCCGATGTATGCGCTATTCCAAAAAACGAAGCAGATTTTTGATCCATACGAGACGCTGAATCCTGGCGTCAAAATAAATGTTGGCCTGGGCGACATCAAGCCGCTCGTGCGTTCAACGTATTCAATGGATCACCTGTACGATCATGCGCCGACGTCATAGCAGCGCACGGCTAAAATTTCAAAGTAGATAATCACCCTCACGTCTCAAGGATATCCTAGTTGCTTGTTCGCCCTTAAAGAGTAACTAAAAATAGCCGGCGGCGCGCTCGATATGATGCAAAGTTCGCATCAAGTATCACAGCGCGCCGCGGGCGCTCCGTCTGTTCTTATGCCTCTGGGGCGGCGCGCTCGACCAACGGCTTGATGATGATGCACGCGATGTCCTGGGTGAGCGGCGGCGCGCTTGGTGGCTTAACCATGATGCGCCAGGTAGTGGCGTTCGCAGAACGCGGTACGGGCCGGATATTGGCTGCCGGACAGATGAACCTGGCCCGCTGATCAGGCCAGAGCCTGAAGTTTAGGCTCAGCGGAGTGGAAACCTGCCAGAAGCGGGTAAGGCTCAGGTGGAAGTCACCCTCGTCGGTTACGTCAAGGCTATCCAGCTCCCCGCTGACCAGGGGCGGAGTAGAGCGTTTGCGCGTGCTCGATGCCCTGAGCATCACGATCTTGACTTCTGCGGGAGAATCTTGCGGCCCCCACCCTTGCGCGAAGGTAGCCCTGAGTGCCGGAACGGCTGCCAGCTGCCCCCACTGGATGGCCTTGAAGCCGCGATCATCCGGGCCCGCCACGGCAATGATCTCTGCCCCAGGAGTCAGATCAAGGGGTGGATCAAACAGCAGGTTTTTCGGATCTTTCGTGAGACCCGAAAAACACACGCTTTGCCAGTCCGCGCCGACTGCGAGCCGGTGGCCGGTGGCGTGGAAGAAAATCGTTTGGTGTGGCGGGTCGATGGGTGGTGAGCTTTCGATGATGTCCGCGAAACCGAATCCTCTTTTCGTGTCGAACCAACGGATTTGCGCCAGACAAAGGCTGAGCTCCTTCATACGAACCCCCTACTACTGACAGGTCGCCGGACAAAGCGGGCGACGAGACGAAATGGAGCATGTTCAACGACTGAACACACCAGTATATTGCCATAAGGGTGCAGGTATTGCAAATATGGGTTATACTCGGCGCACGACTACGCGCCAGCGCCGAGATCTTTCAGGTCATGCATGTCGACACCTTGCTGCCACAGCATTTCAAAAAAAGCACGCTGCGAATCAGCAATCTCCTGATTGGTAATTTCCAGGCCAAAGACTTCGCCGTTCTTCCAATTATAATGAGCCGTCACGTTGTCATAAATCACCGTCGAATGCCGGATAGGAAACGTTGTCGCGGCGACGTAGCGGGCGCGCCATGACGCGAGTCGCTCGTTGTTATGCCCGCCATACCAATCGCGCTGCGACTCAATAAAATGATCACTGACTATGCTGCGAAATGTGAGGTTGGCTTCGTTGCACGCCCGCGCCCAGCGCTCAAAAAACGCCAGCTTAGTGCGGCTCTGAATGTTTTCGTAGAGAATCGACATATTTTCGCCGCGGCTTTTTGTCTGATTCCACAACATCTGCTTGATGCCGTCAATCCCCTCAAACAATTGTACGCGCGTCGTCGCCGACACGAGCGACGATTGATCGAACGCGAGCCGCAGCTCGTCCAACCCGGACTGCAGCTCGTGCACTTCTTGCTCTTTTTTGCTGATCAGAATTTGCAGATTGCCGATCGGGCTGGCGCGAAACACGCTATACTTGTTGTGCGTTTCAATCTCAACAAGACCGCTGGCTTTGAGCGCGTCGATGAGCCGATAAATGCGCGTTCGCTCAACTCCGGAACGGCGCGCCAGCTCGGAAATTTGCTGCGGCCCAAAGGTGTGCAGCGCGGCGTAGATGTCGGCGATTTCCGCTTCGAGGCCAAGCTTGGCAAAGTAAGCGCGGATGATTTTTGTGTCGAGCGGCATAGGCTATTTGTATCAGTTGTGCACTTTCTGCGCAACAGATATTCAGATGTTCAGTTGCTTGATACTCTAGTGAACGTCGCGACATTTAAGATAATGCACAGGAGTGAGAAGATGACTGAACATTTGGTAGGAAATGGGGAATCGAAAGAGCATGGATTGATCTTGCCATTTCGATTTTCAGAAGAGCAAGCAGGTGCCTTGGGAGCCATCGGCTGCGCTGCGCTCGAAATAGTTGACACACGCTACAGCGATGGCTACCCGAATTTTGCTGGCGGCGCGTTGCCTGCCAGCGATATGGCATATCACAATGGCTACCACGGCCGGCAAGTTGGTAGGGACGGTGGAGGTGTGGCAGAGGCGAGCGGTTTTTCACCCGCGGTTGTACGGCTTACTAAAGCAGCGGGCAACGCGCACGACCTTGTGCAGCGAAAGGGGCGCGGCATTGATGAGGCCGAAAGCGCTGCGTGGCTTGCCGAAAAGTTGCGACGCGCAGGTTTTTCTGAAGCAACTGCTACGATCGGCAGCTTAGCGATTATCGGCACGGAGCCGACATTTGAAAGCGGCCGGCTTGTCGGCCAAAAGGCCACCACCATGGAGTATCCATCCAAGGAGGCGCAGCAGGTTGCATACAGTGTTGCGTCGGGCGATCTGGGCGTGCTTTACGCGCCAATCGGGCCCTACATGGGCCACCAATTGTGGCGCGAAATCCAAGGCGTGAACCCGCACGACGAGCCAGAATTTGACATCCCGAAGATAGCTGGTTTCCAGGGTGATCAGATCAAGCTGCTCGATACACACCAATACCCGCTGCCAGCTGCCCGCGCCGTGCTTGCCACGCATGAGGCCGAAGTGCGCGCCTACTCCGAGCAGGTCTACAATCAGCTGGCTGCCGGCGAGATCACTTCCTGGCAGCAGCTCATCGATCAAGACCTAGCCTTCATGCGCCAGCACACGGCCTAGCGCCGGCGGCTCCAAAGCTGCCTATTTTTTGCGGCCATTGCAGTCTTGCGGCGCACGCAAATCGACCTAATGTGAGCTACCGATTTTGAGTCTGACAGGAATCTCTCTGTAGCATACAGTTCCATAAAAGCTGGGGAATCTGTTTGATGTAGTTCAAAATCATAAACATAGCCGCTCTTGTCCCGATTATTTTGTCCTCGTAATGTATGTTGCCGGTTTTTCTCCGCTACATTAGGATAAGAATCGCTTGAGTTTTCCGCCAAAAAATCGTATCATACATGGGTTATCTCATGCGGACGTGGCGGAATTGGTAGACGCGCTACTTTGAGGTGGTAGTGGCCGCAAGGCTGTGGAGGTTCAAGTCCTCTCGTCCGCACCAAGATAGAATTATAGATACGAAAGTGCTTCACATCCGGGGCACTTTTGTTTGATCTAAATTTCGTATCTGATACATTGGTTCAAGTCCTCTCGATCCCTGATATAATTGCTCTATGCTTATATCTATATCACCTGAAAAGATCGCCCCATCACAAGATTTCCTAAAAGAACGCACCGTAAAGTTTATCTTCTCTTGTCTTCGTGACGGCAATACTGAAGATTTGCCGCCAACTCCGCTCGTGCGAAAAGACGATGAAGGAAATTTAGTCGCCATTGACGGACATAACCTCATAGCGGCTCGCCAATACCGCGGCGAAGAGGTTGAAGTAATTGTTGCAGAGTCATCTACTGACGGATTGCCGCCAACGACCGAAGCGAATATTACTCGCAACGAAGAGCTTGCCGCTAAGTATGACTCCGTCTTAGATGAACGACGAAAAGTTGCCGCCGAAGGCATCGTAACATTCGTGGACCTCATTACACGGTACCAACCTTTGTTTGACGAAGTTTCGGCCGCGTAAGTCTGCGACGTACTAGCTTGTTTCATGATAATCGCCCTCTTCAATCTCGGGTTCAATGATATCTATTTTTCCGTTGCAGTATGTCCATCCAAGATCAGGTAGCCTTTCGTACATCAAACCAAACTAGGTTCTATAGTGTTCCGCGACAGGTCGACGTGCTGCATTATAGCGTGGCAGGTTCGTGGGAATTTATTTGCGGCGAATATGAAAATTTGCGCGTGATCCTGGACGCCTCAAGGCAGCATGGTATTATGGAGACAATGACAGAAGCAACCCCCTTACCGAGCCAGGAACCGCTGGACGATCCAACGAAATACACTAAAGCTGAAATTCGCAATCGCCAGAATGCGAGGAAGTTAATAGGCCGAGTTGTAGCTCAGGCCGATCTAGATGGCCTTAAGTGGAAATCTAGTGAGGAGCAAGGGTTAGAGAACCCGAATGCGGGAGTACAGCTGGCTCGCATTGAGGGCGAAGGCACTTTTATAGTTGCCCTTCGAGATGGGTCCGACCCGACCGGTCCATGGGAATTCTTCACTAGGGAAGAAATAGGAGCGGTCTTAGACGGCTTTAAAAAGCATGAGTTTGATGATATGGTTTAGGCGAAAAGCCGGATAAACGAGATTCCTAGTCACACTCTCATCGACGGGCATGTGTCTGGCCCGACCCAACATGGTGTCTTTTACGCGATTAAGAACTTGCTGCCTGGAGATGTAATTAGTATCACTCGAGGCGATGGCAAAGTGTTGACATACGCCGTCGTGACCAGCAAAACGTACGACGCGGATAATGTCGACATGGCGGCGGCGCTTACTCCCATCCAAGCCGGGCGATCTGGACTGAACCTGATAACCTGCACCGGCAAGCTCGACGGCAGCCAGACGCATTTCATGCAGCGCGTCATGGTGTTCGCCGTACTGCGATAAATTGCCCAGACAAGAAGAGCCTTGCCGCTACCAGTAACTGCTTGGGTCGGTAGTTGGCGTATCCTTAGCGCTCGGTCTGGGCGAGGCCAGCTTGCAATTCGCGGATAATGGAGCCGACCTGGTTCGTAACCATGCCGGGACCGAGTGGGCCTGAGCGATTTTCGCCAACGGGCGGGATTGTGCGTAAGGCAGCTCGAACCTCAGGCGACATATGCCCGAGCTGCCAGCGAATCTCGTCTCTGGCGACTTCTGATTGGTCTGAGCTTGCGAGTCCAGCGGCCTTGGCGGCATATGCAGCGGCGCCAAGCGCGTGCGCGCCCATGTGGCAGATGGCCGCCCCTTGGCTAGCGGCTCGGGCAACGGCGATTGCAGCGGGAGTCTTTGCGTCGCCGGCCGCAACGCCACCGGCGAATCGACGGCGGATTCCCTCGGCAGTGCTCAGTTCTCCCCGAGCAAATGCGCGCGTACGGGCAATGAGCGCGCCGGGCCGGCCGTCGCCGGGCAGTTCAGCTTCAAATAATTCCAGCACTCGCTCCACACAATCGGCAGCCCAAGCGGCCACAAGCCGCCGATCAGTTTCGCTGAGTGTTTGGGGCGATCTCTCGCGCATTACTCCATTGTATCCCATGCATCAACTTTCGGCGAGTTACGCGGGCGGTCGCGGCCAACTTGGTGCTTTGCCATGCCTCAGTGGGATTGGCTTGATCCAATCACGCACGATTAGTGAACAAGCTGATTGGTAATTCGCGGCCCGCATTGTATAGTACATAAAATGTCTACAGAATTTTTATTCATGCGGCACGCGACGGGGTCGCACATGCAGCCGCCAAACCACGACCGCGTTGCTGGCCGCGCGGCCTATGCGAGCCTGATTCCGGAAGGTTTTGCAGAGGCAGATCGAGCCGGGCAAGGGCTCGAAACAAGAAAATACCGGCCCGAGCGAGCTTTTTCGTCGTCGCTGACGCGTGCGTTGCAGACGGCAGAAACGGTGCTCGGAAGATTAACTCTCCCAAGGCAGCTCGACGTTATTCAGGATTCGTGGCTCGACGAGCAATGCCTCGGCGGAAGCGAAGGGCGCCTCAGAACAGAGGTGTATACTCCCGAGATGCTGGCCCGCTATGCGGCAGAGGGCGCCAATGTGCGACATCCGGGAGTCAACGCCGAGGGCATCGGCGGACAATCATTGAATGAAGTCGTTCAATGCGAGCTCAACTTTATGGCCTCGCTTCGTGCCGAATCTGCGCCGTCGCAAAAAGTGTTTGTCGTCGGCCACCACAGCGCCATCAAGGGTCTGGTGGCTGCCGTCAGAATGATGCCGCACCGCGCCATTGATCCGCATCAGCTTGACCCACTCGAGCTCAACGATCGGATGCTCAAGACGGAGGCCATTACTCCGTGCTCAACAACGCTGATTGTGGCCGACGGCACGCCGGATGACCTGCGGCTGCGAGTTGAATATGTCGGCCAGCCGGCCTGACTCGAGCGTCTGTAGCGGAGCAGCCTAGAGGCGCCAAAGATATGCCTGTACGCAAGCGGCTTGAAGGTGGCTAAGCTTTGCCGCTGAGTCGAGCAAAAGCTTCGAGAAATGCCTTGGTGTATGCACGGGTGACGAAAACGCCTTTGCGGGCTTTGTGGCCGAGCGTTTTGCCGTGACCGACGGCGATCGAGTAGCGTTCGCCGCGTACCGTCAGCCATGCAAGCTGTCCAAATGTAAACCAGGGGCCTTTGGTAACGGTGCATTCGGCCAGCGGCGCTTGTGCGATGACTTGTTCTTGGCTGCCGAGCAGCCACAACTGGCCTGCGTTGATAATTATCGTGCCGTGCTGCGCGAGTGGCTTGACGCCTAGGCGACCGGCGCCGATCTGCACCTCTGGGCCGACATACTCATATTGCGGCGTGACGGCTTGTGGTGCTGGCGCGTCCACAATGCCGCGTGGTGGGTCTGGATTCATGCTTGTATTTAATCTGCTCGCGCGGGCCTTGTCAAATATCCGCGCGGTTTTGAGGAGCTTTAGGTCCGTGGCCTGCGCGCAGCTTGGTCGGGCTGAGATTTAGACTTCCGGCTGGAATTTGTTGCGGCTCCAATGCCACAAAACCGGATGAACCTGCGACGGGCTGATACCGCTGCCACTCAGTAGCTCGCGCCACGCGGCTTCGACTTGCAACGGCGTGGCACCCGCCTCAGTCAAGCCGAGCTGCTCGCTGCTTTGGATGACGTGCGTATCGGGAATGATCGAGATTTCATGAGCGTTCTGGAATTGCGCGTCGGTGTAGTGCGACAAAATATACGGCCAATAATTCGACAGCTTAGGCCCGCTTAAGTACGGAAAACGCTGCTTGTGCGTGGTTTGCAGCAGGCGGATCAGCTGGCCCGCGTCGCTGTCGGCTTCGGCAAGTATCGCCCGCGGATCGTCTTCATAAAACTCGTGCAGCGTCGCCGCAATGGTCGTCCAGATGAGCACGTGTTTGTTGGGCTGCAGCGCCAGCTTGTGCTTGGTAAGGTCGGCACGAATCTGCTCCATCGGACGCGCGGCCAGTTCCTCGGGGAAGAATACATACTGCGTGGCGGCATCCTCGTACGTCGCAAGTGCGCTGGCCCACATGGCGGGTGAGCTGCGCTGAAAATTAATACACACTGGCAGTGTGAAGTACAGATAATTCTCGCGGCTGGCAAGCGGCAGGCCAGGATTCACCTCGTGCTTGTGGAGCGTCGGAATCAGACCTTGCTCGTACAGGGCCAACAGGCGCTTGACTTTGTCGAGTTGCATGATGCTAGTGTACCTCGGCGCGGGGCGTTTGTTCAATTGAAAACGTGCCGATCGAGACATGCGAATCGAGCGCGCGACAATTCCGGCGGTGCGTCTGGCGCTTTTGCTCTCGACAACAGCGCTTTTTCGGCTATAATAGGCTTTAAGCGGCGCATGAGCGCCGACGATTTTATCGGGTGATTAGCTCAGTTGGCTAGAGCATCTCGTTTACACCGAGAGGGTCGGGGGTTCGAGTCCCTCATCACCCACCAAACATGAAACATTTTCATGTTTCATCCGCAAAATAACAGAGGCCGTCACAGCAATGTGACGGCCTCTTTGTGTTCGTCGGTACACCAAGTGCTGTAGTGAGCACGCCGTTTCGTTCTCTGTTCTTGGGTTCGAATCCAACTTCCTTCTTGCATCGGTACATAGTTTGTGGCGTAGCCTCACTAGGGGTGACAAGTACCGATGGCCCTCACCATTGCTTGCTAACTTCCGGGGGGGGGTAATATTCCATCCAGGTGCCAAGACTCACAAACCCAGACTATTTACGTATCCACCAAATGCTTCGAGCCCATTGGCGAGAAGAGGTAAGCCCGTTCGGCTACCTTTCGTCAACCGAGCAGTGGGATCTCCACAAGTACTTCCAGCCCAGCCGCGAACTCTCCGACCAAACCTTGATCGCGCACCGCAAAGCAATATCGGCTGCTGACCCAAGCCTCCCGCAACGCGCCGGCCGAGCACTGAAACATCTTGAACATGCGCTTCTTGAACTTGCCGTACGCCAAGCCGCAACTGCAGCCGCTCCACAAGACACCAAGCGCAAGAAGACCGGCGATGTGCGTGTTCGCGCGCTCATGTTGCCTGAGCCTGATTACCGGAAGCTTGCTCGGGCGTTGTTGCATGTGGGGCGGGCGGAGAAGGGGCGTGGTGCGAACATCTCTGACGTGCAGAAAGCTAAGAGTGATCTGCTTGACAGCGGAATGTGAGGAGCGTATAACAAATCCCAGCGGATAGCCCCATCTCTGGGGCTATTTTTTATGCCGCAAGAATAAGCAAGAGAGGTTATCATGGCCAAAATGCCAGACTCAATAGAACACTACATCGCAAACGCTCGGCTCTATTTCGATGCCGCGACGAAATTTCCGTCACCAACAAATTATGCAGTCGAGATTCTCTTGCTACTGACCAGCTGGGAGAATATAGCGCTTGCAGATGGAGAGCTGGCTGCCTGGGCACGTGATGAGCTTCTAGATGGTAAGCTTCACAAAGACCACGCCGCTAAGTTCAAGGGCGCACCTGCTATTTTTCGCACGATCGTTGGCCCTTCGGGTACGCCGGCTCGAACGATTGAGTTTAGCACCGGCCATCAGCTATCTGAATTGCGTCAGGCATGCCAGTATGGTTCTAATACGGAATCAAAAGACGTAAGGGTTTTATTTGATAAGTATTGGCATACTGACGATTTTCGGCGCGACCTCGCTGCCAAAATCGAATGGGTTGAGTTGTGGGTCAGCGTCCATAATCAAAACAGTTGATTTCTAGTTGCACGAACTACGGTTTGGGCTGCCGTACGCTCCTTCGGCCGCCCCTCCTCGCCCGCATCACGACTCCGATCTCCAACAGCCGGGCCCGTACGGTCATGTCGTCGACGCCGTACTTCTCCTCGAGTCGAGCCAGCGACCACCCTTCGCGGTAGAGCTCGGCAGCTTCCTGGACTTTCTCAGGGCCAAAGCCGATGTCACGTGTGTCGATGCCTCGAGCTTGGAGGTACTTGCCAGCCGTTTCACGGTGGATGCCGAACTGAGCCGCGAGGCCTGTCACGTTCGTTCCGGCTCGGTAGGCGTCGACAAGGCCGTCGACATCAGAAGGTCGAAGCGGGCGAGCCGTGCGATACGTTGAAGACGGACGAGTGGCACCATTGTCCAAATCATCCGGCCACGTCACGGCCATCTCGAACAGACGACGCGCCGGTTTACAGGGGTGTGCAAGGGCCTCGAGTGCTCCCACCATGACCGGCTTACTCCAAACCTTGCCAAAAAGCGAGTGTCAGCGAGTCGATCAAGGATTTGTATAAAACAGCTTCTTCGCGGAGACTGTTTTTGATTGACCTTTTGCTGTCGGCCGGAAGGCATTACATAGTAATTTGCTCTCGTGTTCGAACGATCATGAGAGCGCAGGTAGTTTGCGCCTTTATCTCTAATCTCGACCCCGCTAGGGTCCAGCGCAAAAATAAAGTGGCCACACTTGGCGTATGTGGTCATGAGAACCACCCTTCTTGGTAGAGGGCGGCTCAACGGTTCCCGGGATGTGCTCCCGGTGGCGGGTTGCTTCTTCTGGCCTGCGAGTGCTACTGCTTGTTTGGTGTCAGTCCAGCCTCCTTGAGGATGACGTCCCACTTAGCGTTGAAGACATCGCGGAATGTTGTGAAACTTGCCATGCCCGGATCGCTTTTGACCTCAGCGACATACGGCGCCCGCCCCAACTCCTGAGCCTTGGCCTGCAGCTGCTTGGTGAGCATCTCCTTCGTGTAGGTTCTCTGTTTGCGGCGCAGCGGCGTCAGCCCAGCCTCCTTGAGGATTTCATTCCACTTGGTCGTGCTAAAAACTCTCATGAACGTCCCTCGAGCAGGCATCGCTGGGTCCTGTTCGACCTCAACTGCATACGGCGCCCGCCCCAACTCCTGAGCCTTGGCCAATAGCTGCTCGGTGAGCATCTTCTTGGTGTGCATTGGCTGAGTAGGGGTCAAACCGACTGCCCGGATTACATCGTTCCATTTAGGGAGGTCGAACGTTTTGAGAAAGCAACTGACGCTTGCCATTCCGGAGTCGGCCTCAACCTCGGTCTCTTTCGGCGTCCGCCCCAACGTCTTAGCCTTGGCCTGCAGCTGCGCCGTGAGCTCGGCCTTGGTATAATCCATGCGACGGGTCAGGGGCAGCCCAACCTCTCGCAGCACGTCGTTCCACTTGAGGAGATTGAATACTCTCTGAAAAGTAGAGACCCTTGCCATGTTCGGGTCATTATCAACTTCCCATCCGTACGGCGTCCGCCCCAACGTCTTAGCCTTGGCCTGCAGCTGCGCCGTGAGCTCGGCCTTGGTATAATCCATGCGACGGGTCAGGGGCAGCCCAACCTCTCGCAGCACGTCGTTCCACTTAGCGTTGAAGACCTTGAAGAAGGCCGTGGTACTTGCCATGTTCGGGTCGGCATCGACTTCCGGCGCGGTTGGCGTTCTCCCCATTTCTTTCGCTTTGGCAAGAAGCTGTTTGGAGAGCACCTCCTTGGTGTACGAGTTTTTCGCGAGGAAATTCTCTCGAACTTCGCCGACAATTCGCGTGAGCTCCCACACTCGCTCGTCAAACTTGCTGCCGTCGAGCGTGAGGGTGAGCGTGGCCAACGAGCCATAGACTTCAGACTCTGCCTTGGCCGACGATGATTTGAGCGCTTGGCGCACACCCTGCTGGAGCTGGTCGATCATCTCGAACCGCTCGCAGTTGGCCACGAAGTCGAGCACGAGCACCTTGAGCTTGCGATGCGCCTTGCGAAGGCCTCGGCCGAGCTGCTGTAGGAAAACCATACGGGAGCTGGTCGAACGCAGGAAGACAATGACGTTGGCCTCGGGCACGTCGATGCCTTCATTGAGCATATCGACCGTTAGGATCGTGTTTGCTTCGCCACTCCGGAACTGCTCGAGTCGAGTACCTTTCTCCTTGTCTTTCAGCCCTGAATGCAAGATTACGGCATGTGGCATGAGCTTGGCCATGCGTTCGGCGTGCTTGATCGAAGCGCAGAAGATCATGGCCCGAGGCTTTTTGACTTCTGCTGTCTTCTCTTGAATGATCCGGGCGATTTCTTCGTCCCGCTTTGGCACAAAGACCGACCGGTTGAGCGACGCGATGCTGAGCTTGCCGATAGGTGTCTCCAGCACGCCGGCCATCTGAATCTCGTCGGTCATGACGCGGTAGTCGACGTCGCACAGATAGCGCAGAGCGAGCGCCTTAAAGAGGCCGAGTTCATAGACCGGCCGCCCGAGCAGTTCAGTGATGTCTAGCCCGTCGGTCCGTTCTGGCGTTGCAGTCAGGCCAACCATGAAGTCCGGCTCGAAGTACTCGATTGTAGGACGGAACGTGGCTGCGTGGCCGTGATGGATTTCGTCGATGATTACATAGCGGAACTCGCCCTGGCGGAACGTCTCGCGCCACGTTGCCATCGTTTGGAACGAGGCGAACAGCACGTCCACGTGGTGCATGTGCTTCTCGGTGCCGTGAAAGTAACCGTAGGTACGGGACTTACCTAGCACCGATTCGTATGTCTTGCGCGCCTGGCGCAGGATGTCGTTGTTGTGGCACAGATATAGCACGCGGCCCGGCGCCAACTCCAGCAAACGCTTAATCTCGAACGCCGAGACCATCGTCTTGCCGAGGCCGGTAGCCATGACAACGAGCGCTTTCTTTTTGCCCTTGCTACGAGCAGTCGCCAGAGCATCGAGGCAGTCCCGCTGGTAGGGGTGCGGCCGGAAAATCTTCGGCTTGGCCATGGCCAATCCTTTCTCCACAACTCCTTGGCGCCCTGCCAAAGGATGCCCAAGAACGTGCGGAAACTTTTGCTTCTGCACGAGGGCATGCTTTGGAGGGTTGGGGCGGCTTGCGGGAAGGTGGTGAAGCAACGCTTGTTAAAGAACTCTCTTAGGGAGTCTGAGCTCGACATACAGCCTAGTAATATTGTGACAGATTATGGCTATGTCGCCAACGCCAAAGTAATCGCCGCAACTCTCGTCGGCGCTTGACAAAGCAACCACCGAGTTTTCGCCGTGAGCGTTACGGGCACACTGTAGTGACGAACGCCTGGTTAACGCAGCTATGTTTGGTAGGAGCTTACGCTTGCGGATCTGTAGAGTTTAGTGTATAAGATAGCGCAGAAGCTTGGGAGAAATCCCGGGCTCGTTTTTTGGCAGAAAAGTCTCCAATGGTGCTGCTGCGGCCGATGCGTTCGACCGCGCCAGCACCATTGGGGTGTGTAATACCTAGTTCACTTGGAGGTGAACATGGCTGAAAAAACCGATCGGCGGCCGACTCCCGAGAGCTCGTCCAACGACAGCTGGGGCTCTGCGCTCATCCTGCTCATCGGCTGGTGGCTGTGGATGCCGCTGCTGATGGCGCTTATCGTCGGAGGCGGCCGGGTCCTCTTCGGAGGCTTCGGTGTGCGGCAGCAGGCTATCTGGCAGGGCATTGACCGCAACATGCTCCATTTGGGCAGCTGGTCGTACCTGTGGCTGTCGATCGGATTGGTCGTGACGGCCGTCATCGTCGCGTCCGTATACGAGGGTCTGCGTGGTGCCGGCAAGATCGCCGCTGTGTGTGGGATTGCCGCGGCCTACTGCTTCGTGATGTTCCTGGGCAGTGCCCTGTGGATGAACAACGAGGACAGGGGCCGGTACAACGGTTCGGCGACGACTTTCGAAGTCGCGCCCAATTCCACACCGGACACCCTCCGCGACCTGCTTAAGGGCGCTCATGCGTCCAGCAAGCCGGGCTGCACTCTTGAGGGCAACTCCGACGTCGCGTCGTGCATCCTGACTACGGACGCTAGCCTGGCGGACTACGACTTCGAGCCACGAACGTCGTCGTTTGCCGCGGCGCAGTACCAGATGGAGAAGGCCGGCGCTACCATGTCGGGCGTGGACCTCATGACGTCCTCGCTGCACTACCTGCCGGGCACGGCTTCCGAGCCGGCGCGCTGGACGGGTGTGCTGGATGGCTCCGGCTACCAGAACCCGGTTGAGGGCGTGATGGAGTGGGACGGCCGGAGCAATCAGACGACCTCCTGCAAGTTCAACATGACCGACTACCAGTTCGGCCGGGCCTTCCGCGGAACCAAGTCGAACGACCTGACCAACCTGGTGGCGGAGAAATTCCCGAACGTCACGTTCAAGGACACCGATGTGTCCGGATACTGCAAGATGGACCCGAAGACGAACGAGCTGCGTCCGGTGATCATCCTGTCGGTCACGCGGCAGCACTTCTTCGGAGGTCGCTCCGTGCAAGAGCCGGCGGGCGTGATCGAGCTGACCGGTTCGAGCACTGGCGCGCCGCACATGGTGTACTACTCGACGGTGGCGCCTGGCCAGTATCCGGTGCCGGTTTACCCACAGTCCGTGGTGACTGCGCAGATCGATGCCACGGCCTGGGCTGCCGGACATGGCAACCACGACCGCGGAAACTTCGGGTTCGAGCGGACGAACATCGAGTCCAACGCGCTCAATCCCGGGGAGTATATCCTCGAGAGCAAGCGCGATGGTCACCTCTACGCCGTCACACCGCTGACGCCGCGGAGCAAGTCGCAAAAAATCGTCGCCTACGCGGTTGAGCGGGTCGACCAGGTGGGGTCGGGCTTGAATGGCCTGAGCATCATCATGTCGAAGGACGCAAACCCGCAGAGCATGTCAACGCTGGAGGGCGCGATGAACGCGATGATCAGCATCGCCGACCCGACCATCAAGGTCAACGGTGGCGCGCTGAAGGAGATCCTCCCGTACGGCAACAACCAGTTCCGTGGCATCATCGATGTCTCGGGGCTCAGCGTGGCCTACATCGAGGTGCCGAGTGACCTGAAGCAGGGTTCTCAGGTGAGCTTCGTCAACGTGATGACCGGCGCCAACTCGACGCTGACGTACGACCCCACTCCGGGATCGTCGAGCTCAGCGCCGACCGGCGGCACACCGCCCACCACTCCGGTGAGCGGCGGCAGCACGGGCACGCTCGTGTGCGCGCCGCCAGAGAGTCTGACCACCAGTCAGGCTCTCGCCTGCGCACAGTACTACCTGGGCCTCGCTCAGAGCAAGACCGGCGCGCAGTCTTCCGCGAGTCCGACGACCCCCGCGCCGTCAGCGACGCACAGCTAGGTAGCACCACACATGCCGGCGCAGTAGCCAACTGCGCATGTGCGTGACTTTGCCGAAAGGGGCGGATGCGCTGCCGAGATTCTTCTCGACACCATCCGCCCTGGCAATTCAATATTTGTCTTGTCGTGGCGAAAGCTTCGCCAGCGCAATAGAGATATTGAGTAGGCAAAAACCATACCTGACACAGGCGTGTTGGGTATGCGCCGCACACTTGTTGCGCGAACACGTCGGCAAAGGCGAGGCTTATTCCTGAATATTGACGGAGGTGGGTGCGATACCGAGCGAGTGATCGAGTTGGCTGAATTCGGCTGGCCGTGGCCAGATGTTGAACACGCAGCCTTTGAGATCGATGGATTGTTGCATCATCACGGGTGCGGGCTGGCCTGCGCCAGGGCAAGTGGGATTGTCGAGGAAGCCGAGCCGATGGCCAGTTTCGTGGTCGATCATGAGCGTGTGGTAGTCTTCGATGCTACCGCCGGTTTGGTTCCAGGGCGGCGTGGCGCCCGTCCAGCGATCGTAGTTCATCACCACATTGGTGCCAACCTGGCAATTGTAATAGTCGTCGCAGATGGCGCCGAAGCTGGTCATTTGTGACGAAGCTGCCATCCACACGGTGTATTGGCAGCCACTGTCGACGTGTTCGAAGGCAATCTGGCCACTGTCGTTCCAGCCACGCACGTCGGCGTAGGTGGCCGCGAGTTTACCCTCGAGTTCGCTGAGCACGGCGTTACTTACGTCGCGCGTTGCCGTGCAGTAAGTGCGAACTACCGTGTTGCCGCCGGCCGGCACAAGCACAAGGCTGAGCGCTTGATGTTTGCCGAGCGCGTACATGACGGCGGTCGCGATGTCGCGTTGATTGGCGATGGTGGCATGCTTTTGCTGGCCAACCTTGGCAACGTATGCGGCGATATTGGCGGCTGCAAGGCTGAGCCCTTGGCCGTTATTTGCGAACCAGCTGGCCTTGTCGCTTGCACTCGGCGTGATTGTTGTGGCTTGGTAGATGAAACTCAGCTTGGTGTCGAGCTGCTTTTGGAGTTCGGCAAGTTGCGGCGAAGGATCGGTGCCGGCCGGACTGGCGGGCAGGGCGGTGATGGGCGCGGTGAGGTGCGCACGACCGGCTTGCAGCGCTGCGATCAGATCAGCCTGGAATGATTTGCTGTCGAAGGTGTAGCCAGTCTCGGCCGGCGCGACCACAAATGCCGATTGCGACGGCTGGAACACAATATGCCGAGGCAGCGATGGCTGATTGAACGCATTCGTCAGCTGTGCAGTGGCTTGCCCAAATCGCACCGCGTTTACTGAAATATGCAGCGCCGCATGCTGATGGACAAGCACGCTCAGCGTGGGCAACCATCGGAGCCACGACGTCTTGAGCGAATGCGCCGCCGCCGGCGTGTCCACGACAATCCCAAGCGAGCTTGGCGCAAGGAATTGGGCCGTTTGGCCACGACTGACGGTCACCGAGGCAGGCAAAATTTCATCCACATTCACCTGCGAAAGCGAACTCAGCTGCTTGCCGCTCACTTGCAGTCGGCCGAGATTCGTGTGCGGTAGCGCGCGATTCCAGTACATGGCGACCATGACGATATTTATAAGGACAAAAACTACGCCCAGAACGCCGGCAACCAGCACAGCACGTTTCTTGAGTGAGCGGACACGGCGAACACGGTGATGGTTTGATGCGCGCATGATTCCTCTTATCTTTTCTGCAAAAAGTGTAGCATGCGCTGCCGGAATTGTGAACGAAATTGCTTGTGGTGCGCCAAATGCGCTATACTAGTGGTATCAAAGTAAGGAGCCTCTTATGATTTGGATTGTTATCGCGGTGGTTGTACTGATCGTGCTCGTCTTGGGTGCGATGTACAACGGCTTGGTCAAACTTAACGTGCGTGCACAAGAAGCCTGGAGCGACATCACGGTCCAGCTCAAGCGCCGTTACGACCTCATCCCGAATCTCGTCAACACCGTGAAAGGCTACGCCACTCACGAAAAGTCTGTATTTGAAGACGTTACCGAAGCTCGGGCGCAAGCGCTGAACGCGCAAGGCGTTGAGCAGACCGCTCAGGCCGAGAATCAATTTCAGAGCACGCTCAAAAGCTTGTTTGCCGTTGCCGAGAATTACCCGCAGCTGAAGGCCAACCAGAACTTCATGGCGCTGCAGAACGAGCTTGTGGACACCGAAGACAAAATCCAGGCTTCGCGTCGTTTCTACAACGGCATCGCGCGCGATTTCAACACCAAGCGCAAAGTGTTTCCGACAAGCGTTTTTGCAAACATGCTCGGCTTCAAGCAAGACAAACCGTTCTTTGAGCTTGACGACGCGCAGACCGCTGCCGTGCAAGAGCCCGTTTCAGTAAAATTTTAGGATTGCCAGCACTTACGCGAGATATCAATAAGCTCGTTCGGCAAGCGCATCATTTGCTGGACTCGTAAGAGCAACGAAAGAACCTATGTACAGCCAAATTGCAAGTAACAAACGCCGCACCATATATATTATGTTCGGATTTATGCTGTTCGCCGGCGCGCTGGCGTGGCTGTTCGGCGCATACATGCAGTCGACGAGCCTGACGATTGCGGTGCTGATCGGTGCGCTTTGCTACGCGGCCATCAGTTACTTCACCGGCAGCCGCATGTCGCTCGCACTCAATGGCGCGCAGGAAATTCAGAAAAAAGACAATCCGCGCATGTGGCAGATCATCGAAAACCTAGCCATTACTGATGGATTGCCGATGCCGCGCGTGTTCATCATCAACGATCCGGCGCCAAACGCGTTTTCCACTGGTCGCGATCCGGACCACGCCGCGGTGTGTGCTACGACCGGATTGCTCAATATGATGGACGACAACGAGCTCCAGGGCGTGTTCGCGCACGAGCTTGGACACGTGAAGAACTATGACATTCGTGTGGCGATGATCGCTTTTGCGCTGTCGGCAGTGATCTCGATCTTGGCTGACATTATTTTGCGCATGACATGGTTCCGCGGGCGTGACGAAGAAGAAAACAATCCGGCGATTCTGGTTCTTGGCATTGTGGCGGCAATTTTGGCGCCGCTCATTGCCACTCTCATCCAGCTGGCGATTTCACGCAAGCGGGAATATCTGGCGGACGCCACCGGCGCTCTGACCACGCGCTACCCGGAAGGCTTGGCGAGTGCGCTCGAAAAAATCGGCCGCAGCGGCAGCGTTTTGCGCCGCCAAAACACATCCACGGCGCATTTCTTCTTTGCAAATCCGCTGCGCGCTCGCGGCGTGGCCAATCTGTTTAGCACGCATCCGCCTATTGAAGAGCGCATCCGACGCTTGCGTGACATGGGGACACATGCTTGAGCCATGAGCGAATCCGCGCACAAAAAGAACGCTTCGCCCAAAGCCGCCAGCTCTTCTAAACTGAGCGCAGAAGCGGCTCGTTCCCCAAGCAGGCCTGCGCCAAAAAACCGCCGCCTGCGCACCACGCCATACACGTCGTTTGCATTGCAAAAGCGGGTGAAAGTCCAGCGCCCAGAATTGCCGTCGGGATTTCGCCTGTTTCGCAAGGCTTTTACGATACTGTTTGCAAACTGGAAAATCATGCTCGGCATCATCGGCGTGTATACGTTGCTGAATGTCGTGTTTGTGCAGGGGTTCGGCAATCTGAACGTGGCACAGACCAAAACCACATTGGCGCAGACATTTACCGGCAAGTATGCGCATCTGGCCACCGGGCTATCGACGTTCGCCTATCTGCTCGGCTCGGCCAACGCGACCGTATCATCCACTGGCACTGGTGTGACGCCGACAGCAGCCAGCAGCGGATCGTATCAATTCTTTTTGTTTTTGGTGGCGAGTTTGGCGGTGATTTGGGCGCTGCGCCAGTTGTACGCGGGCGAGAAAATCCGCGTTCGTGATGCGTACTATGAGGGAATGACGCCGGCGGTGCCGTTTGTGCTGGTGCTCGGCGTGGTGGCGCTGCAGATGCTGCCGCTCTTCATCGGTTCGCTGCTCTACACCGCGATCGTGAGCAATGGCATCGCCGCGCTGGCATTTGAGAAAATCATGTGGTTGGTTGTGCTGCTGCTGTTCGCGGCAATCTCGCTGTACATGGTTTGCTCGTCGATTTTTGCGCTGTATATTGCCACGTTACCGAAGATGACGCCCATGCGCGCGCTGCGCTCAGCGGGCCAGCTGGTGGTTGGCCGGCGCTGGATGGTGATTCGCAGGCTGCTGTTCTTGCCGCTCGCGCTACTGCTGTTGCTGGCGATTATTATCGTGCCGCTTATCATGGTTGCTGCGCCGCTCGCCTCGTGGGTGTTTTTGCTGCTGAGCATGCTGGCAATTGCCCTGGCGCACAGCTACATGTATGCGCTGTATCGGGAATTGCTCTAGATCATGACGAAATCGCAGGCTCAAAAACGACTCGCCGAACTGCGCAACCTCATGGCGCGTTACGCGCACGAATATTACGTGCTCGATGCGCCGAGTGTGAGCGATGCCGTGTATGACGGGCTGATGCGCGAGCTCAAGGAGCTCGAGGCGGCGTTTCCGGAGCTGATTACGCCCGATTCGCCCACGCAGCGCGTTGGCGGCGCGCCGCTGCCGGAGTTCAAAAAGGTCGCGCACTCGACGCGGATGATCAGCCTGAACGATGTTTTCAGCCGCGAAGATGTCGAGGCGTGGGTGGAACGAACGGACAAACTGCTGCCCGGCCGGACGCACGAGTTTTCCACCGAGATCAAAATGGACGGCTTGGCCTGCGCGCTTATCTATCAGGACGGCGCGTTTGTGCAGGCGATCACGCGTGGCGACGGGTTTATCGGCGAGGATGTCACCAACAATGTCCGCACCATTCAGTCGGTGCCGCTGCATTTGCAAACGGCGGTGGCCAAAGAGTTTAAGCCGTTTTTGCATGGACGAACTGAGATTCGCGGCGAGATTATTATGTACAAGAAGGATTTTGAGGCGCTCAACCACGCGCGCGAGCAAGCCGGCAAGCCGCTGTTTGCCAATCCGCGCAATCTGGCGGCAGGCACCATTCGCCAGCTCGATCCGCGCTTGGCGGCTGAGCGGCCGCTGCGGTTCCGTGCATATGATATTTTGCGCGCCGAACCGGCCGAAGTGCCGACGTACATGTTTGCCTACGAAGCGGCGCGCGCGCTTGGCCTTGCGAGCAATGAGCAGGCGACGCTGTGCGTCGGCGTGGACGAAGTCATGCGGTTTGTTGAACTCTGGGAAGAGAAGCGCCACGAGTTGCCGTTCAACACCGATGGCATTGTGGTGAAGGTGAACGACCGCGCGCTGTATGCCGACCTGGGCAGCGTCGGTAAGAATCCGCGCGGCGCCGTCGCGTACAAGTATCCGGCCGAAGAGGCGACGACGATCGTGAAGGACATCGTGCTGAGCATCGGGCGCACTGGCGCAGCCACTCCGGTGGCCGTGTTCAATCCAGTAGTGGTGGCTGGCACGACGGTGCAGCACGCCAGCTTGCACAATGCCGACGAGATCGCGCGCAAAGATATACGCGTGGGCGATACGGTGGTGATTTTCAAAGCCGGCGACATTATTCCGCAGGTCGAGCGCGTGCTGACTGAGCTGCGGCCTAAGACCGCCAAAAAATTCAATATGCAAAAGGAGCTGGCGCGGCAATATCCCGAGCTGACATTCGACCGGCCCGACGATGAGGTCGTCTACCGTGTGCAAGGCGCGACCGGTCCGCTGCTGCTCAAGAAAGCGCTTGAGCATTTCGCCAGTCGCGGCGCGCTCGACATTGATGGCTTGGGCGAAAAGAACGTTGTCGCGCTGGTGGATGCCGGCCTGGTGCACGATCTTGCCGACATCTACACGCTCACTTACGAGCAGGTTGTCGCACTTGACCGGTTTGCTGAGGTTTCCACCAACAACTTGCTTGAGGCGATTGCGCGGGTCAAGACGCCGCCGTTGCCAAGATTTATTTTTGGCTTGGGCATCCGGCATGTCGGCTCTCAGACAGGTATCGACTTGGCGGAGCACTTCGGCTCACTCGAGAAACTGGCTGAGGCGACACTCGATGAGTTGCTCGAAATTGATGGCATCGGTGATGTGGTGGCGGAGTCGCTGCTGGCGTGGTTCGCTGATCCCGACAATCATGCGCTGCTTGAAAAGTTTGCCGCGCTGGGCGTCCGGCCGAAGTTCGTCTCGAGAGCACGCGGCCCGCTGCATGACAAAAGGTTCGTGGTGACTGGCACGCTTGAGCATATGGGGCGTGACATCGCGGCCGAAAAGATTCGTGCCCTTGGCGGCACCTTTCAAAGTTCGATCGGCAAGGACACGACGTACCTGGTGGTTGGCGCGAACGTCGGCGCGGCCAAGCTCAAAAAAGCCGAGGCGCTTGGCACCAAACAAATCAGTGAACAGGATTTACTGAATATGCTCGAAGGCGCAGCATGAGCACTGCGCTTGAAAATCGAAAGCTCGCGCGGCAATGGCGCTGCGCTTTAGGCAGGAGGAATTACCGTGATTGATGTTGTTTTTATCACCGGCAATCAGGCGAAGGCCGACTATTTGGCCAAGTGGCTCGGGCTGCCTATTGCTCACCAGAAGGTCGATCTGCCCGAAATTCAGTCGCTCGATTCGCATGAAGTTGTGGCCGAAAAAGCCCGACGGGCTTATGAGTTGATCGGCAAGTCGGTGCTCGTGGAGGATGTGGCGCTGACGTTTGAGGCGTTTGGGCGATTGCCCGGCACGCTCGTGAAATGGTTTCTTGAAGAGGTCGGCAACGATGGCATGCTCAAGATGCTGGGCGGCTTCGACAATCGGCGAGCAACCGCTTCGATTGTGTACGGCCTGTTCGACGGCGAGCAATTGCGGACATTTGAGGGCAGTGTTCGCGGCCACATCGCGCCCGAGCCGCGCGAAAGCGGCGACAGCGGCTGGCACGGCGGCCTGAGCTGGAACAGCATTTTTATACCTGAAGGCCATGCCAAAGCATACGCCGAAATGACCGACGACGAGCTTCAGCCGGTGAGCCACCGCGCGCAGGCGATCGCCAAACTGCGGGCGTATCTCGACTCGACAGATTGATGTAGCGTACATGGCCATATCAAGGCTGCGAGTAGACGTTTTTCGTATTATGCAAGTGATAAAAGAGAAGAAGCGAGCGCAGTGGAACGGGCTATCGACGCCACAAAAAGTGTTGCTGGCGCCGCCGCGATGGATCCCAAGAAATGGGCTCGATCGCGGCGGCGCGCATGGGCTACCGATAGCCGAGTAGCATTTGCAGGAGTATCCCACCCACGCACATGCCGAGCAGTCCGCCCAACGCCAGTGGCGCAATGAGCGCTTTGGCCGGCAGTCGCTGCTGGTTTGGCGTCGCGAGCAGATAGAGGGCAAGCGCGGTGAAGCCGACGCCGAATACCCAGAACAGCAAGCTGGTGATCAGCGACGTGGTCGACGCGGCTGCCGGCCAGATAGGCATGGCCGATCGCGGCGGCATGTAGCCTTCGGTGACGGCGAGACCATCGAGGAATCGTCTCCAAAAGACGATGATCAGACCGACGTAGGCCACGCTGATGATCAATGGCGTGTGCTTCCGCGTCCAGTGCCAGCTGCGCACGACGCTCCGGTGCCTGGGCAGCGTATCCGGCGACAGGGGCATCGATCTCGGCGTAGCCGTGCGCGGTCGTGGCTGCTCGAGCCCGCGGAAAGGCGCGCGCCTCCGGGCAAAGGGGTCACGCTGTGCGTTGCCAGCCTTAGCCGCGTATGACTTAATGCTGCTTGGGACTTTCATCATGCCTCCAAGGGCTTTTTGGGCGCACTATCAAGCGCGTGGCCATCTGTTGCAAGCCAAACGACTCGCTTCTTCTCAAAGTGCGTCGAACGATACGACAATCATATTATATCATCTAATAGAGATTATGCTAGATCTGGCACATGAAATATTGGGAGAATGCGGTTGCCGTGCCGCTTGACACATAAGCAAAAAAGCTTATGATTAGGGTAAGTCGTGCGCCTAAACGGGCGGCGGAAAACAAACACAACTGTCGCCTAGGGTGGGCGCGCACGAAACAAAAATCGCCAAACGGCAACGCACTGCCGCGGCGATTTTTAGTGAGAGGGAAATGGATTTGGCGAGCGTAGCATGGCGTAACATTGGGGGGCAACTGTTCGGCCGTCCTGGCCAGGCGCTTTTGTGCGCAAACAGTAATAGCTTGTTGCCTAATTTGCGGCGCTGCGACTGCCCAGCGGCACCACCTGCTTCCAGCCATCGGGCGCGTGGGAGTCTGGCTGGAGCCGCGTCCAATCGGCGCCTTCGGTGGTTTCGATTTTCAGAGCGTCGAGCGGGTTGTACACATGCTGCACGGCGCCTTGCACGGTTGCACCAAGCGGCAAGCCGTTTTGGCTCAGCTTGGCGAGCTGGTCGGGCGGCAACGTCTCGGTGGAGTACTCTTGGCTGAGGCTGTGGGTGTGGATGACCATCGTCAGCCAGGCGCCCGGACGCAGATCTTTGAGGCCGATCTTTTGAGCTTTCTCAAAGAACATGGCGTTGCTGTCGACCGGCACCTGGACATGATGGTAGGCGGTGCCGTTGAGCCCGGTTGTGATTGTAACGCTATTGGCTTGGACGCTTTCAATCTGTGCGTACGGGAAGAAATATTGGTCCTGGTACGGCTTGAAAGTCGACGGCGCGCCTTTGGCGGCTGTAGGCAGCGCGCTCGGGAAGAGCTGCTGAAGCATGTCGGACTCGCAGCTGGCGGTGAGGCCTTCGGTGAGCTCGTCGATGCTTGTGTGGCTCGTGGCTTTCATTTCGTAGTAGGCTTTTGAAGAGCCATGTTGTTCTTGACCAGGACAGGCGCCGAAGTCGATCCAAAAGCGTTTGTCGCCATTGGCGAGCGTGGTGATGCCTTGGGCTGTGTCGAGATGCACGTCTGGCTTGAGCCAGGCGATAGCCGCGAAGCTGGTGCCGCCGATGACCAGCGAGGCGAGCCCGGCCGCAAAGCCAACGCGCTTGAGCGGAAGTGAAGACATAGTTTGGGCCTTTCTGAATGAAATGCTTTGCCTAAGTCGCCGGAAATCGCTCGCGCGCTTTTTGGGATTTGCGATACTTGCGGTCGCAGGACGATGCGCGTGCGCCGCCGCGATGCCATGCATTACACGGTCTGCAAAATCAGTCCGCAAAGGCCGACGCGGCTCGCGGCCAACGCGCGCAAAATGCTCGCCACCCGAAGCATCGAACGGAAATTCCTTGCTCATAGCAAAGCCTCCTTAAGTTGTTGTTTGGCGCGATGAAGCCAGCCGCGGACCGAGCCGATGGGTGCGTCCATGGCATCGGCGATTTGCTGGTAGCTGTAGCCGTGCCAGTAGTGCAGCGTGACGACGGTGCGATAGCGCGGGTTGAGCTGGAGCACAGCGGCGTGAATTTCGCGCGCCTGGGCTTTTTGCTCGGGCGAATCGTACGTGCTGAGCGCGTAATCTTCTTCGAGCAATGGCAGCGGGTGCGTGCGGCGCAATTCGGCTAGGCACAGCCGCGTGCCGATCACGAACAGCCAGGTTTTGAAGCTCGCTTTCTGGGCATTGAACTTCTCGAGCTGGTCGAACGCGCGAATGAACGCGTCCTGCGCCATGTCCTCGGCCACATCTTCATCGTGGATTATGTAAAAGCAGTGACGATACAGCGCGTCTTTGTGGCGGTCGACGAGCGGGCGAAATGCCTCGCGGTCGCCGTCCAAAATCTGAGCAATCAGCTCGGCTTCGGTGCTTTCCATACTCTTTATATGTATTGTAGCGCCAAAAAGTTACACAGCCTCGTGATTTTGCGGTTCGGCAGCATAATAATGACAACAAATAGCGCGAAATGATCGCTTTCATTTTTTTGATTCTCATTGATGGAACGTTGCGATGTATGTATTGCATAATACAGCTTGTGTTTTGCGCGATCAACACACATAATACATAACTTAACGTAAGGGGTATGTAGTGATGTCTGAGACTGCAGTTAAGCTTGCCTTTGGGGATTTTGGTGGTACGGGTGTTCGAGGATATGCGGTGGATCCGTTGCGGGTCGACCTCGCGAACTGTGATTCGTTTACGATTCCACTTGAGCAGATCGAGGGTGATGGACATTTGCAGGAATTGGTGGATGAGAATTTTCGGCGGATGGCCGATGAGGGTGATTTTCGCTATGGAGGTGCCGTTCTGGCGGTTGACGGGCCGGAGGACCGCGAGTTTAGGCTGGGCGTGTTCAAGTCGCACAAGACAAAGCAGCGTATTGATCCGCGGATTACGGCTGGTGTGCTCGATTGTCCTGCTGAGGCGATGAATGACGTTATGGCAATGGCTCATGGCCTGAAAACAGTCACCGCGGACGAGGTTGCCTACATCTTGAAGGCTCCTCGGCGTGAGATAAAAGAGGGCTTTAAACATACCCGCACGGTTGTCGTGACCGCCAGTAGTGGGGTTGGCGGTAGTTTGTTTAATCCACAGCCCGACGGCAGTGTGCAGATTACTTCATTGCATAATGGTCATCAAGGATACCAGCCAGGAAGCCACTTAGAAGAAAAAGTTCTCCATGCTATGAGTGCTGCCCAAAAAGCAGACGGCCACAGCGGCTTGGTCAGCGTTGAACAGGTGGTGTCTGGGGGCAATATTCTGCAAGTTGCTGATGTTATCGACGCCGACTACGCTGCCAAATTGCGCGAAGAGCATGATGGTAACTTCGACACCGTTGGTCGTTCTATCGCGCGGCATGCAATCTCGAGTACCGATATGTATGGCGGGTCCGCAAGGAGCATTATGAAGCTGCGCGCCAGTGTGCTGGGAACGGCTGTGCGCGATTATGCTGCTGCTTGTGAAGCGCAAGCTGTTGTTCTGACAGGTGGCGGTATGAAGGGGCTTGAGCCTTGGATTGGCCCCGACAGTCTATTCCAACAGCGCGTATCTGCGCTGCACCCCGATCATGCATACAAGCTTGGACATATCGTGCTTGGCCCACAAGATTTGAGTTTACGCGGTGGCCTGCAAGCTGCCCGTGAGCTGGCGTATGCTGGCGAGTAGCTGTTCTAGCGCGTAAGAGCGATTTTTAGTTTTGTTTGAGGTTGCGGCCCGCCGCAGTACCTACAATAATGGCCGCAACCGCTTTTCAACTTCCAGCCTATCTGTTAAAATACAGACATTCCGGGGCTGTAGCTCAGTTGGCTAGAGCGCTTCCATGGCATGGAAGAGGTCCAGGG